>JALDYP010000019.1:0-48533 GCA_032153875.1 Methylophilus sp.
ATCCTCTGGCAAATCATGATCGTGTGGTTTGGCGAATTATCGCGCCCGAAAAAGTTATAAGCGCATGGGGTACAGCACCGAACTCAAGAACCACCAGAACGAACAGCACAAGTTCCGGGTGCGCCTGGTTTTCCTGGTATTAGCGGTGATTGCCGCTTTTTCGGCTTTAGCAGGCCGTTTTTATTTTTTGCAGATTTACCGCTACGACTACTACCAGACACTGGCAGAAAACAACCGTATCTCGATTGTGCCGATTACGCCTAACCGCGGCTTGATTTCGGACCGTAATGGCATCATTCTCGCGCATAACTTTTTTGTATATACGCTTGAAATCACGCCATCCAAAACCGACGGCTTGCAGGACACCATCGAGGAATTAGGCAAGTTGGTAGAAATCTCGCCGACTGACCTTAAACGCTTTAAAAAACTGCGCAGCCAAAGCCATACCTTTGAGAGCATTCCGATCCGCACCCATCTCAACGAGTATGAAGCGGCCAAATTTGCGGTCAACCGCTTCCGCTTTCCGGGCGTGGAACTGAAGTCACGTCTGTTCAGGCACTATCCTTACGGCACGCTGGGTACACATGCGATTGGCTACATCAGCCGCATCAACGAAAACGACCTCAAGCAGCTCAAGGAAAATAACCAGCTTTCCAACTACAAAGGCACCGAGCACATCGGCAAAGCCGGTGTTGAGCAGGCTTATGAGGAGCAACTGCATGGCATCACCGGTTTCCAGCAAGTAGAGATTGACGCGGATGGACGCGCAGTACGCGTGCTTTCCAGTGCGTCGCCCACTTCTGGCAACAATATCGTGCTGTCCATGGATGCGAAACTGCAGGAAATCGCCGAGCATGAATTTGCTGGCCGGCGCGGCGCACTGGTTGCCATACAACCGAAAACCGGCGAAGTGCTGGCGATGGCCAGCATGCCTTCATTTGATGCCAACCTGTTTGTAGATGGCATCGATTATGACAACTGGAACCTGCTGAATAATTCACTGGATAAACCGCTGATCAACCGCAGCCTCAAAGGCATTTATCCACCGGGCTCTACTTTCAAACCATTTGTCGCACTGGCAGGCTTGGAATCCGGCAAACGCCAGCCACCTTTTGCCATCAGCGACCCAGGCTATTTCATGTTGCCGAACAGCCGTCACCGTTACCGTGACTGGAAGCCTTCCGGTCACGGTGCAGTCGATATGCGCCGGGCAATTACCGTTTCCTGCGACACGTTCTTTTACGGCCTGGCGATGGAGCTGGGCATAGACCGGCTGACCGATTTCGTGCGTCATTTTGGGTTTGGCGAAAAAACCAATATCGATATCCAGGGCGAATTGTCAGGCTTATTGCCTACCCCGGCCTGGAAGAAAAAACGCTTTAAACAGCCGTGGTACATGGGTGAAACCGTCATTGTCGGTATCGGGCAGGGTTACACCCTGGTCACGCCTATGCAGCTCGCACATGCCACCGCCATGCTGGCAAATAGCGGCAAATCAATCCGTCCGCACCTGGTGAATGCGACTGTGAATTCCAAAACCAACCAGGTGGATTTGTTGCCGCATGCGATTGCCGACCAGTTGAGTTTAAGCGCCAATAACCTGGAAATCGTCAAGCTGGGCATGATGGATGTAACCCAGCCTGGCGGTACTGCGGCGGCGATTGGTGCCAATGCAGGCTACCTGATCGCCGCTAAAACAGGCACCGCGCAGGTGGTAGGCATCAAGCAAAACGAGAAATATAACGAAAAGCTGATCAACGAAAGGCACCGCGACCATGCCTGGTTTATTGCGTATGCACCTGCTGAAGACCCGAAAATCGCCGTCGCCGTGATCGTTGAAAACGGTAGCCATGGTGGTTCAACCGCAGGACCGATTGCGCGCAAGGTGATGGATTATTATCTGCTGGGCAAAGTGCCGGCTGACCCGGCCGCCGCAGCGGTGCCGGAAGTCAGCATCCCCAATGCGCCAGAAGTAGAAGAGGAGCCGCATGATTAGACAATTAATAGGCCGCTTTATACGGCACATAGACTCTGTCCTGTTTGCTACCGTGCTGATGGTGCTGGTGGTAGCGCTGATGGTGCTGTATAGCGCATCCGGCCAGGCACTGGCCAAAGTGAATGCGCAAATTGTCAATATCATGATCATGATGGGTGTCATGCTGCTGGTGGCCAACACGCAACCGCAACTCATTGAACGTATCGCACTGCCGGTGTATCTGTTTGGGCTGACATTATTGCTCGCTGTCGCCCTGGTGGGTGATATCAGTCATGGTGCGCGGCGCTGGTTAAACCTGGGGGTGACTAAAATCCAGCCATCAGAACTCATGAAGCTGGCCGTGCCTATCATGCTGTCCTGGTATTTTTCCAAACGCGAAAGCATGTTGCGCACGGGTGATTATATAGTCGCCGGCGTGATTCTGCTGGTGCCGGTATTGCTCATTGCCAAGCAGCCCGACCTTGGAACCGCCACCCTGGTATTTGCTTCCGGATTTTTTGTTATCTTCCTGGCAGGCCTGAGCTGGAAATTTATCTTCGGCAGTGCGATTGCCTTTGGTGCTGCCCTGCCTATTTTGTGGTCCATGTTGCACGACTATCAACGGCGCAGGGTGGAGATTCTGGTTGACCCCAGCCAGGACCCGCTGGGCGCTGGCTATCATATTATCCAGGCTACCATTGCCATTGGCTCCGGCGGCATGACCGGTAAAGGCTGGCTGAACGGCACCCAATCGCAACTCGATTTTGTGCCAGAACGTACCACTGATTTTATTTTTGCCGTATTTGCCGAAGAATTTGGCCTGGTCGGCTGCTGCCTGTTATTGCTGCTGTTTACCATTATCATTGGCCGCGCTTTTATTATTGCCTCGCAAGCCAAAAATACCTTTTCGCGCCTGCTGGCCGGTAGCATTGCCGCTACCTTTTTCACTTACTGCTTTGTGAATATGGGCATGGTCAGTGGTATCTTGCCGGTAGTGGGTATTCCGCTGCCATTAGTCAGTTATGGTGGCACCTCATTATTGACCCTGGGCTTGAGCCTGGGGCTGTTAATGAGCGTGCAATCGCATAAACGGCTGGTTGCCACCGATTAGTTGTTGTTTGTGAGGACAGAATGTTTTCCCATCTGAATCTGCCAGGAATACTGTTGTTAACCAGCCTGCTGGCTGCCTGTAATAGCAGTATGCCGCCCCGCCAGACCTCGCCCTCACAACCACCTGCCGCTAAAACGACACCGATTGAGCGCTCAACGCCCAGACCGCAGGCATCCGCGCCCTCTGCGCCAACCATCATGGGGCCGCGCATTATCAACATTGACCCGAAACCGGAATTTCAAGGCAATGCCACCGATGGCATAGACCCGAATATCCCGCTGGAAACGTCAGTGACGCCAAGGCTGGACCCTATTGTTAAATCCACCACCAAGCCTTATATCGTCAATGGTGAAACGATTTCACCGATGACGGCCATCAATACGCCGTTTACTGAAACAGGCCACGCCTCCTGGTATGGCAAGAAATTCCATGGCCGCAAAACTGCCAGCGGAGAAGTCTATGACATGTTCAAACTATCTGCCGCGCACAAAACGTTGCCTATCCCCAGTTATGTACGCGTGACCAACCTCACCAACCGCAAGTCGGTGATTGTCAGGGTCAATGACCGCGGTCCATTTGGGCGGCCACGCATCATTGATTTATCTTATGCGGCAGCCAAGCAGCTGGATATTATCCAGCATGGTTCCAGCCAGGTAGAAATCTCGCTGATAGACCCGACACAGCCAACCATCACGCCGGTTTCCAATGAAAGCGTGCAAGTGACCAGGGAGATTATCCCATCAGAATCAGCGGGGTCACCTGCATCAGCCACTGCCCTTTCTCCTGCCAATACCACTACAACTGGAAACACTTCTGCAACACCAAGCACCAGTGCAAACGGTCCGGAAGCGAGTGGGTTTTACATCCAGGTAGGCGCTTTTGGCCAGGAGGAAAATGCCGACCGCTTGCAGAAGCGCATCTTCGCCGCCATCCCCGAGACACAAACCCTGCTCAACAAAGTGTATAATGGCAAGCTGTTCCAGGTCGTACTGGGGCCGTATCCAGATCACGCATTGGCAGCACAGGCGGCCAGCCAGATGCGTGACCAATTGCAGTTACCTGCACTGATTTTTTCCCGGTAATTGTTTTTTCACGGGCAGGTTTTGCTCGTGAACTATGTATCCCGTAAGGGGTTTTTCTCATTGACTGTTTATCTCGTTAAGTGACTAACCATGTGGCGCTCTTGTATTGCTTTTCTATTCTCACTTCCTTTAATTACGCTGGCCGCTGAAGCCATTACCCTTAATGTGCCGTCGCCGACACTGGCTGCCAAAGCTTTTGTACTGCGCGATGCCAATACTGGTGGATTGCTGGCAGCAAATAATCCGGACATGCCGGTAGAACCAGCATCGCTGACCAAGGTGATGACAGCTTATCTGGCATTCGAAGCGGTCAAACAAAAGCGCTTGTCACTGACACAAACATTGCCGGTGAGCCATAAAGCCTGGAAAGTTGAAGGCTCTAAAATGTTTATCGACACCACCATGACGGTGACCGTGGATGAACTGTTGCACGGCCTGATTATTCAATCCGGTAACGATGCCGCCATCACGCTGGCAGAAGGCATTGCCGGCAGCGAAGAATTGTTTGCCACGCTGATGAACAAGAAAGCCGTGGCTTTGGGCATGAAAAACAGCCATTTCATCAACTCTACCGGCTTGCCTGACCCTACCCACACTACCACTGCACGTGATCTGTCGATTCTGGCTAATGCCCTGATCCGCGATTTCCCGCAAGATTACGCACGCCTGTACTCACAAAAATCTTATACCTATAACAAGATTACCCAGCCTAACCGCAACCGTTTGCTGTTCCTCGACCCGACGGTGGATGGCATGAAAACCGGTCACACCGAATCTGCCGGCTATTGCCTGATTTCATCTGCCAAGCGTAATGATTTCCGCCTGATTTCAGTGGTATTGGGTACGACTTCAGACAATGTACGCGCTGCCGAAAGCCAGAAACTGCTGAACTTTGGTTTCCAGTTCTTTGAGTCGAAACTGATTTACCCGGCCGCTAAAGCCATCACCCGCCAGAAAGTCTGGAAAGGGACTGAAAGTGAAGTCGATTTGACAGTTGCCAAGCCTGTTTACCTGACATTGCCACAAGGTGAATATGCCAACATGAAAGCCAATGTGCGCATTGCCAAGCCACTGGAAGCACCACTGAAAGCCCAGCAGGCAGTCGGTAAAATCGAGTTTACCTTAAACGGCAAAGTCGTCCACAGTGTGCCGCTGGTGACCATGCAGGCGGTTGAAGCCAGCAATATCTTCTCGCGCATGATCGACCAAGTGCGTTTGTATTTGCAATAACCATGTTTCAAAGCAGGTGACCGTATGAGCGAAACAGATAAACCGTCTTCTGGACAAACGCCTCCGGCAGAAGAGACCCTGATTGAGTTTCCCTGTGACTTTCCAATCAAGGTCATGGGTGAAACGCATGATGATTTTGCTAGCGAAGTGACCAAAACCATACAGCAGCACCTGCCCGAGTTTGGTGCCCATTTAATCGAAATGCGCGGCAGCAGCACCGGCAAATACCTTAGCCTGACTTGTTTGGTATACGTCACTTCCAAGCCGCAACTGGATGATATCTATCGCAGCCTGACCTCGCACCCGATGGTCAAGGTCGTGCTTTAGTCACCTCCCCACTCCCATGCCTGTCCTGGAAATCCGCCAGCTGGGCCTGACTGACTATGCAGCCACCCTGGCCGACATGCAGGCCTACACCGCGCAACGCAATGCCGATTCGGCTGACCAGTTGTGGGTGACCGAACACCCGCCAGTGTATACGCTGGGCCTTAACCGGCGCGGCGTCAGGTTGCCGGATAACGACATCCCCGTAGTGAATGTAGACCGCGGCGGCAAAATCACTTACCACGGCCCGGGCCAGTTAATTATCTATTGCCTGCTGGACCTGGCCCGTAGCCACTTGAATGTGCGGCAACTCGTCTCCATCTTGGAAAACAGCCTGATAGAATTCCTGGCAGCGCATGGCGTGGCCGCTGAAGCGCGCGCTGATGCGCCAGGTGTCTATGTAGACGGTAAAAAAATTGCCTCATTAGGGCTACGCCTGAAAAATCAGTGCTGTTATCATGGCTTAAGTTTAAATATTGATATGGATTTGCAGCCGTTTGCCGACATAGACCCTTGCGGTTATGCCGGCATGCAGATGACGCAAACCAAAGAATTACAGATTCCGTTAGCCATGGCTGAGATCGCCGCAGCGTTAACCCAGAGATTGAAAGAGAAACTGGCGCATGTCAGATAAATGCCAAACTGAACGCCCGGCGAAAAAGGTAGCTGGCGTCAAAGAAATCGACGCCGCGAAAACCTCGCGTATCCCGATTAAAATCGTGCCCATGCCAGTGTTGCGCAAGCCGGAATGGATACGCATGAAGGTGCCGGATTCCGCACGCTTCCAGGAAATCAAGCAGGTGTTGCGCGACAATAACCTGCATACCGTTTGTGAAGAAGCCAGTTGCCCTAATATTGGCGAATGTTTTAGTGGCGGCACCGCTACTTTCATGATCCTCGGTGATATATGCACCCGCCGTTGCCCGTTCTGCGATGTCGCGCATGGCAAACCACTCCCGCCAGATCCAAATGAACCTGAAAACCTGGCACGTACCATTGCGCAGATGAAACTGCGTTATGTGGTCGTGACTTCGGTAGACCGCGATGATCTGCCTGATGGCGGCGCACAGCATTTTGTTGATTGTATCCGCGCCATACGCGCCCAATCCCCGGAGATCAAGATAGAAATCCTGGTGCCGGATTTCCGTGGCCGCCTGGATGTCTCGTTGAAAATCCTGCGTGAAGCACCACCAGATGTCATGAACCATAACCTGGAAACGGTGCCACGCTTGTACAAACAGGCCCGTCCAGGCTCTGATTACCAGCACTCACTCAACCTGCTCAAGCAATTCAGCGAGATGTACCCGCATGTGCCGGCCAAATCCGGTTTGATGCTGGGACTGGGTGAAACCGATGAAGAAATCATAGAAGTGATGCGTGACCTGCGTGCACACAATGTCAGCATGCTGACCCTGGGCCAATACTTGCAACCTAGCGTGCATCACCTGCCGGTGCTGCGCTACGTGACACCGGAGTCGTTTGCCTGGTTTAAACAGCAGGCAGACAGCATGGGCTTTGATAACGCCGCCAGTGGCCCGATGGTGCGCAGTAGTTACCATGCCGACCAGCAGGCGCATGCAGTCATCGCACAAGAAGCATAACAAACGCCCGCTAGCCTTTAAATAAAGCCAGCCAAAAGATTCGCACAGGAGCAAGATATGGTTCCCCATTTAACCACCGCCTTAAGCGGTCCGTTGGACAGTCTGGAAAAACGCATGCTGCAAGCCATGCCGGATATCGAGCACTGGTTTCGTACGCAATGGCAGGAAGTAGCCGCACCATTTTATGCCAGTGTGGATCTGCGTAATTCGGGTTTCAAACTGGCGCCGGTGGATACCAATTTGTTCCCGGGTGGCTTCAATAACCTGAACCCGGAATTTCTCAGCTTATCGGTGCATGCCGCCCAGGTTGCGGTGGAAAAAATCTGCCCGGATGCGCGCCGCTTGCTGCTGATTCCGGAAAACCATACCCGTAATACCTATTATCTGCGCAATGTGGTTGAACTGAGCACTATCCTCAAAACTGCCGGCATGGAAGTTCGCATAGGCAGCCTGTCACCAGACATCACTGAAGTCACCCGGCTTGAAGCGCATGATGGTTTGCCACTGATTTTAGAACCGTTGGTGCGTGAAAAAAACCGCCTCAAACTCAATGCGGTGACATTTGAAGGCATAGACTATCCGGCTTTCGACAGCTGTGCCATTTTGTTGAACAATGACTTGTCTGGCGGTGTGCCTGACATGCTGCAAAATCTTGAGCAGACACTGATTCCGCCACTGCACGCGGGATGGTACACCCGTAGAAAATCGCAACATTTTGCCGCTTATGACAAAGTGGTCGCTGACTTTGCACAGGTATTAGACATTGACCCTTGGCAACTCAACCCTTACTTTGACACTGCCAGCGGTATTGATTTCCATAATCGCGTAGGTGAAGATCAGCTGGCAGAAAAAGTCGATGCCATGCTCAAGAAAATCCAGGCTAAGTATGACGAATACGGCATTACCCATGCCCCGTTTGTGATTGTCAAAGCCGACGCCGGTACCTATGGCATGGGCATTATGAGCGTGAAATCAGCCGACGAAGTGCGTGACCTCAACCGCAAAACGCGCAACAAAATGTCAGTGATTAAAGAAGGCATGGAAGTCTCTGAAGTCATGATCCAGGAAGGCGTTTACACTTTCGAGAACATTAATGATGCAGTGGCTGAACCGGTGGTCTACATGATGGATCACTTTGTGGTGGGCGGCTTTTACCGCGTGCATACCAGCCGTGGTATGGATGAAAACCTTAATGCTCCCGGCATGCAATTTGTGCCACTGGCGTTTGAAAAGCCCTGTACCCTGCCCGACTGTGCGGGCGCACCAGATGCGCCACCTAACCGCTTTTATGCTTATGGCGTGGTCGCGCGTCTGGCATTGCTGGCTGCCGGCATGGAACTGCAGGAAAATGATCCACTGAACGCATAACTGTCTCGAAAGCGCACGATGAAACTGCTGTTTATACTCGACCCGCTGCATACCCTGACTGTTTACAAAGACACCAGTCTCGCCATCATGCGTGCCGCACATACACGTGGACACGAATTATGGGTATGTGAACAGCAGGATTGGCATTTGCAGCGGGAAGTGGCACTGGTCGATGCGCAGCCTTTTGCCTTTGAAGGGAATGGCTGGGCGGTTGGCGACAAAACCACACACCTGCCGACAGCTTTTGACGCGGTGCTGATGCGCAAAGACCCGCCGTTCAATAATGAATATCTATACAGCACTTATCTGCTGGAACTGGCACAGCAGCAAGGCGCGACCATTATTAACGACCCGGCCTCTATCAGGGGCTGGAACGAGAAACTGTCCGTCACCCGCTTTCCGCAATTCACTCCCCCGTTTATCGTCACCAGCCAGCGCGAAAAAATACTGGCTTTTCTGACAGAGCACGAAGATATCATCGTCAAACCGCTGGATGGTATGGGCGGCAGCGGTATTTTCCGTTTGCGTAAAGATGACCCGAATATCTTTGCCATCCTGGAAACACTCACGCAATTTCAAACGCAAACCATCATGGTGCAGCGCTATATCCCGGAAATACTCAAAGGCGATAAACGCATCCTGGTCATCAATGGCGAACCACTGCCTTACGCGCTCGCGCGTATCCCCAAAGCCGGTGAAACACGCGGTAACCTTGCTGCCGGTGGCAAAGGTGTCGCGCAACCATTAAGCGCTCGCGACCTGGAGATTGCGGAAACGGTAGGAAAAACCCTTAAACAGCACGGCCTGTTTTTAGTGGGGCTGGATGTGATTGGTGACTATTTAACCGAAGTGAATGTGACCAGCCCGACCGGTATGGTTGAAATTGCTGCGCAATCCAAAGTATGGACTGCGCCTTGTGACCCCGCGCAGGTGATGGTTGAAGCGTTAGAGAAAGTTGTCGCCAGTTAAGAGTAACTCTTATAGCGCTTCAGGTGTGCGTGCAATTAACTCCCTTCATTTAACCATCACTCAACTTCATTTTTGGCTTTATTTAACTTCAAATCACTCCAAGCCACTTTTACAATCCGTTAAATTCCTCATCTGGATTGGTCAATTGAATATTTCTCTGTTTAAACCAAGCCTTTCTTTTATCAATCTTGATAATATGACTTAAACGGCTTAAATAAACGCGTTATATCGTCGGTTGCTGCTTCAGGAGTACTCTCAATGCGGGTGTTAGTGCTAGGTTCTGGTGTGATTGGAGTAACAAGCGCCTATTATCTGGCATTAAAAGGCTGTGACGTCACCGTTATTGACCGGCAGCCTGCAGTCGGCCTGGAAACCAGTTTCGCGAACGCCGGACAAATTTCACCGGGTTATTCTGCGCCGTGGGCTGGCCCAGGTGTCCCGCTAAAAGCTTTTCAATGGTTGTTCCAGCGCTATGCACCGCTCTCCATGCGCCCGGACTTAAGCCGCTGGCAATTGCAATGGATGTCGCAATTTCTCAAAAACTGCTCACTTGAACGCTATATCCTGAATAAATCCCGCATGGTGCGCCTGGCGGAATATAGCCGCGACTGCCTGCGCGCGTTGCGTGCTGGCACTGGTATCCAGTATGAGCAGCGCAGCCGTGGCACCTTGCAAGTCTTCCGTACCCAAAAACAGCTGGATGTTGAATTTAAAGATATCGCGGTGCTCAGTGAAATGGGCGTGCCATTCCAGCATCTGGACCCTGATGGTTGCGCGCTTATCGAGCCTGCATTAATCCACGTTAAAGACCAGCTGTTAGGCGGCCTGCATTTACCGGATGATGAAACCGGCGATTGCCAGTTGTTCACTACTCACCTGGCCGCGCTCGCAGTGAGCCTAGGTGTGAAATTCAGGC
Organism: Methylophilus sp.; assembly: GCA_032153875.1. Classification (GTDB taxonomy): domain Bacteria; phylum Pseudomonadota; class Gammaproteobacteria; order Burkholderiales; family Methylophilaceae; genus Methylophilus. The sequence continues at coordinate 10,577 of JALDYP010000019.1, forward strand.
AGGATGTCACTATCAATCGCCTGATCACTCAGCACAATCAATTATCCGGTGTTGAGATCAAAACAAGCAACGGACTCGAGACTCTGGATGCAGACCATTACGTAGTCGCCCTCGGCAGCTACTCGCGCGAGCTGATGCTAAGCCTGGGCTTAAATTTACCGGTCTACCCGGTAAAAGGTTATTCGCTGACCGTGCCGATTATTAATAGCGAGGCCGCGCCGGTCTCCACAGTCATGGATGAAACCTACAAGGTCGCCATCACGCGCTTCGACCATCGCATCAGGGTTGGCGGCATGGCTGAACTCGCAGGCTTTGATTTATCCCTGAACCCGCGTCGCCGCTTAACGCTGGAAAAAGTATTGAATGGATTATTCCCTGAAGCCGGTGATGTATCTCAAGCCAGTTTCTGGACCGGATTGCGCCCGATGACGCCGGATGGGACTCCCATCATCGGCCAAGCGGATAGTCGTTATCCTAACGTATGGTTGAATACCGGACATGGCACACTTGGTTGGACCATGGCTTGTGGATCTGGACAAGTGTTGGCTGATCTCATAGCGCAGCAAAAACCAGCCATTGAGACGCATGATTTAAATTATTCCCGCTACCTTGCTTGAAACGTCAGGTACCGGCAGTTTGTTTTTAATTTTAAGATGTGGATTACATCAGCACAAAATCTCTAGGTATAGGCAGCGGCGGAATCTCTTTATCACCCAATGCCTCTTTAGTTTCAATTTCGATCACATCTGCCAGCGCACTGATGGGCAATGCATTGGCGCCCATGCCAAATGGCTCTTCGAGTTCGTTACCCAGCGCATCCAGGCCAAAGAAAGTATAAGCGGCCAGCGCGGTGACGAAAGGTGTCGCCCAGCCCAGCGTGTTGGCAAAACAAAACGGTAACAGAAAGCAGAATGTGTAGGCGGTTCTGTGCAGCAGCAAGGTATAACCAAACGGGATCGGGGTGTTTTGTATACGCTCGCACGAAGCCTGTACCAGTGCCAGTTTTTGCACCAGCTCATCCAGCATATTGAACTGGATAGTATCAATGCGCTCACTGTGTAATGCCTGGATCAATACGCATTCCATTGCGCGCAAAATCGACTCCGGCGGATTCCTGCTTTTCCTGTATTCCTGAAATACCGGTTCGGTGAGGTAGGTGTGAATTTTGTATGCGGTATTTGTCGGCCTGAGTTGCACCAGCAGCGCCTGCGCATAGGCAATATTGCCTTCCAGCAAAATACGTCGTGGCGATTGGCTGCTGTCATTATCTGTATCAAGTATCTGGCTCAAGCGGGCAAGGCTGCGCGAAGTCAGTATAAATTCACCCCAGATTTTTCTCGCCTCCCACCAGCGTTCGTAGCAGGCATTGTTCCTGAACGCCAGAAAAATGGATAAGGTGATACCCAGCAAGGCGAACGGGCCGCCATCGAATTTGGGCAACCAGCCTGGCCGGTAGGTATACACAGCGACAATAACGGTGGAGAGCGACGCCACAAATATCAGCAGCGGCATGATTCTCAGGACGATTGAACCCTTGATGATAAAAAACAGTTCAAGCAAATGTGGCCTGGGTCTGACGATCAAATGGTTTCTCCCGTGAATCGAACTATTGTTGTGATGATATACTCGATGATTAAAGTGTATCTGCAAGCTGCTCAATTACATTGCTAAAATAAACATGGAATTACAGCGGGTTTAACGCTTTTTTGTTGCCTGTCACCTTCATAACCGTCTGCGAGTAAATGATGATGTTGAAATGGAAAGATGTACTCAAATTTGCCAGAGATGGCAATCCTGAACCGAATTACAAAGTGCGTAAATCCGTTGATGAATGGCGCGCCATCCTGGATGAAGATGTATTCACCATCGCCCGACTGAGCGCCACCGAACGCCCTTTTTCTTCAGAGATGTGTGAAGCGTTTACGCCAGGCCGTTATGCCTGTGCCTGTTGCGAGCAGGAGCTGTTCGACTCGGGACAAAAGTTTGAATCTTCTTCAGGTTGGCCGTCATTTGACCAGCCGCTCACTCCCAATGCGATTGCTTACATTGAAGATGGCAGCCATGGCATGCACCGTATTGAAGTGAAATGTAATGTCTGTGATGCGCATCTTGGGCATGTGTTTCCCGATGGCAAAACCGAAAGCGGCTTGCGCTACTGTATTAATGGCAAGGCGACTACGTTTGTAAGCGCCTAAAGAAAAAGCCCCGGCTGACTGATGTGCACGGGGCTTTTTCCATTGTGATCAAACCAGCTTATTTACCCAGTCTTCTGCCAAAACTCACTGCATAGGCGGTCGGGCGTGCCAGCAGGATTGGATCCTGGCTAGCTTCAATCCCTTCAGTCAATTGCAGTGGATTAAACATCAGTGTTTTCTCTTTTGCCTTGCTATCTGCAACGACTGATTTCAGGGTCAACGTGCCTAACTCAACTACCTTGCGGCTTTCCGGCCATTGCACCGTCGCGTTGTTCACTTCATCGCCTTTATCGGCGATTTGCAACAGCAATTTGTACTGCACCGGTTTTGCTTTCACGCGCTCGCCAATATCTGTCATCAGATAATCCTGCGCAGCAGCATCCGCTGCTTCCTTGGTTAAAAATTGCGCGCCTGATACCGGAATAATCTGGTAACGGCCGTAAACACTCTGGCCCGCCGCATTGGTAAATTTAAAAGCATTCACACCAAAAAATGGCTGCGTCGCAAAGCTCACTGGGGCTGGCTTAGGCGTAGTCACAAATTTCAGGGCAGCCGGATGCGAACCTAAAAACTGCTCCACCGGACTTGGTTTGGCGGTGCTGTTTTGTGAGTCGCGCACGGCATTCAGCAGGCCTAAAAAGTCTTCAGGTGTGGCCGCGGGGAAGTTATTTACCGAGATGCTGACAATATCTGTACTCAAGCCATCAGGCAGTTGAAAGCGGATAGCGATGCCTTTAGGAAATGCATTGCCGTTGGCATCCGGGATATTAGGCACACCAGTCGCATCGGAGAAACGCACCAGCACCGGGCTGTCGGCTTTCTGCAAATGCGCTGCCTTGCTAATGCTGGCAGCTTGTGCGGATGGCTGGAAAGAGCCCTCCAGCATCACACCTTTGGCATGGTTAGAACGAAACCCGGCATGTGGCCCGCCCGAGAGCGTGGTTAAGGTATCCACCAATTGCTCGGTCACCGGTTTTTCCTCTGCCATGGCTGGCAATGCAGTGATGATTGATGCTGCTGATAACACACTGATAAGTATTTTTATTTTCATGATGATGTCCTTTCAATCTGTAAATAAGTAAAAAATTTAATGCCGTAAAACAATTACCCAAAATTAACGTATAACGTAAAATTAAATAGTGCGCTATTTGTATGGCAAAAAAAATGCAAAACAACCCCAACGACTAAAAAAATTTTCTAAGCTCTTCCTTTATCCTGCATGCTGGATCAAATGGTTACGCAACACTTTCATTCTGTCGCGCAAGGTCACAAGCTCTTCGACCGGGCAGCCCATGGCACACAACATTTCATCCATAATATTTGACGCCTGCTGGCGCAAAGTACGCCCGCTATCGGTCAGGCAAATGATGACTTGCCGCTCATCTTTGCTGGAACGCACCCTTTCCAACAACTTGGCAGACTCCAGCCGCTTTAATAAAGGTGTCAAGGTTGCCGAATCGAGAAACAGTTGTTCACCGATATCACTGACTGTGCGCTGGTCACTTTCCCACAACACCAGCATCACCAGGTATTGTGAATACGTGAGGCCCAGTTTTTTCAATAAAGGCCGGTAAGCTTTGTTGATTGCCAGCGACAGGGAATACACAGCAAAGCATAACTGCTCGTTTAAAATCGGTGTTTTGCTTGCTGGCGCGCTACTCATGAAATGATTATAAATAGCGCGCTATTAAATTACAATAAAAATAAATGATTATTTTCTGAAATAATCCAATAAAGTCTGGATCATAAAATTACCTTTTTGATGCATTCTGATTTTGCTCATTTCAAATCTCCTTTTAAAGAATATGAAATGCATGGTAAAACCAATCAGTCACTTAGAGAAGTTGAATGTTTTTATTGCACTGATAAGCGAAATTAATCGCTGCTAGGTGGGAGGATTAAAACCTTCCAGCGGATTGACGGCAAATGAAAGATCATCGCCAATATCAATATCGATCTCGTTCTGGCCCTCCCAGCGTTCGAGCCAGATAGAGAAGTCTTTTTCAGGCATCGGTTTACCGATAAAATATCCCTGACCTTCATTACAGCCGAGTTTAGCTAACTGACCAAGTACCTCTTCGTTCTCGATACCTTCTGCCACCACGGTAAGCCCCAGGTTATGAGCCAGGTCGATAGTCGATTTAACGATACTGGCATCCCCGGCATTCTTATCCATGAACATGACAAACGAACGGTCAATTTTAAGCTCTTGCACAGGCAGTTGCCTTAAATAAGCCAAAGACGAATAGCCGGTACCAAAGTCATCAATCGCAAGGTGCAAGCCCATCAATGCCAGCTTCCTTACCACTGCCTCGGCACGTTCCGGGTCCTGCATCAGGCTGCCTTCAGTGATTTCCAGCTTAAGCGCTTTTGCGTCTAATCTATACGATTTGAGCAGGGCTTCAATCTGCTCGGGCAGTTCCATATTGTTCAGGTCACGGGTGGATAAATTCACCGCCAGGCTCATGTACAAGCCCTGGCTACGATAATCGGCCAACACCTGGCAGGCGCGTTGCAGCATCCAGTTGGTGATCTCGCTGATGATGCCGGTCTGTTCGGCAAACGGGATAAACTGGTCCGGGAAAATCATGCCTTTTTCCGGGTGCACCCAGCGGATCAGTGCTTCGCCACCCAGGGTCTTGCGGGTTTTGACATCAATCTTCGGCTGGATATACAGCAATAACTGATCTTTCTGGATAGCTTCTTTCAGATCGGAAATCAGGGTCAGCGTTTCCGACTGGTCAATTTCCAGCGCAGTGTTGTAAACAATCCAGCCTGCCTTTTTGACTTTGGATTCATGCAGGGCCGTTTCAGCATGGTTCAGGAGTGCTTCTTCACTGACACCATGCTCAGGATAAAGCGCAATTCCCATTGCAATACGCACATCAATTGCCTGGCCTTGTACATGCACCGGCGTATCGAAAATACGGTTAATTTTTTCGGCATATTTGGTCGCTTTGGCCTGATCCGCATTTTGCAGCATTACCGCGAAGCCATCCGCATCGAGACGCGCGACCATATCATCCTGGGACAGCACATTTTGTTTCAGCACCTGGCCGACATGACGTAACAGATCATCGCCAAAGTCCCTGCCCAGCGTTTTATTGATAGGCTTGAAACGATGGATATTAATCACGATAACGCTAAGCGATTGCCGGGTTTCAGCATGCCGGGTAATGGATTGGCTTAGCCCCTGGGTAAATGCCAGGCGGTTTGAGAGACCGGTCAATTCATCGTTAAATGCCAGCCGCTGAATACGTAGCGTGCGCTGCAACACCGCCTCGCGCATGCTGTTGAGCGCTTTGCCCAGATAGCCGACTTCATCAATGCTATTCACATGGATTTCTTTTTCATAGTTACCCATGGCGATTTCGTCAGCATTTTTAACCAGCTCGGCAATCGGCTCCGTGGTCTTGCGCGACACGTACCAGATCAGTGCCGCAAAGATCAGCACGCCGACAAAGGTGAGCACTACCATGCTCTGAAATAATGTGTTCAGGTCACGCGTGAAAGGGGCAACTGATCCTTGCAGGACCACCAGCAGCACTTCATCTTTGGTTTCGTGCAACGACCGGATTTTCAGGTGATAGGTTTGGCCCTGTAAATCGACCTTGTGCAGCGACAATCGCTGGCGGTAAACATCTGAGACAGTTTTTACCAGTACATTGGAAAGCCGGTTGGTGCCGGTACCACTCATCAGTTGCCAATCGTGCTCGCGTGTTTTTTGCAGAAATGACACATCGAGATGCGTCAGTTGCTTGATCTGGTCGGCCAGCCGGCCATCCACCGCAAAACCCATCACAATCCAGCCAATCACATCCGGCGCTTTAACCGGCACCGTAATCAGCTGGTAAGGCTTGCCTTCCACAATATCAAACCGCAGGGTGCCATTCTGGTTATGCAGGATTGCCTGTTTCGCATCTTCACTCGCCTGCAGGTCAAACATCGCTTTTTCGCTATCGGCGGTGCCAATCACCAGGTCTTGACTATTGCTGACGTAAAAAGCAATCTGCGCGTGGATACGGCCCTGATAATTTTCCAGTGCAGATTCTATGGTTTCGGCATCGTTGCTGGCCACGGCATCGCGGAAAGCATAATCTGCGGCCAGCACTTGTGTGGCTTGTTTCAGGCTTTGGGTATTGTGTTGCAGCAGGTTAACGAACACACGTTCGCCGACATTGATCTGTTCTTCAGCAAGCTCGTTTGCATGCTTAACTAATGCGTATTTAAGCGGTATCAGCCCGGCAAGTTGAATAGCGACAACAACAGAAAGAAATGTAAACGCTATTCGTGAGCGAATATGTTTGAATTTAATCATTCAGGTTTATTTTTATGGAATGGACACTTTAACTTCTGTAGCACCCTCAATGTTAACTTTTTGCTCGGCAACCGGTTTATTCACCCCGGGCAACAATACCTGGTACGAATATTGGCCTTCACTCAACTTAACGACAGCCCTGCCTTTGTCATCGGTTTTCGCAAAAAATGGTGTATCTACAACGTAGATGTACCCTACCATAGAATCATGAATGTTGCACCCCAAGGTCACCAAACCGGCCTGGTTAAACAGCACCGGATCTGTGGGTACACCGGAGTAAAGTTTCAGCTCAAACTTCTTGGCAGGCGAGAACGAATACACATGGTGCCTGAAGCTGTCTTCGTTAGGAAAGTTGATGCTGGTGCCAGTTTGCACTACCGTCACCTTGGGATTGAACATCTTGTTTTTTTGCACAATTTTACCCGCTGCATTCGGGTTGCTGGCAGGCGTTTTGCCATCATAAAAAGCTACTACCGCATCTGCTACAGGATTACCCGATGAATTGGTCACAATGACTGTGATATCAGCATTAGCCCTGCCAAAAAAAGTCATAGTAACGATCACCAGCAATGTACGCATTACTATAGTCAACATAAGTGCTTCCTTCACTCTTTATTGTTTACTTGAGCCTAATCGTTGACCACATCGTGTTTCATTGGTGCCAATATTCTCAGCAACTCATTCTTTTCTTTGGTGCCTACGCCATTGGCATCCATGCGCTCGCGCAACACATCCACCATAATCTCAAATTCGGCTACCGTATTATGCAAATCTGCGTGTGACTTCTTCATCGTCTCACCTTCATACACGCAATTACCACCAGTTTTAACACATAGAAAATTTGTCACACTCTCTTTCAAGGTTCTCATTTTCACATCTTTAAATGAGCGGCTGGTACGCGGGTCTTTACTGACGATATCCAGGGTTTGATTAGATAACCGGCTCAACATTGGCAAGCCGCCTATCCGCTCAAACAAAGTGGCTTCCGGCTTAGGTTGCGCCACACATCCTGCACACAATAATACCGCCATCGCGATCACTAAATAACGCATTGATTTTTTCCCTATTATTTCGATCAATTACCACATCTTACAGCCTGGCTCTGAAAAGTATTTTGCAAAAAAACCGATATTCCCTTGTTTATTCTCGCAAATGTATTTATCGCAATGTCGGATAATGCACATGAATGATTAAATACAGAAGAGATTTATTTATGTTTAACACTACCTCTATTTCGTATGTTCTGTCAGCCCTGGTCGCCCTGGGTGCACTATCCTCAGCTGCCCATGCAGGCGACCGCTTGCTAGCGACAGGCGGCGTGACGCAGGTGGAAGGTTCGGCTGGTGGCGGTTTAATGCCGTGGGCCGTGATCAGCGGTTATGGCACTGACAAGCAAGTCGGTGGCTCGGCGTTTTATACCCATGCCGAGACCAAAGCGGATTACAAATTGAACTCCGCCGGCATTTCACTGGGTTTTGTTAACCGCGTCGAAGTCAGTGCAGCACAAACAAGATTTGGTTTGGGCGATACTGTACCTGGCAAGGAAATACGGCTGAATACACTGGGTGTTAAATTGCGCGTGATTGGCGATGCTATTTATGACCAGGATAGCTGGATCCCGCAGATTTCAGTCGGGGCACAGTATAAATATAACGAAAACTTCGACTTTGTCCCTAAATCTCTAGGGGCCAAAGACCGTAGCGGTGTCGATTACTACGTGGCTGCCAGTAAATTATTCCTGGGCGCAGCCAATGGCTACAACCTGCTAGTGAACGCTAACTTGCATGCCACTAAAGCAAACCAGTTTGGTTTGCTGGGTTTTGGCGGAGACAGACGCGACAGTTATCGTATTTATCCTGCCGTGTCTGCGGCAGTGATGTTGTCGGATAGCTTTCTGGTGGGTACAGAATTACGCTTTAAGCCGGACAATCTTTCAGGCGCTGAAGAGAAAAAGGCGCAGGACATTTTCCTGACCTGGTTCCCACATAGAAATGTGTCTGTAACTGGCGCTTATATTGATTTGGGCACGATTGCCACGAAAGAAAACCAGACCGGATGGTATCTCTCCGGCCAGATCAATTACTGATCGATGTAAAGCTAGAAAAGTTAAACCAGGTTAGACTGGCATAAATGACAACGGGCGCTGATAGCGCCCGTTTTTCGTAGCAAAGAACAATTATTTGTTCATTACGTACATAGTTACTTCAAAGCCGAAACGCATTTCGGTAGCAGCTGGTTTTGTCCACATGATTGATTTCCTTTAGTTAGTTTCGTTTTAGCGTTTGCTATTACGTGTGTCCATATTAAAACTGCCCACCAACCTTGTCGTGCTTAAACTGCGCAACATGCCGTCATGATTTTCATGAGACTACGCTAAGCGCGATTCCCGGCACGAAAGCTTTTGATCTTGTTCAATAACTTGCGCATGCCTTTACGGCCTATGGTGCGCTTTAACTGTACTTTAAAATCATAGAGATAAAACGGCAGCAAGGTGCCTATATTCAGGCCATGCCCGGTCATGCCCAGGTACAGCGCCAGAAATTGTTTACGGCCATCCCAGTGTAATTTCTGCACGGCACGGGTTAAATCGGCAATTCTTTCGCTATAAGGCGTTGCCGTAGGATGCGCGCGCAGACGGGCGGTATCAATCAGTGAAAACGCCAGACCCTCTTCTTGCTTGCTGACCAGGATATTACCGCCGGAAAAATCCCTGAAATAAACCCCTGAAGCATGCATATGCAGGCAGAAGCGCGCAAATGACTGGTACAACATCAGCGCAGAAACCTCATGAAACGCTTCTGCGCCCTGGCTAAAAGCAATAAAGGCTTGGGCGATGGTGAAATCATGCGGCACGAATTCGCAGATAAAGAAATTCTGCTTGAGCGTGGTGTCGTCTGCGCGTTCGAAATAAGCCAACGGCATGGCAGTGCCTACGCCGCGGCGCAATAATTCCATGGCGCCATTCCAGCTGCGTTTGGCTTTACTGGGTTTGAAGCGATCAAGCATGGTTTTGTGCCAATGCATGCGGATTGGCTGTTTGACGGTGACTTTTCTTTCAGCCACTTTGCCTGATCTTTGACTGGCTAATTCTTTATCGCTGACACGGGGGTCGGCAATCGGCCAGATAGCATTCCGGGCATGGCGTAAAGCCTGGTCCTTGGCTGGTGCTTTCAGCGTGCCAGGATGCCAGGCGTACCATAACTGCGCTGCCTGCTCTTTGCTCTCGGCCAGTATCATGCCGCGCCAGTCGCCCTCCTGCACCGGGAAATACTGCAAACCCTGAATGTGTGCATGGATAATGGTTTGCGACAGTTTGGGATTAGTTGTATGCAGTTCAACCGTTTCTGCGGCATCCCACATCAGGTAGACAGGCATTTCGGTAACCAGCGCCGGCTGGGGAATGGTCTGGCCATTGCGGTTGATACACTCGACCTGACGCAAGCTGGATTCCGCGTAGACCTGGTTTAACACCATACACTGGCCATTGACCGTCCAGGCGATATGAAACTGTTTCTGGTGTTTGCGTAACTGGTGAATTTCCAGGCCATTGCCGGTGGCTAGCGGACCGATATATTCAGCACCATTCAGCCAGCGAGCAACGGTACGCAGCGCAGAAAAGCTCGGGTTACGCTGGTATTCATGCAGGTTGCCATCGGCTGACTGGTAGTAAGCTACCCGCTCAAGTGCAGGATAGCGCGCATCATCCAGGCCATCGTTAATGACACCCTCCCGGTGGCAAATCATCGCGCCCCAGTTAGCTTGTTGCAATGCCCCTGAAGCAGCCAGCAAAGTGAAATAGCGCGTGACATAATCTGCCTGTTTTTGCCCGCCATCAGGCAAATGCCGCTGGATCCGGTAAATCGCCCAGAAGGCGACCGGCGAGATCAGTGTTTCCACGCCATAATCCGCTCCGATTTTTTGTAGCAGGCGCGCTTTTTTGATCAGGTTGAATTTGAAATACCGTGTCCAGCGGAACTGGAAAATGCGGTGATCCGGCTGCTCGGGCTCAATCACGCGTTCCACAAACAGGTTATTGCTGTGGATATCCGGCAACAAATGATCAGCCTGCAGTTTTTTGAAGGCACTAATATTATAGAGTGGCTCGAAATCCTGGATATTCGGGCCAACCACTTTGACGCCATATTGGCGGGCCAGGCGATGGGCGATTTGCCAGGCTTGTATAAAGCCGGGCCAATGGTAGCCGGACCAGCGTTTGCGGTTAATGGTATTGCCGATTTCCAGGCTGGCAATCTGGGTGGCATATTGCTGCAAGAATTGCTCGACAAACTGCTGCCATCTGGCCTGCACCTGTGCATCCAGCATATGCCTGGCAATGGCAAACGGCTGTACCAAATGCACATCGACAATCAGGCTGGCATCCAGCAGGCGTTGCAATAACCGGATCTGATGCACATACATCTCATCATCACCAATATCCAGCCGCACGCGGCCCAGCCCTAACGCTGCCAGTTGTGCCAGCACGTAGTCATCCGTTTCAGGTTGGGCGTTAGTCGCGACACAGATGCCGACAAAGTGCGCGGGCACCGCATGATTTTGCTGCGGCAAATGACTATTTTTCAGCCACAGCCCGCCTTTGAAAATATACGACAGCCCATCCAGCAGCACCTGGCTGGTTAACATCGACGGCAATGGGGAACGTTTCAAATCACCCTCTTACTCTGGCAAGCGATAACGCTGCTCTTTATACAATAAAGCCGGTAACAAAGCATTGGCCAACGCCTGCTCGGATAAAGCCTGCGCATCAGCAGGCGCAGCGGTGTTCTGCAGCTTTTTGGTTTTAGGTTCGTAGTGGCCGAACGCCGGCGCTTTGCCCTCACGCAACACCACCACTTCATTCTGCTCTATGCTGGCACCCGTTTGCTGCATCCAGCCATAATTATAGTTGTATTGCATCATTGCGCGACCACGGTAATCGGCATTGATATTGGATAAATCGTGCCCGGTCATCGGGTGCTGGGCACTGATGCCCATCAATGACAACATCGTCACCGGCAAATCGATCTGGCTGGCGATGGCCTCCACCGTTTTTGGCTGCACTGCACCGCCTAAAATCAGCGCCGGAATATGGAAATGCTCGATAGGTACCAGTGAATCGCCGCGTACGCGGATGTCGTGGTCCGCCACGATCAGGAATACCGTGTCATTCCAGTACGGGCTGGCCTTGGCTTTCTTGAAAAATTCGCCTATCGCATAATCGGCATATTTCACCGCATTATTATCAGTGGTTTTAGGCTGTTCAAACAGCTCGATACGGCCATCGGGGAATTCAAACGGCGCATGGTTGGAGGAGCTGAATGCCAGCGTGAAAAACGGCTTGCCACTGGCATGATGCGCCAATAATTGCTCATGGGTCTTGTTCAGCAGATCTTCATCCGAAGCGCCCCAACTGGCGACAAATGCCGGGTTCTTGAAATCCGGCTGGTCAGTAATCTGCTGGAAGCCATTACCCATAAAAAAGCTGCGCATATTGTCAAAATGCGACTCGCCGCCATAAATAAATTCGGTGTGGTAACCCTGCTTGCCCAATAAAGAAGCCAGCGTAAAGAAATTGCCCTGGCTCAGGCCCAGCTTGACAGTACTGTCCGCCGGTGTTGGCTGAAAACCCGTCACCACCGCCTCAATGCCGCGTACTGAGCGCGTACCAGTCGCATACAAATGCGTGAACCAGATACCTTCAGATTTGAGTTGTTCCAGGTTAGGCGTCACCGGTTTTCCACCCAGCGATTCAACGAAACCGGCACCCAGGCTTTCTTGCAGCAGGATGACCAGATTCAAAGGTTTATCGCGTGTTACCGATGGCACCAGCGTGGTCAAGGTAGGAATATCGCCCTCTTTCGCACCAGTGATCGCAAATATCTTTTCACGTGGCAATTTGCCATACATCTCGCTGGATTTAGCCTCATGCTGCAAGCTGTAAGCGGCGTAAAAAACCGAGTAGGTGGAATTTAAAATCAGGCTGTTAACCATGCTGTCCTGCGTAATCGCAAACAGGGCCGGGTTGGCCGGTCTGTGAGTCAAGGTCGAGCGCACTGCGAAGGCTGTCAGCACTAATATAAAAGGGAATATCAGCCATAGCTTGATATTTGACCAGCGGGATTCCGCTTCACGCCACGGTTTTAATAACTTGGCCACCACCGCAAACGCGATCAGCGTCATCACCAGGCCAAAAAATAATTCAGCCTTGAAGCCTTGCCACAACATGCCAAACACTTCATGCGGATACTTGAGGTATTCGACAAAAATCCGGTTCGGGCGGATATCGTATTCGAGGATAAACCCTGGCGTGGCCGCTTCCAGAAACACCAGCAATACCAGTGAAAGCAGCACCCACCAAAATGTGAATGTCTGCCAGACAGGGAAAAGTTTACGGGTGGCGAGAAATGGCGAAAGCAATACCGGGATAATGGCCAGCAAACCAAGCTGGATCAGGTCAACGCGCACACCTTGCAGCAAAATCTGGCAAAGTTCGCCAGTCGCCAGCACACGCTCCCATTTCCAGGCGACCAGGCCTAAACGGGTCAGCGAAAGAAAGACCAGGCCGGTCAAAAACATCACAATCAGTGGCGCGTAAGGCCCAAACCAATGGCCAAACGCCCATAATTTGGACTGTGAACGCGGCTTACCAAAATAACTTGATGACATGTTGTGCTTAATCAGGATTGATTTAAGCGTGTAATTATAACGGGTTATTGTGCAATGTTATTGCAAAGCGCCAGATACCCGGGCAGCCGGTATCTGGAAGCGAGATCTAACAGCCGGGCTAAATGCCATCTTTAAGGGATTTTTTGCGCAGGTCCAGATAGACCATGGATAACAGGATCACCGGGATCACGAACCCGACCAGCAACGGGGTTAAATCAAGCAACATATCGGCAATACCGGTCTGGCTGGTAAACGCGCTCCACAATTTTGCCAGCAGCGGAATCACAGTGAATAACAAAGTCGGCACCAGAAACCAGATGGTACTGGTAGCTCCTCGTTTTGCAAGCCGTGCAGAAACATAAGAAACCACCGCCACGACCACTGCTGCGCCGGCACCCCACACTGCACCTGCAATGACAGTGATCCAGGTACCGACCTGGTATAACAACAAGCAAATCAGGGCGGCCAGGACAAGTTTTCGGTTGATTGTAAGGGACATAACAAGACCTTTTTATTATTTGGAATGTTTAGGACAACAGATAAACAGATTAGTTAACGAATGAATAAGTTGCGTCCAAACAGATTCTTTTTAATTCGCCGATTGCAAATAAGTGGTCGTCGCGAGACATAGATTGCACTAAAGATTTACCGCATATGGAGTTTACCGGATATGCCCTGCAGTAACGATTACTTGGGCTTGATCACCACGGAGGCTGCCGTTCTTTCAGATAGTCCATGATAGACCACTTCAATATTATTGCCGTCCGGGTCGAGAACAAAGGCGGCAAAATAACCCGGATGATAGGCGCGCTCGCCAGGAGGCCCGTTATCCCTGCCACCGGCACTGATGGCAGCGTTATAAAAATCTTTTACCGTTTCAGGATCTTGCGCCTGAAACGCGAGGTGAATACGGCTGATGTAATCATCCGCCTGGTTAACAAACAACTCATCGGCATAAAAAAATCCGGGGCCTTCCTGCAAGATCTCAGACAGCCCAAGGACGGTGAAAACGGCCTGATAAAAACGTTTGCTAGCCTCTACATTCGAGACACGCAGATGCACATGATCAAACAACCTGCCTCTATGAAATTCCACCAGTGTGTCTCCTTGCAGTTTTCAAAACCATCTGAAAAAACACTAATTCTGCGTGTTCAGCTGGCTGTCATTCCGTGATTCTGGACCAGACAGCCAGCGCTTGCAGGTCCTGATAAACAGGTACTTCGGGAGTCACATCCAGTATGCCTTGATCGATCAGCATCACCGCACGATGGCATCCCTCACTTTTGCTGCCTTTACCTATCCAGTCAACAATGGTCGCCTCACCCTCTTTACGCACAATGGCTGAGTATTCTTTGAGCACCGCATCCCTGGCAACAACGCCACCTGTTGCATCCGCAACTTCCATCTTTTTCGCGATGTATTTGGTCGATGCTGTGTAGTATTTGGCATTACGCTCCTGCCAGATGTTCACAAACTCCCTTGGCGTTTCCAGGCGGCCTAGCAGGCCCAGGCACTCAATGCCAATGCGGCCCACGACAAAATTGGCTGCGCCCATGAAAGCCGATGCCACATTTCTGGATTCAGTCTCTAGTGGATCAGGCTCCAGGGCATAGGCATCGCATGCCATCAGACTGGCAAGAAGCGCAGCCAGGATAAAAGACGTTTTCTTCATCATTTAAGGTTCTGCTTTAACCAAGGACACAGCGCACTAACAAGACGCCGATCAGTATAGAAAATAATACACTAGCTTTTTGTCTTGTATATGAACAGCCTGCGCCACCCGTTTTTAAGCAGCATAACCAACAGCCAAACCAGTCCTGCCCCGCTGATTAAAAACAATATGGCCGGGAGAGGCATGAGCGCTGGGGCTTGCGGTTTCAGTGCCAGGCCATCTTTCAATTGTACAGGCAGCGGATTGGGCGTGACCGGGATAATCTTCCACTGGCTTCTATCCGCTGGTGCCTGTTCCAGATATTGCGCAAAGCTATAAACCGGTGCCAGACCATCGGCACGGCTGGAAGGAATCTGCGGGATACGCACGAAATAGATCGCTTCGATCTGGCCTGCCATGCTTTGCATTTCGCCCGCTAAGGTGTCAGTGCTGCCAGTATGGGCGATATTCAGCAGATCGTTACCGATCGTATCGAACGCCACCGCCGGAAACAGGCGCGTCATTTCGGTATTCAGGTAATCGTAGATGGCGCGCCCTTTGGTCAGGCTTTGTTCGGTAGCTGCCATATACCAGTAAGCAGCACTGGCTTTGAGGATGCTTTCGCCACCGCTTTGCGGTACTTTCCAGCCCAGGTTGTGCAACACATCGACGCTGATACCGGCACAATTATTCAGGGCATGGTCATAGACGAAATCGTTGCGGTAAAAATGCTGGTAAACACGATTACTTGCAGCCTGGATAGTCGATGGTATGTTCGGTTGTGAAAACACCGCCACCAGCATATAAGACGGACGGTAAAACGCCTGCCCGCTGTTGAGGTCAGCCATATATTTATCAAACGGTGTCACCCCAGCAATGATGCCTTTTTCGCTATTGGTTGCCAGGTTGTAATAGTTGTTCACCAGCCAGTGATGGTAACTGCCATCGGCAGAAACGACGCCGGTGGCGAGCGCGAAGTGCCCGCCGTGCGCTTCGTCATCATCGCCTTGCGCACCATTTAGTAACACGCCCAATACCGCTTTGCCAGCTAACGCCTGCGCAACACCTGGCGTTTTTTGCCATAACAAACGGCTTTCGTGCTGGCTGTGCGCACCACCTTGTTCAAATTGTACCAGCTGCTTGAGTGTCTCACCGCTTTGCAAAGGTTGAGATTGCACTTGTAGATTCAGGCGGAAATCTTCAGGCCAGATGGTGCGTGCAACAATGCTCTGCCCAACCTGCTCACCGCGTACACTTAGCGCGCGTTGTGCATAAAATGCCTTTGTATCCTGATTCCAGTAAGACAGATTGGTAGCGATTTTTGGCACGATTTCGAATGGCATTCCTGTGCCATTAGCTAACTGCAATTGCTTGCCATCGCCTGATAGATGAGAATGTGTCCACTGTTGTGTAGAGCCTGTCCACACTACGTCTGGCAATGCAGGCAGATCCAGAGAAGTGACATCATCAGCGCCGCGCTTATCCGTAGAAAAACTGGTCAGCGCCTGACCGGCTCGCGGAACAGCCACAGTTTCATTTTTAAAATACCATTGCGCTTGTGGCAAAGTCTGGCAATGCGCACAAGGCATGCTCAGGGTTACGAACTGCCCGCTGTCATATTGCCCGAGTGGATGTTTCACAACCTCACCTGCCTGCGCCGCCACGAATACCTGGGAGCATCCCAGTACCCACCAACCAAATTTCCGCATGTGAAACTGCCTTTACTCTGATGCAAACCAGCGTTTCACATAGGCCACGCTACTGAACCAGTATTCAGGCTGACGCAGGCACAAGTAAGCTGCCACCAGCAGGTTCAAGCCTGCAGTCACTGAGAACAGTTGCGGAATACTCAAGCCCTGACCGAACAACAGCAGCGAAAACCCGGCCGAAAGCACCATAAACAAGGCATTCATAATATTGTTGGCGGCGATCACCCGCGATTGATAACGTGCCTCAACCCGCGATTGCAGGAGGACGTACAGAGGCACTATATAAAGGCCACCACTCACGCCGAGCAAGGCGACATCTATCAGCATGTGCCAGTAATCCAGTTGGCTGATGGCTTGCAGCGTCCAGCCCGGATGAGCCAGAAACTGTTGCTGGATAGTTCCAGCGGTGGAGGCGAAATCCCAGGCAAATAGCGACATGCCAGCCGCGCCCAACATGACCAGGCCAAGCTCCTGTTTACCTTTGGAGAGTTTTTCGCACCACATGGAGCCTATGCCGACACCGACTGAAAAGATGGATAACAAGGCAATAAAATCACGCTCGCTACCATGCAGGCCGTCTTTTGCCAGGTTGGGAAACTGCGCCAGTAAAGTCGCGCCAAAAAACCAGAACCAGGAAATCGCGACGATGCCTACCCACAAGGTTTGTTGCGCCCAGAAGATACGCACGTTATTGATAGTTTCGCTGACGGGATTCCAGTTGATCTTCATCTCCGGCACTGGCGCTGGTGATAATGGAATACTGCGGCTGATGTGGTAGCCAGAAACCGCGATCAGCAAAATACTCAGGCTGGTAAAGAATTCATGTTGCGGCAGGCTGCCCAGCCAGGCACCTGATACCTGGCCTAACAAAATCGATACGAAACTGCCCATTTCCACCAGGCCATTACCTGCGGTCAATTCATTGGGCTGCAGATGCTGCGGCAGATAAGAGTATTTCACCGGGCCAAACATGGTGGAATGCACGCCCATCAGGAATAAGGCTAAGGCCAGCATCGCCAGGCTATGGATTAAAAAACCTATGCTGGCAAACAGCATAATCGCGATTTCCAGCAGCTTCACCAGGCGGATAATCTGCGACTTTTCATATTTATCGGCGAGTTGCCCGGCGGACGCCGAAAACAGGAAAAACGGCAGGATGAACAGGCCAGGCAGCAAAGTGACCAGCGTACTGCCACCCAGTGTAGTCAGGCTGGCGGTATTGAAAGCCACCTGCGTGATCAATGCGGTTTTAAATACATTGTCGTTAAAAGCACCTAATCCCTGGGTCCAGAAAAAAGGGCGGAAACGGTTTTGCGTAAGTAAGCTGAATTGGTTATTCATGATGGATTCTTCAAAGTCGCTCAAATAATGACCTGGTTTCAAAAACGCGAGTGGAAAACGCCTGCCCGTTGATTTTCAGCAGGCGTTTGAGTGCAAAGTCGTAAAGCAAAGGGTTGGTTTGTTTCAACGCCAGTAGAAACGGTTTGTGCTCGCTGGCCAGCCAGCCGTCTGTGATCAGGGTATTGACGTTGGTCAGCGGCATGATGCCAGGCAGCGGATAATCCGAGCCGTTTACCAGTCGCGGATGCCAGTCCTGGCGTGCAATCAGGGTGGGTAATACCCAGGCATGGTTGATCAATGTGGTCGCTGAAATATCGCCGAATACCAATGATTGGTAATCTGGCGTATCCATCATGCGGGTGAACAGGTCGAAGCTTTTCACGACGCGGCCACCGTTATCCAAATCTTCATCGCTGCCGTCGCTGGCACAATGCGCAAGCACCACTTTTACACCCTGGTCCAGCGCTTGCCGCATGCGTAGCGGATTACCATAGGTTTGCTCCCCACCTGCCACCGCACTTTCCTTGCCGGTATGGCTGATGATAGGCAATCCAAGGCCAGCCAGCTTTTTATAAAAAGCCGTACATTTCTTTGAGGCAGGGTCTATGCCCATGCCTGATGGCAGCCATTTAATGGCGCGCGCGCCCTTTTCATAAACTTTATCCAGTTCATCCAGTGCATCGGGACGATAAGGATGAATGCTCGCTACCCACTCAAACCGCTCCGGTGACTGGCTGGCAATATTCGCCGCGTAGGTATTGGATACATGGAAAATGGAAGAGTCCTCGAGAATCTGTCCGGCCTGGTCGCGATACCAGTCGAACGCATACAACATCAGCTTCACACCCGCCGGCATGGCCGCCACCAGTTGCTGCATTTTCTCGACGGTGGATTTGTCGATACGTGCCGGGTCAGCACATGTGCCATTCATGTAAAACGCTTTTTGTATCTTTAACGATGGGTGCGCCCAGCTATCCATGTCCGGATTGAACCAGGTTTCATTGCTGGCATCGCCAACACCCACCAGGTGCACATGCATATCCCACACCTGGTCGGGCCGGATACCCTGCCATATCTGTTGGTAAGTCGGGTGTTGCAGCAGGCTGTCTGGCATGCCGGGCAGGCAAGGATTGCTTAAGCCTGCATCCGGCCAATAGCGCCAGGCGGCATGGCTGATGCCAGCGAAAGCTAGCCCTCCCGCTGCCAGCAAGAACTGTCGCCGGTTCATGGCTGCTCTTCGGCCATTTGTTTCAAGGTCACATAATCTGTCTTGCCAGTGCCCAGCAGCGGAATTGCATCCACCTTGATGATTTTCCTGGCTATGGCGATTTCCGGTGCGCCCAGATTTTTGGCGACTATCTGTAAATCCTCACGCTTCAGTGCAGCATCAGTAGTGAACAGCACGATATTTTCACCGCGGTTGGCGTTAGATTGCGTGGTTGAAGCATGCTGGTGATCCGGCGCTGCGGTATTGGCGATTTTCTCGACCATTTCCAGCGACACCATCTCACCTGCTACTTTGGCAAAGCGTTTCACGCGGCCTTTAATATGGATAAAGCCTTCCTGGTCGACTTCTACCACGTCACCAGTGTCATACCAGCCATTGGCGGGCGGAATAAGTTTGCCAGGCTCGTCATACAGGTAATAGCCCTGCATGATGTTTTCGCCTTTGACATGCAACTGGCCGCCATTTTCGATGCCAGGCACCGGCTCCAGCTTGTATTCCATGCCCGGGCAAAACTGGCCGACCGTGCCATATTTGTTTGCCATCGGCGTATTGGCTGAAACCACCGGCGCACATTCAGTCGTGCCATAACCTTCGAGAATGCGGATGCCAAACTTCTCGCTGTACACCTTGCGTACTTCTTCATTCAACTTTTCGGCACCCGCCACCACAATCCGCAATTTATAAAAATCATACGGGTGGGCGAACCGCGCATAGTTGGCGAGGAAGGTATTGGTGGAGAAGAACACTGTACAGTTTTTCTCGTAAATGACTTCCGGAATCACCTTGTATTGCAACGGCGACGGAAACAGCATGATGCGGATACCGTTGAGCAAAGGCAGCAAGGTGCCGGTAAAGCCAAACGCATGGAACATTGGCAGCGACATCATGAATTTATCGCTGGCGTTAAAATCCAGCATGGCCATGATCTGGTGAATATTGGCCAGTATGCTTTTGTGGCTGTGCACCACCCCTTTGGGTTTACCTTCAGAACCTGAGGTAAACAGGATAACGGCCGTGTCTTCCGTTTTTGTCGGTGCCATCACAGCACGTGGAAAATGCAGCGCATAACCCATTAACCAGGCCTTGTCCCACAGGCTAAACTGCGCGCGCAAATCTTCCAGGTAGACTATCTTGATGTCTTTTAACTGCGCGACCACTTCCTGCAGCTTGGCGGTTTCCAGAAACTTGCGAGAGGTCATCACGGTACGGATTTTGGCCGCGATACAGGCATTTTGCAGCCCGGCGGTGCCAGCCGTGTAATTCAACATGGCAGGGATACGCCTGAACGCGGTCATGCCCAAAATCAACGCAGCGGTATTGGTCACATTCGGCATCAGCACACCAATCGCTTCATTCGGCTGGCTTACTTTGCAGGCCAATCGGCCCAGGGCCAGGCTTTTCTTCAGCAGATCCTGGTAAGTTTCCTCCACCAGATTCAGGTCTTCAATCACCTTCATACCACTGCCGGATTTGGCGATGGTTTCCAGCAAGGTCTCAAATAAAGTCGTGCTTTGCTGGGTCTGGTAGAGCAGGTCCTGCATGATCTTGCGCATGGCTACACCAGCAATACGGCGGCGCTGCTTGCTGGTGAGTGGTGTCTCACCCTCTGAATCAGTTTTAATTTCCGTGGTTGGCAACACCGTCAACGTGACTTTGGGAAATAACTTACGCGGGTGTGCAGCCGACAAACGGCCAAAATAGGATTGCGCAGCCCCTTCTACCCTCACCGGCAAGACTTTCACCGCGGTTTTTGCGGCTACAAATCCGGGGCCATCATAGACTTTCATCAAGGCACCGGTTGAGGTAATACGGCCTTCCGGAAAAATCACTACATTTTCACCGGCGTTTAAACGCTGGATCACTTTTTTCATGGCTAACGGGCTGGTCGGGTTGACTGCCACGTGTGGTGTCAAACTCAGGATTCCCCTGAAAAAAGGATTCTTTAATACGTCGCTGTGCACGACGAAGGTCGCGCGCTTGGGTAAAAATAAGCCTATCAGCATGCCATCCAGTAAAGATTCATGATTGGCGATAATCAGTAAGCGGTCTTCGGCCGGAATATTCTCCAGTCCCAACACACGCACTCTAAACACCAAACGGCATAACACTCTCAACATGCTGGCAAGCATCTACTTTCCCCTTAAATATCTTCTTCTAAATAGGTCATGACGTTTTGCAACGCCTGTTGCATCCGCTCTTTATTGACCCAGAAATACACTTCGCGACCGATTTTTTCGCTTTGCAAAGCCCCGCCACGTTCGAGTACTTTCAGGTGATGGGTGACCGCCGTGCGGCTAAGCTGCGAACTCTCTACGATCTGCAAAATGGTCAGGCGTTCGTTCTTGTCAAACGATAGCAAAATTCGTTGCCGGTGTGCATCACCCAATGCAACAAACAGGTCAGAAATATCAGACCAGGCTTCCGGAATGTGTGTGATTAATTTCATATAACTACACAATTAGTTATTTAGTGATTTATGTCAAGCGTATCCTCAAAGAATTCCAAGAACTAGTCTCTACTTCATCAAAACATCATCCAAGTGAGAGGCATGCCCCGCTACACTGCCGTGGCCCATATAAAGGAATATGAAATGTTACGTCTGTCAGTATTGTCCTGTTTGCTAGCCTGCATGCCACTAACGAGCCACGCCACTGCACAAATCAGCCTGACCAGCATGAATTGCTCCGGAGACATGGCGCTATCATCAGGCAGCGGGATCTCTTTAAGCTGTGCAGGCAACCTGAATCTGGATGACGGCTGGCTAAAGTCTGACAGACAGATCTCACTGTTCGCAAATGGTGACCTTACACTCAACAACCTCGGCCTGTACGCGCCGGAAATTAGCTTATCAAGCCTGGCCGGCAGCATCACAATCGGTAGCAACGTCTTGTTCGACACCACGCAGACCGCCTCAATCACCAGCGGGGCCATTAATATGGACAGGTGGTTGCCCAACTGGGTTATCGAGTGGCAGAACTTTGATATCGGATTGAATGCCGGCGGTGTTATCACAGTGGGTAGTGGCGACGCGAGCGTGATTAACCATATTCCTCAACAATCAGGGCTGGCAGGCAGCCTATCGATCAACACAGCGCAAAGCGTGCTGCTGGCTGATGCATCACAAATAACGCCAATCAGTGGTGCAAATATCACCGTGTCTTCGGTGCCTGAACCTGATGGGTATATGATGCTGCTGGCAGGCCTGGGGCTTATGGCTTACAGACGCAAGGCCAAAAAACCTGGTCACTAATAAAAAACTAGCAGCTAATTTAGTGGGGCAAGGTGTGTTTGTAGCAAGGTGAGCATCGCAGCATCGCCAGACTGATCAGCACTGAACGCCATCAAACCGGACTCGCGCGCCTGTTCGGCGATACGCGCATGATTGACGAATAATGGGGTGGCTTTTAACCAGTCAGTTTCACCCGCAAGCGCCAACAAAAAGCGCAAAGCCTCGGTGCTGGTGATGACGATACCCTGCAATCGACCACTGTCGTGTGCCTGTTGCAGCGATTGCGCATCGGTTTGGGGGTTAACGCGCCTGTAGCACTCGCCGAACACCACTTCTGCACCGCGTTGCTTCAAGGTATCGGCCAACACTTCACGCCCGCCGACGCCACGTATAATCAACACGCGCTGGCCCTGCATATGCTGCAACTCAGGCAAAGCCAGCAGCGACTCACTATCGAAACGGTCGCTTGGTTTTAATACTTCGGTGACGCCAAAACCTTGCAAAGCGCTGGCTGTGGTCGGCCCAATTGCCGCAAATTTCAAACTGGCAGGCAGTGAAGCTTGTTGCAACAACGGCATGCCGTATTGCACAGCATTGCTGCTGATAAAAATGGCCCAGTCAAACTGGTTCAATGGTGTGATGGCAGCATGAAATGCCGAGAGATCAGGCAGGCTGGCGATATCCAGTAACGGAAAAGAAATAACTGAACCACCAGCTTGTGCAATCGCAGCATTCAGTTTGGTCGCCTGTTCCGGCGGGCGGGTAACTGCAATATACACACCCGCCAGTGGCTGCGTCATTTCACTCCGTCCAGGGCGGACAGGATTTTATCTGCACCACGGGCAACCAACTGTTGCGCCAATTGCTGGCCAAGCTTTTCGGCCAATACGGCGTCACCGGTAACGGATTCTTTAAGCATTTGCTGGCCGTCGACGCTGGCGACAAAGCCCTGCATGGAAATCGTGTCGCCTTGTTTAGTGGCATATGCGCCCAGAGGCACGGTACAACTACCGGCCAGGGCACGGCTGAAACCGCGCTCGGCTTCAACGCATAACTGGGTATCTACATGGTTAAGCGGCGCCAGAATCTCGATCAAGTCAGTGCGGCTGGCATTGATCTCGATGCCCAAAGCGCCCTGGCCGACCGCAGGGATGCTGTGCGAAGGATCAATAAATCCTTTAATCCGCTCACCCAAGCCCAGGCGGATCAGACCGGCAGCCGCCAGGATAATGGCGGCATACTGGCCTTCATCCAGTTTGCGCAGACGCGTTTGCACATTGCCACGCAAGGATTCGATTTTCAGGTGTGGAAAACGTGCCTGGATCTGGCTTTGCCGACGCAGGCTGGAAGTACCGACGATGCTGCCATCCGGCAAATCCTCCAGGCTGGCATAAGCATTAGACACGAACGCATCACGCGGATCTTCACGCTCGCCGGTGGCGGCTAATGCAAAGCCTTCCGGCAGATGCATGGGCACGTCTTTCATACTGTGCACGGCAAGGTCAGCGCTGCCATCAGCCAGCGCGTTTTCCAGTTCTTTTACAAACAAGCCTTTGCCGCCTATACGCGATAACGGTGAATCCAGGATCTGGTCACCGGTGGTGGTCATGCCTAAAATGCTGACCTCACATTGCGGGTAAAGGGCTTGTAAACGCGCCTGGATATGTCTGGCTTGCCACATCGCCAGTGCGCTTTCGCGCGAGGCAATGACAAGGGATTTTGGAGGGGTAAAGTGAGAGGTAACAGTAGTCATGCCGCCATTTTAACATAGGGTATTGGCCGCTTGCGCTGTCACCGGGCAACTGCATATTTGACGAACCTTTTACGCCACAGCCCGGTCGGATTGAGTTATGCTAACGAAGCTTATCAGCAGAAAACTTGCTAAGAAAACACGGAATAAGTGGCTACGCGGGCAAATTGCTGCGCTGCGCGGAACTCGCAATCAAGCCGTACTTTATGTACTGTCCTGACTTCTGCGTTCCGTGCGCCTTGCACTTTATTGCGCTCGCTCACTTAATTTCATGTTTATCTAAAATTAAAGCATTAACGATAAAAACGGAGGGCTGCCATGCAGTATCAAATCGATATTTTTCTTTCTTCACTCAATCAATTCTGGATTGAGCTGGTTAACTTTGTCCCCAAATTGCTGGCAGTGGTTGTGATCCTGTTTTTTGGCTGGCTGGTCGCGAAAATGGTGCGCATAGGCGTTAAACGCCTGCTGGAAATCACCCAGTTTGACGCGTTCGCCAAACGCTCCGGTCTGGAGTCTTTTATGCGTAGCGCCAATTTCAATGTCACGCTCAGTGGCATTATCAGCCAGGTGATTTACTGGCTGGTTATTTTGCTGTTTGTGATCACCTGCGCCAACTCATTAGGCATGACAGAAGTGGCGATGTTGCTGCGTGAACTGGCGAGCTACCTGCCACATATTATCGTCGCCATCCTGGTGGTGATTTTCGGTACTTTGTTCGCGCGTTTTATCAATCGCCTGGTATTCGCCTGGTTGCACAGTATCAAATTTGAACAGGCGCTGATCATCAGTACTTCAGCTGAATATTGCATCCAGATCCTGGCGATTTTTATTGGTTTGGAACAACTGGGTATCGGCATGCAACTGATTCACGCCTTGTTTGTGATCGTGTTTGGTGCCGTTTTTCTTGCGCTGGCGATTGCGTTTGGTTTAGGCGGTAAAGACTGGGCTGCCAAGGTTATTGAACAAGCCGAACAAAAGAAAAATCTTAAATAGATAAAGATTGAGATCTTAGCTAGTTATTCAGGGCCGTTTTATACGGCCCTGATCATATGCTGGTGGCGACGGCTGACTACCAGCGTTTCTGGAATGCCTTTAATCAACACCACCCAACTCAATTCGCCAGCTTCTTCGGTATCTGCATCCTGCCGGATACGCTGTTTTTCATAGCCGGCTATCGCATCTTTCGCTACCAGCGCATTCCGGTGTATCCGCACAAAACGGTCCGCATAACTCTGTTCCAGCTGGTTTAACGATATTTCCAGCAAATAGCTTTTTTCCCTAGTCCGTACCGTCACATACTTTAGCTCGGCGCGGAAATACAATACTTCATCCACCGCAATCAGCAACACCTTGCCTCGCTCGTGTATGCTCAAATGCTGCCTGGTTTCCTGCAAGGATTGCAGCCCTTGCGACTGCTTTAGATTTAGAGGTCGCGCCTTGGTTAACGCTGCCGACAAGCGCTCTGCACGGATAGGTTTAAGCAGGTAATCGATGGCATTCAGATCAAATGCCTGCAAGGCATAATGATCGTAAGCAGTGGTAAAAATAAGGTTGGGCGGATTAGCTAGCTGGCGGATATGTTGCGCGAGCTCAATGCCATCCATGACCGGCATGCGGATATCCACCAGTGCAATATCAACTTTCTGGTTTTGTAACAGCGTCATCGCCTCAATACCGTTGGCCGCGTCGCCGACTACCGTATAGCCGCCAATATCGCCAACCAGGTCGCGCAAACGCTGCCTTGCCAGCGGCTCGTCATCGACTATCAGCAACTGCTGTTTAGCCATGCGAAACCTCAGACAATGGCCGCGTTGGAATGATGATTTCCACCACATATTGCCCGTGCTCTTCATACTGCCTGAGCTGCGCTTCAAGGTCGTAATGCAGGCGCAAACGCTCGCGGATGTTTTTCAAAGCCATTTTGTTGCCTCCCGACTTTTCGGGCCGTGGCGATAGCGGATTACTGATACGTAATACCAGGCTCTTGGCGTCGGCACTGATATTGATCACGATGATGCCGCCCTGGGCCAGCGTTTCAATACCGTGATACACCGCATTTTCCAGCAGCGGTTGCAGAATCAGCGGCGGGATCATCACCGTTGAAGGTATTTCAGCCATATGCCACTCGACCTGCAAACGCTCATCCAGCCGCAGCTTCTCAATACTCAGGTATTGCTGGCACAGCGTGATTTCTTGCGATAAAGGCACCAGCGCACGGTTATCCGCCATCAGCACACGGAACAGTTCAGCCATATCTTCCAGAGCGGTCTCAGCGCGTTGCGGCTGGCTGCGTATCAATGACAATACTGCGTTCAAACTGTTAAACAGAAAATGCGGGCGGATACGCGCTTGCAACGCCTGCAAACGCGCTTCGGCAATCGCGGGGGAATAGGCACGCTGTAATAAATCCAGGTAATACAGGCTGAGCGCTACATCACCCGCACACAGAATCATGATCTGCACGAACTGTGATGGGGTTAAAAGTGTGATTCCGGCATGGTAGACATAGGCACATAAAGAAGTGAGCACTAACGCCAGCACTGGCACTAAAGCCAGGCCGGCCGCGTATGGCAGCCTGAGGATCAAGGTGTATAACAAAGTCAGAGCACCCATGGTCAGCAGCAACGGCGGCAGCCATTGCCCGGCTAATTGCGCCAGGTCGCTCGCCCATAACGCGATACTCCAGCCAGGCTGGCCATCGTAGACGGTCAATAATCCCAGCAAGCCTGCATGCAGTAACAGCACACGTAAGTGTATGCCTAGATTGCGAAAATTGGGGATGCGGTTGCTTTTACGCACGGCGTATTGTTCGTTTATAATGTCGTGCCTGCATCATAAGTATTAAGCGCCAGTGGCGCAAGCATGCGCTAGACGCCCAATTTCTGGCAGAAAGAATTTTTGCTTTGACAACTTCGCAATCCAAACCACAATCTTCGCTGCATCAAAAAGACCAGGCCTGGTCCGGCCGCTTCAATGAGCCGGTGGCTGAACTGGTCAAACGCTACACTGCCTCGGTCGACTTTGATAAACGCCTGGCCAGATTTGATATTGAAGGCTCGATTGCACACGCCACCATGCTGGGCGCGCAAAGCATCATTTCCGCACAGGATGTGGAAGATATCAAACGCGGCCTGGGCGAGATTCTGGCCGAGATTGAAGCTGGCCAGTTTGAATGGCTGCTGGATCTGGAAGATGTGCATTTAAACATCGAAAGACGCCTGACCGAGAAAATCGGCGATGCCGGCAAACGCCTGCATACCGGCCGTTCACGCAATGACCAGGTCGCAACGGATGTACGTTTATGGCTGCGCAGTGTGGTCGATGACACCATTGCCGGTATCCGCGCCCTGCAAACTTCGTTGCTGGATCTGGCCGAGCAAAACGCCGCCACCATCATGCCTGGCTTCACCCATCTACAAGTGGCACAGCCAGTGACTTTCGGTCATCACCTGATGGCCTATTTCGAAATGCTGAACCGCGATGCCGAACGCTTTGCCGATGCGCGCAAACGTATCAACAGCCTACCGTTAGGCGCAGCCGCGTTAGCTGGCACCAGCTACCCTATTAAACGTGAACTAGTGGCTGAATTGCTGGGCTTTGATGGTGTATGCCAGAACTCACTGGATGCCGTTTCAGACCGTGATTTTGCCATTGAATTTAATGCAGCCGCCTCACTGCTGATGATGCACCTGTCACGCTTCTCTGAAGAACTGATTTTGTGGATGAGCCCACGATTCGGCTTTATTGATATTGCCGACCGCTTCTGTACCGGCTCCTCCATCATGCCGCAAAAGAAAAACCCGGATGTGCCGGAGCTGGTGCGCGGCAAGACCGGCCGCGTCTATGGCCACCTGATCGGCTTGCTGACATTAATGAAAGGCCAGCCACTGGCCTATAACAAAGACAATCAGGAAGACAAAGAACCGCTGTTTGACGTCGCGGATACTTTGCTGGTGACCTTGCAGATTTACG
The DNA here is from genome assembly GCA_032153875.1 of Methylophilus sp. Classification (GTDB taxonomy): domain Bacteria; phylum Pseudomonadota; class Gammaproteobacteria; order Burkholderiales; family Methylophilaceae; genus Methylophilus. Next base: position 38,636 of record JALDYP010000019.1, read on the forward strand.
CCGACATGCTGCGCGGTATCACTGTTAAAGCCGACAACATGCGCCAGGCCGCGCTGGAAGGCTTTGCCACCGCCACCGACCTCGCCGATTACCTGGTCAAAAAAGGCATGCCATTCCGCGATGCCCACGAAGTGGTCGCCCATGCCGTCAAAGCAGGTGTGGAAACCGGCCGTGATTTAGCCGAATTCAGCCTGGCTGAACTACAGGCATTCAGCAGCACCATTGGCGATGACGTATTTGAAGTCCTCACGCTGGAAGGCTCGGTCGCCAGCCGTAACCACACCGGCGGCACCGCGCCTGAACAAGTCCGCCGCGCCATCGCGCAAGCCAGGCAACAGTTAGGGCGCTGATGACACGCCTGCCTCATCTCCAGTGGAATCACAGATCACATTGGCTGATGATGGCGGGCGTAATCCTTTGCCTCGCGTTGATGACCGGCCTGCGTCATCAACCAGCGCATGCTGCCTTCGGCATTGCCAATCCCAAGCACGAACAATCCATGTTATGGCCGCTGTTACCTGGCGAAAGTATCAACAGCCTGGCGGCCAAGCTCTACCCGCAAAGCCCGGTGTTGCAGCAACGCTTCGTGCAGCAATCACTCACATTTAGCCGCGGACGTGGCATCCTGCTGACGGCGGATCAACGTGTTGATTACGCGCAATTGATTGCGGTGCCGAATGCACATGCATTGCATACGGTGACGCATCGTATTAAGAAAGCGGATGAAGCGGACCCGCAAGTGTATGCTACACCGACAGGGTTGGTGATGAGTTTGCAGATGCGGCAGTGGGAGGAATCGGGCAGTATATTTCCTAGCTTGAGTTTGCCTTCGATTCAGGTTCCGGAATGGATGAAGTTGAATAATGCAAAATCATCGGCGTCGGGATTTACTGCTCAGGTAAGGGATAACTTTCAGTCGAATATTAAGGCGCTGAGGCAGATGTCGGTGAAGAGTTTATCTAAACAACCGCATTTGGTGATGATTATTACTAGTGGGTTATTGTTGCTAGTTTTGGTGGTAGTTTGGGGATTGCAGAGGAAACATAATTCTTCGCTCATAGATTAGCTTGATAGATTTAAGCTTAATTTAAGCATTCTTTTTCGCCCTTCGGTAATCTTTTGTATTAAGCAATATTCCTTTTCGCCTCTAGGCGAATTACTTTTCTTTGCTTGCCCAAAGAAATAGTAACCAAAAGAAAAGGCACCCTAGCCTCCGCTTTTCTCCTGCGTTGCTCATCAACGTGGGCGGCCAACGAAACTCGCCCTGACAAGCCACACACAGCGTGGCTTGTTGCGGAACTCAAACAGACGCTGGCCGAAAACTCCCACGCTGACTGCGCTACTCGGCGCGTCAGATAGGGGCCCGTTAAAAACACACGCTTTCCCACATCAGTACAATTCTTTGGATTGCATCACGCTCAATCACGGCAAAACTTCCTAAAGAATTAAGTTTACTAGAGTTTGAGTTTGGTCTTCGGAGTTTAAAGCTCACTTAGCGCGCCGTCTTCTGTGTGTACGCACTATTTCAACGTGGTGGTGTTAAACGGGACCCTATCTGACGCGCCGAGTAGCGCAGTCAAAACAAGGAAAAAGGGAGCGTTTGTTCGAGTCCCGCAGCAGCTCACGTTGTGTGTGAGCTGCCAGGTCGAGTTTCGTGACCGCTTGTTTTGACGAGCAACGCAGGGAAAAAAGCGGAGGCTAGGGTGCCCTTTCTTTTGGTTACTTATTCTTTGGGCAAGCAAAGAAAAGTAACTCGCCTAGAGGCGAAAAAGAATGGTGAATGTATGAAGAATACTTATAACCCTAGCCAAGTGTACCCCCTGCTCTTCGAAAGTAACCCAGCTAAGTATTAATCTCGCCTGAATTCTGGCCTACGCCAGAATGACGGTCTATAGCTGCTTTAATACAACTTCATAAAACCACCTATTCAGGCAAAAACATTTCCAACAACGTGTTCAAAAACCTCTGCCCCAACATTGTCGGTTTAATCACTCCGCCAACCTGCTCCAACAAACCCTTCCGCTGCGCCTCTTCCATCTGCGCCTTAATCACCCTCAACGGCAATCCCGTGCGTTGCTGAAACAAGCTGGCTTCAATACCATCCACCAACCTCAACGCATTCATCATAAATTCAAACGCCAGGTCCTCACGCCCAATCTGCCATTCACTATCCACCGCCTGGCCTTGCGGTGCCGCTTCCAGATAACGTTTAGGATGTTTGTGCCGACTCTGGCGAATGATCTTGTCATGAAAACTGAGCTTGGAATGCGCACCCGCACCAATGCCAAGATAATCGCCAAACGTCCAGTAATTCAAATTGTGCTGACATTGCTGACCTGGCTGCGCAAAACCAGATGTTTCGTAATGCTGGTAACCATTCGCAGCGAGTATCTTCTCGATCTCTTCCTGCATGGTGGCGCTGGTATCGTCGTCCGGTAGGCTCGGCGGTGTACGGTGAAACGGCGTGTTGGGTTCCAGCGTCAGGTGGTAGAACGACAAATGCGCAGGCTTTAACTTGCAGGCCGTCTCGGCATCCTGTAACGCATCTTCCAAGGTTTGTTCTGGCAATGCATACATCACATCCAGGTTCACCTTATCAAAAGTATTCAACGCCAAATCAGCTGCGGCCAGTGCCTGTTCGCGATCGTGAATACGCCCCAGGGCTTTAAGGTATTGTGGCTGAAAACTCTGGATTCCCAGCGAAACGCGGTTTACGCCTGCATCACGATAACCCTTGAAATTGGCAATATCGACAGTGCCGGGATTAGCTTCCAAAGTGACTTCGGCGCCATACTCCAAAGGCGTCAGCATGCGCACATGACTGAGGATCTTATCAATCGATTCGGCGGAAAAAATACTGGGCGTACCACCACCAAAAAACACACTGCGGATCTTGCGCCCCCATACCAGTGGCGTCGCTTGCTCAAGGTCGGCAATCAGCGCATCGACATACGCGGCTTCCGGAATCTCTTGCCGTGCTTCATGCGAGTTGAAGTCGCAATACGGGCATTTGCGTACGCACCAGGGAATATGGATATACAGGGAAAGTGGCGGCGGATTGGTAAGGCCGCTCAGCGTGACGTCGCCTTGCAAGGGCGCATCACTTAAACTGTTGGCAGGGTAGATCGGGATCATGCGCGCATTTTAACCTGTAACGGTTAAGCCTCACTTGCTTATATGCTTTGCAACAATGCTCTCGGCGGCTGGTTAAACTGGTTACGCGCTACCAGCCAGGCCGATAATGGCACCAGCACAATTGCCGCCAGCAATGCCTGCGCACTTAGCAAGGCATTGAACTGGTATTCCATATCCAGCACCAGCGTTGCCAGGTAATAGGCAGCAATGTTGGTGAAGATATTGGCGACGATACTCGCCAGTATGCCTATGCATAAAAACTCCACCAGCATCGCCAGCACCACCTGTTCTTTTGAAGCGCCCAGCACCCGCATTAAGGTGCTTTCCCGTACACGTTCTTCGCGGGTCGCCATCAAGGCGGCATACAACACTGCCAGGCCTGCCAGCAGGCTAAAGCCAAACACAAACTCAATCGCATAACTCATTTTACTGATCAGGCTTTGAATCTGTTCCATCACTGCGGCGACATTGATGATGGTCAGGTTGGGGAATTTCCTGACCAGTTGATTCAACGCTTCTTCCTTGCCCGCAGGCAGGTGGAAGCTGGTCAGGTAATTCGCCGCATAGTTATCCAGCACCTTGGGCGGTGTCACAGCAAAAAAGTTAACATGCATGCTGTTCCACTCCACCTTACGCAAACTACTGATGGTCAGATCGAGTTTAGTACCAGCCACGTCATACGTCAGGCGGTCACCCAGTTTCAGATTGAGGGTGTCTGCCAGCCCCTGCTCTAAAGACAACAAGGGTTTGCCTGCATCTTCAGCACGCCACCACTGCCCTGCCACCAGCTCGTTATCGGCCTGCATCTGCTCAGCCCAGGATAAATTAAACTCACGCTCTGCCAGGCGTTTTGCGCGGTCATCTTTATAGTTAGCCGTGTTGAGCGGCTTGCCATTCACCGCTTCCAGCCGCGCACGCACCATGGGAAAAATATCGGCATGCTGGATGGCATGCGTGGTTAATACCGCATTGATACCGGGAATTTGGTCTGCCTGGATATTGATCACAAACCGGTTAGGCGCGTCTGCCGGTAACGAGCTTTGCCAGTTTTTCAGCAGGTCATTACGCACAAACGCCAGCAGCAATATCGCCATCAGGCCCATGCTTAAGCCAACCACCTGGGCAATGGTCAAGATCGGGCGGCGCCTCAAGCCCATCAAGCCTAGCTTGATCACCCCGAAATTCTGCACGCTGAATGACTTGACGATACGCAGCCCGGCATAGGCCAGAAAGCCTGCGACAATCACAAGTGCCACCAAAGCCGCAAATACGATGCCGGCCAGTTTGAGATCGCCGGCATGCCAGAAGACCAGCCCGGCCAATACCAGTAATGCCGGCAGAAACACCAGGCCATTGCTGCGCACATTGCCTTCCAGGTCCTGACGCAGAATGCGTAATGCCGGCACTGCGCGTAAACGCATCAGTTGCGGCCACACCACGGTGAGCAAAGTGGCAAATCCGGTGACTAAGCCTAGCAAAACCGGCATCCAGCCAGGGGCCGGCAAGGTTTCCAGAAACAGGCGTCCGGCGAGAATCGCCAAGCCATATTGCGCAGCAAAGCCCAGCAAACATCCGATCACACTGCCCACCAAAGCGAGCAGCAATGTCTGGTAAAGCAGAATCTGCGTGATCAGTGTTCTGGTCGCTCCAAAGCAGCGCATCAGCGCATAGCTATCCAGGCTTTTTTGCACATAGGGAATGCTCGCCAGTAACATCGCCACCATCGCCAGAATCACGCCAACCATAGAGGCGATTCCCAGGAATTGCTGCGCTTTATTCAGCGCATTGCGCATTTCCGGGCGGGCACTGCGGATATCGTCAACGCGTTCTCCGCGCGCTAGTTGCGGTTTCAGCCATTCGGCATACTCTTCCATCGCCTGGTTTGCCGCGACGCCCTCGTTTTCACTCGCCACCAGCAACTGATATTTCACACGGCTACCAAATTGCACCAGGCCGGTTGCCGCCACATCGGCGTCATTCATTAACAGGCGTGGCGCGATGCTGAACATATCGCCGCCACGTGAAGGTTCCTGCAGCAAAAATGCGGAGACTTTGAACTGGCTTTCACCGACGCTGATTTCATCGCCTATCTTCAAGGCGAGTTTTTGTGCCAGGCGCGGTTCTATCCACACCGTGCCGGCTTTAGGGATCTCCGCAGAATGCGGCTCGGCCTTTGCCGTTGCTGCCTGCTTACTGATGGTCAAATGACCACGCAATGGGAAACCGACTTCCACCGCCTTGATTTCGGTCAGCTCGCTACTCTCGCCTTTCAAGACCATGCTGGTAAATTCCAACGCTTGTGTGGTCTGGTAGTGGCGTCGTTGCGCCTCTGCCTGATAGGCTGCCGGAATCGCATGGTCTGAATTCACCACCAAATCCGCCCCCAGCAAGACATTGCCCTGGGTTTGCATGCTAGCCTTGATACGGTCAGTGAAAAAACTTACCGACGTGGTAGCCGTGACCGCCAAAATCAACGCAAACAGCAGTACGCGAATCTCGCCCGATGACCACAGGCTACGGCACTGGCGCCAGGCAATAGAGAGGGCCAGCATCAATTTGCTCCTGAATTGGCGGGAATCTGTATTTCGTTCAAAATCCCGTTCTGTAAATTCAGCACACGCTGGCAACGCCTGGCTAGGTTCATATCATGCGTGACCAGCACCAGCGTGGTCCCGCTCTGCGCATTTAAATTAAACAGTAATTGAATGATCGCTTCACCGGTCGCCACATCCAGGTTACCGGTTGGCTCATCGGCAAATAAGATAGAAGGCTTGGCGGCAAACGCCCTGGCAATCGCCACCCGTTGCTGCTCGCCACCGGATAACTGTTTTGGGTAATGCGTGCCGCGCGCTGCCAGCCCTACACTTTCAAGTGCCGCGATCGCAACAGCCTGCGCATCTTTACGGCCAGCCAGCTGCAAAGGCAGCATCACATTTTCCAAAGCGGTGAGCGAACCCAGCAACTGAAACGATTGAAACACAAAGCCCATATGCCTGGCCCGCACAGCCGCACGACCATCTTCATCCAGTGGACCGATATCGCCGCCATCGATCAAAACTTTGCCGCTGGTTGCCGTGTCCAACCCTGCCAGTAACCCCAGCAATGTAGATTTACCAGAACCCGAACTGCCGATGATCGCCAGCCGCTCACCTTTTGGCACGGCAAGGTTCAAATTGGTCAAGATCTGGATTGTTGTATCATTACTGACGACAGATTTACTTAAAGAGACTGCTTCAACAGCATAAGGGGCTTGCATTAATGATGTTCCGTTTTCTAAAAATATTAAGCTTATTCACTACTTTATTTTTTGCGAATGTTGCCATGGCCGACACCGCTTCCAAACCTGTGATCCTGGTATTCGGTGATAGCTTATCCGCAGCCTACGGCATCCCCAAAGAACAAGGCTGGGTCAACCTGATGGCGCAACGAGTGAAAGACAACCAATTACCCCACGAAGTTGCCAACGCCAGCGTCAGCGGTGAAACAACCGCTGGCGGACTCAGCAGATTGCCTGCAGCACTCAAGCAGTTTAAACCAAGCATCGTCGTGATAGAGCTAGGCGCAAACGACGGCCTGCGCGGCCTGCCGACAGATGCTATGAAAAACAATCTGGAAAAAATGATTCAAGCAAGCAAACAGGCTGACGCACAAGTGGTGTTGCTAGGCATGCTGATCCCGCCTAATTATGGCCCTAAATATACCAATGGCTTTAAAGCCGCTTTTCTGGATTTGTCAGAGAAATACAAAACACCCTTTATCCCGTTTTTTCTGGATGGTATTAGTGGGCACAGTGATTTGGTGCTTGAGGATGGGTTGCATCCGAATGTGAATGCGCAGAGAAAAATATTGGAGAATGTTTGGCCGACTTTGAAGCCGTTGCTTAAAACATTAAAGACATCCAGTTAACTAAGTCTTCTAACCAACACTCTCAAACTTTTGAGAACCGAGGATGCTGTCACACTTACCAATCATCACCAATTCCTTTTTCTCGTCTATTAAGTGCATCTTTAAAAGCCTTAATAGCCTCTTGGGCATCTCCATCTAAAGACGCCTCATCAAGACCATTCAACTTTTCTCGAATATTGTTAGTATCTGCAAAGTCCTCAATGTTCTCTAGGCGTATGTAACTTGTCACTTTAACGAAGTGATCTCCTACGGTTTGAGATGATGACCTACTTAAAAAAGCTTTTAGTAATTTAACGCAGCCATCAACACTACCTGTTTGAGCGATAACCCACGACTTAACTTTTTCCTCATCGCCCCAATGCTTCCATCTATATAAAAAAGATACTAAATGAGTATGAGTAAGCAATTCTAGAGGGCTATTTTCAGACAAATTATCTAATTTTTTAACGAACTCACCTTTAAGCATCTCAAAAAAAGCATCTGAAATTAATTTGTCAGGATCACCTTTTTCTCTTCGACGTTCATCTGCAACCAAAATACTTTCCAAAATAGAAATTCCTTCCGATTGCTGAAAACTTTCCAACAATAACTTTCCTCTTTCATCCAAATTATCAATACGCCGTAAAAACCAAACTATTAATCGAGCAAGATGAGTGTTTGAACTAAATACTGTGAAACCTAACGCCTCATGATCAACTTGATCGCCAATATCCAACAGTCCTTTTACAAAGGACTTACCATTTTCAATTGGTATTTGATCTACAAGGGATTCAAATCTTGCAAGTGCATTTTTAGCGATACCTCTTTGATTGAGTCCTAGAATGAAAGATGCCAAACCATCAGAGTCAGTCGTTAAAGACAACATTCTCTGCAAATCCGAATTAGATATGTCGCCGGATGGTATTGAAAATTGGAAATACTTATCAAAATTTGAAGGATGACAAACTCTTACTTCCCTTAGCCAGACATTTCCAAAACCTCCATCATAATTGGTCCCTTGAAGAGCCCATTCAACTGTTGGAAATAATTGACGTATCAACTTTCTAGTAGACTCTTTTTTATTGGCCTTACCGATAACACCGTTTATGAAACTTTCAATCTCACTTTTTCTTTTACCATAGCTATCTGAACCATTTTTAGAAAAAATATCTTTTGAACGTGCGATTTCTTTGTATACATCTGGTTAAAATACTCGGATACACTCGATACCGATTAAATCAACAGGATTCACCTCAAAAACACTTTTCCCTTTAAATAACCCAAAGTGGAATGATAGGGTTGATGTGTATCTGTACACATTTCTCAAATTGTCAAAATAAGCATGTAAGGCGCCATGAAATAGGTTTCCCCACCTATTAGAATCAAACATCTTTTGTGCAGATTTATCTTGCTCAAGAAGCTGATTTAATTTGCCAAAAAGTAAGCTATGAAGTTTGCTTATTTCAATTTTAGGGATATCAAATGGAACCTGAATGATTTTCTCTAAATAGTCACGCCCATTTTGCTTATCATCCGTTAACTTTTTTTCTACCAGATCTCTTTGGAAAAGTAATAGAAAAACTACATTTGGAAATTCCAAATTCGCTTTAACAAGCTGAAAACTCATTCTAAGTTGCTCAGTTGTTAGCCTATCTAGATCATCCATTACTATCAGAAGTGGCGACTTTCGATCCGCTAGTAATTGAGACAGTTCACTTCTAATTTCACTTAAATCAGCTTTTTCTGCTTCAGCTTTTGATTCTGCATTGATACCTAAAGAGGTGAGGAAGCCACCACCCCATTTCAGAACTCCTGCCCAGCCACCTAATAGCACCAACAAAAATGTGCAAATGCCTTTCAACAGATCACTCTCAATAAAACTTCCGCTTATACCCAGAACCGTTACAAGAACAAATAGTGTTGGTAAAGCATTTACTAATCCAGAAGCTATTGACTCCCCTGTATTGAGATATTGGCCATATCTTTTTAGGGTTGCCGCTAATTTTTTTCCTGCCTTACTTCTATCTTTGCGGCCTATTGACTTGGAAATCTCATCAAAAAAAGAAGCTGTTATTTTCTCTTGAGCTGCCCACTCCCAAGGAGAAAACTGAATAATATCCGGAGTGTTGTCTTTTGCCTGTTCAAGTACTGATAACGTCATATTTTTGATAGATGACTTCCCTGACCCCCACTCCCCATGCAATGCGATCACAAGACTATCTTTACTTCGCCAATCTGAAATAGCTAATGCCAAATCTTTTGCGAACTCAGCTCTATCTAAAAGATCATCATCAGTCTTTTTGATTGGTCTGTCTGAAGCAAAACTGTATATATCTTTCGGATTCATAGGATCTTCACTCGCAACAAGTTTGTTTAGCTTAGCTAAATATTCAATTTAGCAATAATTTTAGTTAGGACCTTCAACTAATTTCCTCTAAAGTCTGCAAAAATGCATCCCCATATTTCTGCAATTTCGCCTGCCCTATTCCGCTGATCTTCCCCATTTCATCCAAAGTCTGCGGCTTGCGATTGTGAATTTCCAGCAAGGTACTATCGTGAAAAATCACATACGGTGGCACACCCTGCTCTCTTGCCAGCTCCAGCCGTTTGGCTTTAAGTGCTTGCCACAGCGGATCGTCATTGGCTCCTTCAAATACCTCTTTAGCACGTGCACTACGTTCGGCTTTGCTGATGCGTTTTTCAGGTTCGGCATCGCGGCGTAGCCAGACTTCCTGCTCGCCTTTGAGTACAGGTCGTGCAGCTTCAGTGAGTTTGAGGCCGCCGTAGGCAGCCATATCTGCCTCTAACAATCCGGCGGCGATGAGTTGACGGTAAACACCGCTCCACTGGTTTTGATTGAGGGTTTTGCCTATGCCAA
>JALDYP010000064.1:0-10565 GCA_032153875.1 Methylophilus sp.
ACTTTATCAATGGTGAACTGTGGGGCAGACCAACCGGGTCAGATTGGGGCATGGTGTTCCCGCAGGTAGATGCGCTTGCGCGGCATCCTTCACAACTATATGAGTTCGCGCTGGAAGGCGTGGCGATGTTCCTGATCCTGTGGCTGTTTGCCGGGAAGAAACGTCCGATAGGTGCGGTATCTGCGGTGTTCCTGCTCAGTTACGGCAGCTTCCGTTTCCTGGTCGAATTCACGCGTGAGCCGGATAGCTTCCTGGGCTTGCTGTCGCTAGGATTAAGTATGGGGCAATGGCTATGCATGCCTATGATACTGGTGGGACTGGCAATGTTGCGCTGGGCTTATCGCAAGCCTTAATCTTTCGCGCCTGCGCTAGTGTTAAGAGTCTGGCAGTGTTGCCAGCTCAAGCGCACTTAGCCAGTTGATGGCATAGGTACGTGCTTGCTGGGCGTCGCCACACATTTCGATATCAGGCTGCAGCCCCCCACAAAAAGCCGGACGTTCAGGCTTGCCAAATAATTTGCAGCGGTAGTCTTCATCCAGTTGAATGCAGGGCGTGCCCGCCGGTTTGCCATCCGGCATGCCAGGAATCGGGCTATGGATAGAGGGCGCTATACAACATGCACCACATTGCGGCCGGCAGTTCATTTGCTAAACATCCACCCAAGGGTAACCTAGCGCAGACACGCCAGCCTTGAGGTCTAGCATGGCTTGTTGGACCAGCAAGCTTTCGCCTTTCATACCAACTTCGGTAGTCCGGCGTTGGTTAGTGCGCGGCAAACTGAATAGTTTTAGCGCGGGATACTGGGCCAGCATGTGGTTCATCAGATCGATCAGATCACTTTCACCAGCCTCGGTCACCACAATCGCCTGTTCCAGATGATCAAGCGTATGGAATAAATGGCTGTAGTGCGTCTCTAGCACCCATTCCACCATCGGGTGGGCCATTTCAGGGAAGCCCGGCACAAAATAATGCTGGTTGATGCTGAACCCGGCTACTTGATTAATCGGGTTGGGGATGAGTTCACAGCCTTGCGGAAAGTCGGCCATTAATACGCGTTTCGGGTAAGCGCTCTCACCATACCGCGCTTCGATATTGGCCACAGCGCCTGCATGGCGCTCGATTATCACGCCTGCTGCCTCTGCGGCACATTCCCGGGTATGGTCATCCGGCGTAGCGCCTATGCCGCCAAAGCTGAAGACGATATCGCCACGTGCCATGCTGGCTTTTAAATGGCTGGTAATTTGTTCGGGAATATCCGCGATAAAGTAGGCCCAGCTGAGTGGGATCCCACGTGCCGAAAGTAATTCGATCACTTTACTGAGATGCGCGTCCTGACGTTTACCGGACAATATTTCGTCGCCAATAATATAAATGCCGAAGGACTGCATGCTGGATCAGACTTTGAATGGAATTGCTGCATATTATACCGCTCACCGCCTGGCAAAATGACTTTATGAGGGATACTGATTCTGAGTCAGTTTGTTACAGGCTTGAATAAACAAATGGCGATGACTATTCAGTCATCGCCACTCTTTTCTCGCTATTACCTTACCGATTCAATATCAGGCTTTACGCAATGCGCGCGACAGGAAAATCAGGAAGATTGCACCAATCGTAGCTACAATGATGCTACCGATCAAGCCGCCGCTGGCACTCAAACCGAGCAAACCAAACAGCCAGCTACCGACAACTGCACCAGCAATACCCAGGATCAGATCCCAGATCAGGCCGTAGCCATCACCTTTCATAATCAAGCCAGCCAGCCAGCCAGCAATAATTCCAATCACGATGGTCCAAATCATAGTCATATCCTCGTTGTTGTTATCAAATGTATGAGCCGCAATCTTAATTGGTGCAAAGTGCTTTATCTGTCAGAACCCGCATGAAAAACTTGTCAGAAAAGACTGATACGGATTTTAAAGCAATTTATTTTTTCAAGCCGACCAGTGCGATACCGGCACCGGCAACAATCAAAATAATGCTCAGCACTTGCGGAATTTCAACATCTTTGGTCACTTCTGCACTGGCTTCCAGCGAACCAATTTTAGCGACAGTTTCTTTGCTCTCATAACTAAAGCCTTTGTAGAACAGGCCTGCAGTGCCAAGCGCAATCAGAACAATGCCAATAATAACGGATGATTTCATAGTAAGTCCCCTTTCGAATGGTCGAATCAATACCTTAACACGGATGAATCTTAATGTGCACTTTCCCAGCTGTTACCAACGCCCACTTCGGCCAGCAATGGTACATCCAGCGTGGCTACGCTTTGCATCAGCAGTGGTAATTGTTGTTTAACCAGCGCCAGTTCGGCATCAGGCACTTCCAGCACCAGTTCATCGTGTACCTGCATGATCAGTTTGGTTTGCAGCTTTTCTTCTGAGAGCCATTTATCCACCGCAATCATGGCCAGTTTAATCAGGTCAGCGGCGGTGCCTTGCATAGGCGCGTTGATCGCGGCACGTTCAGCACCGGCGCGGCGGTTACCATTGGCACTGTTGATTTCAGGTACCCATAATCTGCGGCCGAAGATGGTTTCCACATAGCCTTTCTGTTTCGCCAGTTCGCGCGTTTCGCTCATATACTGGCGCACGCCGGGGTAACGGGCAAAATAACGTTCAATGTAACTTTGCGCAGCACTACGCTCGATATTCAGGTTCTGTGCCAAGCCAAATGCGCTCATGCCGTAAATCAGGCCGAAGTTAATCACTTTGGCATAACGGCGTTGTTCGTTATCCACCGCTTGTTTGTCTACGCCAAAAATCTCCGCCGCGGTTGCGCGGTGAATATCTTCGTTATTGGCAAATGCGCTCAGCATGCCTGCATCCTGTGACAGGTGGGCCATGATACGCAGCTCAATTTGCGAATAGTCTGCTGACACAATATGGCTGCCGGGCGGCGCTATAAATGCTTCGCGGATACGGCGGCCTTCGGCGGTGCGTACCGGAATATTCTGCAAATTAGGGTCGCTGCTTGCCAGGCGTCCGGTGATTGCGACAGCCTGGTTGTAGTTGGTGTGCACGCGCCCGGTTTGCGGGTTAATCATTTTGGGCAGCTTGTCTGTGTATGTGGATTTAAGTTTTGCCAGACCACGGTATTCCAGCAGTACTTTTGGCAAAGGGTAATCCAGCGCCAGTTCCTGCAGTACATCCTCATCGGTGGAAGGCACGCCGGAAGGCGTTTTTTTCAATGGTTTGATGCCCAGTTTGCCAAACAGGATTTCCTGTAATTGTTTGGGACTGCCCAGGTTGAACGGCTGCCCGGCGAGCTCGAAAGCCTGCTTCTCAAGCTCCATCAGGCGTAAGCCGATTTCATTGCTCTGGCGGTTCAGCATATGGCTATCAATCAGTACCCCGCGGCGTTCCATACGTTGCAAGGCCAGCATGCTGGGCATTTCTATCTGCGCATAGATAAAATCCAGTTTTGAGGACTCTGCCACTTGCGGGTAGAGCGCGCTATGCAGTTGCAGTGTGATGTCAGCATCTTCTGCCGCGTATTCGCTAGCCTGTTCTACCGTGACCTGGTTAAAGCTGACTTGCTTGGCACCCTTGCCTGCTACTGCCTCAAACGGTATAGGTGAAATGCCAAGATGACGCTCACTTAGTTCATCCATGCCGTGGCCTTTATGACTCTCAAACACATACGATTGCAACAACGTATCGTGAGCAACGCCTTGCAGCTGTATGCCGTGATTGGCCAGCACATGCATATCGTATTTCAGGTTTTGTCCGACTTTTTTAATCGCCGGGTTTTCGAGAATAGGCTTTAACTTCTCCAGAGTGGTATTCAACGCCAGTTGGGCGGGTGCATCAAAATAATCATGCGTTAATGGCACATACGCTGCTTCACCGGGCGTGACACTGAATGACACGCCGACGATTTTCGCCTGTAGCGGGTCCAGCGAAGTGGTTTCGGTATCAAAGCACACCAGCTCGGCTTGTTGTAAGCGAGCTATCCAGCTATCCAGTTCAGTTTCTGTAAACACGGCCTGGTATTGACGGCGGGTGTCAGGCACATAATCATTTTTAGTTGTAACGGATGCTGATGTCGCTGGCGTTGCAGCAGGGGTAGCGCTGGAGGTCGAGCCATCGGATAATTTGTCCAGCTCGCGTTTCCAGGTACGGAATTCAAAGTGGTCGAACAGGGAATGAAGCTTCTCTATATCCGGCGCCTGTTGAATCAGGTCATCAAAATGTTCGCATACGCCAACATCACAGCGGATAGTGATTAATTCACGCGCAGTCGGTAACCACGGCAGGGCTTTGCGCAGATTGTCGCCAACCACACCTTTAATGTTGTCAGCATTGGCGACAATGTTGTCTAGTGAGCCATATTCAGTCAGCCATTTCACGGCAGTTTTGGGGCCGACTTTTTCAACGCCAGGCACGTTGTCAGAGGTATCACCCACCAGAATAAGGTAATCAATGATCTTGTTTGGCGGGATGCCGAACTTGTTTTCTACGCCTGCAATATCCAGCACATCATCGGTTTTGCGGAAGGCATCGCGCATGGTGTTGACCACGGTGATGTGCTCGTTCACCAGCTGAGTAATGTCTTTATCGCCGGTAGAAATAATGGTTTTGATGCCTTCTTTTTCTGCCTGCTTGGCGAGTGCGCCGATGACATCATCTGCTTCTACGCCATCTTCAATGATCAGCGGCCAGCCCATGGCACGTATGGTTTCGTACAAGGGCTCGATCTGCACACGCAAGTCATCCGGCATGCTGACGCGGTTGGCCTTGTATTCAGGGTACAAGTCATCGCGGAAAGTTTTGCCTTTGGCGTCGAACACGCAGGCGCTGTATTCGGACGGGTAGTCTTTATGCAGGCGGCGCAGCATGTTCAATACGCCCTGGATGGCGCCTACCGGTTCGTTGGCCGAGTTGCGCAGATCGGGCATGGCGTGAAAAGCACGGTAAAGATAACTGGAGCCGTCTACCAAAAGCAGGGTTTTCATTGTTGTGTTCTCATGTCTTATTCAATCGGCATGCAATAAAGTTGATTGAATGAAGCTAATTAAAAGGATTTAAGCAAAGACTCACGGATTAAGTGTCTGCGCGAGCGAATTGCTTTGTTGCGCGAAATTTATAATCAAAGCCTCTTGACCTCGGTGTATACCGCATACTATCTCGGTTTTGCGTTCCGCACGCCTGGCTCTTCATCTCGCTAACAACTTACTCTGTGAATCTTTAATTCAATGGCGTATTTTACGCAATTCAAAGCGACTTCATGTACACTAATTTTTGTTTGTGTTTTGAAGGACAGTAGTATGAATAACCAAAAGCTGCCGAGCATGGTAGAACCGGAATTGCTCAATGGCGCTGATGCCAGCCATGAATCCTGGCATGCGTTTGAGATTATGGCCGAATTTGTAGGGGCCACCGAAAATCTCAAGGCGATTATGCCTGCCGTGTCCATTTTTGGCAGTGCGCGGACCAAGCCGGATCATCCTTATTATCAACAGACTGAAGAAATCGCCCGATTATTGTCAGACTCGGGCTTTAGCGTACTTTCCGGCGGCGGCCCCGGCATTATGGAAGCGGCCAATAAGGGTGCTTTTCCCGGGCGTGGCGCCAGTGTTGGCCTGAATATCCGGTTGCCGTTTGAGCAACATGGCAATCCTTACCAGGATATCGGCATCAGCTTTAAATATTTCTTTATGCGCAAGGTGATGTTCGTGAAATATGCCAGCGCATTTGTGGTGATGCCGGGCGGCTTTGGTACGCTGGATGAATTGATGGAAGCGATTACGCTGGTGCAGACCGGCAAAACCCGCAAGCTGCCGATTATTCTGGTGGGTACCGAATATTGGGCAGGCCTGGTTGATTGGCTACGCAATACGCTGGTGGCTGAGGGAATGGCATCTGAAGCCGATATGGATTTAATCCAGCTGATTGATGAGCCGCAAAAAATTGTCGATGCTATCTTCAAACATTATGAAACCACCGGCTTTGAGCTGACTCCTGCCGAACGCAAGATGCAGCTTTATTTATAAGCTTTTCAGGTTTAAACATGCCGTAAATGCATGGTTCTGGCTTGTTTCCCCCGGCGGTATATTTTTCCGGGATATTTATTTTGGTTATTGTGCTTGCAATGGTCGCCGACAAGCGGCTTTTTGCTAGAATAGCAACCAATAACTAAGGAGTTTTCCATGCGTGATTTTTCCCGTTTTTTGCTGGCAGTAGTTTGTGCTGCCGGTTTTGCCATGCCGGCCTGGGCAGCTCCTGCTAATGCAGAACTCATAGATGAAGTGCCGTCGCCGCCTAAAATCATTGAAGGCCAGCCGATTGACCAGCCGACCATCAACAAACGTAAAGATGGCGAAAATGAGGTTGAGGAATACAGCATTAATGGCAATGTGTACATGGTCAAAGTGACACCACCAAGTGGCAAGCCTTACTATCTCCACCGCGAAGACCGCAATGGTGATTGGGTGAATGATGGCCCGACCCGCCCTCTGTCAGTACCTAAGTGGACGCTGTTCCGATTCTAATCCTAATCTTTGAGGTCTGCCCGAAATGGGCGGGCCTGTAAATCACATGTCTGTTTTTACCACCCTGAGTTTGGAAGAAGTGCGCGAGTGGCTGGCGCCTTTTAATATTGGCGAATTGCAGACTTTGCGCGGCATCGCTGCCGGTATCACCAATACCAATTATTTTGTTGAGACCAGCCAGGCGCGTTTTGTGCTGACGGTTTTCGAAAAGAATGATTTCGACGAGCTGCCTTATTTCGTGCACCTGCTGGCGCACTTGTCACGGCATGGCGTGTTATGCCCAAGGCCGATTACAGATAGCAATGGCGTAGCGTTGCACCGCATTCATGGTAAACCTGCCTTGATGGTGAGTTGCCTGAAAGGCAGTGACGTCAGCAACCCTAATCTGGCGCAGATTGAAGCAGTCGCCCTTACATTGGCACGCATGCATATTGCCGGGCTGGATTTCAATGAGCAGTCGCATAACCAGCGCGGCCAAGGCTGGCGGGTGATGACCGCACAACAGGTGATGCCAAAACTGGCACCGGTCCAGCAGCATTTGTTAAAAGCAGAGCTGGAGTTTCAGCATAGCCTGGATTTATCCGGCCTGCCACATGGCGTGATTCACGGCGATCTGTTCCGCGATAACGTGCTGTTTGATGGCGATAACCTGGGTGGCTTTATCGATTTTTACTATGCGTGTCACGATGTGCTGGCGTACGACGTCGCGATTGCCGTCAATGAATGGTGCGTAGATGCAAACGGGGCTTTTGTGGATGAAAAACTGGCAGTATTCACCAATGCCTATCAATCCGTGCGTGCATTTACACCTGCCGAAAAAGCACATTGGCCAGCATTACTGCGCCGCGCCGCCTTGCGTTTCTGGTTGTCCCGACTGTATGATTTTCACTTTCCAGTCGCTGGCGAGCTGACACACGCCAAAGACCCGGCGCATTTCGAACGCGTATTGCTTAACCGTAAAGTTTTAAATTAAAAATATTAAAAAGGGAGTGTCATGACAGAAACCGGAACCCAACAGGGCTTACGCTGGGTGCGTGAAAGTCTGGCGTTGTTTAAAACGCAGCCACATGTATGGATGCTATGGTCACTGGCTTATATCGTGATTTTCATGGTGCTGCCATCACTGCCTTTACTTGGCTTTCTCGGCTTGCTTTCAGTCGTGATCTGGCCAGCCTGCATGGCATTTATTGTGCTGTTATATCGCCAGGTAGATCTGCAAGGCGAGATGGCCCCACGTATTGTCTGGCAACAACTGCAAACCCATTTCAAAACACTGGTATTGCTTGGCGTCAGTTGCCTTGTTTATGCCGTGCTGGCGACTTACTTACTGAGCAGCGAACTGGCTGACCTGGTAGCGCATGCGCCTACAAAAGCTGGCATGAGTGAATCACAAATGACCCAGTTTTTGGAAAATACGCTGTCATTTGTGGTGAAAGTACTTCTTTTGCTGCTGCCTTTGTTTATTGCCACCTGGTTTTCACCGATGCTGATTGCCTTAAACGGCTACGATTTGCCAAAAGCAATAAAATCCAGCATTGCCGGCATGTTGAAATACACCATGCCCATGGGCGTATCCTGGCTGGTGATGACATTAGGCATGCTGGTAGTGATGCTGGGATTAGGCCTGGTGATCGGGATTCTAGGCGCTTTGATACCCATGCTCGCAGAATTATTGATGCCATTACTGGTATTTGCCGCTTTGCTGGTGATTAATGCGTTGATGTTTGCATTCCAATATATCAGCTACAAAGATGTGTTCAGGGCTGCACCGGTGATACACGCATAACGGATATTGAATAATAAAAAACGCCTGTATTTAGCAGGCGTTTTTTATTGCTGATCAAATATATTCCTTCAAGATATAAATGTTTTTATTTCATAATATTTATATCTTTTCCAGCTTGGCATATTCCAGCATCAGCGTTTTTAATCCGGCACTGCCGAAATTGACTTTCACTGCCAGGTCATTGGCATTGCCTTCGTAACTCACCACAACACCTTCACCAAACTTGTTGTGACGTACGCTCTGGCCGATCTTGAAAGGGTAGCCAGCGCTAGCTTGGGTACTTTTTGCCGGCGTATACTGGCCACCTGTGGCATACGATTTTGCAGCAGGTTTGCTATTCAGCCGTTTTGTGAGTTCTTCCGGAATCTCGTCAATAAAACGGGAGGGGATACCGTAGCGGACCTGGCCATGCAGCATGCGGCTTTGTGCATGACTCAGATACAAGCGCTGCCGCGCACGCGTGACTGCGACATACATCAGGCGGCGCTCTTCTTCCAGCCCGCCATTTTCATATGCCGATTGTTCATGCGGGAATAGACCTTCTTCCACACCGCAGATGAACACGCTGTGAAACTCCAGGCCTTTGGCCGCGTGCACTGTCATCAGTTGCAGTGCTTCATGACCAACATCTGCCTGATGATCCCCGGCTTCCAGGCTGGCATGGTTCAGGAACTGCGTCATCAGGTCGGCATCTTCTTCCATGTTATGGTGGTTGCCCAGGTCCCGATTGCTAAAGGCAACGGCGGCAGTGACCAGTTCTTGCAAGTTTTCTACGCGGTCTTCACCTTCTTTGTCATTTTGATAATGCGCCATCAGGCCACTCAACGTAGTGACCATTTCTGCCGTTTCGCCGAGCGTGATGCCATAGGTCTGGTCTATCATATGGCGGATCAGCGCCACAAAACCATCAATCCCTTTGCCGCCCAAAGTGCCTTCGCCGACTTTGTTGGTGGCCGCCTGCCATAAGCTGCATTCGTTCTGGCGAGCGGCTTCTTGCAGTTGCTCCAGGCTGCGGGCACCAATGCCACGTGGCGGGAAATTAATGATGCGTAACAATGCCGTATCATCATTAGCATTGGCGATCAGGCGCATGTATGCCAGTGCATGCTTGACTTCAGCGCGCTCAAAAAAACGCAGGCCGCCATAGACGCGGTAGGGAATATTAGCCGAGAACAAAGAATGTTCAAGAATACGTGACTGTGCGTTGCTGCGGTATAGCAGGGCGATATCGCCCAATGCCACACCCTCGGTTTGCAGCATATTCACTTCATCAACAATGAATTGGGATTCATCAGTATCGTTATACGCTTCGTAAATACGGAGAGGTTCGCCCTTACCGGCGGAGGTCCATAGATTCTTGCCTAACCGGTTACTGTTATTGGTAATGATGGCATTGGCTGCATCAAGAATATTGCTGTGCGAACGGTAGTTTTCTTCCAGCTTGACGATGTTTTCAACTTGAAATTCTCGCTGGAAGTCTGACATATTGCCAACCCGTGCGCCGCGGAAAGCGTAAATACTTTGATCGTCGTCACCCACTGCAAAAATGCTGTTGTGCGCGCCGCCCAGCAGTTTTAACCATAAGTATTGCAGGCGGTTGGTATCCTGGAATTCATCCACCAGGATATATTGAAAGCGCTGCTGGTAATGCGCGCGTATGTGCGGCTCGCGTTGCAGTAACTCATAGCAACGCAACAGTAATTCTGCAAAGTCGGTCACGCCATCGCGGTTGCACTGCTGGTCATAAGCGGCATAAATCTCGCGCAGTTTCTGGCTGTGGCCATCATAGGCTTCTACCGCATCTGCACGTAAACCTTCTTCCTTGCAGCTATTGATATAGCCCATGACTTGTTTTGGCGGATATTTTTCGTCATCCACATTCATGACTTTCATCACGCGTTTGATGGCGGAAAGCTGGTCCGAGGTATCCAGAATCTGGAAAGTACTCGGTAACCTGGCTTCACGGTAATGCGCGCGCAGCATGCGGTTACACAAGCCATGAAATGTGCCTGCCCACATGCCACGCGTGTTGATCGGCAGCATGCTGGTCAGGCGCGTCAGCATTTCTTTGGCGGCCTTGTTGGTAAAGGTCACCGCCATGATGCCCATTGGTGAAGTCTGGCCGGTTTGGATCAGCCAGGCGATGCGTGTGGTCAGTACCCGCGTCTTGCCACTGCCTGCGCCGGCCAGGATAAGCGCAGATACATGCGGCAGGGTCACCGCCTGCAGCTGCTTGTCGTTCAGGCCCTGTAATAAATCGATTTCAGATTGCATATCATTATTATCGC
>JALDYP010000065.1:0-10208 GCA_032153875.1 Methylophilus sp.
TCCGTAACTCACCGGTGCCTATCGGTACCGTGCCTATCTACCAGGCGCTGGAAAAGGTGAATGGCAAGGCCGAAGACCTGACCTGGGAAATCTTCCGCGATACATTGATCGAGCAGGCAGAGCAGGGTGTGGATTACTTCACTATCCATGCCGGGGTACGCCTGGCGTATATCCCGATGACGGCTAAACGTATGACCGGTATCGTGTCGCGCGGTGGTTCCATCATGGCGAAATGGTGTCTGGCGCATCATAAAGAATCGTTCCTGTACGAGCATTTCGAAGATATCTGCCAAATCATGAAGCAATATGATGTGTCGTTCTCGCTGGGTGACGGCCTGCGTCCTGGCTCTATCTATGATGCCAACGATGAAGCACAATTCGCCGAGCTGAAAACACTGGGCGAGTTAACCCAGATCGCCTGGAAACACGACGTGCAATGCATGATCGAAGGCCCAGGTCACGTGCCTATGCACCTGATCAAAGAGAACATGGACCTGCAACTGGAGCACTGTGGCGAAGCCCCGTTCTACACATTGGGCCCATTAACTACGGATATTGCGCCTGGTTATGACCACATCACGTCAGGCATAGGCGCGGCCATGATAGGCTGGTATGGCTGTGCCATGCTTTGCTATGTAACACCGAAAGAGCATCTGGGCCTGCCGGACAAGGAAGATGTGCGTGTAGGTATCATCACCTACAAAATCGCGGCGCATGCCGCTGACCTGGCGAAAGGCCATCCTGGCGCGCAGATCCGTGACAATGCCTTATCCAAAGCGCGTTTTGAATTCCGCTGGGAAGACCAGTTCAACCTGGGCCTGGATCCGGAAAAAGCCAAGGAATTCCACGATGAAACCTTGCCACAGGAAGGTGCCAAACAGGCGCATTTCTGTTCCATGTGTGGCCCGCATTTCTGCTCGATGAAGATCACGCAGGATGTTCGCGACTACGCGGATAAACTGGGTGTGGATGAGCAGGACGCCTTGCAGAAAGGCATGCAGGAAAAAGCGATTGAGTTCGTAAAAAAAGGCAGCGAGGTTTACCAGAAGGTCTGATAACTTCTTGATATTTATAAAAAACCGGCGCAGTGCCGGTTTTTTTATTGCTGTAAATCTGCTTATTTAATGAGCAAAACGATTGCTTTTCCACGCATTCAAAACAGCAGAACCGCGTTATAGTCCAGCATCTAAAAAGCGGATTTAGGGTTTGCACCATGGCGGATAACCTGCAAAGCAGCATCGTACGTGACTTCAGGCAAACGTTATTGTGGCCGATACAGCTGATGACGGAAAACAGCGATCCTTACGCCATGCATTGCCCATGGAAAACGCTGAGCGCCAACCCTGATTCAAAATGGGTGGAAATAAAAGACGAGTTTTTACAGGATTCGCCACACCTGAGCGAAGCACGCTACCAGGAGTTCGTCACCTTTTTACCATTTGCGCAGCGCTTCCTGTACGGTGAAGGCCGTCATGGCCGCGAGGCCGGCGGCTATGGCGAATCGCCTATCCATATTTTCACCCGCAGTGATATCAGCCATGTCCGCATTAAATTGCATGACGAACCTGAAAGTCTGTTGCTGCGGGTTTCACATGTAGAACTGTATTTCTTTTTTGATATCGATGTCGCCATGCTGGCATTCGAAGTCACTGGCAACGACTTGCCATTAAAATCAGCGATGAAAATTCTTTACCGGCTGGGGCGTACGTATCCCAACTACTGGGATGATACAGGCGAAGGCGGCCACTGCGCCGAGCGTATTGAATGGCTGGATAAACAGGGCCAGGTCATAGCCAGCTCGGATTATGAAGACAAGGCACGCTATCTTTCCTATGTGAAAGAAAACCATGTGCCGTGCGTGTCATTGCACTGGCTGGCGTTGTTGCATCCGCTGGTGCCGCATTATTCCGGTCAGCAGGGCGCATTACGCTACCGTGAAATTGAGTACCAGCGCATGCCGCTGATGGCTTATCTGTCATTTGACGATGTCAGCCAGCTTAGCCGTGGCGATATGATACGCCTAGGCCTGGTCTGCCAGCCCTGGCATTCGGAAACCCTGCCGTTTACCGAACACTTTTTGCAGGAGTTTGAAAAGCATAACTGTTATGACCGCTATTGGGATGAGTCCAGGGCAGACCCGTGGAGCACCACGCGTATCATGTGCACCGGGCAGAATTTTGTGGTCGTTGGCAGCCATCAGCACCGCGTATTTACCAATGAAAAAACCGGTATCAAGCGCCATTACCAGAACCAGTATTTCTTGCTGTTCCTGATCGCGCATTTCCAGAAAGCAGCTTTGCTGATGCTGTCTGACCGTATGGTGCAAGCTATCAGTCGGCTGCATATCCAGCGGGAGGATTCGGTCAAGGCGTTCCGCGCCCGCATCCGCCATGCCACGGCGGTGTTTCTAAGATTTACCCACCGCTACTGGTTTGAGAATGTCTCCGACCAGGCGGTTGCCAAAGACCTGTTCACGCTGATGCTGAAACAACTGGATTCTGTCAGCCTGTTTGAAAAAACCCGCCGCCGTATTATGGATATGGCGGAATACCTGGAAGGCGAAGAAATCAAACGTCAGGCCGACACAGTAGTGCGGCTGACGGTAGTTACGATTCTGGGCCTGATCGGCACCATGACCAGCGGTTTGCTGGGTATGAACCTGATCGACCTGACCCAAAGCAGTGGCCTGGAAAAAGTAGCGTACTTTACGCTGGTATTTATCCCGGTCAGCCTGCTCACGTTTTACACCGTAATTAAATCCCGTAGGTTGTCGCTATTCTTGGATGCACTTTCCAATGAAGGCGCCGGACTGCGCTATAAACTGGCCAAGCTCAAAAGTGTGTGGATGGGCAAACTCGAAGAGTGAAGTACGGTTAATAAAATCAAGCAGTTAGTGCTTGATTGATCTTTAAGGATGAAGGTATTCACACTTGTTAAAAAGTGAATCTTTACGCCAGATCCTTATCAAATATCACAAGATAAGTGTTATTGAAAAGGAGAAACGTGATGAGACGTAAGCTCTATTTTGTGTTACCGAATATCTACACTGCCCACACCATGATGGACGAATTGCTGCTGGATAGAATTGATGAAAGCCATATCCATTTTCATGCCGATAAAGAGCAGGAGTTGGGTAGTTTGCCTAAAGCGGTAGCCATGGAAAAATCCGATGTTGTTTATAGCGCCATGGGTGGCTTTTTGTTTGGTGCCTTGTTTGGTTTACTGGGTGGCGTGTTGGCTTATATGGTGCCGTGGTGGTTTGGCGAAGTTTCTTTGACAGTGATTCCGTACTGCATGGTCCTAGGTGCGCTCGCTTGTGCCGCCTGGGCAGCTGCAGTTGCAACGGCTGCGCCGAGTTACCGGATCAGGTCTTATAAAAGTGCCATTGAACAGGGCAATATCCTGATGATAGTATCAGTGCCTTTACGCAGGCTGAACGAGATTCGCCGCAGTTTGGTCAGCCGCCATCCCGAGGCTACTTATAGCGGTGTCTGGCCTGCCGAGCATCATTTGTTTCCATAATACAAAAGCCAGCAGTTGCTGGCTTTTTTGTCGCTATGCGATGACTTTATTTCATTCTGCTTCTTTAAAGCGTACCACTTCCAGCTCGAAACTGCCGCCTTCATAGCTGACCAGTATTTGCTGGTCCTGGATAGTAAAACTGACCGAAAGGCCCCTTGCCGCGGCGGCTGCAAGCTGTTCGGTATCCGGCAGGTTAATCACTGTGACATTATCAAGCTTGAGTACCGCTTTGCTATTTTGCGCCCACCATATGTCGGCAATCCTGCCGCCATATAACACCTGCACCACATGTTTGGACCTGCCACAGGCTTTGCGGATTTCACGTTCTTCCGGCAGGCCGACACAGATCCAGCGCTCGATGGCGCCGGTTAAATCTTTTTGCCACAAGTCCGGCTCATCTTCTTCGCTAAGCCCGTTACCAAACGCCAGAGTTTCATCGGCATACAGCACAAAGGCCAGCAAGCGCACCATTAAACGCTCATCGGTTTCTGAAGGATGTTTCGCCAGCGTGAGGTTATGCTGCTGATAATAATGCCTGTCCATATCCGCAATATTGAGGTCTATTTTATAGATGGTGGATTTCAGCGCCATGCCTGAATAATCTCGTTTGAATTAAGTGATGCGAGTATAGCAAAACCTTTGTGATACTCGCTCCTGATCATGACTTGCAGTTTAAGTATCACGCCAGATACAACAAAGTGCTTGCGTATTCAAAGAAAATGCTTAAAATAAAAATGAAACGTTTTATTTTCATTTATGCATAATCCTACACTTTTATCCGTCATGGACATTTCACATCCTAAAGTTAAAGCTGGCCGCCCTAAAGCCGGCACCGAGCATGAGCGCCACGCGTTGATGCTTGAACAGGCATTAGAGCTGTTTATGGTTGAGGGCGTATCGCAAACCAGCGTCGCGCGTATCGCAAATGTGTGCGGAGTTTCCACGCGAACCATTTATGAACGTTTTGATAATAAATATGCGCTGTTGATTGCGGCAATCAAACACATGGTGGAAAAAGATGTCTCTGCCATGGTGCAAATTGATAATTTATCTCACCAGACACTGCAACAGGTGCTTACCGATATAGGCCGCTTTATGCTCAACCGTGTGCTGGAACCGCGCATGTTGTCCTTTTTTAAAATTGGCGTAGCTGAAGCCTCGCATTTACCGGAATTAGCCCGTGCCATGAAAGCGGTAGGGCCGGAGCGGATTCATCAGATGCTGTCTGATATCTTCAGTTTTTATGCCGCAAGGAACATGTTGCCAACACTGGATTTCAAACGCGCTGCCGAATCTTATTGCGAATTGCTGATTGCCGCGCCACGGCAAAAGGCCTTATTTGGCGTGCTCGGCCCAGACTGGGACGCCGAAGCGCATCTCGCTTTTGTGGTGAATTTATTTTTGCACGGACTACAGGGAATGGAGCCGGCCAATGCAGTTAAGTAAACATTGGCTTTGGTTATGCATGCTGCCGCTCGCCGGATGTTCGGTGATTGATGAATATATCCGTCCCAACCCGATGACGGTTCAGGAGTGGCAGGCGCCGTTACCGCATAACGGTAATTTAGGCTCATTAACCAATTGGTGGGCACAATTCAAAGACCCGGTGCTAGACCAGTTACTGGCGCAGGCGCAAAAAGAAAGCCCTTCGCTGGAAATCGCTTTAGCCAATATCCGCACTGCGCGAGCCAATGTACTTTCCGCACGCGCGCAGGGCATTCCTGATTTAACCAGCACCGGCAGCATGAGCCGCAGTAAGGGCGGTGGCGGTGGCGGCGCATTCCCGGCTACCACGATTGAGATTGACTCAATCACGCTGGATGCCAGCTGGGAAATCGACCTGTTTGGCAAAATCAAGGCAGCTAAACAGGCAGCCAAAGCACAGCTGGAAGCCAAGAAAATCGCCTGGCACGATGCGCGCCTGACGCTGGCGGCAGAGGTTGCTAATAATTATGTGAATTACCGCGCCTGCCAGGCCTCGGTGAATGCATTGCAAGGCGCATTTAACTCGCGCAAAGAAACCGCACGTTTGACAGGCATTTCAGCCAAGGCCGGCTTCACTGCCCCGTCTGACCTTGCGCTAGCAGAGGCAGCCACGCATGCCAGTGAATCTACATTGGATGGTCAACAGGCGGAATGTGAAGGTTTGGTAAAAGCCTTAGTTGAATTAACCAACTACCCTGAACCGGAGTTAAAAGCCTTGCTTGCCAAAGGTAAAGGCGTGCCGCAGCCGGCTATGTTTGAAGTGAATGCATTACCGGCTACCTTGCTGACACGCCGTCCGGACCTGGCGATTGATGAGCGCAACCTGGCTGAAGCCAGCGCCAATGCAGGGGTTGCCAAAGCACAGTTATACCCTAGCTTGACCTTGAGCGGTTCGATAGGTTACCGCCGTACCAATTTTGGCGGTACGGTCACCCGTGCTGATACCTGGTCTTACGGGCCTTCCATCAAACTGCCGATTTTTGATGGCGGTACTTTACGAGCTGACCTGGCCGAAGCGCGTGCCAATTTCGATAGCCTGATGGCTACTTACAAACAGGATGTGCGCAAGGCGCTGAAAGAAGTAGAGCAGGCACTGGTGAATCTGGATAGCGCCAACCGGCGTGCGCAATCCGAGCAGGCCAGTGCACAACAATATGCGCGCTATTTCGAGGCGGCCGAGTTGAACTGGAAATCCGGCGGTATCGATTTGCTGTCACTCGAAGATGCGCGCCGCCAGAAAATCAATGCCGAGCTAAATGTAGTCACCCAGCAAAAAAACAGGGTTTTACAGTGGATTGCCCTCTATAAAGCCTTTGGTGGCGACTGGTATGAAGTACAGCAGCAGGCCAAGCAGGACAAGCCTGGTAGTACAGGGCAAGACAAAACAAAAGACACAACAGGAAAAGGTAAATAGCATGGCTAGAGGACGCTCAAAAAAAGGAATATTTCTGGTCATCGCCGCGTTGCTGGTTGGCATAAGCATATGGTTTTTTCAGCATCCATCGCATAAGGCTGAACTGGCTGACAAGCGCGGCAACCGTGCGACAAAAGAAGTCGCCAGCGAGTTAAGCAAAGCAACACTCAGCGTGGAGTCAACCCGCCCGGCGGCCGTGCAATGGCCGATGACGCTGGTGTTAAATGGCAGTATTTACCCTTGGCAGGAAGCGTTGGTGAGCGCCGAGATTGCCGGTTTGCGTATTCAGCAAGTGCTGGTTGAAGTGGGTGCGCAAGTCAGCAAGGGTCAGCCGCTGGTGCTGTTGGCGGATGAAACGGTAAAAGCTGATTTGCAGAAACAACTGGCTACGGTAGAAAAAGATAAAGCAGGCCTGGCGGAAGCTAAAAGCAATGCCGACCGTGCCAATGAAATTAAAGACAGCGGCGCATTATCTGCGCAAAAAATTAATGAATATGTGATTGCGCTGCAAACCGCCAAAGCCAATCTGGCGTTATCTGAAGCTGAACTGGAAAACCAGCGTATCCGAATTCGCCAGACCAAAGTGGTGGCGCCGGATGATGGCATCATTTCCGAACGCTCGGCTAATCTTGGTAATGTTGTGTCTGCAGGTGCCGAGTTATTCAAGCTGATCCGCCAGAACCGTATCGAATGGCGTGGCGAAGTGAATGCTGACCAGCAAGCTGCGTTGCATACCGGGCAAACGGTGAGCCTGAACCTGGCTGGTGGTAAAACCGTGGCAGGCAAAGTGCGCCTGATTTCGCCGGTGGTGGATAACAACACGCGTAATGCGCTGGTGTATGTCGATATCCCTAAAAATAGCGCCAAGCCTGGCATGTATGTACAAGGGAAAATCGATATCGGCCAGCAGCAAGGCCTGGCGATACCTTTAAGTTCAGTGACTTACCGCGACGGCTTCGCTTACGTGTTTGTGCTGGGTGAAGCGAATGCCGATGGCTTGAGCAGGATCACGCAGCGCAAGGTAAAAACCGGCCGTACGCTGGGTGAGCAGATTGAAGTGTTAAGCGGTGTGGATGCCGCTGCCAAGCTGGTGCTCAGTGGCGGTGCTTTCCTGAATGATGGCGACACCGTTAAAGTGGTGACTATCGCCAAAGCCGGAGCATAAGCATGAATTTTTCGGCCTGGTCGATCCGCAATCCGGTTCCGGCAATCCTGCTGTTTGTAGTGCTGACCTTTTTGGGTGTCAGGTCACTCAACCAGTTAGGTAAACAAAACTTTCCCGATATCGAGCTGCCGGTGATCATGGTCAGCGCGACGCTGGAAGGCGCCGCGCCACCGCAGCTGGAAACCGAAGTGGCGCGCAAGCTTGAAGATAAAATTGCGACCATAGGTGGCATTGAACATATGTCCAGTGTCATCACCGATGGTGGCGTCAGCATCAGCGTGCAATTCACCATAGATACCAACAGTGAAGAAGCGCTGAACCTGGTGCGCAATGCGGTGGACAGCGCGCGTTCCGAGTTGCCGGCGGCAGTGACTACACCTACCGTCTCCAAACTGACGACTACCGGCAGCGCTATCCTCACGTATGTCGTTTCGGCGGAAAACATGGACGAGGGCGAGCTGTCCTGGTTTGTCGATAACGAGATCAGCAAGGCCATGTTGTCGGTGCCTGGCGTCGGCAAGATCACCCGCACCGGTGGCGTGGACCGTGAAGTGCAGGTTAACCTTGACCCTACCTTGATGTCAGGGTTGGGCGTGAATGTCAGCGATGTGTCGGCACAACTCAAACGTGTGCAGCAGGATGCCTCGGGTGGCCGTGGTGATATCGGTGACAATATCCAGTCCGTCCGCACCTTGGGTGCATTGCATAGTGCTGATGAAGTGCGCAACCTGGATATCCCTATCAGTGATGGCCGTCATATCAAGTTATCGCAAGTCGCTGAAGTACTGGATACCTACGCCGAGCGTAGCACCTATGCCAGCTATGACGGCAAGGAAGTCATCCGCTTTGAAATCACCCGTAGCAAAGGCACCAGTGAAGTCACGGTGGCCAAGCATGTGCGCGAGGCGCTGGATAAATTCCGGCAGTTGCATCCACAGGTGAAAATCGTCGAAGCCTTTAATATGGTCAAGCCGGTGGAAGACAACTACAACGGCTCCATGCAGCTTCTATATGAAGGCGCATTGCTGGCGGTGCTGGTGGTGTGGTGGTTCCTGCGTGACTGGCGCGCGACGATTATTGCGTCGGTGGCTTTACCGCTGTCCATGATCCCTACCTTTGCATTCATGCAGTATTTCGGTTTTTCGCTCAACCTGCTGACCTTGCTGGCATTGGCGCTGGTGGTGGGTATCCTGGTCGATGATGCGATTGTGGAAATTGAGAACATCGTACGTCATTTGCGTATGGGCAAAACGCCGTACCAGGCGGCCATGGAAGCCGCTGATGAAATCGGCTTCGCTGTGATTGCGACGACATTCACGCTGGTGGCCATTTTCCTGCCGACTGCATTTATGAGCGGAATTCCCGGCAAGTTCTTCAAGCAATTCGGTATTACCGCTGCGATTGCCATTACCTGCTCGCTGATCGTGGCGCGCTTGCTGACGCCTATGATGTCGGCTTACCTGCTCAAACCGCATCCGGTCAAGGAAGAACAAACCTCCACTACCATGCGCATCTATTTGCGCTGGGTCGCATGGTGCCTGGGCCACCGTAAAACCGTAGTGCTTGGTTTTGTGCTGTTTATTATCGGCTCCATGAGCCTGATGCCGTTGCTGCCTAAAGGCTTCGTCCCTTCTTCCGACAGCAGCCAGACCAAGGTCAATATCGAGCTGCAACCCGGCACGCCGCTTTCACAAACCCGCCGTTTGGTAGATGAAGCGGAGCATATCGTGAGGCAGCATCCGGAAGTCAAAGCAGTATTCAGCGCTGCCGGCGCGGCCAGTACCGGCGGTGGCGGTCCGCACGCAGCGGAAAACACCACCGATGTGCGCAAAGGCAGCTTGATCATCAGCCTGACTGAACGTAGCGACCGCAAACAGAAACAATCCGAGATCGAAGCGGATCTGCGCGAGCGCTTGAAGAACCTGCCCGGTGCACGTATTTCAGTAGGCTCAGGCGAAACGGGTGAAAGGTTACAAGTGACGCTGGCCAGTGATGACCCGGTGGCATTGTTAAGCGCCAGCCAGCAGGTGGCGCATCAGTTGCGCAGTATCAACGGCTTGGGCAATATCACTTCAAGCGCCAGCCTGCAACGGCCGGAAGTGCAGATCATCCCTGATGTAGATAAAGCGGCTGAACTTGGCGTGACGGTTGAGGCTATCGCGCAAGTCATCCGCGTCGCTACCTCGGGTGACTTCTCCAACAGCATGCCTAAACTCAATTTGCCGCAACGCCAGGTGCCTATACGCGTACGCCTGGGGCCTAGTGTGCGCAGCAGCCTGCAGGAAATTGCACAATTACGCGTCCCCGCCCGTAATGGTAGTGTCAGCCTGGAAACCGTCGCCACCGTGCGCATGGGCAGTGGTCCGCAACAGATAGACCGTATGGACCGCATGCGCAACGTCACTTTTGATATCGAGCTGAATAAACGCCAGATCGGCGAGGTGATGCGCGAAGTACAGCAGCTATCTGCCATGCAGTACCTACCACCGAGTGTGAAGCAGCTTGAAGCCGGCGATGCCAAGCGTATGAACGAACTGTTCAGCAGTTTCGGTGGTGCCATGATCATCGGCATCATGTGCATTTATGTGGTGCTGGTGCTGTTGTTCGGCGACTTCCTGCAAC
>JALDYP010000066.1:0-9912 GCA_032153875.1 Methylophilus sp.
CCGGTGAGCGCACGCTGTGGGATTACTGGATGCATCCGTTGAGTAAACGGTTGGCTGCCTCGATGAAGGAAGAGTAATGGAAGTGCTGAATAAGTGTCTGCGCTGGCGAATTGCGGCGTTGCGCGGTACTCGCAATCCTCATGTACAACTACGTACATTCCGGTTCCTCCGTTCCGTGCGGACCTGCCATCTCTTTTCTTTGGCACTTCATCCCGCTCGAACACTCATATCGGTTTTCCGTATGCGCTTCTGGGTTGCTGTAAAAAAATTAATTGGTTTCGGTCTGTTGTTCGGAGTGGTTTTTGCCCAGGCGCAGGATGACCTCAATGGCTTGTACCAGTTAGCTGCCATGCATAACGCGGATTTCCGTGCCGCACTTGCCAATACTGAAGCCGAACGCGAGGAGCTGACAAAGGCGAAGGCGCTGTTTTATCCCAAAGTGCAAGTGGGGTTGATGCGCGGCCGCGGTAATACCGACCGCACCACCCAGACCGCTATCGGTGCGCTGAGTTCTGAGCTGAATTATGAGCTTGAGAACTACAGCCTGACTGTTCGCCAGCCTTTATACAACAAGGAAACCTTTGCCATTTATGGCGGCGCCAAATCGTATGTCAGTGCTCAGGAGTCATTACTTGAACAGGAGAATGCCAAACTGATCCTCAAACTGGTCTCGGTCTACCTGGAAACGCTGTATGCGCAGGAGCGGGTGAATCTGCAGCAAAACAAGCTGGAAGCGGTGAGCCAGCAATTACGGCAGGCGGATCAGCGCTACCAACGTGGTAGCGGGACCATCGTTGAAGTCAATGAAGCACAATCCAACCTGGATATTGCCAAGGTTGAGAAAATCCAGGCCGCCAACGATTTGCTTTCCAACCAGCAAAGCATGCAGATACTGACAGGCTCGACGCATGCGCTGTCAGCCGAGCTGCTGGTAGGTGGATTGAATACGTTGACGGCTTCTGAATACAGCGTGGAGCGCTGGATAGACATGGCGCGCCAGCATCATCCTGAATTGCTGGCGGCGACGCTGGATATCGATGTCGCCAGGAAAGATGTCGAAAAGAAACAGGCCGGACATTACCCGACGCTGGACCTGGTAGGCGTGCGTTCCTACAGCCAGAACGATAGTAACAACACCCTGGGTTCACGCTTTGATACATCGACCATCGCCCTGCAAATGAATGTGCCGCTGTTTGCCGGTGGCTATGTCAGCGCCAATGTGCGCCAGAGCGCCAGCCGCCTCACTGCCAGTGAGGAAACCATGACTGCCAAGTCGCGCGAGATCGAATTCAATGTGCGCAAGTATTACCAGAACCTGATCGCGCAGCAGCAATCCATCACCGCTTACCAGCAGGCAGTGCAGTCGGCCAAAGTGGCGCTGGATGGCACCCAGAAAGGCTTCGTGGCCGGGTTTAAAACCAACCACGAAGTGCTGGACGCGCAGCAGAAGTTATTTACTAACCAGTTGTCACTGACCAAGGCTTATTACAGCCTGATCAGTGACTGGGTAAACCTGCAATTCAGCAGTGGTTTGTTGACGCTGGACACCTTAGGCCGCGTCAGCCAGTTATTTGTAGCCAAGAAATAATGCAATAAATGAAGGGGAAATACGTTGAAAACAATTAAACAATCAGGCTTTACCTTGCTGGAATTGCTGGTGGTGATGGTGATTATCGGTTTGCTGGCAGGCTATGTCGGGCCAAAGTATTTTGCGCAGATCGGCAAGTCGGAAACCAAGACCGCCAAGGCACAGATTGAAGCACTGTCGCGTGCGCTGGATACCTACCGCCTGGATGTCGGCCATTACCCGACCAGCGAGCAGGGCCTGGCGGCGCTGAACCGTAACCCGGATAACGAAGCGAAGTGGCAGGGGCCTTATCTTGCCAAAGGCGTACCGGCAGACCCCTGGGGCAGGCAATACCAGTACCGCTACCCTGGCGAACATGGTGACTATGATGTATGGAGCCTGGGCAGCGATGGCGTCAGCGGCGGACAGGATGCGGATAGTGATGTCGGCAACTGGTGATGATTTAGGTCTGGTAAGTGTCTTTAAAGATTTAGGTCTGGCATAAGTATTTGGTCATCGTTAATCCTGCCGGGTGTTATTGAGCAGCGGTAGCGAATCATAGGGTGTGGTGTGGTTGAGGGAATTAAACAGGCATGAAATTTGAGTTAAAAGTCATGCAAGGGACACAGGTCAGCTGGCTGTCGCTAGACGCGCCGGATCAGCAATCTGCGCGCCAGCAGGCGCAGTCACAAGGCTATGGCATTTTGCAGGTACGCCAGGCTGATGCTTCCGGCTGGCTACCGAAGTGGCCATTCAACAAGCAAAGTTTCAACCTGAGTTTGTTCAGCCAGGAGTTGCTGGCCTTGCTGGAATCAGGCCTCAGCCTGATTGAAGCAATTGAAGGCCTGGCGGAGAAAGAACAGCATGACCAATCGCGCTATGTGCTGACCCGCCTCAGCACGTCTTTATACGAAGGCCTGCCACTGTCGCAAGCGCTGGCCTTGCAGCCTGAAGTGTTCAGTGCACTGTATGTGGCGCTGATCCGCGCCAGCGAGCGCACCGGCGATATGGCGCAGGCCTTGCGGCGGCATGTCGCTTACCAGGCGCAAGTGGAAGCCATCCGTAAAAAAATCATTTCTGCGTCTATCTACCCGGTGTTGCTGATTGTGGTTGGCGGCATGGTGGTGCTGTTTTTGCTCGGTTACGTGGTGCCGCGCTTCAGTACCATTTATGAAAGTGGCGGCGATAACCTGCCATGGGCCAGCCGCATGTTGTTGCGTTGGGGGCAATTGCTGCAAGGCCATGGCGAACTGGTATTCATGGGCACCATAGGCATCAGCGTGTTGCTCTGGCTGATTTTTTCGCGTCCGGCCAGCAAAATCTGGGTCATGCAACGCGTCTGGAGTATCCCCAGCCTGGGCGAAGCGCTCCGCATTTACCAGCTGGCCCGTTTTTACCGCACATTGGGGATGCTGTTACAGGGAGGAATTCCCTTGCTCACGGCACTGGGCATGGTGCAGTCTCTGCTACCGCAAGAATTACAGCAAGTACTGCAAAAGGTCATCAACGAAGTGCGCGAAGGCAAACAATTATCCTCATCCATGGAAGCGCACGGCCTGACCACTTCCATCGCCAACCGCATGTTGCGTGTCGGCGAGCGCACCGGCCAGCTAGATGAAATGCTGGGCCGCATAGGCATTTTTTATGACGAAGATACCGCACGGCGCGTAGAGTGGTTGAGCAAGTTGCTCGAGCCGGCACTCATGGTATTGATCGGACTGATTGTCGGCCTGGTGGTGGTGCTGATGTATATGCCGATTTTTGAGCTGGCGGGAGCAATCGAATGATGGCTACCCAAAACCAAAGGAGCTATTGAGTGAATATGCAGGATTTACCTTTGGACGGAACCAAGGCGCAGCCGTTATCCGGAATAGAGGCACAGCCGCTATCTGCACAAAGATTATCTGAAGCCAGGACGCTGGCCGCGCAGAGCGGGCGTCCTGTGATCGAGGTGCTGGAAGAGTTGGCTGAACTATCGCCGGATGCGTTTGTGCAGGCGCTCGCGCGCCTGATGCATTATCCGGCGGTCAGCGCACTCGACCTGAATGCCATGCAGCCACTGTTTGACCGTTTAAGTTTTAATGAAGCGGTTGCCATGCAGGCAGTGCTGATGCGTGACAATCATCAGGATAACAGTGAAGGCCAGCGGGTCAGGCTGGTGATTGCTGACCCTTTTGATCACGCCTTGCAACTGCGTTTGCAGAACAGTGTGCGTTTACCTGTGCAATGGTGCCTGGCGCACCGCAATGATATCGCCACCTGTTTGCAGTTTCACGAATCGCAGATGCGCGCGCTGGACCATGTGCATACCGAAGATGGGCTTGATAATGAAGACCAGGTACCTGTCGAGCAGCTTTCCCTCAAATCCATCAGCGAAGATAGCAGCCCGGTGGTGCGCTTTGTCCGCTCCACTTTGTACGATGCCCTGAAAGCCGGTGCCAGCGATATCCACCTCGAATCCACCGTGCATGGGCTGCGTGTGAAATACCGTATCGATGGCGTGCTCAACGAAGTCGGCGGCCTCAGTGGCGTGATGCAGGCCGAGCAGGCGATATCCAGGATCAAGGTCATGTCCGAGCTCGATATCGCCGAGCGCCGCATTCCGCAGGACGGACGCTGCAAAGTGCATGCATTAGGGCGCGAAATAGACCTCAGGGTTTCCATCATGCCCAGCGTGATTGGCGAGGATGCAGTGTTACGTGTACTGGACCGAAAGGCACTCAGCGAAGCGCAAGGCATCAGTCTCGAAGTGCTGGGGTTTGCCCCCGCCATGTTGAGCCAGATCCGCACGCAGGCAGAAGCGCCGTATGGCATGTTCCTGGTCACCGGCCCTACCGGCAGCGGCAAAACCACCACCCTGTACGGCATGATTTCCGAGATAAATACCGGCCAGGACAAGATAGTCACCATTGAGGACCCGGTGGAATATCAACTGCCAGGCGTGTTGCAAATCCCGGTTAACGAGAAAAAAGGCCTCACCTTTGCCCGTGGCCTGCGCTCGATTTTGCGGCATGACCCGGACAAGATCATGGTCGGCGAGATCCGCGATGGCGAAACCGCGCAGATCGCCGTGCAGTCGGCACTGACCGGTCACCTGGTGCTCACGACCGTGCATGCCAATAACGTGTTTGACGTGATAGGTCGATTCACCAATATGGGCGTAGATGCCTACAGTTTTGTGTCGGCAGTGAACGTTATTCTTGCGCAACGCTTGATACGGGTGATCTGCCCCTATTGCAAAGTGGATGATCAACCGGACCAGGAGTTGCTGTCGAAGTCCGGGCTGGATGCTGAGGCTAGTGCTCACTACCGGTTTAAAAAAGGCCAGGGCTGTGGCCAGTGCCATGGGTCCGGCTACAAGGGCCGTAAAGGTATTGCAGAACTACTGTTGTTTGATGATGGCATGCGCGAACTGATTGTAGCCAAAGCACCCATCAGCCAGATCAAGGCACTGGCAGCCAAATCCGGCACCCGCTCCATGCGCGAAGCCGGCATGGCATTGGTACAGGCAGGCGAAACCACCTTGCAGGAGATCAACCGTGTTACAGCATTATCCTGATCCGGGGATTGATTGCCGCTATGCCGATAGCCGCCGCTGGTGGCAGGCGATCAGCGCACACGAGTTAAGAGTAGTCGTGACTTGCGATGCGCTGGAACTGTTCATGTTTGAGCGGCAATGGTGGCCGGGCAAAAAGCGCGTATTAATCAGCCATCAGCAATTGCCTTTGCCCGGACTGGCGCAAGACGCGCTACCGCCTGAAGCATTGTGGCAAACCTTGCGCGACTATCTTGTAGCGCTTAAGTCTAAGCAATGGCATGTAGTGATAGTGCTTTCCAACCAGTTCACACGCTGGCTGGTGCTGCCGTGGCAAGCCGAAATCCGCAGCACAGCCGAAAAACAAGCCTACTATAGTCATGGCCTGCAACAGGCCTTTGGCCTGGAAATGCAGGACTGGCAGCTGCAAGCACAGGCAGGTGGTTATGGGCAAAATACCCTGGTCAATGCCGTGCCTCCAGGGCTCACAGAAAAATTTGAATCACTGTTTGCCGAAGCCAATTTAACACCAGGCGTGATTGCCCCGGCCTGGATGTTGTCGGCTAACCAGGCGTTACATACCATGCGCCAGCAACAACTTTCCCAGGATGGTTGGGTCATCAGCCGCGAATCCAGCAGCCTGACGATTGGCTGCCTGATGCAGGGTGAATGGCAACAGATACGCTACTTGCCGGTAGATGCGCAATGGCGCGAAAGCCTGAGCCAGTTTTTGTTGCGCGAACAGGTGATGCATCCCGAGCGCGCCGGGTTGCCGGTGTTTTTATCCCAGGCACAATGGAGTGGTGTAACCGCTAAATCCATGGCGCCATTTTCGCTGGTGGATGTATCCCCCGGCCATTGGCTGGGTGAAGCTTTTCACCAGCAACTGCGCAGGAGACTTGCGTAATGCGGCGGCTGGTATTCAATCATGCACATGGCAAGGCGCCCGGGCCAGGCACGCTCTTGCTCGGGTTGGGATTGCTGGTGCTTTCAGGCGGGCTGTTGGCTTTTTATACCCAGCTGGCCAATGAGAATGCTGCTTTAACGCTTGAGCTGGCAGCGCGTCAGGCAGCTACGTCGCCAGTGGCGAAAACGCAAACCCCGCAATCTTTAGCCAGTAATAAGGCGATTGCCGCAGAACTGGCCGAAGCACAAACACATATTCAAACCCCCTGGATTCCCCTGCTAAGTACACTGGAAAAAGTACAGCAGCCGCAGCTTTACTGGATGCAGTTGGCGCCGGATGCCAAGCGAAAACATATCCGCTTCACGGTGCTGGCACCGCATCGCCAGCAGGGTTGGGCTCTGGTTGAACGTCTCAAGCGGCAAGCGGGACTGGCTGATGTGAAATTGAATGCCAGTGAATCCACCGATGTGAACGGATTAATGATGACGACCTTGCACGTGGAGGCCGGATGGCAGTTTTGAACCACCCCATGCAAAGCCTGCTTTTCCGCTGGCAGCAAGGCCCTTTGCGTCACCGCTGGGTGACAGCTTTGCTGATTGTGGTGTTGATACTTTTCGCGCTGATTGGTCATGCGTTTTTCAGGCAACACCAGTTACAACAGTCGTTGCAACAACTGCCTGTAGCTAAAACAGCGGTGAATGTGCCTGCCACTGCTAGAGCCGTGAATTCAGTAACGACTGCCGCGCAGTCATTGCAGCAATGGCCGTCAGAAGATGACGCTGAACGTATCAGCGGCGAGATACTGGCGCAGGCCGATGCCATGGGCATGATCTTTGAGAGGGCTGAATTCCAGTCTTTAGCGATTGAACATTCCAACTTGCAGATACAGCGTATCAAACTGCCGTTGAAAGGTGATTATCCGCAAGTGCGGCAATTCCTGAGCCGGGTATTGCATACTTACCCCAGCCTGGCGTTGAGCCAATTCAAACTGCAACGTAGTGATGTGATGCAAACCGGCGTTGAGGCTTATGTTGAATTCAGTCTATATACCCGCAAGCGGAGCCCGGCATGATGCGGCGCTGGGTAATGCTCAGTGCACTGGGCCTGACTTTGCTGGCTTGCTGGTGGGTAGAGCAGGCGGAGCAGCCTGTGGATGAGGTTGTTAAAACGGACACTGTGCACGTGCAGCGCCGTATCCCTGTGGTGCAAGCGATGCCAGGGTTGATCGCGGAGGAGGTTGCGGTCACGCCACCTGAGTTGGTGATTGCCGATGATGAGGCTGGGGTGAATTTATTCAGTGCCATGGAGATGCCAGTAGCGGATATTGCCGAGGCGGCCGTTTCGGTGCCGGTCAGCCCCTATACCTATGCCGGCCGCTTGCAGGAAGACGGACGCTGGACCGTGTTTTTGACCGATGGCCAGCAACAGTATGTGTTACATGAAGGCGACCACTTTGCCGAAGGCTGGAAAGTGGCAGTGCTCGATCAACAAAAAGTCGTTTTGCAACATGCGGCTGAGCGTTTTGAGATCAGGCTGGATGATAAGGTGGATAACGGGGTGGTGTTTTGAACAAGCAAATAAAAAACAGAAAAAATCTTTGGCAACGGGTTCTTGCAACGAGCATGTGGCTAAGCCCCATGTTAATGGTCAGTTGCAGCAATGTATTCCCCACCGCTACGCCTGGCGATGCCACGCTGGAACAAGCGCGCATTTATGCGGCGCGTGGCCAGGATGATGAAGCGATCAAGCTGTTGCAGCCATTGGTAGAAGCGAATCCGCGGCAGCCACAATACAAAAACTGGCTGACGTTATTGCAAGAGAAAAAACTGCAAAAACAGCTGCAACAGGCCG
Organism: Methylophilus sp.; assembly: GCA_032153875.1. GTDB lineage: Bacteria > Pseudomonadota > Gammaproteobacteria > Burkholderiales > Methylophilaceae > Methylophilus. Next base: position 7,861 of record JALDYP010000066.1, read on the forward strand.
ATAGTTTGCTGGATGCACAACAGTACGAAGCTGCTTCCTTGATCTACCAGCAGGTATTGCAGGCTTCGCCCACCAATCGTGCCGCCAGCGATGGTTTGCATAAAGTCGCGGTGATGCAGAAGCATGCGGCGCAAATCGAACTGGTCAAAACCGCCATCGCCGCCGGTGATTTTGCCGGAGGCGAGTTTCTGTTACGCAACGTACTGGCCGAGCAACCAGCGCATGCGGAAGCCAGAAAGCTGTTCGAGCAGCTGGAACAGAAAAAAGGCGAACGCGTGGGCGTTGTGCGGCCGGTGCAATCTTCGCTTAAAAAGAAAGTGACGCTGGAGCTGAAAAACACCCCGGTCAAGGATGCTTTCAGCTATCTGGGTAAAGCCGGCAACCTGAATTTTTCGTTTGACCAGGAGTTAAACGAAGGCATAAGGGTGAGCCTTTTATTGCGGGATACACCGATTGAACAGGCGCTTGAAGTTATCCTGACCAGCCACCAGCTGGGCAAAAAGGTACTGAACGACAATACCTTGCTGATTTACCCGATTGCACGCGCTGCACAGTATGAGGAATTGTTTGTACGCAGTTTTTACCTGACACATATGGATGCCAAACGCGCATTGAATATGATGAAAACCGTATTGCGTGCCAGCGATATCTATATTGATGAAAAACTGAATACGCTGGTGATCCGCGATACCATGGACAGGATCAAAGTCGCGGAGAAACTGATCGCCTCGCAGGACCTCAACGAGCCTGAGGTGATGCTTGAAGTAGAGGTGATGGAGATCAACCGCCGCAACCTGGAGAATCTGGGTATCCAGTACCCCAGCCAGATCGGGGTAGGTGTACAAGGCAATGCACTCGGCAATGGCGGTACTACTCCACAGGGTGGCGAATTGACACTTTCTGAACTGCGCAACTTCAATGGCAACCTCGGTGTATTCACCATCAGCGATCCGGCCATCGTGTTGAATCTGTTGCACCAGGATACAGATACCAACCTGCTGGCTAGTCCCAAGATCCGCGTCAAGAACCGCGACCGCGCCAAGATCCATGTCGGCGACAAGATTCCGGTGCTGACCAGTGTCGCCAGTGCGCAGGGCTTTGTCAGCCAGAACGTGAACTACATCGAAGTAGGGATCAAGCTGGACGTTGAGCCAGTAATCCAGATGCAGGACCAGGTCAGTATCAAGGTCGGCATGGAAGTCAGCAATATTACCGACCAGGTGACCACCAGTACCGGCGTGCTGGCGTATACCATCGGTAGCCGCAACGCCAATACCACTTTGCAGTTACGCAATAACGAAACACAAATCCTGGCGGGGCTGTTCCGCGATGATGAACAGAAAACACAGCGCCGGGTGCCGGGACTGGGTAACCTGCCCATCATAGGCAGGCTGTTCAGCAACAATAACCAGGACAAACGCAAGAACGAGATCGTGTTGCTGATCACGCCGCGCATCATGCATAACATCAGCCCGGCGAATGCGGTATATAGCCTGATTCCTTCCGGAGTGGCAGCCACCGCGAATCCGGTTGGCGCGGGTGGTGCGCGTACGGTACAGGCGGCAGAACCGGTAGCACCGCAAGTGGTGACACCGCAATCTACGCAAAGCAGTAATGCGCGATCAGATGGCGGTTTCGGTGCGCAAATCATGAACAGTACCGATACCGGCACTGTACAGCCTTAAGTGAGTGCAATCTTCGTGCGTCCAGCCTTGGTGACTATAGTTAAGCAGCCATATCATAAAAACGGATTTACGCTGGTGGAGTTGCTGGTGACGCTGGCGCTGCTGGCGTTGCTGGTGACTTCCGCCAGCCCGGTGGTGCAGCTGAACAGCAAGCGCGAAAAAGAGAGCGAACTCAAACGCGCCTTATGGCAGATCCGCGATGCGCTGGATGCTTATAAAGATGCGGTAGACCAGGGACTGATCAAGAAAACCGCCGATGGCAGTGGTTATCCGCCTAACCTGAGAATTTTAGTGACCGGGGTTGAGAACGCGCAGGATCCGAAAAAGAAAAAACTGTTTTTCCTGCGGCGGATTCCGCGTGACCCGT
>JALDYP010000020.1:0-46128 GCA_032153875.1 Methylophilus sp.
ACACGTGCAATGTGCCTGCATTCACCTCAATCCTGTTGAGCGGCAAGTCGACGGGGTGGGCAGGATCGGGGCCGCCAACCGTACTTTGTCCGGTGTAAGTCAGCCATTCGTCAACATCCAGTTTCTGGAAATCTGCGCGCAGGTTAATGCCATCGCCGCCTGGCATCCGCGGTGGTGTGTTGACTGAAATTTCGCCACCGGTGATTTTTGGCTGGGGTCCACTAGTATCGCGCAAGAAGTTGCCATGCAACCAGTCATTGTAATGAATAGCTATCTTGTCTGGTTGTTTGCTTTCCTGACGTAAGCGTATGGTTAAATTGGCCGGGGTTTCCACGGCTTTTTTCATCGGTTCGGGTAAATCAATCGCCATGCCAATCAGCTGTGAACGAATATCCAGGCGCACATTGCTCGAAGGCTGGATCAGGATATTACTTTTCCAGTCGGTAGTGCCGTGCAACGCTTTGGTCAGCAGGTTGCTATCCATTTTTTTCAGCGCAACATCGGTGATGCGCCCGCTGCCCTGAATAATGACTGACTTGTCACTTTGGGTGTTCAGGCTGACCACTGCCGGGTTATCAAACATCGACAGTTGTACCGCCTGTGCCTGCAGTCCTTTTTCAGTGAATTTCAGGTGACCATTGATGTTGTTCATCTCCGGCAAGGCGATTTCAGCATTTGCCGCGATGCGACCGTTTTTAATAGCGTAATCGCCCTGAAACTTGCTGGCATCCACGTCATTCAGGGGGATTTGTAATCCCAGTTTTAATTCGGCATCACCACTGGCTTTCAGGTAGTCGGTAAAGCCCATGGTGACTTCGCGTACCGGGCTGGTATTCACAAACTTAACGCCCTGTTCGACACCGCCAACCACAGTCGCCTTCACATTCAGCATCGGCCAGTCAGCATCCAGCTGCGGAATTTCAACCTGTGCCTGCGTGATGCGCTGGCCTGCAGTAGTACCATTTTTCACCGAGATATCCATGCGCTTGCCTTCAAATTTCAGCAAGGCATCTATATCCTGGATCAAAGGCCATCCAGTTCCATATTCCAGGCTGGCACGATCTACTTGGGCTGTGACTTTAAATATGCCCAGTGCCGGATCAGCCTGGTGTGCTGCATTCACAAACGGGAAGTCCTTCATGCGGCCTTTTATAATCACTTCACCACGGCGGATCTGACCGGAAAGAATTGAGGTATCCAGCCAGTGAAGTGTCGACTCACCGAGAATAAGCGGGTAATAGAATGGCGCATGCTTGGCATCGCCGCGCTCAATCTGGGTTTGCAGTTGAATAGTGTCACCACCGGCGGCGCCGAGTTGGTACTCCAGGTTGGTACGCGCAGCGATGTGCTCGTTTGAAAGTTGCAGATTGTGGGTGCTGATCAACAGTTTCTTACCGTTGTTGTCCCACTCGAGGCTGCCTTGCAAACGGTCAATCGGCACTGGCCAACGCAGGATTTTAGGCAAGTCGATACTGGCATTCTGCGTATCGAGGTTAATACTGCCCTCATTCGGATGTAACGACAGCCTCCCTGACCAGTTCTTAAGGCCAGGTAACTGTTCATGGGCTGTGGTGTGGATGGCATTCAGGTTAGCTTCTATCGCGTAGTCTTGCCATTTATTCTGCTGATTGAGCCAACGTAACTTGATCTGGCCAGCATTAAAAGCAGGCGCAATATGTTGAAGATAATCCGCAGCTTGAGATTGCGTATCCAGCCACTTGGCAAATAACTCACCCTTTTCAAGCGCGAATTTTTTTACGGTCACTATGCCTTCGTGGCCATGCGCGTCCCATTGCAACTCGCCATTTGCATCATCAAGTTTCAGACCGGGTTGTATGTCGGCAGAAAAGTGTTTCAGGTAAACCATGTGGCGTTGCTCAACGCGTTGCCAGCGGAATTCGCCGTTCATGCTATCGGCAAGAAAAGTTTCTGTCGCATTGGGTGGCGTGACGGACACAGACTTTAAATTAATTTGTGCGGCCATACGTTGTATTTGCATGGCTTTAAAAGCCAGCGTCGAGGTCATGCTGCCTTGCCCTGCCTGCACTTTTAATGGTAAATCCAGCCACGGACTCCATGCTGCCAGGTCGATTTGCGGCAGGCGCAGAGACACTTCGCCATGCCAGGCTTCAGGTTTGGTCACATCGTCGCCGACCAGCACGGAATCCAGCGTGATACGCTGTTGGGTGCCGGTAGACATCTGGCTATCCATATGTACCGTATGCCGGTTCAACAAACGCTGCCACACCGGTGTCCGGATTTCTATATTCAGGTCTTCAAGCAGCAAAGGTGGTGCCTGGCGTTGTTCATCAACCCAGGTTACCGTAGCGTGGGTAATGCTGATGCGCCTTTGTGCCAGCAGCCAGTTGGAAAATGCCGGGTCGCCTTTGCCCGACATGGAAATACCAGCAAGAAAAAGCTCTCCATCCCCGGTGCGCCGGATAATCAGGTTTGGTTCATCAATGCGCAGGCTGATGAGGGACGGTGATAGCAGTACCAAGCTGCTCCAGGACAGGCGGGTAGTGATCTTTGAAAGTTCCAGGGCAGGACGCTGCTGCGTGTCGAATACGGTGACATCTCCCAGGGTCACTTGTGGCGCCAAGCCACGCCAGCGAATGCCTATATGCGCAATCGTGACTTCCTGTTTCATCGATTGGCTTAGTTTCTGCGCAATCCTATCCTTGTAATCATCAATGTGGGGAAAAACATAAAACTGGATCACCGCGATAATGCCTGCCAGGACCACCAATATGACAATAAGCAGAGTGAGTAGCCAGCGTTTTATTTTTTGCAGAGGCATGAGCAGAGGCGGGTCTTTGAATGCAGGGATTTATCAACAGACTATTTTACTTGAAAACAGTTGCAGCGCTGTAACGGATGCCGGCTTAAAGGGATAATTATGCAGTCTGATCAAGGCGAATCGTTTAAAATGCCGAATTTGCAGGATTCAGCCATCGCTGAATCTGGATTTGCAAGGCTAATCAGCATTGCAGGCAGTTTTGGGTCAGGTTAATAATATGAAAAGTCACAAAATAAACATCGGGTTAATTGAAAGTGGTCAGCAGTGATTCAGTTTAAGCAACTGACTTTTTCAAGGGCAGGCAAAGCACTGGTCGAAGATGCCAGTTTTCAGTTGCATCCCGGTCATCGTGTTGGTTTGACGGGTGCCAATGGGGCGGGGAAGTCTACTTTATTCGCATTGCTACGCGGTGAGCTGGTCGCTGATGCCGGTGATTTGCTGATTCCTGCGCACTGGGTCATTGCGCATGTCGCCCAGGAAACCCCGGCGCTGTCACAATCTGCGCTGGATTACACGCTGGATGGCGATGAAGAGCTGCGCGCATTGCAGGCCAACCTTGCCAAGGCACACTCTGCTGAGGAGAATGACCATTCTGATCCATTATTGGTCGCCGAATGGCATCAACGACTTGCTGATATAGATGGCTATAGTGCTGAATCGAGAGCCAGCACTTTATTGGCAGGTCTGGGCTTTTCCCAAGCGCAGTTATCACAGGCGGTGAGTGAGTTCTCGGGTGGCTGGCGCATGCGCCTGAATCTGGCGCGAGCCCTGATGTGCCGTTCTGATTTGCTGTTGCTGGATGAACCTACCAATCACCTGGATATTGAAGCGGTCATCTGGCTGGAAAGCTGGCTCAATGCTTACCAGGGTACGTTGTTGCTGATTTCGCACGACCGTGAATTTCTTGACAATACGGTAAACCATATTTTGCATATCGAGCAGCGCAGGCTGGATCTATACCGCGGTGGCTATAGCGATTTTGAGCGGCAACGCGCCGAAAAGCTGGCATTGCAACAAGCCAGTTACCATAAGCAGCAACAACAGGTTGCGCACCTGCAAAAGTATATAGACCGTTTCCGTGCGCAAGCGACCAAGGCCAGGCAGGCACAAAGCCGCATCAAGGCACTGGAACGTATGGAGCGCATCAGTGCCGCGCACGTGGATTCACCTTTCAGTTTTGGTTTCAGGGAGCTTGGCTCTGCGCCTGACCCGTTACTGGTTTTAAACCAGGCCAAACTGGGCTATCACGATAAAGTGCTGGTCAGTTTCGCGCATCTGGCCATCCGCCCGGGTGAGCGTATAGGGCTGTTAGGTAAAAACGGGGCGGGTAAATCCACCCTGATTAAAACGCTGGCACAGTCTGAGACTTTGCTGGCAGGGGAGCGCATAGAAGGCAAGGATTTGCGCATCGGTTATTTTGCCCAGCACCAGTTGGAACAATTAATTGCAAGCGATTCACCATTGCAGCACTTGCAACGGCTGGATCCGGCAGCACGCGAACAGGAATTGCTGGACTTTCTCGGCAGTTTTGATTTCCGCGGGGAAATGGCCAAAACCGCCTGCGGTCCGTTTTCAGGAGGCGAAAAATCCAGGCTGGCGTTAGCCATGCTGATCTGGAAACGGCCTAACCTGATATTGCTGGATGAACCTACCAATCACCTGGACATTGAAATGCGCCATGCATTATCTTTGGCATTGCAGGCGTATGAAGGCGGTATGGTCATGGTTTCTCACGACCGTACCTTGCTGGCAACTTGCTGCGAAAGGTTTTTGCTGGTCGCCGATGGTAAAGCAGAAGTGTTTGATGGCGACCTCGAAGATTACAAGCAACACTTGCAAACGCAAGGGCAAACCCAGGTTGCCAGTGACAGCTCAGCTTCTCCCAGACAAAACAGTTATCATCAGCAAAAAGCTGACCGGCAGGCCAGGCTCAACGAGCGCCGCCCGCTGGTTAAGATGCTGGCCAGCCTGGAAACGCAACTGGCAAAGCTTGAAACCGAGAAAAATTTATTAGAAAGTCAGTTGGCTGATAGTGATATTTACAATGTTGAGCAAAAAGCCACGCTGCAAAAAGTGCTGATGGCGCAGGCAGAGAACAAAAAACAATTGGAAGCAATAGAAGGCCAGTGGCTGGAATGTCAGGAAAAACTCGAGGCGTTGCCTGAGTAATTCATGATTTACCGTAAAGACATTAGTTAAAGAAAGATACAACATGGAAATGACCTACACCGAGCGCGTTAAATTACTGCACCAGTTGTGCCAGGTAGAAACCAGGCAGGCGACGGGGCAGTCAGAAGACGAAGCCAGGGCTGCATTTGCGAATGCGGATGTTGAGCAGGCGGCTTATTACATAGCCAGTTTTGTGACTTTCAGGGCAATTCAAGCTGCGGACCGGCATCCTGGCGAAGAATTACAAAACGACTTTGAAATGCTGGGGGTGTACCAGTGTTTCGCCTTGATGGTATATGCATTTCTGTTTATGCCACTGACGCAGGAAGAACATCAGCCGGACTATGACGAAGCGCAGGTGGCGATCGGCAGCACTTTGTTTGAAGGTATTCCACCGGAATTACTGGCCGAAATAATAGAATCCGGTTTTCACAAATTTAAACTGATTGCCGAAGCGGATGCTGAACACTGGCTGGAATATAGGGAAAATCTGGATAAAGTGACCATTAGTTATATTGTGGCCGCCACTGATGATGATAGCCCGCATGATGCTGCTGAAGTGCTGCCATTATTCGGGCAATTGCTCAGTCAATTATGCGAAGCTTTCAGTGCGATTTAAATACATTGACCTAAATTACTTACATGTATAATTTAAAAGTGTTAACAATTTGGGCATACTTTGAAAACTTTAGTAAATTTATTGCTTAACGCATGTTAATCAATATGTTTCTTCGATAACATCCCACGGTTTAGGTCCCAACCTTCTGTTAATCAGTAAGAGGATAAAATGAGCAAGCTGCTGTTGATTGACGATGATGTCGAATTAGCCAATATGCTGAAAGAGTTTCTGACGCAAGAAGGTTTTGGCGTTACCACTGCCCACGATGGATTAACCGGTGAGCAATATGTGCTGGCTGGCAAATTTGAACTGGTGATTCTTGACGTCATGATGCCGGGTCAGGATGGCATGCAGACGTTAAAGAACATCAGGCAGCATTCCGATATTCCTGTACTGATGCTGACGGCAAAAGATGATAATGAAGGCCGTATTGAAGGTCTTGAAGGCGGCGCTGACGACTACGTGCAAAAGCCCTGTCTGCCGCGTGAACTGGTTGCGCGTATTCGCGCTATTCTGCGTCGCCAGAATAACGATGGTCCAAAAGGTAATGATATCGTGGTTGGCCAGTTAATCGTTTCCGGTGAACGCAGAAAAGTGTTCTGGGGCGACCAGCCGATTGTATTTACAAGCACCGAATTCAGTTTGATCGAGATTCTGGCCAAACATGCCGGAACCATCGTCAGCAAAGAAGATTTATCTATGAAGGCTTTAGGCCGCTCATTAGTTAAATATGACCGCAGCATTGATGTGCACCTGAGCAGTATCCGCCAGAAAATCTCAGAAGCTTCAGGCGGCGTAAACGTAATTCAGACTATTTATCGCGTCGGATACCAGTTAGTCCGGGACTAATGATTAAGACTTGATAGCGGGGGCTATGGGGCGCCTTTTCTGGAAGCTGTTTGCAGCGTTATTTCTGGCTTTGATCTCGACCGTTATCACGGTAGGGAATATAGTGCAGTGGGAATTGCACCAGAAACATGCGCACATGCAGAAAGTCCCCCCGCAATCGTCGTCTGCTGCAAATCTCTCAACACCTTCGCCTAACTCTCAAAAGCTTAACTCTCAAGACCAGCCCGGTTACATACATTCTTCCAATGAGCTAAATTATGTTGAGCTGTTATTAAACTTCCCTTTCTCCGCGCTGGTATTTTGTTTAATTACCAGTTTCATATTTGCCGGCATACTGGCCTGGTCAATTTCGCACCCGATCAAATTGCTGCTTGAACATTTGAAGACAGCCGCTGATGGTAACCTGCTCATCCGTGTCAGCCCGAAAATCACCGTGAGCCATGATGAGTTTGCAGAGCTTGGGGCAGCGTTTGATTTAATGGCGTTGCGCTTGAACAGCATGATCAAAAGCCAATCGAATATGCTGCATCATGTATCGCATGAGTTGCGTTCGCCTCTGGCGCGCATACAAATGGCTGTTGGGCTGGTGATGCAAAATCCCAAGAAAATGCAAAGTTCCTTGCAACGCGTAGAACTTGAAGCGGTGCGTATGGAGAAGATGATCGCCGAATTGCTGGAGATTTTCCGCCTGGAATCCGGCATGCAAAAGCTGCAAAAAACTGATCTCGATTTAAAAGGATTGCTTGCCGGGATTGTAGGGGATGTGCAGTTTGAGAAGCAGGATGCGCGTATTCACCTGGATATGCCGGACAGCGTTATCCTGATAAATGGCCAGCTGGAATTGTTGCAGCGTGCGATTGAGAATGTGGTCCGAAATGCAGTGAAATATGGTCCCGCTTTGGGTGAAGTCGCGATTGAGTTGCAACGTAGCGAGCGCACCGGCGAAGTCATTATTGAGGTACAGGATCAAGGCAACGGCGTGGAACAGCAAGAGCTCGAGCAGATTTTCAAACCGTTTATCCGTGGCCGCAGAGCTTCACAAATTGATGGTCATGGCATTGGCCTGGCGATGACCAAACATATTGTCGAAGCACATGGCGGTTATGTGAAAGCCTCAAACTTATCCCCGATTGGTTTTATGGTGCGCATACATTTGCCACTGGCCAACAAGTCCTCCGCTGGCTGAATTCACACGTATTCAGCTGCAACAATGTTAAAATAAGCGGTTTTAAAGATCACTCAGGCGAAAAGCCGGATAACTATGACAGTACAACCATCCAATCAACCTTCAACAGCAACAAATGAAGCGGCAGTTGACGAAAACCATGTCATCGCGGAGCGCAGGGAAAAATTGCGCCTGATGCGCGAACAGGCATCAGCAAGCCAGTCAGCCGTTTTCCCCAATGACTTCAGGCCTGAGCATAAAGCTGCCGACTTGCAAGTCAAGTATGGCGAAATCGATAAAGAGTCGTTAGACCCGCAAGAAATTCCGGCTGTGGTTGCTGGACGCATGATGTTGAAACGAGTGATGGGGAAAGCCAGTTTTGCGACTATCCAGGACAGTAGCGCCAGGATCCAATTGTATGTAGCGCGCGATGAGATCGGCGAGGAGTTGTATGAAAGCTTTAAACACTGGGACATGGGTGATTTTTTAGGCGCCCGCGGCCGGTTGTTTAAAACCCGCACCGGTGAACTATCCCTGCATGTGACCGAATTGCGCCTGCTGACCAAATCCCTGCGCCCGTTGCCAGAGAAATTCCATGGCTTGCAGGACCAGGAAATCAAATATCGCCAGCGGTATGTTGACTTGATTACTTCTGAAGAAACGCGCGAGACTTTTAAAGCACGTTCAAAAGTGGTGAATGCGATTCGCCAGTTCATGAATGAAAACGAGTTTCTTGAAGTAGAAACGCCTATGCTGCACCCGATCCCCGGCGGTGCTTCAGCCAAGCCATTTATTACGCATCACAATGCGCTGGATATGCAGATGTTTATGCGTATTGCGCCTGAGTTATATTTGAAGCGATTAATTGTCGGCGGTTTTGAGCGTGTGTTTGAGATTAACCGTAACTTCCGCAATGAAGGTTTAAGCGTTCGCCACAACCCTGAATTCACCATGATGGAGTTTTATGCGGCTTATACCGACTATCACTGGTTGATGGATTTTACAGAGCAATGTATCCGCGCTGCTGCCATCGCCGCACGTGGCACCGCAGTGCTTAGTTATGCGGATAAAGAAGTAGATTTGAGCAAACCGTTTGAGCGCCTGACCATTATCGGCGCAATCCAGAAATATGCACCGCAGTACACGCCTGACCAGTTAAATGATGCAGACTTCCTGCGTAAAGAATTGCTTAAGCTGGGTGTGAAAGCGTTTGATCACGCAGGTTTAGGCTCATTGCAATTATCCCTGTTTGAAGAAACCGCCGAGAGCCAGCTGTGGCAGCCGACTTATATTATTGATTACCCGGTTGAAGTATCCCCGCTGGCGCGAGCTTCCGACAAGCACCCCGAAATCACTGAACGTTTTGAGCTATTTATCACAGGTCGTGAAATGGCGAATGGTTTTAGCGAGTTGAATGACGCTGAAGACCAGGCAGCACGCTTCCAGGCGCAAGTGAAAGCCAAGGAAGCAGGTGACCAGGAGGCTATGTATTACGATGCCGATTTTATACGCGCGCTTGAATACGGCATGCCTCCCACTGGCGGTTGCGGTATTGGTATCGATCGTTTAGTCATGCTGATCACCGATAGTCCCAGTATTCGCGATGTTATTCTGTTCCCGCATATGCGTGCTGAACAGTAATTTAAACATTGGAAAAAAAGCCACCTTAGGGTGGCTTTTTTTATACCTATAAACGGACTAGTAAATCTTTAGTACCAAGACATATGGTTGTCATCAAATTGTCATATTACCTGTTCAAAATACGCCCCGTTGTTTAAATAAAATAGATTTCAAACAGGGAAAAAATATGAATTCGAAATTGCATCGCATCGTCCTAGCTGCGGTGGCGAGTAGTATGCTTGCCGGCTTGTCATTTTCTGCAAATGCAGACTCAAATATTGATCTGGTTCAGGCACTGGTATCCAAAGGTGTACTCACTGAAGAAGAAGGTGCTTTGCTGACTAAAGGTCGTAACACCGAAGTCGAAGTTCAGAAGAAAAAAGAAAGTAAAAGCTGGACCAGCCGCGTAAACCTGCGCGGTTATGTGCAGGTGCGTAACACCACTATGTTGGGTGGGGATGAAGGCATAAACTTATGGTCAGACCGCTCAGTCGGGGATGACCAGTCTTTGGGTGATGCAGATAAAAACTTCCTTATCCGCCGCGCGCGTTTGATCATTTTCGGTGATTATGGTGACCATCTGAGCTACTACATTCAGCCTGACTTTGCTTCTACAGTGAGCGGTACCGGAAACATCGCTCAGCTCAGAGATGCTTATGGAGATGTATATATTGATAAAACACGTGTACACCGTGTGCGTGTGGGTCAATCAAAGGTACCTTATGGTTTTGAAAACCTGCAGTCCAGTTCAAACCGCTTAGCATTGGATCGTAACGATGCTTTAAACAGTGCGGTGCGTGATGAACGTGATCTGGGTGCTTTCTACTACTACACGCCTACTGATATCCAAGCGTTGTTTGAAGATATTAACAAGCAGGGTTTAAAACATTCTGGTAACTACGGTATGTTTGCACTGGGTGTTTACAATGGTCAGGGGGCAAACCGAGGCGATCAGAATGATAACTACCATATAGTGTCACGGTTTACTTATCCCTGGAAAACAGACAGCGGCCAGATTTTTGAAGCAGGTATCCAGGCTTATCATGGTCAGTATGTTTCATCAACAGGTGCTTACAGCCGTCGTTTAGCTAACGGTTCCCTCGATTCTGTGACACCTACATTAGGTACTGGCACACCACGGTCAGGCAGAAATGGTATCGATGATGAACGTGTTGGTATCTCATTTGTCATGTACCCGCAACCATTTGGTATTCAGGCTGAGTGGAACTGGGGCTCAACACCAGGTCTGGATATTAATGAGGGTGCAAATGGTGTGATTAAGAAGCAAAGTTTGAATGGCGGTTATGTTCAGGCTATGTATAAAATTGATAACTTCCAGTTCTTGAGTACCAATGGCACATTGATTCCATTTATCAAGTGGCAATATTTTGATGGTTACAACAAAGCTGAAACCAACTCTCCTGAAAATCACGTGAACGACTGGGAGGCTGGTGTTGAATGGCAACTCGCCCCTGAGGTTGAAATTGCCATGGTTTACCATCGCATGAATCGCACAAACCTTGTAACTGGAAACCGTGCTACTGCTAGTGCTTCCAATAACTTATCTGCACGAGCAGACTATGAAAACTTCCGTGCAGAGGCTTTGCGAGTCCAGTTGCAGTATAACTTCTAACAACTTATTTATTACCTGATAAAAAACCCGCTGATGAGCGGGTTTTTTTTGCACTTAATATAACTATTTAGAATATAAAAATAATAAATAATTATTTTTTAAAATATGAGTATTCTGAAATAATCCTGCTCATTCATTAATACAACAAGCGAGAAGCGCAATGGTGTCAACACTGACCAAGCCGGAGATAGATTATGACGAAGCTGTGTTGGCTGCGGTGAATGCAGCCATTGTTGCGGTGCAACGTGATACGGGTTACGGTTCTATTGAGATTACCGTGCATGACGGACGTGTGACTCAAATCGAGCGTCGCGAAAAGGTGCGTTTCGAAGCGGGTAAACCGAAAAGATAGTTAATGTTTTTATGCTCTGACCAGACGGCTGGAAGCTTTATTCACTAGGGAGATTTAAATGCAGTTCAAGAAAATAACGCTCGCAATGGCTGCGGCCGGGCTATGGTGGGCAAGTGGTGTCGTCGGTGTTTCGCAAGCCAACGCTGCGGAAGAGGCCACAGAAACTCAGGTTGAAGATGCTGAGCAAAAGAAAAAAGTAGAGGCACGTCTGGCCGAGATCAAGGCTGAAGAGAAAGCGGCTGCTAAAGCAGCGAATGGCTATTACGTAGAGCGCCGCAGCTATGGTACGCAAAAAGAAACCGAGCCCCCACGCTATGTTAAACAGCTTAACAAAACCTGGTTGAAAGAGTATGACACTTTTGCCGATATCGACTGGCTGGATGTAGGCCTGGAATATCGTGCACGTTATGAACACCGGGATAACGATTTCCGCCGCGCCAGGGAAAATATTGATGATCCAATTTTACTGCGCACACGTGCCTATTTAGGCCTTAAAAACATTTTAGATCCATTCCGCTTTGCGGTAGAAGCACAGGATTCACGCCGTAACAACAGTGACTACACCCGCAGTAACGATACACGTGATATTGATAAAGCAGACTTTGTCCAGGCTTACCTGGAGTTGTACTACAAAGACAGCATTTTTGGTAAAGACGATCTAGGCAACAGCCGTCCATTCTGGGTCCGTGGTGGCCGTTTGGCCTGGGAAAGCCTGGATCGCCGGCTGATTGCCCGTAATGAATGGCGTAATACAACCAACACTTTCCAGGGTGTGCGTGCCAACATCGGTGAGAAAAAGAATGACTGGCAACTGGAAGCATTTGCAGTGCAACCCGTACAGCGTTTTACAGATAAACTGGATGAGGTGGATCACTCCCAGAATTTCTATGGTGTGATTGGTGATTGGCGCCGCTGGTCTGAGTATGTCACGATTCAACCTTATTACTTCCTGTTGAAGCAAAATGGTGACGATGTTGTATATGACCCCAACGGTAACTCATATAGTGACCGCAGCGTTTATACCGCTTCCCGTCAAAATCAGGCAAAGATAGATCGCGAAATACACACCGGCGGTATACGCGTATTTGGTATTTTGCCAAATACACAGTGGGATTATGACGCCAGCTATGTAAAACAGTGGGGAGATCAGCAACGCTTCATCAGTAACACCATTGGCTACATTAAAGTTGATCATGATGCTTTTGCTTACAATGGAGAGCTTGGCTATACGTTCGCTAAACATCCATGGAAACCAAGGTTCAGTGCCTCTTATGGCGTAGCTTCTGGTGATAAAACCACGTCTTCAGGCAATGACTTGTCTGATAACGGACGTTTTGACCGCCTGTTTGGTTTTGCCCGTCCATGGTCAAACAATGACTATATCCAGATGGAAAACATTCGAGCCTCAAAAATACGCGTCGAGTTCGATCCACAAGTCCCTTACCTGACCAATGTAAAGGTTGATACCGGGTTTAGCTGGTATCAATTGGATGATGCAAGTGATCGCTGGAATGCCGGTGCCAATCTGCGTGACAGAACGGGTAATTCGGGCAGGGATCTGGGCAAAGAGTTCGACTTGCGTGTCCGCTTTCCGGTCAATCAATACGCATCTTTAAACCTGGGTTATGCCCATTTCTGGGCTGGTGAGTTTGTGCAGGATGCTGTAAGCGCCAACGCAGATAACCGTGCTGACTTTGATCAGAACCGTTCAAAAAGCTCCGACTTTTTCTACACAGAATTAACCTTGTACGGCTTCTAAAAGAGGATAAACATGAAATTTAACCAAACATTGAAAAAGGCATTGTTGCTTGCCGCTCTGGCCTCGCCGCTGGCGGCCTGGGCTGCAGAGGTCAATTTGCTGAATGTGTCTTACGACCCGACGCGCGAGTTGTATCAGGATTACAACATTGCCTTTGCCAAACACTGGAAAGAAAAAACCGGCGACAATGTCATTGTCAAACAATCACATGGCGGTTCCGGCAAGCAGGCGCGTTCTGTCATTGATGGCTTGCAGGCTGATGTGGTGACGTTGGCTTTGTCTTATGACATTGACGAGGTTGGCAGCAAAGGCAAGCTTTTCGGGCCGGACTGGCAAAAACGTTTGCCGCACAACAGCTCGCCTTACACCTCTACAATTGTTTTCCTGGTGCGCAAAGGCAATCCGAAAAATATCAAGGATTGGGGTGACCTGATCAAGCCTGGCACTTCGGTGATTACGCCTAATCCTAAAACATCAGGCGGCGCGCGCTGGAATTACCTGGCTGCTTATGCTTATGCACTCAAGCAGAACAACCAGGATGAAACCAAAGCCAAAGAGTACCTGAAAAAATTGTTTAAAAATGTGCCGGTGCTGGACAGTGGCGCACGTGGATCAACCACTACGTTTGTAGAACGGGGTATTGGCGATGTGTTGCTGGCGTGGGAAAACGAAGCATTCCTCGCGCAGAAAGAACTGGGACCGGACAAGTTTGATATCGTGGTGCCTTCGTTATCTATCCTGGCAGAACCGCCAGTGACTGTGGTGGATAAGAATGTTAAACGCCACAATACCCAAGCCGTGGCCGAGGCTTATTTACAGTATCTCTACAGTGAAGAAGGCCAGGAAATTGCAGCGAAAAACTATTACCGTCCAACGCTGGAATCTGTTGCCAAGAAATACGAAAAACAGTTTCCAAAAGTCAATTTGATCAAAATTGATGAGACTTTCGGCGGCTGGCAGAAAGCGCAAAAAACACACTTTGCCGATGGCGGCGTGTTTGATGAGATTTACCAGAAATAAGCTGTGATTCCAGAAAAAGGCATTTACCCAATGCCTTTTTCTTTTTCTCTTATAAGGAGAGTTGTTATGTCAAAAGCATTAGTCATTGGTGGTGACCGTATTGAAGGTATTAAACAGGTATTACACGCACAAGGGATCGACAAAATCGATCACTGGACCGGACGTAAACCAGGCGATGTCAAGCGTGAGTTGCCTACAAACGTAAATGTGATCGTGCTGGTCACAGGGTGGTTAAATCATTCCATGATGTACCGTATCAAGCATGTTGCACACAAACGTGGATTAAAAGTGGTATACACGCGGAATAGTGCTGATGGCATGCAGCAGGTGCTTAAAGCAGCCTAATTTCCAGTGCTTTGCCATCAAATATATATTTTTACATTTGTATAGTTAATTTAGTCTAAATTTATCCTCCTTATTGACCGTTAAACACTTAGAGTTTTAAGGTTAAATGGCATAACTCATCAGTATTCTGTACAAAAGGTATAGCATTGCGATGATGGGTTTACAAGGGTAAATAATGAGTCAAACCGGGATTGGCGAGAAAACAGCGCCACTCAATGAAAATGCGACACAGCGCCAGTTCATGCGCCATCGTCTTGTACGCAAGGTACAGGACAATACGCATTTTCTGGCGATGACCAGCATGGTTTGCGGCTTGTTAGGCTTTCCTCACTACTTGCTGGATGTGGACAATAATGTCTGGCTGGCACAGTTACTCACTTACCTCACTTTTATTCTGGTGAGCTACAACCTGCTGCTGGAAAACGGCCGTACCAATCTGGCAATGCTGACCATGTCCCTGGTGACTATCAGCTTGTTTGTCGTCCAGCTCTCGCCATACGCGGCCGATTTTAATGACACTGCACATTTGCTGCGCATGACCACTGAGGTGCAGGTGCATCATTTCTCACAAGTGCTTGAATATGCTGCCGGTGCTTTGCTTGCTTGCCTGATCGCGACTTCTTACCTATTCCAACGCTCCGGCTGGTTAGCTACCAGTCAGGCGATCTTGTATGTGGCAGTCATGATCCCGCTGATTCCATTACTAGGGTTCTTCTGTGGTGTTGCGCAACCCTACGGCATCATGTCCCCACTCACCACTTTGAGTGGATTGTTGTGCGCATTCAGCTTGCTGGCAAAACATGCTTCTCATCCGCCTATGAGCTATTTGCTGTTAATGGATGACAACGGTAAACAGATTCGTTTCAGCATTGTGTTTCTGAGTTTTTTCGCCATTCTATTGGCCAGGGCCGGGGTTGAGTTTGGTGACAGTATGCTGCGCGCACTGCCAGTCGTAGTGGTGGTGTCGATTCTGGCAATTATCTACACCATGACAGCTACCTATTACCGCAGAGGGCAAAGCAGCGAACAAATCGTGTTGCCTGCAGCAGATATGGACTTTGCCAGCCAGGTAGAGACCGCCCTTGATAACCAGCAGTTTTACATGGTGTATCAGCCACAGATCGATTTCAATACCGGCAAGCTTAAAGGTGTAGAGGCATTGATTCGCTGGCGACATCCTGTTAAAGGCATTATCTCGCCAGATAAATTCATCCGCATGGCTGAGTTGACCGGTCTCATTGTGCCTTTAGGTAAATGGGTAATGCGTACCGCTTGTACTGACGCTGCCAAATGGAATGATGACCCTGTGCTGGGTAAAATTGAAGTGGCCGTGAATGTGTCGGCGCTACAGTTGAAATCCGGCACGCTGGTTGAAGATATTTTGCAGATTCTGGAAGAAACCGGCCTCGCGCCTGAGCGCCTGGTTGTTGAGCTGACTGAAAGTGCATTTGTGCAGGACGATGGCCAAAATGCCAGCACCATGCATAAATTGAAAGAGGCGGGAATCAAGCTCGCGATTGATGATTTTGGTACCGGTTACTCTTGTTTATCTTACCTGCGTGATATTCCTGGCGACTATCTCAAAGTAGACCGTTCATTTGTGATGGAACTGCCTGGGCATGACAAAGCAGAAGCGGTGATCAAGGCGATTGTCAGCCTGGGCAAAAGCCTGGGCTACCGTATTATTGCTGAAGGTGTTGAAACTGAAGCACAATCCAGGTTTCTGAAAGAGATTGATAGTGATATCGCTCAAGGCTTTTTGTATTCAAGGCCGCTGGAAGCCGAAGCGTTACAACAGTGGGCGGCTGAAAATCTGCCGGCCCAAATACCTCAATAGTCATCCCTGAATGCTGGTGTAACTCCCTTAATTGTTCATTTGGATTGAGGTTTTATATTCAATCCAGGTGATCAATTACCAATTTCTTTTTCATTGTCATTAATTATATGAAATGGAATATAAATCTGGCGTTACTTCCCCAATAACGCTTTTGTTCCAACGCCTATAGTGTAAAAAACCACCGGTCAAGCCGGAGATAATAACAGTCAGGGTCAAGGGGGCATCGTATGTCAGTTTCCAGCATCGACTGGTTAGCTGTAAATGTGCAAGAGTGCGCTACGCAACAGCAGTTCATGCGGCATCGTTTTTTGCGAAGCGTGCAAAAGCAGGCACCATGGCTGGCAATTGCCAGCATCATCACGGTGTTCCTGACCTTTCCTTTTATTACTTTTCCTAATAAATACGGTTTGTGCATTGCCGTTAGTCTTGGTTACCTGATTTTTATCAGTGTAAGCCTGTTTATCCTGCACGGTACCTGGGGTAAACGCAGGTTTTCGAAAGTGATTTCAGCTACCGTCATACTATTGTTTTTAGCGGAAATATTCATGGTGGTTGCCACTCACAGGCACCTGGACTTTGAAATCGCCACCCGCGCCTACGCAGACTTTACTGGCATAGACCAGCTCACGACAGATTTGGTAATGGCCGTTTTGGTGATGCTAGCCTCCATTCTCTGCCACATTCAATGGAGTAAATGCAGCCAGGCGTTGCTTTGCATTGTGATCCTGATGCCGGTGAATGGCCTGCTGGCTTCGTTGTACGGTATCCCGGATGCTTATGGTCAACTCTCCATGCTGGCAAGTCTTGGTGGCTTGCTGTGTGCTGTGGCGTTACTAGCCAAACAAATTTCGCAAACTTCCATGAGCTACCTGTTATTGCTGGATGATTCTGGCAAACACCTGCGCTGGATCGTCAGTATTCTTTTCCTGTGTTCTATTGTGCTGGGTGGCGTCGGCGTTTACTTCAAGCATGATCCCCGCGTGACTCCAATCATTATTACCATCGCGCTGATGGCCATTGTCAGTATCATGACCACCACTTACTACCGTAAAGGGGTAGTGCATGAGCAGGTATTGCCACCAGAAGACCTGGCGTTCGCCAGTGAGCTGGAAGCCGCCATCGCGCATGAAGAGTTTTACCTGGTGTTCCAGCCGCAAATTGAATTCAAGACCGGCAAACTGGTGGGTGTGGAAGCATTGATTCGCTGGCAGCATCCGCAATTGGGCGTGATCCCGCCAAACAGGTTCATTCAGGTGGCCGAATTGACCGGGCTGATTGTCCCGATGGGCGCCTGGGTGCTCAAAGCTGCATGCCAGCATGCCACCAGCTGGCAGAGTGGTGAACTGGCAAATGCCAAAGTGTCCGTGAATGTTTCTCCCTTGCAACTCAATTCCGAGGGATTCACCGAGTATGTGATTCAAGTATTACGTGAAACCGGCCTGGCCGCTGAACGGCTGGTGATTGAACTCACAGAGAGTGCGTTTGTACATGCCGACTGCAAAAGTATGGAAAACCTGCTGGCGTTGAAACGTACGGGCGTAAAGCTGGCGATTGATGATTTCGGCACCGGCTACTCGTGTCTTGCCTATCTGCGTGATATTCCTGGAGACTACCTGAAAGTAGACCGATCATTCGTCAATGATGTGCCCGGTAAAGAACGTTCGGAGGCGGTTACCAGTGCAATTGTGGTGCTGGGTAAAAACCTGCATTACCAGATCGTAGCCGAGGGCGTGGAAACAGAGGCCCAGGCCGATTATCTCAAAGGCCTGGGTTGTGATTTTGTGCAAGGTTTTTTATATGCCAAACCGATGACAGCACAGGCTTTGCAAGAGTGGGTGCAAGTCCGCGCTTTTCCAGCATAGTTTTTACGATTGTAATGGCTGGATCTCATGGGCTTGAGCCGCATTAGGCGAGGTGAATTTGCCATGCTGTAGCTTGGACCTGACCAATTCAATATGAGCACGTAATTCATAAGCATATTGAGAAAACGGTACAGGTAATTGCACGTTGATCACCTTCAGCTCAATCTCGTTCAGCTTCTCTAAGAATAATCGCTGGTCTTCCGCGGTTTTGATTTCCTTCAGTTGCGTATCAAGGTAACGTAACTCGCCGTAGTAGCGGAATAATTTGCGCTTCACCAGCCAGACATAAATCATAGGGATGATTTTAGTCAGTGGGATCAATAATGCCAGCAATGGCAGAATCACGATCAGGGTGCGGTTTACAAAGGTCGCCGCCCAGAAGGGCAAATATTTATCGATGATAGGCAGGCCGGATTTATAGAAATTCAACGCCTGGGCGCTTAATGGAAAATCGGTATCTTTAGCTGATGGAAATTCATCTTTGCTATTGAACATCCCCGCGCCGCTGTGTACTTGCCTGATGACCTTCATCATCAAATACACCAGCGCCGGATGCATGTTTTCTTTCACCACCAAAGTCGCCGTCGGCGCCACCATATGCACATCATGCGGTGGTGTGTTGTTGACCAGGTCCATTGCGCCTTCAGGCAGCACCAGGTGATGCAGGAATGAGAACTTGCGCGAGAAAGCTTCCGCTGTATCCATACTCAGCAGGCTCAGTCGTTTATCTTCTACCATGCTGCGAATCACGTAAGAAGTCGGCACATCTACAAAAAATGCAGCTTCCAGTTTGCCATTGCGTAGGGCTTCTGCCGCTTCTTCACCGCCTGTTTCAATGAGCTTGCTATTTTCGGCAGTAACACCACTTTCAGCCAGTAAGGTAGTGACCAACGTGTTGGTGCCATTGCCGGCATAACCAACAGCAATTTTTTTGCCTTTAAGCGCGGAGAGGTGGGTGGTTTCCAGCTTGCAGCGACAGAAAATCCATACCGGCTGGTAATACAAACTACCCAGCGATAGCAAAGTGCCGGCACCTTCGGCATGCGCCTCACCATCCTGGATGAACGCGATGTCCACATCAGAGTCCGGGTCCTTCAGCAGGCGTAGATTTTCTTTGTCTCCTGATGTCGATCTGGTTTCCAGGGTAATGCCTTCCTGTTTCAGGAACACGCCATAAATGGCAGCAAAAGCGTTGTAGTTCAGGTCATTGTTACCGGTAGCAATCACGATTTTGCGCGGTGGGGCAGGGTCAATAAACTTATAGGCAACAAACAGTGCCAGGCAGATGAGAATAATGGATGGCAGCATGGCGCCAAGTATTTCACCGGTGAAGATAGCCGTAAATTTGTTATTGCGCGGATCGAATTTCATCTGGAGTGGCAGTTTCATCTTTAAAAAGCGGATGAATTACTTTGTTGTCAGGATGAACTGATTTTACAGAGGGTTGGACAGAATGTCACAACAGGAGAAACATAATATGACGTGAAAAAAATACAGCCAGGATAACCTGGCTGTATCCAGATCAAGGCTGACGCGCTGACAGACGTCGCAATATCACAACCATGCGATCAATTTCTTCATAGGTGTTGTAAAACGCCACTGAGGGGCGCACAGTCGTTTCTACCCCAAAGCGGCGCAGAATCGGTTGCGCGCAATGATGCCCGGAACGCACAGCAATGCCTTCCTCGTTCAATGCAGCACCCACTTCTTCACTCTGGTAACCTTTAAGCGCAAAAGACAATACGCTGGCTTTGTTTTTAGCAGTACCAATCAAACGCAAATGTGGAATGTCGCGCATGGCTGCAGTCGCGTACTCGAGTAAAGCATGCTCATAATTGGCAATATTTTCAATGCCGATCCGCTCTACATATTTCAACGCTGCTCCCAGGCCGACGGCATCTGCAATATTGCCGGTACCGGCCTCAAACTTGGCTGGCGCTGCATGATAGACGGTTTTCTCAAACGTCACGTCCTGGATCATGTTGCCGCCACCTTGCCAGGCCGGCATGTCTTGCAATACATCTGCTTTGCCGTACACCACGCCAATGCCGGTAGGGCCGAAGATTTTGTGACCGGAGAACACAAAGAAATCTGCATCCAGCGTCTGAATATCAATACGCATATGCGAGATCGATTGTGCGCCATCCAGCAATACCCTGGCCCCGGCACGATGCGCCATCGCGATCATTTCCTGCGCTGGTGTGACTGTGCCCAGTGCATTGGATACTTGCGTAAACGATACCAGCTTGGTCTTAGGTGTCAGCAGCCTTTGGTACTCTTCCAGCAGAATCTGGCCACTGTCATCAACGGGAATCACTTTCAGCACCGCACCTGTTTCCTGGCACAACTGCTGCCAGGGCACGATATTGGCGTGATGCTCAAGGTTGGAAACCACGATTTCATCGCCAGCGCTGATGTGTTTTTTGCCCCAGGTTTTGGCGACCAGATTAATACCTTCAGTGGTGCCACGCACGAAAATCACCTGATTCACCGATGGTGCATTGATGAAGCGGCGCACCGTTTCACGCGCATCTTCATAAGCATCTGTCGCACGCGCTGCCAGTTCATGCGCAGCACGGTGAATGTTTGAATTTTCATGCTGATAGAAATAGCTGACTCTATCAATCACCACCTGTGGTTTCTGCGTAGTGGCCGCATTATCGAACCACACCAGCTGCCTGCCGTTCACTTTCTCATTCAGGATGGGGAAGTCACGGCGAACGCTGATGACATCAAATGCCGGATGCGCAGAAGCCGGCAAGCTGCCATGAAGTACCGTCTGCTCCGCTTGCAGGAAGTAGAACGACTGGCTATTTGATGAAGCCTTGGCAGGCGGTACATTGCCTGGCGTTCCGTGACCTGGGGTTGCCTGGCTGTGAGCGCCATGGTTAGGACTTCCATGGTTATAATTTCCATAACTCGAAGCGCCGTGCTTTGGATTCCCGATATCAGCATTCCCAAAGCCTGGTAACTGAGTGTGAGAATTCGGACCCGATTGGTTTGGCTGTCCCAACCAACGATTCAATTCCTGTTGATACGGAATCTCAATGCCTAAACTCGCAAACTGGCCTGGTACCAGGTAAGCCGGATCGGTATGCAGCACATCAACATGGTTAGGGTCACTAGCCAGTGTTTCAACACCAGGCGCATGCGTCAACTGCTGTGCCTGCGCTTCCATAATGGCTGGCTGGAAAGTGGATTGCACATAGCTGGGTGAGGAAATGCCGCCGGTGGCCTGCCCTAAATGCGTAGTCAGTGAGTCCGTGGCCGGTATGGCTGCCTGTGGCGGCTTGGGCGTGCTCAGTGATTGGGCAAAGTCTGCCGCATGAAAAGGCGCTGTCGCCGGAAAGCCTTCAGCATACAACTCGTTCGCCAGGCGGTTGAGTGTGTCTGTATCCAATCCGCCGGTTTGCTCAAGTTTCCGGCCTACACCAAGCGCAGCTGCCATTTTCGGGTGCTCGCCCGGAAGCGAACCCAGAATGGCTTCCGGCTCAAAGCTTGCCAAATCCAGACCCTGATGAGTGTTTGGATTACTTGTAGTCATAATAGTGGTCAACTCCGACATCTTCCAGTACGGCAATCGCATCTTCAGTTAACACTGCCAGTGAGCAGTAGAGTGAAACTAGGTAAGAGGCAATCGCTTTGTGGTTAATGCCCATGAAGCGCACAGACAAGCCCATGTTTTGTTGACCAGGCAGGTTAGGTTGATACAGGCCAATCACACCTTGTTTGCTTTCGCCAACGCGCAACAACAGGATTTTGGACTTGCCATTGGCGATAGGCAGTTTGTCGCTAGGAATCAGCGGGATGCCGCGCCAGGTGATGAACTGTGAACCAAACAGGGATACCGTTGGTGGTGGCACGCCACGGCGCGTACACTCACGGCCAAAGGCGGCAATCGCTTTCGGATGCGCCAGGAAGAACGCCGGTTCTTTCCATACTTTGCTCAGCAACTCGTCCAGGTCATCCGGAGTAGGGAAACCGTTACGTGTTTTCACAGTTTGTGATTTCACCACGTTGTTCAGTAAACCGTATTCCTTGTTGTTGATCAGTTCGCTTTCCTGGCGTTCTTTTACCACTTCAATGGTCAGGCGCAACTGCTCTTTGATCTGGTTGTGCGGGCTGCTGTAAAGGTCAGAAACACGTGTATGTACATCCACCACAGTGTTTACCGCATTCAGCACATATTCACGGCCCCATTCTTCGTAATCAACGAAGGTGGCTGGCAGCTCTTTTTCATCTTTATTAGAGCAATCCACCGTAATTGCGGCTGGATCCTTAGCCTTGTTAACGCGGTAAATACCTGCTTCTACCGGTACCCAGTTCAGCAGATGCACCAGCCAGCGTGGGCTGATGGTACTGAGCATAGGTACCGATTTGGTGGCATTGGCAAGCGTCCGTGCGGCGACATCGCCTAATGCACTCTGTGATGGCTGTTGTGACATATATTCTCCTTATTTGTATGACTTAAATGGCTGAAAAAACAAAAAATCAAGCTGCGGCCGGAATGGGCTTGGCATCCGAATGTGCTTGTGTAACATGGCTGTTGGCTGGCACGCTGCGGGTAACCCACACGTTGCCGCCAATGACTGAATGTTTGCCTATGGTAATGCGGCCTAAAATCGTGGCACCGGCATAGACCACGACGTAATCTTCTAAAATCGGGTGACGTTCGAATTTCTTTACCAGATGGCCGTTGGCATCTTTAGGGAAGTTTTTGGCACCCAGGGTAACTGCCTGGTACAAGCGCACATGGTTGCCGATAATGGCAGTCTCACCGATAACAACGCCTGTGCCATGATCTATAAAGAAGTGATCGCCGATATGCGCCCCTGGATGAATATCTATCCCGGTTTGTGAATGGGCGATCTCTGTCATTAAACGCGCAATGATGGTCAATCCGAGGCCATGTAATACATGGGCAATGCGGTAATGAATCAGCGCCAGGGTGCCGGGATAACTGACCAGGATTTCATCCACACTGTCAGCAGCGGGGTCACCTTGATAAGCGGCCTCGAGGTCGGTGTCGAGTTGCAAGCGGATACGCGGCAGATGCTCGGAAAACTGCCCGGCCAGGACATGCGCTTGGGAGTGGAACTGGCTGGCAGCTTCAGCGGGCGCCTTAAACGCGAGTTCAAGACGAATCTGGTGTTGCAGTTCACGCAGCGCTTTATCCACCGTGGTGCCCACATAAAAGTTAATCGCATTGGCCTGGATATCAGGGTCGCCCAGGCGGTTAGGAAACAATGCCGCTCCCAGCCACTCCACACACTGGCCAAGCGCTTTTCGTGAAGGCAATTTTGGCGGCTGCGATAAACGCTGCCGCTGTTGCAAAGCATTTTCCCGTATGTTGGCCAGCTCTTGCACGATATGCTCAATCGCAATCTCTTGCATGGTAAATTTGTCCTGTCTGTCTTGCGGTGCTGATAAAAAAAAAAGCCGGATGCACTCTCTGAGTGCATCCGGCTTCCAGTTGTCTGGTCAGCTTTTTGTATGCGCACACTATAAAATAAAGTTTTCTAATTGACCAGAGTTGAAGTCAAATAATTTCTAATTATTTGCTTATTCCATTTGGTTATTAGTTAAGAATTTTAAAAAAACCAGTGATAACTTATTGGGGTAAATCTATCGGAGCTATTAAGCTACTCCTCCAGAACGAGGTTTGCAATGAAATCTATATGAAATAATTAAGGCAATTTAATATATTTTAAAATTATATATATATTATTTTTTATTCTTTTTAAAAATATGTGTGCCGCTGTATAGTGCAGCCCATTCATCTCAAGGAGTCCTGTATGCCGTCTATTTTGCGCAGTGCCTTGCTGCTAGTGTTATTCAGCAGTGTGTCATTGCAAGCCGCCGAATTGTTAAACGCTTCCTATGATGTGACCAGGGAGTTTTATAAAGACTTTAACCCGGCGTTTATCCAGTACTGGAAAGAGAAAACAGGCGAAACCCTTACAATCAACCAGTCGCATGGTGGATCTACAAAACAGGCGCGCTCAGTGGTAGATGGTTTACCGGCGGATGTGATCACCATGAACCGCAGTGCGGATATCGATATCCTGGCGCAAAAAGGCAAGCTGATCCCGGCTAACTGGCAGACTCGCTTGCCTAATAACAGTGTGCCCAGTGCTTCACCAACCGTATTCCTGGTGCGCAAGGGCAACCCTAAACGTATCAAGGACTGGGATGATTTGATTCGTCCGGGTGTGGCATCTGTCATCCCAAACCCGAAAACTTCAGGTAACGGTAAATACAGTTACCTCGCAGCCTGGGGATATATCACGCAAAAAGGCGGCGATGCAGCCAAAGCCCGCCAGTTTGTGACTGAATTATTCAAGCATGTGCCAGTGCTGGATACCGGCGGCCGTGGGGCGACGACGACTTTTGCCCAGCGTGAAATTGGTGATGTACTGGTGACATTCGAGAATGAAGTGTATCTGCTGCAAAAAGAGCTGGGCGAAGACAAATATGAAGTTGTTTATCCTTCAGTCACCGTACTGGCGGAGAATCCGGTAGCCGTAGTAGATAAAGTGGTGGATAAAAAAGGGTCGCGCAAGCAGGCACAAGCCTATCTTGAGTACCATTTCTCGCCGCAAGGCCAGGCCATCGCCGCCAAACATTATTTGCGCCCGCAAGTCAGTGAAGCAGCCCAGCCAGCATTTAAGAAAATCCGTACTTTTACTGTAAAAGAAGTATTTGGTAGCTGGACAGACGCTGAAAATACCCACTTCAGTGATGGCGGCATTTTTGACCAGATTTACCAGAAATAAACGCATTAGCATTAAACGTAGCAACGAATAGAGGAGGGGATGATGACCCAGCGACAACCACATCAGGAACCAGAACATGTAGTGCAATTACGTGCCGAATTAAAACAGGTACTATCGCTAGACCTGGAAGAGTTAGGGCTGATTGAAGCCAATACCGGTGAGTATGAAAGTACCTTTATCGGCGTACACTTGAAAACGGCTTTCCAGCCTATTTACGATGCCAAGCAAGGGGATATCTACGGCTACGAAGCTTTGATACGCCCTTCGTTATTCGGCACACTGGGCAGCACGCCTGAGTTTGCATTCACCTATGCAGAACAATCCGGCAAGCTGGTGCAGTTTGACCGCGTATGCCGCTCGCAGCATGTCTTGAACTTCCGAGCCATCCATCAGGAAAATGGTCTGCTGTTCCTGAACGTGCATCCTAAACTGTTGCTGGAAGTCAGCGCACACGGCAAGGTATTTGAGCAGATATTACATCAATACTCAGTACCGACCGATCGTGTGGTGCTTGAGATCAATGAGTCACTGATTGACCAGGACAAACACCTGATTGCGGCCATTGAGAATTACCGTTCATTAGGCTACAGAATCGCGTTTGACCATGTGGGCAATCACCAGAGCAAGTTGTACCGCTTGTGGGGTGTGCAGCATGACTTTATCAAGTTTGATATCTCTGTGATCCACCAGGCAGCGAAGCAGCCGTCACTGGCCAAAGCGCTGAGCGGGTTGGTGCATGCGGTACAGGATCTGGGCAGTACGCCGGTGATCGTCGGTGTCGAAACCCAGCAGCAACTGGACATCGCGATTGCTTCCGGTGCGACCATTCTGCAAGGCAACTTTCTTGCTCAGCCTGTGGTAGCCAAGGTATTGAATGACCAGTTGCATCACCGCGCGCCGAAAGTAGCCTGATCGTCTTTTACGTGGCATTCAACAATACGTGACATCGGGAGCTTTAAGTGATTAAGGGGCTACAAATCCCTATCGCTTAAGTCCCCTGATTTTTAAATAAAGAAGCCTGGTCAAAAGAATTTAATCAACAAAATATGCTGATATAACAGTCAATTATAAAGTAATGATTAATCATTCTTTTGTGAATAACAAGAATCCGGCTACATTAGCCCCTGTTTAAACGGCACGAGCCAATATGACAACTAGAAAAAAACATTTATTGCCCGGCTTTGGCCTGTCACTTGGCTATACGTTGGTGTATTTAAGCCTGATCGTATTAATTCCACTCGCAGCTGTTTTCCTCCGTACTACCGAATTAAGTGTTAACGAATTCTGGGCGGTAGTGACCACGCCGCGGGTATTGGCCACTTACCGTTTAACCTTCGGCGCTTCGTTACTGGCAGCGGTTATCAACCTGGTGTTTGGCTTGTTGACCGCGTGGGTGTTGGTGCGTTACCAGTTTTTCGGCAAAAAAATCCTTGATGCTCTGGTTGATTTACCATTTGCCTTGCCTACCGCAGTAGCCGGCATTTCCCTGACCGCCATCTATGCACCGAATGGCTGGCTGGGCCAATGGCTGGAACCGCATGGTATCAAGGTCGCTTTCACACCATTAGGCGTGGTTGTCGCCCTGACTTTTATCGGTTTGCCTTTTGTAGTGCGTACCGTGCAACCTGTGCTGGAAGATTTCAGTACCGAACTGGAAGAAGCGGCTGCCAGCCTGGGCGCCAATCGCTGGCAGACATTTTTCAAGGTCATTTTTCCGGCGATCTGGCCCGCATTGCTGACCGGTTTCTCCTTATCTTTTGCCCGTGCAGTCGGCGAATACGGCTCGGTGATTTTTATTGCCGGCAATATGCCGATGATTTCAGAAATCACGCCATTGATGATCATCACCAAACTTGAGCAATACGATTACGCCGGTGCCACCGCCATCGCGGTCGTCATGCTGGTTATCTCTTTTGCCTTGCTGTTGTTGATCAACCTGTTGCAGTGGTGGAGCAGTCACCGTCATGGCGGCAAGTAGTGGCTGTGCGTATACCACTTATAGAATCTCATTAAACGAAAACTTATGCATACAACACAACTAGAACAATACCAGGGTAAGGTGGCTTACAAACGGGCTACTTCTGAACCTGCATGGGTACGCTGGACACTGATAAGCACAGCCTTGGTGTTCCTGGCCTTATTCCTGCTGATTCCGCTGGCGGCTGTATTTTCAGAAGCATTGCGTAAAGGCTGGGGCGTGTACCTGGCGGCGATCACTGAGTCTGATGCCTTGTCGGCCATGAAGCTGACCTTGATTGCCTCACTGGTCTCTGTGCCTCTGAACCTGGTGTTTGGCGTTGCAGCTGCCTGGGCGATTACCAAGTTTGATTTCCGCGGTAAAAGTTTCCTGATTACGTTAATCGATTTGCCATTTGCGGTTTCACCTGTCATCGCCGGTCTGATTTTCGTGCTGATCTTCGGCCTGCAAGGCTGGTTTGGCGAATGGCTGATCGATCATGATTACAAAGTGGTCTTCGCCGTGCCTGGCATTATCCTGGCGACCATTTTTATTACTTTCCCGTTTGTCGCGCGTGAGCTGATTCCGCTGATGCAGGCGCAAGGTAAGGAAGAGGAAGAGGCGGCATTAGTGCTGGGTGCTTCCGGCTGGAAAATGTTATGGCATGTGACTTTGCCAAACGTAAAGTGGGGCCTGATCTATGGCGTCATTCTCACCAACGCCAGGGCGATGGGCGAGTTTGGCGCGGTATCAGTGGTATCCGGTCATATCCGTGGCATGACGAATACCATGCCATTGCATGTGGAAATCTTGTACAACGAATATAACTATGCGGCAGCGTTTGCAGTGGCGTCACTGCTCACTTTGCTGGCATTGGTAACGCTGGTTTTGAAAACCTATGTCGAATGGCGCGCATCACACGATGCCGCAATCCAGGAAAAGGAAGTGACGGTTTAATATGGGCATCACCATACAACAAATTAGCAAGGGTTTTGGTCAATTCAGCGCACTGCGGGACATTGATCTCGAAGTGCCAAGTGGCGAGCTGGTTGCCTTACTCGGACCATCCGGTTGCGGTAAAACCACGCTGTTGCGCATTATTGCCGGGCTGGAGTCGCCTGATAAAGGCCAGGTGCTGTTTGATGGCGTGGATACCACGCATGCCGATGTGCGTGAACGCCAGGTTGGCTTTGTATTCCAGCACTATGCGCTGTTCAGGCATATGACGGTGTTTGAAAACGTGGCATTTGGCCTGCGTGTGCGTCCTAAGGAAACCCGTCCTTCAAATGCCGAAATCAAAAAACGTGTGCATGATCTGCTCAAACTGGTGCAACTGGACTGGCTGGCTGACCGTTACCCGCCACAACTTTCCGGTGGCCAGCGCCAGCGTATCGCATTGGCCCGCGCATTGGCGGTAGAGCCGAAAGTGCTGTTGCTGGATGAGCCATTTGGCGCGCTGGATGCCAAAGTACGTAAAGACCTGCGCCGCTGGTTGCGCCGTTTGCATGATGAACTGCATGTCACCAGTGTATTTGTCACGCATGACCAGGAGGAGGCGCTGGAGGTGGCTGACACCATCGTGGTGATGAATCACGGCCAGATCGAGCAAGTGGGTTCACCGCAAGCTGTTTACGACAATCCTGCCACGCCTTTTGTCTACGAGTTCCTCGGCAATGTGAATGCCTTTGAAACGCCACAAGGCAAAGGCTTTGTCCGCCCTTACGAGATCGCGGTCAGCCGTGAGCCAGCGCTAAATACGATTGCTGGCGCGCTGACTTACGTGCACTCAGTCGGTTCTTTAGTCCGTCTGGAAATCAAACGCAGCGATAATGAACAATATGTGGATGTGGAATTGGGACGCGATGTGTTTAACCAGCTGAATTTCAAGCAAGGTGAGACGGTGTATATCAAGCCTACACAATTACGCGTGTTTTAACAGCAACTTAAAGTCAAAAGGCGTAACGGTTAACGTTACGCCTTTTTGTTTTTGTACACCGGCTCTATGAATTACTCTTTGCCAGATGATGTGCGACCAGCGCATTGGCGTGACCATGCCCCAGGCCATGCGCTGACTTGAGCAGACTCACCAGCTCCATATGCTTAAGGTTTCCGGCATCTCGCAAGATGCCGAACCAGTGTTCAACAGGTTGCCCATACTTCTTTTCTATCGAAGGAAAGTAGGATGCCGGGCCTTTGTTTTTTTCTGTATCTGACACGTGATACCTTCCTAAGCGTTTGAAAAAGTCATCTACGTGAAGTCACTATCCGGGGGTAGCGACTTTGCTCAGCACTTGCGTCAGTCTGTCTAAGTTCTGCTCGTTGGCCGGGCCTACAATTTGCTTCACAGCCTGGGCAGTTGCGGCATCCTCAAAAACCTGCTGCCAGCTTAAATGCGTGCCATCCGTGACAGGTGCCAGCTCAACGGTTAACGTAAAGTAAGGCGGGCAGTCATGATGGATAACCACCCTGGCATCCGCGACCAGTTCTTTGAAAATGCTTTGATTAGGGTAATTTTTTCCATCAGGGCCATGCATCACGAATTTCCAGCGGCCGCCCGTCTTGAATTCAAAGATTTCGAACGTATTTGAAAAGCCATCCGGCCCCCACCATGCTGCCAGAAGCTCAGCGGAAGCAAAGACACCATATATTTCTCTGGGTGTGTAGGGCAGCGTTCGCGAGGTGCCCAGTGTTCTGTCATCTGCCATGGTGATATGTACTCTCGGATTAAGTGGTGATATGGCTATTTAATCACACTTATTTGATCACGCCACAGGCAAAGCGCGCACCGCCGCCACCTAAGGGTGCTGGATGATCGGCGTGGTTATCGCCGCCCACGTGCACCATCAGGGTACGGCCACTGACATCGCTGAGTTTCAGGCGCGGTGCCAGTACCGGTTGAGTAGAACCACCATTGGCATTCACATACAACGCCGGCAGATCGCCCAGATGGCCATCTCCCCACGGCGCATCATGTTTGTTGCTGTTTTCAGGATCATAATGACCACCAGCGGCACCAGCTGCCGTCATTTTCCCATCTTTCTCTTTTGGGTCACAGCTCGGGTTCTGGTGCACATGAAAGCCATGCACACCGGCAGGCAGGCCTTGCAGTTCCGGCATGAATACCAGGCCATATCGGGTTTCGGAAATAGTGACTTTACCCGCATTCGCACCTACGCCTTTTTCATCCACCACGTTCAGCGGCACGACGATATTGGCGAAAGCTGCATTTGAAACAAGTACCAGGGTGAGCGCAAGAATGTTTTTCATATTTTTCTCCAAGGGACGCATTATCGGGAAATGTTATTCGATCAATAAAGCAAAGCCTGCCTGCAATCTGATGACAGCTTTACAGAAAAAGTTCTAAGCTATGACCACACACCTGGCACATTAAAGCTATTTCTCACGCACTATATCGCCAGAAACCACATAGCGTTCTTTGCCATCAATAATCGTTGAATACACTTTTCGCGTATTCAAGTTAACGACCTGGGCTACATTAATCCCGGTTTTCTCCACCCAGCTGACAAAGTAAATCTTGTCTGCGACTTTGAAACGATCAGGTTTTTCTGTGCCATTCGCGCCTTTTTCGGGCCCTTGTATGCACGTCCATGACAGAGAATTAGCGTCATTAACTATCACGCGATAAACACTGCCGCCATCATATTTGAAAAGAAATCGGCCGATATATGCCTCAGCTGCATATGCTGCATTGGAGAAGCTGGTAATGCAAAAGCTGATAATCAATAAACGCATAAACTGCAATCTTTTTTCCTTAACGAGAATTACACGAGGCAGATACCTTAAGCCTAATTAGTGCATTCGTCAAAAGCCAAGGAAAGTTAAAGCCTACACCTGCGCCAGGGCCTGCTCTAAATCCGCAATCAAATCATCAATATGCTCAAGCCCGGCCGATAACCTGACCAAATCTTCGCTGACGCCCGCTTTTGCCAGTTCTTCAGGATTCAGTTGCCGGTGCGTGGTGGTCGCCGGATGGCAGGCCAGGCTTTTGGCATCGCCGATATTCACCAGCCGGGTGAATAATTGCAGTGCATCAATAAATCTGGTGCCGCCTTCTTTGCCGCCCTGCACGCCAAACGACAGGATGCCGGACGCCAGGCCGTTCAGGTATTTTTTGACCAGCGGATAATCGCCATGGTCTTCCAGGCCGGCATAGTTGACCCACTTCACTTTCGGATGTTGCTTGAGGTAATGCGCGATCGCCAGCGCATTGCTGCTATGGCGTTCGATGCGTAACGGTAATGTCTCCAGCCCTTGCAGGATCAGGAAACTGTTTAACGGGCTGATGGCCGAGCCGGTATTGCGTAATGGCACTACGCGGGCACGGGCTATGAAGGCGGCTGGGCCCAGCGCTTCCACATAGTTCACGCCGTGGTAGCTGGGGTCTGGTGTATTGAGGCTGGGGAAGCGTGCTGCATGTTCTGCCCAGGGGAATTTGCCGCTATCGACAATGATGCCGCCTATGGAATTACCATGACCGCCTATGTATTTCGTCAAAGAATGTACGACGATATCCACGCCATGTTCAAACGGCCTGGACAAAATAGGGGTGGCAACCGTGTTATCGACGATCACCGGCACGCCATGCTTGTGGGCAGCTTCGCTGATGGCCGCCAGGTCGACGACATTGCCTAACGGGTTGCCTATGGTTTCTGCAAAGACCAGTTTGGTACGGTTGTCGATCAGTTTTTCCAGCGAGGCCGGGTCACGGTAATCGAAAAACCTGACTTCTATGCCTTGCCTGGGCAGGGTGTGCGCAAACAGGTTAAAGGTACCGCCATATAGCGTCGACACCGAAACGATGTTATCACCCGCTTCAGCAATGGTCTGGATGGCATAGGTAATCGCAGCCATGCCTGAAGCCAGTGCCAGCCCGCCAATGCCGCCTTCTAGTTGCGTGATACGCTCTTCAAGCACGGCAGTGGTCGGGTTCATGATCCGCGTATAGATATTGCCCTGTACCTTGAGATCAAACAGGTCGGCGCCATGCTGTGTGTTGTCAAACGCGTAAGAAGTGGTTTGATAAATGGGAACGGCGACAGCTTTGGTGGTGGGTTCGGGCGAATACCCTCCATGGATGGAGATGGTCTCTGGTTTCATCTTGCTGCTCCTTGTGATTTCGTGACAAGAAGGCAGTATAAACCTGGCGTTTGGCTGTGTTTATAACATTTAATTCAATGCTTATAACCGCAGGAAATCGTTTTGAGTACTGAATGTGCTGAAGTGCGCCAGCAGCGCTTTAGCCCATCAGGTCAGGAATAATATGGCCGAGTTTGGCTGATTTGGTTTGCAGGTACTTGAGGTTTTCTAACGTAGGTTCGGTCAGTAACGGTACTTGCTGGTGCACGGTAATGCCTAAGGTTTCCAGCGCAGAGCGTTTACCCGAGTTATTGGTAAGCAAGCGCACAGAATTGATTTCAAAGAACGACAGCATTTCCGATGCTGCTTCATAACTGCGGCTATCCACTGGCAGTCCAAGCGCTTCGTTGGCTTCTACTGTATCCAGCCCCTGGTCTTGCAAGGCATAGGCGCGCATTTTATTGCTCAGGCCAATGCCGCGTCCTTCATGGTTCTTCAGGTACAACACCAGGCCGTGGCCATGTTCCTGTATCAACCGTTGCGCATGGTGCAACTGTTCACCGCAATCGCAACGGGTGGATGCGAATACGTCACCAGTCAGGCATTCCGAATGCACACGTACCAGCGGATTCTGTGAACGTGTGATTTCACCGCAGGTCAGTGCTATATGTTCAGCATTGGTGCGGTTATCGTGGAATACGTGCAGATCAAAGTCACCATACTGGGTAGGTAACCTGGCGCTGGAGCTATGGGTGAGGAATTGCATGTGTTTAACTGGCAACATGGTTTAAATCTTCAATTTGGTATTGTACCGTTTACATGCAGCTTCGTATGTATTTTTTGCTTTATCAAAGCTTAGTAGCGGGCGATATCAGCTTTAGGTAAACGAGCCTATTCAGCTTGGTTTAATGCTAATGCTGTTACACTTTTACTCGAAGACAGTTTGCAATGGCTATAAACAGCGATGATATTGAGGAGTGATATGCGCAGGTCGTGGACCTTTTCTGGCGTGATGATGGTGTGCCTGATGTGTCTTAGCCTGGCTGCGAGCGGCTGGCTGTTACCAATCGCCGGTTCGGGCGAAAGCCCTGCTATCGCCGGGCAACTGGCGGCCAAAGGCCAAATTCTGAACCTGGAAAAAATATCCAGGCTGGCAAAATCCCACAAGCCTGGCGAAATCCTTGAAGTAGAGCTGGAGAAAAAGCATGGCCGTTATCTTTATGAAGTGGAAATCCTTGATACGCGCAGCCAGGTGTGGGAACTCAAGCTGGATGCCAAGACCGGCCAGCTGCTTAAAATGGAGCTGGATGACTGATGCGTTTGTTGCTGGTTGAAGATGATGCGTTATTGGGCGCCGATGTGCATCAGGCATTGAAAACCGCCGGTTACGCCAGCGACTGGATCCAGGAAGGTACCGAAGCCAGGATACAGGGCAGCCTGGAGCCTTATGATGTCGCTATCCTGGACCTGGGTTTGCCAGGATTGTCAGGTTTGCAGGTGCTGGCAGCCTGGCGTGAAGAAGGTCTCAGCATGCCGGTGATTGTGCTAACCGCGCGCAGCAGCTGGCAGGAGAAAGTGGAAGCTTTTAATCTGGGCGCAGACGATTATGTGACCAAGCCATTCCATATTGAAGAACTTCTGGCACGCATCAGTGCTGTGCACAAACGTAGCGTTGGGTTGGTCAGCGGCGACCTGACCATGG
The DNA here is from genome assembly GCA_032153875.1 of Methylophilus sp. Lineage (GTDB taxonomy): Bacteria > Pseudomonadota > Gammaproteobacteria > Burkholderiales > Methylophilaceae > Methylophilus. Next base: position 33,563 of record JALDYP010000020.1, read on the forward strand.
AAGGATTGCGTCTTGATGAGCATACGCAAACCCTGTGGCAAGATACGGAGTCCTATAATTTGACAGGCACCGAATTCCGCTTGCTGCGTTACTTCATGCTGCATCCGGGACGCATACTGTCCAAAAGCGAACTGACCGAACATGTGTATGCCTATGATGAAGACAAAGACAGCAATGTGATTGAAGTCTATGTCAATCGTTTGCGCCAGAAAGTCGGGGCAGAAAAAATCCAGACCAGGCGTGGCCAGGGTTATGTATTTGGCACGCACCTTTCAGAAAGTCATTCTGTATGAAGTCGTTGCGCAGGCAACTTACGCTTGGTCTTACCTTAAGCCTGGTTGGTCTGTTGACGCTGCAATGGGCAGTGGTGACCTTCACGATAGACCATTTGATCCAGTCGCAGATGACCGAACGCATGCAGCAGGAAGCAGAAGGGCTGCTGGCTGGGGTGACTGCCAATGCCAAAGGACAAGCCATGCTGGAGCACAGGCTGGTGACCAGCAGTTACCTGCGCCCGTTCTCCGGCCATTATTTTGTTGTACTGACCGAGGAGGGCAACAAGGTGCAATCGCGCTCCTTATGGGATGTAGACCTGGCGGTGAAAACACTGGCTACCGGTGAGCAGCAAGTCACACATATCACTGGCCCTGAAGGTCAACCCTTGCTGCTGTTAGGGCACGGCTATCGCAAGCAGCAAAGAAATTTCACTATTTATATTGCTGAAAGCCTGGTCGATCTGCAACATAGTTTGCGCGTGTTTCACGGTATTTATGGCGCGCTTTCACTGCTTGGCTTACTGGCGTTATTGGCATTACAGCGCTGGATTGTGATCAGCACGTTAAATCCTTTACAACAGATCAAGGAAAACCTGGCAAAAGTCGGTACTGGTGAATTGCAGCAAATCAATGCCAATGGCCCGGCGGAAGTCATGCCGCTGGTCAATGAGTTCAACCGTATCCTAAAAAACGCCAGCCAGAAAACCAAGCGCTCGCGCATATCTATCGGTAATCTGGCACATGCCCTTAAAACCCGGCTGGCGCATTTGCAATTACTTTTCGACAATGAGTCACGTATCGGCATCTCGCAGTTACGCCTGACCATGAAAGCCTGTGCCGAAGAAATACACCAGGATGTAGAGCGTGAGCTTAAACGTGCGCGGCTGATGGGTGATGTGTACACCAGCCAGCACACGGATTTAGAGATAGAAGTACCTAAACTGGCAGCGACCTTGCAAAAGATTTACAGTGAAAAGCAGGTGGCATTTGCCTGGCAACATGACGCACAGACCAAGCTGATGGTTGACCGCGAAGATATGTTAGAGCTGTTGGGGAATGTTTTAGATAACGCTTTTAAATGGTGCAGAGGCCAAGTTTTACTGAGCATACAAGTTCAGCTGAATCACTCAGTCCACGATGGGATTACGGTCATGGTCGAAGATGATGGCCCTGGCAGTAGCGCACCTGAACTGGATACGCTTTTGCAACGAGGTATGCGCATGGATGAATCCAAACCGGGCAGTGGCCTGGGACTGGCGATTGTGCAGGATATTGTGCAGCATTACCATGGTGACATCACCCTTGATCACTCAGCCCGGTTAGGTGGCTTACGTGTGCAGTTGAGCCTCAAGCCTGCATGAAGCAGGCTACATATTAAAACCAGTCGCGGTTCACGCTGTTGATTTTGCCGGTTTTTGCATCAATATATACTTCCCATTCGGCACCTTCGGCATCCACAATTTCCACCTCGTAATCCCAGCCGGATTTGAATTTGCGGCGTTCCAGTTCTACTTCTTTAACGACGCCAGGCTTTGCCGCCAATGCTTTACTTTTTGCATCTTCCCAGGAAATAAAACCGAAGGCTTTTGCGGTTTCCGTCATTTTCTGGATATCGTCGCCATCATCATCTGCCATAGCTGGCTGGTTCGCCAGCACGCCGCAAAGCAGGCTGATCATCAGTACACTGCCAGAAGTTTGAATAATGTTTTTCATCGTGATTCTCCCGATTAAAGTGATTGAATCATCACGATAGCGGTTACGCCTTAATCCAAGCTTAAAAACGGGTGGGAGTCGTGTAAGGCTGTTGAAATATTCACGAAAGCTTTTTGTAAGGCTGGCGCGCTACAGTGAACAACATAAAATCCGGCCCAAAAAGCCGGTGTTATTCAGAGTGTTACTTTAAGGAGCGTACGATGAAAACAGTGAAGGCGTATCAAGTAATAGGATTGGCTGCATTGGTATTTTCCGGATCAGTATTGGCCGATCAAGCCAATGCACCTCAAAATATCGCCAGACGGGCAGTGACTGCACAGCCGGTGAATGCGACGGCAGATCAGGCGTGGGAGGGGGCTAGTTTGCAGATGAGTGCTGCCGAGCAAAAACAGCAGGCAGTCAGGCCATTCAGTTTGCAATATGTGAGTAGACGCTCGACTATCTAATCAACCAATCTAGAGCGCAGCCAATCTAGAGCGCAGCCACTCTACGAATAATTGGGCATTTGCAGGTTGGGCTGATGCTGTTTGAGTTGGGTAAATAACCAGCGCGTCTCCAGCAATATCCAGACGCGCAGCATCGCTTCCATTGGGTCAAATGGCTTGGTTAAAAAGTCTTTTGCGCCCAATGCCAGCGCCTTTCGTCTTGTCGCAATGGTGGCGTCAGCAGTTAGCACCAGTACCGGCAGATACTCATTCGGGCCGACGTGATGTGATAGCTGGTCCAGCACGGCAAAGCCATCCAGCACCGGCATCATTAAATCCAGCAAAATCAGGTCAGGCTGAAAGGCATTGACCAGGTCCATGGTTTTGGTAGAGTCGGTGGTGCTGATCACCTGCTCAAAGCCTTCTTTGGTCAGCAGCTCTTCCAGCAACCTCAGGTTAGCTTCAGCGTCATCAATAATCAGGATCTTGGAGGCGCGCAATTGGTCAATATTCATAGCGTTCTATGCTCATGGTGTCGGTTCAGGCAAAAGTGTTAACAGTAACTGGTTAAAAGTGGCGACATTTAAAGGCTTGGTAAAGTAATGGGTAATACCAAGCGTTTGCAAGCGCTGTATGGTTTCAGGTAGTGCGTCGGCACTCAAAATCACTAGCGGAATGTCACGCAGGTTGTCGCGGTCAGACTGGATATGCTGGATCAGTACTTCTCCCGAGCCATCGGGCAGGTTTAAGTCCAGTAACAGCAGGTCGGGCGTCATGTCACGCAGCCAGACCATGCTGCCTTGCAGGCTGGCAGTGATATGCAGCTTGATATGGCGATGCTTGCTGATAATCGCCTCCATCAATGCCTGGTTGCTGGGGTTGTCTTCTACATACAGGATATGGCGTTTGCGCGGCGTTGCAGAAATGGCTGCCGGCACATGTACATCAAGTTTTTCTGCCGGTTCTGAAGATATATGTGTTTGAATATCTTCCTCGCATGCTGGCAGGCTTAGCCAGAACATGCTTTTATCTTCCGCCACGCCGATTTTCCCACCCATGGCATCTATCAGTTGTTTGCTGAGGACTAGCCCCAAACCGGTGCCTTCGGTCACTGTACGTTCGGCACCCAGGCGGTCAAATGGCGTGAACAGGCGTGAACGGTGTTCTGCAGGAATCCCTTTGCCCTGGTCCTGCACTTCTATCCGGATATGACCTTGATGGCGGTAGGCGTTGATGGTGACCTGGGTGTTCTCAGGACCATATTTCAATGCATTCGCCAGCAGGTTCAAGATCACTTGTAACAATCGTTGCCGGTCAGCCCGCACCTTCAGCCCCGGTTCAAAGCGGGTTTCTATGCTCATGTCGCGCACTTTTTCCAGTGGCTTGAGGTAATGATAGGCTTCTTCCAATAAAGGATTCAGCGCGATCACTTCCATAGACATGCCTATATCACCGCTTTCAATGCGCGAGATATCCAATACTTCATTGATCAGCTTGAGTAAATGCTGGCCGGCATTATGGATCAACGTGGCGCTGTCTTTCTGGCGACCATCAGGCAAGTCGTTTTCCAGGATTTGTGCAAAGCCTAAAATCGCATTCAGCGGTGTGCGTAACTCATGGCTGGTGCGGGAGAGGAAATTACTTTTTGCGGCACTGGCTTCTTCGGCCTCAACTCTGGCCTGATGCGCTTCCTGCGCACTTTTTTTCAGTAATTGCGAGGCGTGTTCCAGCTCCATGGTCAGTTCACCCAGTTCATCCTGGCTGATGCTTGGTAATGCCAGCGGCTCGCTTTTTACCAGGTGAACAGCGCTGTCACGGATAGTCCTGACGCGGGCGACGATGGTTTGGGTAAATACCCAGACGCCGATCAGGGAGCCGAATACACCGGCAATCACCGCCATCAGGGTGATACGCAGATTGCGTTTACGCTCAAAAATAACTTCTTTTTTATCCTGTTCGACAATGCGGGATTCCCGCAAACTCATCTGGTCCAGGTGTGCGCGTAACTGATTAAGCGCTGCGCCCTGGGAGCTGAATTTGCGTATCAACTCTTCATTCGCTTCTTTTTCGGTATTGCTGGCCAGTACTGCCAGGTCATTGAGGTTTTTTTGTACCAAGGGATGTATCACCAGCAGCAGTTTCTGTTGGGCCTGGTCATCCAGACGCAATTCCAGCGAATCCAGCAAGCGGGGCATGGCTTGCTTGGCACTTTCATACCCAGACAGGAATTGATTGTTATCGGTAAGAAGGTAATCGCGCACACCGGTTGAAGCTTCCAGCAGCTGGGTTTGCAGGGTTTGGATATCCTGCTGGATTTGCAATGCGTTCTGTACCCGGCGCTCCAGCAAGGCCGCCTGTTGCTCGCTTTCAAAAATCAGGGCAAGTGATGCCAGCAATACGGTTAATGGCAAGGTATTCAGGATAATGCCTTTGATGGTTAAAGGCGCGTCTTGCCACAGTTGGTTTAAATAGCTGAATAGTTGCAGGTGACGGAAAGGCATATCAGGGTTCACAATCCATCGCTTTTGAACCCGGCTTCCACCGCCTTGACTGCGGCCTGGGTGCGGTCATTAAGGTCAAGTTTACTGAGGATACGCTCTATATGAATTTTGACTGTACCAGGCGAGATACCCAGTTTGCTCGCTAATAAGGCATTGCTGGCGCCGGAAGGCAGCAGGGCAAATACTTCACGTTCCCGCGGGGTCAGTTTTTGTACATAGCTGTCATCTACTACGCTGCTTGCCTGGGCCTGCCCATGTAAGGCGAAACCCAGCATGCCACATAAACTGTATAAAATCTGCAAACTGCTATGACTTAAAGGGTTGCCCGTAATCAACGCCAGTAAACCGACAGCGCGTTGCTGGCAAGCGATGGGCAGGTGGTAACAATGACCATTCGCTTCCGCAGTGGCTGGCAAGGTCCATAAGCTTGGCACATATTGCTGATGCACTTCAAATCGGATTGGCTCTTTTAACCATTGGCCCAACACGCCAAGCATGGGGATGCGTGCTCCGACCGGGTAGCTTTTGCCGCGCAATGCCAGAATCTTGAGCGCACCGCCATGTTGCTGGCTGATCAAGCCGTGCTGGGCACCAAATTGCAGGCATATTTCATCGAGCATCCATTGCAGTAGCTCAGTAGACCAGCCCGAAACAAATAATTGCTGGCCAAATTTTTCGAATAATTTGTCTTGTGCGATTTGCGCCTGGTTTTGTTTTAAGGCGCTACGAAGGGCAAATGCACTCTCGGCTTCAGGTGTAGGACTGTCATTTGGCATATGCCGTTAAGTATATACCGAACTACCTATATCGGTAGATTTTTTGTTGCTTTCATCGGTGCAAAATGCAAACCATGATGAATCAGTTAAAACACAAACGAAAAATCAGTGTCCAACAAACAACAGATAGGAGAAATAACATGCGTAACGTTTATGCTGCAGTAGTAATGGTACTTGGTATGGTAATGGTTTCACCAGTGCATGCACAGGATGAAGCGGTGAGTATGGAGTCTCAAAATGTGGAATCCAAGGTTCAACACCATCACCAGTTTTTGAGCAAACGTCCTTACCAGGCACCAGTAGTAGTGGCTAGCAAGCCTGCTTCTGAACAAGGGTGGGAAGGTGCTTCAATGACTGCCGGTCAGGAACAGAAAGAAAAACACCTGCAATTGTTGAGAATGCATTCAATCGGCAAACGCCCACTGTAAGTAAGTTCGCATCGAGCAAGAAGTCAGGATTTTCAAAACCGCGAGTCAGAATCGCGTAAGGTTGCTGGCACATAATGTTGCCAGGCCTTCGCTACAATGCCTGAAGGCTGCCTGACAGTTAGATGATAAAGGAGTATGAAAATGAACAAATTATTATTAGTAGTGTTGGTGTCATTCGGATTGGTGGCAAATGTTCATGCAGATGAAACACAAGCGCAGGATAATGATGTACGGCATTTGCATCACAAGAACTTCAGCAGCCGTCCTTACAGCAAAGCGCCTGTTGCAAAACAGCAGAGTGCTGAAGATAAATGGGAAGGTGCAGGTATTGTGACTGACAAACCGGATAAAGGCTTTGATAAACACGATCAGTTGCGTTTAAACTTTATTGGTAGACGTCCTTACGTGGCCGATACACCAAGAGACTAAATGGAATACAAGCAACATAATCTAAGTGAACTACTCACCCCGCATGCGTGCGGGGTTTTGTGTATGTGGCATAATCATAAAATCTAATTATAATTAACAATAATAATATAACCAAAAATTGTTTCATTTGTGAAGGAAAAACACCATGTCCGCTGCACCCTCAAGATCGAATTTTTCCGATCTGTTTAAACATTTGAATCGGGATTTACCTGCTTCGATTGTTGTTTTCTTTGTTGCCTTACCGCTTTGCCTGGGCATCGCACTAGCTTCAGGTGCACCGCTTTTCTCAGGCGTGATTGCCGGGATTGTCGGTGGTATTGTGGTTGGCCTGGCCAGTGGCTCGCAACTGGGTGTGAGTGGGCCGGCAGCTGGCCTGGCAGTGATCGTGCTGGCCGCGATCAGCAACCTTGGCTCTTATGAGGTATTTTTAGCAGCTGTAGTATTGGCCGGTGTGTTCCAGTTCTTGTTAGGCCAGTTTAAAGCAGGCTTTATTGCTTATTTCGTGCCTTCTTCAGTGATTACCGGCATGCTGACAGGTATCGGCTTGCTGATCATCCTGAAACAGATTCCGCATGCGTTTGGTTACGATGCTGACTATGAAGGGGATGAGTCATTTGGTTTTGACGGCCACAATACCTTTAGCGATATTATGCAGGCCTGGGACTTATTGACGCCAGGTGCCGTATTAATCACCGCTGTTTCATTTGCGATTCTCATCCTGTGGGATACGGTATTGACCAAAAAACACAGGGTTTTCCAGCTACTTCAGGGGCCGATAGTGGTTGTACTGGTCGGCATTTTATTCAACATTGCCTTTATGCGCGGCTGGCTGAATTTCTCGCTGGCTGAAGACCAGATCGTGCGCCTGCCTGTTGCCGGAAGTTTGGGCGAATTCGCCAGCTTCTTTACGCACCCTGATTTCAGCCAGATTTTACAACCGGCGGTGATTAAAACAGCGCTAGTGATTGCCATTGTCGCCAGCCTGGAAACATTGCTATGCGTCGAGGCTACCGATAAACTGGATGCATTGAAACGGGTGACACCCACTAACCGTGAGCTCAAGGCGCAAGGCCTGGGCAATATCGTTTCAGGCATGATAGGCGGATTGCCTGTCACCCAGGTGATCGTGCGTAGTAGTGCCAACATTACGTTTGGCGCGCAAACCAAGTTATCTTCTGTGTTACATGGTTTCTGGTTGTTGCTGAGTGCAATTACCATTGCCAGTTTCCTTAACCTGGTCCCGTTAGCCAGCCTGGCGACAATTCTTATTATGGTTGGTTATAAACTGGCTAAACCCAGCCTGTTCAAGCAGTTTTACGATTTAGGCTGGGAGCAGTTCGTACCGTTTATCGTTACTATCGTTGCGATCGTGTTTACCGATCTGCTGACCGGCATTGGCCTGGGTTTGGTTGTTGCGATCTTTTTCACCTTACATCACAGCTACCGTAATTCACATTACATCAAGCAAACACGCACTACCAGGGACGGCAAAGAAGTGTTTGAACTGGTATTGGCGGAAGAAGTGTCCTTTTTCAACAAGGCCAGCATTCTGGAAGTACTGGAAGCCATACCGCCAAACAGCAAAGTGGTTATTGATTGCACCAACAGCAAAGCGATTGCTTACGATGTGGTGGAATTTATCCATGACTATAAGCAGCATGCCAAACTGAAAAATATCGATGTAGAAACCATCGCATTTAACCCGCCCAAGCATATGCTGGGGCATTAGCTGAACACAAGGCCTGAGAGGGCTTGTTAAAACAATAATTTACTAGAGGATTTTTATGTACAAACACCCATTACTGGACCGTGACAAAATGACCGCGCGCGAGGCGCTGGATATCCTGATCGAAGGCAACCGCCGTTTCACCACAGACCGTGAAGAAGACAAGGATTTCAAAACCCTTATTCAGATCACTAAAGACAAACAGCATCCATTTGCTTCTTTCCTGAGTTGTAGTGATTCGCGTGCACCGGTTGAGTTGCTGTTTGACCAGGCATTAGGTGATATTTTCAGTGTCCGGCTCGCAGGTAATATTGCTTCAGATAAAGCGATGGGCAGCCTGGAGTTTGCCAGCAAATACCTGGGAAGCAAATTGATCGTGGTGATGGGCCATAGCTCTTGTGGTGCAGTGAAAGCTGCTTGTGATGACTTTAAAGATGGCCACATTGGTGAAATCATTAACCTGATCAAGCCTGCAATCCGCCATGAAAAAACGGTGACTGATGCCTCAGAACGTAATTCAAAAAATGCTGATTTCGTGGAAAAAATCAATGAGTTAAATGTCAGGTACCAGATTGACACCATTATCCGTAGCAGCGATATCGTCGATGACATGCTGCAAGCCAAGCAAATCGGTATCGTAGGCGCCATTTACGATATTTCTAACGGTAAAGTAAATTTCTTAAACGATACCTTTATCGGATAATCAGGTAATCCTCACTCAAACAAAAAGCCGATGGTAACATCGGCTTTTTGTTAGTGGGCTTTTTTATTATTGATGGCCTTCTTTAGCCAGGTTGATACTGTATTTGGGTATTTCTACCGTGACATCTGCTTCTTGCAAAATCGCCTGGCATGACAGGCGCGAGAAGGGCTGCAAGCCCCAGGCACGGTCCAGCATATCCTCTTCATCTTCCTCAATCTCGTTCAAGGTTTTAAACCCTTCACGCACCACTACATGGCAAGTGGTACAGGCGCATACGCCACCACAGGCGCTATCGATATCAATATCATTGTTGTGCAAGGCATCGCAAATAGAAGTACCTTGTGCTGCTTCGATCACAGCGCCTTCAGGGCAAAGTTCAGCATGCGGGAGGATGGTGATTTTAGGCATATTACAGTTCCAGTGAGTCCAGGTTTTTGCCTGCCAGGGCTTTTTGCACGGAAGCATCCATGCGCTTGGCGGCAAAGGCTTCTGTGGCATGATTGAGAGCTTCAGTCCCGTCTTTAATCGCTTGGCTATCCGAACCCTGGCACAAATTGCGCAGGGCATCCAGATGCGTTTGTACAGAAGCGTGTTCTTCTTGCGACAGCATGGCGCCATCTTCAACCAGCGCAGCTTCAATGGCTTCGACCAGGCGTTGCGCATCAACAACCGCCTCACGTAACATGCGCGCGACCTTGTCGCTTTCAGCCGCGCCAAATGAATCTTTCAGCATGGTGGTGATCTGGTCTTCGCTTAAGCCATACGATGGCTTCACGGTGATATTGGCCTCTACGCCGCTGGTCTGTTCGCGCGCTGTTACTGACAGTAAACCATCGGCATCGACCTGGAAGGTGACACGGATACGGGCAGCACCTGCCGCCATTGCTGGAATACCGCGCAGTTCGAAACGCGCCAGCGAACGACAGTCAGCAACCAGCTCGCGCTCGCCTTGAACGACATGAATCGCCATCGCGGTCTGGCCGTCTTTGTAGGTCGTAAAGTCCTGCGCGCGCGCAATTGGCAAGGTCGAGTTACGCGGAATGACTTTCTCAACCAGCCCGCCCATGGTTTCCAGTCCGAGAGAAAGCGGAGTTACATCGAGCAATAACAAGTCTTCATCACTGCGGTTGCCTGCCAGCACATTGGCCTGGATGGCTGCGCCAAGCGCAACCACTTTGTCCGGGTCCAGATTGGTCAGCGGTTCTTGTTTGAAAAAGGCTTGTACGGCATGGCGGATATGCGGCATGCGCGTAGCGCCACCCACCAGAACCACACCATTGACCTCTTCCAGACTCAAACCTGCATCGCGCATGGCTTTGCGGGTAGGGCTTAAAGTTTTGCTGACCAGGTTTTCAGTCAGGCTGACAAACTGGTTCACGGTTAGCGTTTCATCTACCAGTGCGCCATTGCTGAGTTTGCACAGGATATTGGCTTCGTGATTGTCGGTCAGCCATTCTTTGGCCTGGCGCGATTTTGTCAGCAGCAGGCGGGTATCTGCTTCCGTCAAAGGCTTGAAATCCATCGTTTTGCTGCGTACCTGGTCCAGTACCCAGCAGTAGATCCGGTGATCAAAATCATCGCCGCCTAGTGCCGAATCACCATTGGTTGCAAGCACTTCGAAGATGCCTTTGCTCAGGCGCAGGATAGAGATATCAAAAGTGCCACCGCCCAGGTCGTAGATCACGTACACGCCTTCGGCGGCATTATCCAGGCCATATGCGACTGCGGCAGCGGTAGGTTCATTTAATAAACGTAACACGTTCAGGCCGGCCAGCCGTGCCGCGTCTTTGGTGGCCTGGCGCTGCGCATCGTCAAAGTAGGCCGGTACAGTGACTACTGCGCCGGTGAGTTCACCACCCAATGCTTTCTCAGCACGTGTTTTCAGTGTTCTTAAGATTTCAGCGGAAATCTCAACCGGGCTTTTCAGGCCGGCACGCGTTTTCAGTTCCAGCATGCCTTCCGAGGATGCGTTTTCGACAAAATGATAGGGGATATGCGCACGGTCGGTGATGTCATTCAGTGCACGTCCCATAAAACGTTTCACGGAAACGATAGTGTTGACCGGATCCTGGCTTTGCGCCGCCTGTGCTTCATGGCCAACGATGACCGCATCTTCTAGATAGCGCACAACAGAAGGTAATAAAGCGTGACCGTGTTCGTCATGTAAAACCGTGCTCATGCCGCTGCGGACAGTGGCGACCAGAGAGTTTGTGGTGCCCAGATCTATGCCGACCGCCAGCTTGTGCTGATGCGGGGCAGGGGACATACCTGGTTCGGATATCTGTAATAACGCCATGAAACTTAATCTTCCAACTGAGCGATCAACTGATTGACGTCTTCGCTTACTTTATCTATAAACCGCAATTTGCGTACTGTCATTGCCGCTTGTGCCGGTGCTTGCGTAATTTCTTCTGCGACTTGTGTTTGCAGGGTTTTGGCTTGCGCGCGCATATCGTTTAACAGTGCATCCAGTGCTGCGATATCTTTGGCAAATTTGGCGTCATCCATCGCTTCACGCCATTCCATTTGCGCCATCAGGAAATCAGCAGGCATCGCCGTATTATCTTCTTCCCCAGTCTCGATACCCGCTAGTTGCAACAAATAGCGGGCACGTGCCGTGGGCTGTTTGAGGGTTTGATAGGCTTCATTGGCCAGCGTCGCTTTTTGCATGGATTGCATACGTTCAGCAGAAGAAGCATTCACAAACTTGTCAGGATGCACTTCGGCCAGCAATTTGCGGTAATTGCTGTCAAGTAACGCCAACGCAATATCGAATTGCTGCGGCAGCTGGAATAGAGCGAAATAGTTTTGCATAGGAGGAAAATAAACACCTTATGCAAAACGCATAGAAATGGATATCAAATTGAGCATAGAAGTAAGCGGCTTTAAAACACAGTCAATAATCAGACCGTGAACGACTCGCCGCAGCCGCACTCATCTTTAACATTAGGGTTATTAAACTTGAACCCTTCGTTTAATCCTTCTTTGGTGAAATCCAGCTCCGTACCATCAATGTAGACCAGGCTTTTCGGGTCTACGATCACTTTAACGCCAAAGCTTTCAAAGCTGGCATCTTCAGGCTGCATTTCATCGACAAATTCCAGCGTGTAAGCCATGCCGGAACAGCCGGTGGTTTTTACGCCCAGGCGCAGACCTATCCCTTTGCCACGATTGGCAAGAAATTTTTCTACGCGTTGAGCCGCGGTTTCTGTCAGGGTGATCGCCATTTTAGCTACCTTGTTTCGATCTTAAGTCAGCAATCGCAGATTTGATCGCATCTTCAGCCAGCACGGAGCAGTGAATTTTCACTGGTGGCAGGGCCAATTCTTCCGCAATCGCAGAATTCTTGATTTCCTGCGCCTGGTCCAGCGTTTTGCCTTTTAACCATTCGGTGACCAGCGAGCTTGAAGCAATCGCTGAACCACAACCATAGGTCTTGAACTTGGCATCTTCAATCACGCCTGCATTGTTGACCTTGATTTGCAGTTTCATCACGTCGCCGCAAGCAGGAGCACCCACCATACCGGTGCCGACTGTCGGGTCGTTTTTATCCATGGAACCTACGTTACGTGGGTTTTCGTAGTGGTCCA
>JALDYP010000067.1:0-9592 GCA_032153875.1 Methylophilus sp.
TCCATCAACAGGGAGATAATGTGACGCATTATTGCTCTCCCTTCAGGCGTGAACCACTCAATGGGCTGAGGACCATTTCTGACAAACCTTTGCCGTTCTCAACCATAGGGAACACGTTCTCTGCCTGGTCGGTTAAGAAGTCCATGAATACGAATTTATCTTTTCTGGCGAACGCTTCTTTCAAAGCGCCTTCTACATCAGCCGGATTGGTAATCTGCATGCCGATATGGCCATAGGATTCCGCCAGTTTTACAAAGTCAGGCAAGCTGTCCATGTAAGACTCGGAATAGCGGTTCTCGTAGAAGAACTCCTGCCACTGGCGAACCATGCCAAGGTAGCGGTTGTTCAACAGGATCACCTTGATCGGCAAGCCATATTGCGCACAGGTCGACAGTTCCTGAATATTCATCTGGATGCTGCCTTCACCGGTGATACAGGCTACCTGCGCATGCTTGTCAGCAAACTGACAGCCCATCGCATAAGGCAACCCTACACCCATGGTGCCCAGGCCGCCAGAGTTGATCCAGCGACGTGGCTTGTCAAACTTGTAGTATTGCGCGGCCCACATCTGGTGCTGGCCAACGTCAGAAGTCACGTAGGCTTCACCGTTGGTGACTTCCCACAACTTCTGAACTACGTACTGAGGCTTGATCACGGTATCGGAATAGGTGTAATCCATCGATTGCACGCCACGCCACTCATTGATCTGGTCCCACCAGTCGGCGGTGTCCGTCGTTTTGTTTTCTTCCTGCGCCAGGATGTCTACCATGTCGGCGAGTACGGACTGTACGTCACCCACGATAGGCACATCCACCTTTACGCGTTTGGAGATGCTGGAAGGGTCAACATCGATATGGATGATGGTGCGTTTCTGGCCGGCAAAGTGTTTCGGGTTGCCGATCACACGGTCGTCAAAACGCGCGCCCACCGCCAGCAGCACATCACAGTGCTGCATCGCCATATTGGCTTCATACGTGCCGTGCATGCCCAGCATACCAACAAACTGTTTGTCAGTCGCAGGGTAGCCACCCAGACCCATCAAGGTATTCGTTACCGGGAAATTAAGCGCTTTAGCCAGTCTCACCAGTTCAGCTGAGCCGTTACCCAATACCAGGCCGCCGCCGGTGTAAATCATCGGGCGTTTAGCACCCAGCAGCAATTTCACTGCTTTTTTGATTTGGCCATTGTGGCCTTTCAAAATCGGGCTGTAAGAGCGCATCTCTACCGTTTTCGGGTAGATAAAGTCTGCAATATGCGCAGTGATATCTTTAGGGATATCTACGACTACCGGGCCTGGACGGCCGGTTTTAGCGATAAAGAACGCTTTTTTAATCGTAGGCGCGATATCTTTAACGTGTTTAACCAGGAAGTTATGCTTTACACAGGGGCGGGTAATGCCAACCATGTCTACTTCCTGGAAAGCATCCATGCCGATGGCCGGAACAGGTACCTGGCCACTGATCACCACCAGTGGGATGGAATCCATATAAGCAGTTGCAATGCCGGTCACGGCATTAGTGGCACCAGGGCCGCTGGTTACCAGCGCAACACCTACATCGCCAGTTGCGCGTGAATACGCATCTGCGGCGTGTACGGCAGCCTGCTCGTGACGCACCAGAATGTGCTTAAAGCCATTCTGTTTATACAGCGCATCATATATATGCAAGACTGCGCCACCTGGATAGCCAAATACGAATTTGACTTTTTCTTCATTCAGGCAGTTGATGACAATATCAGCACCAGTCATAGATTTGGTGTGAGAGTCGGTCGCAGAGTGGGCTGAAGAATCCATAAAATCTTGATTATTATGCTAATTAATGTTGAACCCTATACATTAGCTTGCTTTGGTAATTTGGTCAAGATTATCGCGGTTTACACAACATATTTGAAAAGATGATTGTTTATTTGCAAAAGAGTTTGCAAATAAATGTTGACTTCCTAAATGAGAAACATTATCATTTAACAACTAATTGAGGAAAGTTAACTAAATGGTGCAAGCCGAATTAGCTGTAGAAGCAACTGGTCTTTTTGATCCTGACCTACCAACAGCCAGTGCGGTACTTGTGTCGTTGAGTTGTGTAGCAACGCGCTACGCGGTCAATCCTTCCGAAGACCTTGCATTGTTGGGATGCAGTTTGGCGCAGACATTAAATGCGCCAGAGTATGCGGAAAGCCATTTGATTGAATCGGCGGCGAAGCAGTTGTTGCTGGATTGGCAGGCGCTTTTGCAAGCGCATCGTGAATTTTCATTGCAGCAGGAAGTCACGGATTTTGTCACCCCCTCTTCAACTTTACAATAATACGCTACAATATAGGGTTTACTAATTAGTAGCGACTAATTTTCTTCATTTCAGATTTTAAAGGAAAGGCTTTAAACAATGAGAACCACAGGACCAAGATTAAAGATTATGCGTGCGTTGGGTATTGAGTTACCTGGCTTGTCACGCAAGTCTATTGAAAACCGCCCAAATCCACCGGGCCAGCATGGCAACCAGGCAGCGCGTCGTCGCCGTTCAGATTTTGCCGTGAAATTGGTGGAAAAGCAAAAGATTCGTTTTAACTACGGCGTGAGCGAGAAGCAAATGCGTGGTTTGATGCTGGAAGCCCGTAAAGGTAATGAACCAACTGGTGAAAAATTGATGTCTTTGCTTGAGCGCCGTTTAGATAACGTCGTTTTCAGAGCAGGTTTTGCACCAACTGGTATTGCAGCTCGTCAATTGGTAAGCCATGGTCATATTTTGTTGAACGGTAAGTCAGCAAACATTCCATCTATCCGCCTTAAAGTGGGTGATGTGGTGATGTTGAAAGAGAAAAGCCGCAAGATCCCGATGGTGGTTGAAGCGTTAGCTACACCAAGCCTGGCGATTCCTGAGTGGGTGTCTGTAGATTCGACAACCGCTTCTGTGAAAGTTGGACATTTGCCATCGATTGATGATGTGCCATTCCCGCTGGATGTTCAGCAGGTAGTTGAATACTACGCTAACCGCGTATAGAAATAATTAGAGCAGCCCGCAGGCTGCTCTGATAAAGAGTTTGAGCAATGCTCCTAACCCCAACATGTCATTGCTCAAATAGGCGTTGTTTTTTATGCGCCAAATTACCCCTGGTAAGGGTGTTCCTTGAAATCTGATGCCGCTGTGCTTTTGCATGTAAGTCGGCTTTTTTTTGGGGTCCAATCATATAGGAATGAATAGCCAAATGCAACCTTTGTCTGGCAAAACACCATCGCTGGTAGAGGTTTCAGGCGCGCGTCTGGCTGTGATTGATGCCGGGCAACTGCTGGGTAATGCTTCCGGGGTGGTTATTCTGCATGGTAATGAAACCTACAAGCTCACGCGCACCAAGCAAAATAAGTTATTGCTGACAAAATGCCACGATGAAATTGTGGATGCCAGCCTTGGTCTGCACCACTTATAAATTCTTGTGACCTGATTTAATTCCTGGCTGTGCATTTGTCACGGTCGCAGCAAAGGTTGCAGTTGAACTGCCGTCCTTGCTCTAATATGTTATCGAGCGAAGCGACTGGATAATATTTAGTTTGTACAAACTAAATGTAATTCCTTGAGTAAATTGATATGATAATGATGCGCATTAACTTGCGTTCCGGCTTTCTATTAGTATGAGGATGGATGTGGATGTTTCAGCGTGAATCAATAACAGGGTTGCCCCTAAGGCCTGCGCAGGCGCATGTGCCAAAGGTTCCTGAGCTGAGCTTGCATCATCGTCAGCCTGCCCAGTTGGCAGGCATTTTTAGCTGGGCCAGCCTGGCGACTGAAAGCTGGTTAAGGCAAGATAAAGGTCAACGCTGGTCTGTCCTGGGCTTGCTGACTGTCATTCTGCTGCATGCAGCTCTGGTCTGGTGGGTATTTATACATACTGAAGCGCCAGTCAAACCGCCGAAACCAGAGCCAATGACGGTTTCACTGATCACGCTGCCTGCCAAAAAAGAAGAAGCGCCTGCGCCTGAAGTAGTGCCTATCATCAAGCAAAAGCCGGTACAAAAACCTGTTATCAAACCTAAAGAAACACCAGTTAAACCGGTTGAGCGCCCTACGCCAGTCGTTGAACGTATTGTTGAGCCTGCCGCAGACCAACCAAAGTTTGAAGCCAGTACACAACCAGCTGCACCACCAATGGAAGCGCCAGCCGCCGCTTCAGCCAAACCTGCGCCAGCGCCAGCTGCACCACCTAAACAAGAAGTGGTGGAAGAAAAAGAAGAGCCGCCTAAATTCGGCGTGGCTTACCTGAACAATCCTCCGCCTGAATACCCAAAACTGGCCAAACGCGCCGGTGAGGAAGGGCGCGTATTGCTCAAAGTGCTGGTATCAGCCGAAGGTCGTCCGGAAACAGTAGAAGTCTCAAAAGGCAGTGGTTTTGAGCGGCTGGATACTGCGGCCCTGAATGCGGTAAAACAATGGCGGTTTGAACCGGCGCGCAAAGGCGGTAAGACATTGAGCGCTTATGTCATTGTGCCGCTAGCGTTTACCTTGAATTAATTTAAGCGGTACTAAATATTAAAAGTTTGATTGGAAAGGAATCTTTTTAATGGAATCTACGAGCGGATTAGCTTTTATCACTGAAGGTGGCGTTGTGTCAGTGATTGTGGCGCTGATTTTACTGACCATGTCAGTAGCAAGTTGGTATTTTGTGGTTGTGAAATCCTGGCAGGTATTCAAACACAAGCGCCAGGTATCTGAGTATGTGCGTCAGTTCTGGCGTAAATCGACATTGCAGGAAGCGATGCAGGAAACTAAACTGCATTCCCCGGCTTATAAACTGGCGCTGACAGCAGTTGAATCTACCCAGCATCACCAGCAATATGCGACTCAATCCTTGGGTGCGGCATGTAGCCAGGATGAATTTATTGCCCGGCAATTACGACGTACCTTGTCGCAAGAACAGGCTAGCCTTGATAGCGGGCTTTCTGTGCTGGCTTCCGTGGGTAGCGTGGCACCATTTGTTGGTTTGTTCGGTACTGTGTGGGGTATTTACCATGCGCTGACTGCGATTGGCCAATCTGGTGTTGCGACGATTGATAAAGTAGCGGGCCCGGTGGGTGAAGCATTGATTATGACGGCAATTGGTCTGGCAGTGGCGATTCCTGCCGTGCTGGCATACAACGCATTTATTAAAGCAAACCGCGGCATTATGGCTGAGCTGGAAAGTTTTGCCCAAGACCTGCACACTTTGCTGACGACCGGGGCGCCGCTTATGATAAAGCCAGGCAGTAAATCCAATGTCCGTGACATCCATGCCCGTGTAGTGAACAAAGGTGGCAATCCATGATGGGTAATAATCCATTCAGCGCGGGTGAGCATACCCAGCCGATGAGCGAGATCAATACCACACCGCTGGTGGATGTGATGCTGGTGCTGCTGGTGATTTTTATCATTACCGCGCCGTTGCTGACCCATGCGGTGAAAATCGACCTGCCGCAGGCGACTTCGCAACCGCTGGAAGAAAAACCGGAAGTGATCGATCTGGCTGTGGACGCTGATGGAAAGATGTTCTGGAATGATGCGGAAATAGACCAGGCGACACTGGTAACGCGCATGAAAGACGAAAGCGTCAAACAAGAGCAGCCTGAGTTGCAGATCCGTGCCGATAAAAATACCCGTTACCAGGTGCTGGCTGAAGTGCTGGCACAAGCGCAGACTGCGGGTATGAAAAAAGTTGGTTTTGTCAGCCAGCCACAGCAGTAAACAGGCTGGTAGCTCATGACGCAGCAATCCATCCGGCGTTGGGCCTGGATCCATAAATGGTCTAGCCTGGTTTGTACAGTATTTATGTTATTGCTGTGCCTGACCGGTTTGCCGCTGATTTTCAGCCATGAAATCCACGACTGGCTGGGTGATCACATTGTTACTCCTGATATCCAGCACAATGGCGCTATGGCCAGCATGGATAGCCTGCTGGCGACAGCAAAGAAACAGAATCCTGGGTTTGTACCTCTGTACATGTACCGCGATGATGATGAGCCATTGCAATGGACCATCAGCATGGCAAAGACCACTGACGCCACCAGTGGTTTTAAATATGTGGTGATGGATGCACGCACTGCAAAAGTACTGGGCGAACCGCCCGCTGAAGAAGGCTTTATGTATATCGTCTTCAAACTGCATGTTGACTTGTTTGCCGGTCTGCCGGGCATGCTGTTTTTAGGCCTGATGGGCTTTCTGCTGGTAATTGCAATCATCTCAGGTGTCGTCTTATATGCGCCCTTCATGCGCAAACTGGAGTTCGGCGAAATCCGCCACCAGCGTGGTGAAAAGCTTAAGCGGCTGGATATCCATAATATGCTGGGCATCGTTACTCTAAGCTGGTTTCTGGTGGTGGGCGCCACCGGCGTCATCAATGCCTGGTCAGACTTACTGGTGAAATACTGGCAATTCGACCAGATGTCGCAAATGATCGCGCCATATAAAAACCTGCCACCGCCCACACAATTCGCTTCGCTACAGCAGTCGCTTGAGGTTGCCCAGAAAGCCGAACCCGCCATGCAATTAGGCTTTATTGCCTTCCCCGGCACGGCGTATACCAGCCAGCATCATTACGGGATTTTCATGCGTGGCGACAGCCCGCTTACCAAGCGCTTGTTTAAGCCGGTATTGATAGACGCACAAAACGCTACCTTAACCGACAGCCGTCCATTGCCCTGGTATCTGGTCGCCTTACTGGTTTCGCAACCCTTACATTTTGGTGATTACGGCGGCATGAGCCTGAAGTGGATTTGGGCAGTGCTAGATGTGCTGAGTATTATTGTTTTATGGACAGGTTTGAAACTTTGGTGGAAAAAACGCCGTCAATACCTACCAGTGACCAGTGCGCGTCCGGTATTGCATAAAGCTGCCTCATAACCGGTTTCACCTATGATATCCAGTACCAAAAAATATGCTGGCGGAGCCTGTAGTCATGCGGAATAAGTCATTAACACAAATTTTTTTATGGCCGACAGTGATTGCATTGGTGTCATTCACGGGCTTGTTAACTGCCTTGCTGGTTGATGATGCACGAGAGCTGATATCCGATGCTGCTGTCGCTTTGCCGATACTGATTGCTGCCTATTATTACTGGATCAAGCCAGACACCAGCGCGCAGAAATCTTAAGAGTTAATGTTGCCTGAAACAGTCTGCTTCAGGCAGTTTTAAAACCTGAGCCAGCCAGGAAGCGAAAGCTTCGGTAGCCAGCTAATTTTTTGTTATGGATGAAACGGAGAAATCTCATGAATTTGAAACGTACACAATGGCAACAATTACTAGCTGTGGCTGGTAGCGCAATCTGTTTGCTGCAACAACCTGCGCAAGCGGCTGATAAATGCGATGTGAGCGTAGATGCCACTGACCAGATGACATTCAGCGTGAAAGAAATTGCTGTGCCAAAAGCTTGCAAATCATTCACGATCAACCTGAAACATGCAGGGGCCATGAAAAAAACTATCATGGGTCACAACCTGGTGGTGACCAAGCAAGCCGATGAGCAAGGTGTATTGCAGGATGGCAGCAAAGCAGGTGCAGCGCAGTCATATGTTAAACCACAAGACCCACGCGTAGTGGCTGCCACGACTGTAATCGGTGGCGGCGAGAGTGCAAGCACTTCTTTTGCACCTTCCCAGTTGGACGCAGCTGGTAACTATGTGTTCTTCTGCTCATTCCCCGGCCATGCTGCCATAATGAAGGGTACTTTGAAATTGATCTAAGTATTTATCAGATTATCAAAGGCAAATATTAAAAAGCTCCGCTCACCATGATGGTGGCGGAGTTTTTTTATGCCACGCAGATCATTGTGCAACCTGAAATCTTTGGGGCAAAGCCAAAGCAATATGCAATCTGCATTTCCGTAATTGTGTGCGCCTTTGGTTTCCGAATTTTTTGGCGCATACTACATGTTAACTATCGCAAAGACACTCTCAGTTCGCTAAACCTTACTTGAAAATGGGAATGCTTCTCATGTAGAATAAGATTTGTCAGAATTTATTACTGTTTAGCGCGCTGGCAGCATTTTTCTGTCAGCTTATGGGTGCTACCTCCGCATAAATAGTCTGAATCAACGTATGCATACCTAGTGTGCCAAACCATTACTCCCGCAGCCTTTGTTACCACATCGATGCCTCTGTAATTAATGTATTTTAAGGAAATTAAGATGACCGATCAGGAAAAACTTCAATCAGTGGGCGAAGAAGCCATTGCGTTTAAAAGCCTGTTTAAAACAGTGCAACTGGCTAGCGTCAACGCGCAGGGTATACCTGAGGCTAGTTATGCGGCTTATGTGGAACGGGATAACAAGTTTTATATCTACGTGAGTGAACTGGCGACGCATTGTGCCAACTTGCGCGAAACCGGACTGTGTTCCGCGATGTTCGTCGAGAGTGAAAAAGATGCCGGTCACTTGTTTGCCAGGAAACGCCTGGTATTTAAATGCACAGCGCAAGAAGTCGAGCGTGGCGCTGCCAAGTTTGATGAAGTAATGGCACTGTTTTATGAAAAGTTTGGGAAGTTTATGGATGCGATTGGCAAGCTGACCGATTTCCATATGGTGGAATTAACGCCTACACACGGTAGCTATGTGGCCGGTTTTGCAAAAGCCTATCACCTGAATGGCCAGGATCTTTTGCAGATTACCCATCGCAATGACCAAGGCCACGCGGCGCCGGATGCATCCGCACAACAAAAACTGGATGAACTGGCATAACAGTGGCTGATTCAGGAATGAGCGCTAACCTCGCAACCATGCGTGAGCAATTTGTGATTGAACGCCAGGCGGGTAAACGCCATCGTGATATTGCGGATTCATTGCAGATATCCGAAGGTGAACTGATAGCCGCCCATGCCGGCGTGCAAGAACAAACCATGTTACTGCAATCAACCCGCCTTCAACCTGACTGGCCGACATTGATCAAGTCACTGGAGCCGTTGGGTGAAGTGATGGCGCTAACCCGCAATATTTCATGTGTGCATGAAAAGACCGGCGTTTACAAAAATGTGAGTGACACCGGACATGTCGGGCTGGTACTCGGCGGTGATATTGATCTGCGTGCGTTTTACAATCATTGGGCGCATGGATTTGCGGTATCAGAGACGGTTGAACATGGCGTGCAGCAAAGCCTGCAGTTTTTTGATGCGCAAGGGATGGCCATTCACAAGGTGTTTATCAAACCGCAAAGCGATGTCGATGCCTATCTGGATTTCGTCAAACACTTTGCTGCTGAAAACCAGCAGGCAGGCATCACCACCACGCCTGCCAAGTCCGATGCAGCTGAAAAACCAGACAGCGGGATTGATGTAGCCGGTTTTCAAGCCGCATGGCGGGCATTGCAGGATACGCATGATTTCTTCGGCTTGCTAAAACAGTTTGGCGTTTCACGGCTGCAAAGCATGCGCCTCGCAGAAAAACAATTTGTGCGGCAGGTCAATCTTGAGAGTGCGCGCCAGCTGCTGGAAAGCGCGGCAAGTGATGCGGTTGCGCTGATGATATTCGTTGCCAACCCTGGCATGGTGCAGATCCATTCCGGCCTCGTAAGAAAAGTGGCGGTGATGGGGCCATGGCTGAATGTGCTTGACCCCGGCTTTAACCTGCATATGCGTGAAGATCACA
>JALDYP010000021.1:0-45783 GCA_032153875.1 Methylophilus sp.
AGCGTGTTCTCCTTAAATTATCCGGTGAGGCGCTGATGGGCGATGATGCTTACGGTATTAATCGTGAGACAGTGAATGCGATTGTTTTGCAAGTCAAGGAAATCGTCGATATGGGTGTGCAGGTTGGCATCGTTATTGGTGGCGGCAATATTTTCCGCGGTATCGCCCCGGCAGCTGAAGGCATGGACCGCGCCACTGCTGATTATATGGGCATGCTGGCCACAGTTATGAATGCCATGGCATTGCAGGACGCCATGAAGCACGCCGGTGTCGCTGCCCGCGTACAAAGCGCCTTGAATATTGAAGCAGTGGCCGAGCCTTATATCCGCGGCAAAGCGATCCGTTACCTGGAAGAAGGTAAAGTGGTGATTTTTGGCGCCGGTACCGGTAACCCGTTCTTTACTACAGATACTGCTGCCGCATTACGTGGCGTGGAGATTGATGCTGAAATCGTATTAAAAGCCACTAAGGTCGATGGTATTTATACGGCTGACCCGAAAAAAGACCCGGCAGCCACACGCTACGACAACGTTTCATTTGATGAAGCGATTAATAAAAACCTGAAGGTAATGGACGCTACAGCGTTTACTTTGTGCCGCGACCAGAAAATGCCGATTGCCGTATTCAGCATTTTCAAACAGGGCGCGTTGAAGAGCATTATTCTGGGTGAGAATGAAGGCACGCGCGTCAAGGCTTGATGTCTGACGGTTGCGGAAGTAAAGTGAGATTGGAGAAAAATCATGGTTGAAGACATTAAGAAATCTGCAGAGCAGAAAATGCAAAAGTCTCTGGACGCATTGAAAGCTGATCTGGCAAAAGTACGCACAGGCCGCGCGCATGCCGGTTTGCTGGATCATGTCATGGTTGAGTACTATGGTTCTATGGTGGCAGTTAACCAGGTGGCTAACGTAAACCTGGGCGATGCACGTACGATTAATGTGCAGCCTTACGAAAAAAACATGATTGCAAAAGTGGAAAAAGCGATTCGCGACTGTGATCTGGGCCTGAATCCGGCAACCAATGGTGATTTGATCCGTGTACCTATGCCTATGCTGACAGAGGAACGTCGTCGCGATCTGACGAAAATCGTCCGCACAGAAGGTGAAGGTGCCAAAGTGGCGATTCGTAACATACGCCGCGATGCCAATGATGCATTGAAAAAACTGGAAAAAGACAAAGCGATTTCAGAAGATGATGAGCGTCGTGCAGAAGACGAAGTACAGAAAATGACCGATAAGGCGGTTGTGGAAGTGGATAAGCTTTTGCAACAGAAAGAAACGGATTTGATGGCGGTGTAAGCTGCCATCCAGTTGAGCGTATATTTTGGGTTTCTTTTCCAGTTCTACCAAGCAAGTCCCGGATACCAACTCGCTGCCGCAACATGTGGCAGTGATTATGGATGGCAACGGCCGCTGGGCAAAAAAGCGTTTTTTACCCAGGGTTGCCGGTCACCAGCGTGGCCTTGAGTCAGTCAGGCAGTTGGTGAAAACTTGCGTACGGCTGGATATCAAATTCCTTACCTTGTTTGCGTTTAGCAGCGAAAACTGGCGACGTCCTTCTGATGAAGTGACCTTCCTGATGGGGCTATTCCTGGAGGCGCTGGAGCGTGAAGTCACTAAGCTGCATGAAGCCAATATCATCCTCAAACTGATAGGTGACCGTAGCCTGTTCAATGAGGTATTACAGCAAAAAATGCTCGAAGCCGAGC
This sequence comes from Methylophilus sp., assembly GCA_032153875.1. Lineage (GTDB taxonomy): Bacteria > Pseudomonadota > Gammaproteobacteria > Burkholderiales > Methylophilaceae > Methylophilus. The sequence goes on from JALDYP010000021.1 coordinate 1,709, forward strand.
AGAAAACTGCTGGTAATAATGGCTTAATGCTCTCCATTGCGGTTAACTATGGCGGGCGCTGGGATGTGATCAATGCCGTTAATACTTTATTGCAAGCCAATGACGGTAAAGTCACTGAAATCACTGAGTCTGACCTGACACCACATCTCTCCATGCCATATGCACCAGAGCCGGATTTGTTTATCCGTACCGGCGGTGAAACACGCATCAGTAATTTCCTGTTATGGCAGCTTGCCTATACCGAGCTGTATTTTACGGACACGTTGTGGCCGGACTTTGACGAAGCCGCATTTGAAGCCTCGCTGGTTTCTTACCGCCAGCGCGAACGCCGTTTCGGGCGTACCAGTGAACAATTCAGCAGCGATAGCAGCGCGACTTAATTTTATTTATATCTATGTTGAAAACCAGAGTAATTACGGCAGTCGTGTTGCTGGGGCTATTTATCCCGGCGCTATTCTACTTGCCGATGATGTGGTGGGCGTCTGCCATGCTGCTGCTGACAATGGTGTGCCTGCATGAGTGGGCCGGTTTTTTACAGCTAAGTGTGGCGCAAACAAGGATCTACCTGGCATTTTCTACCTTGACTGGCGTGGGTTTGCTGGTCTTATTGCAGCAATGGGGTTTCCACTGGTTTTTTTATCATGCCTTGCATGTGTTTATGGGCATGACATTCTTCTGGCTAATCGTTGTACCAGTCGCCATGTTTTTTAATACCTTTTTTAAGCAGCAGGCAATCAATCTTTTCCTCGGCTGGTGCCTGATGCTGTCATTGTGGATGGCACTCGTCACGGCACAAGAAGTTAATCCTTACGTATTGCTGGTCATCATTTCCACCATCTGGCTGGCTGACAGTGCCGCTTACTTTTTCGGTAAACAATTCGGGCGCCACAAACTGGCGCCAGCCATCAGCCCCGGTAAAACCTGGGAAGGCGTGCTGGGTGCTTTGCTGGCGGTAGCGGTGTATGCTGTTACTTTAAAGGCGACCGGTGCTGTGGAAACCTGGTGGGTATTGCCGGGATTGTGGATTATCACGATTGTCGGTGTATACGGCGATTTATTCGAATCCTTTTTCAAGCGTCGCGCCAACCTTAAAGACAGCGGACAGTTTTTACCAGGGCATGGCGGGTTCCTGGACCGTGTCGACGGCGTGATCCCTGCTCTGCCAGTGGGTTTATGCCTGGTATTCTGGTTTCACTACTGGCAACAGTCTTACTCATTTTAAAAGGCCATTTTGCAATACGTCACCATACTGGGCAGTACCGGCACTATCGGTCAGCAGACGCTGGATGTGATTTCACAGCATCCGGACAGCTACGCCGTGTTCGCCTTGACCGCGCACCAGAATGTGGATGCCATGTTGCAACAATGTGCGCGCTACCAGCCGCAATATGCGGTGATGCAGGATGCTGATGCTGCGCAGCGTTTACGCCAACGGCTAGAAGCTGAAAATTTCACGATTGAGGTGCGTTCCGGAATTGAGGGATTGATCGAAGTTTCAGCACATGAAGTCGTAAATGTAGTGATGGCTGCCATTGTAGGGGCTGCGGGATTGATGCCTGCGCTGGCCGCCGCCAGGGCTGGCAAAAAAATATTGCTCGCCAATAAAGAAACGCTGGTAATGGCCGGCAAGTTATTTATGGATGCCGTCAAGCAAGGGCAAGCGACACTGCTGCCGATTGATAGTGAACATAATGCCATTTTCCAGGCCATGCCGGGCCAGGCCTACGATGACATAGGCGAAGTTGGCGTCAACAAGATTATCCTGACCGCATCCGGTGGTCCTTTCCGTTGTTACACGCATGCGCAACTGGCAGAGGTGACACCCGTGTTGGCGCTTAAGCACCCGAACTGGGTGATGGGCGCCAAAATTACCGTTGACTCCTCTACCTTGATGAACAAAGGCCTGGAAGTGATAGAAGCGCACTGGCTGTTTAATGCGCGTCCTGACCAGATCGAAGTGGTGGTGCATCCGCAAAGTGTCATTCATTCGATGGTGTCTTATGTAGATGGCAGTATCCTGGCGCAATTAGGCAACCCTGATATGCGCACACCGATTGCATACGGTCTAGGTTATCCGCAACGGATTGCCTCAGGCGTGAAACCGCTGAGTCTGGTCGATATAGCAAAACTCGAATTTGAAGCCCCGGATACTGACCGTTTCCCTTGCCTGCAACTTGCCTATGATGCCTTGGCAACAGGTGGCACTGCGCCTGCCGTGCTCAATGCTGCCAACGAAGTGGCAGTGGCCGCTTTTCTCAAAGATGAGATACATTACCTGGATATCCCGCGTTTGCTGGATGCAACGCTGCAGAAATTGCCTGTCGAAAAAGTGAGTTCTATTGAGCAACTGCTGGAAATTGATGCCCAGGCGCGTGCCAGTGTCCAGAAAGCCATTGCTAAAATCACTGTGATGCCTGTCTCCAAAGCGGTAGCGCTATGATGTCTGTATTGGCATTTATCGTCGCCATCGGTGTACTGGTCACCATACACGAATTTGGCCATTACCTGGCTGCACGCAGCTGTGGCGTCAGGGTGCTCAAATTTTCGATCGGCTTTGGCAAACCTGTTTTTCAATATCAGCACTCGCCGCAATCCACACAGTGGGTGCTGTCGTGGATTCCACTGGGCGGCTACGTCAAAATGCTCGATAGCCGCGAGGCAGACTCCCTCGAAACGTCGCAACATACAGCGACCACCACCGACTGGTCACGTGCTTTTGACCGCCAAAATGTCGCCGCTAAAATGTGGATTGTATTTGCAGGGCCTTTGGCTAATTTGCTGTTGGCCTTTGTCTGTTACTGGGGCCTGATTGCGCAGGGGGAGTTAGGCCTGAAACCCTATATCGGCCCGGTAGAATCAGGTTCACTGGCAGCCAAGGCTAAATTGCGCTCAGGCGACCTGGTGGTTTCCCTTGATAGCAAGCCTGTCACTACCTGGCAGGACGCCCAATGGCAATTGCTGGAGGCCTGGGTTGCACATCAATCAATAAAAGTGGTCACCCGCACCGTGCAGGGCGAGTTACATACGAATGTCCTGCCGATGGCAGCTTTGCCTGGCGAGCCTGAAGGAGACGTCTTGCAGAAAGTTGGCATTTCCATGCAGATGCCTGTTATCCCTGCGGTAGTGGGTGAAATTCTGGCTGGATCAGTGGCGCAAACCAGTGGCTTGCAGATTGGCGACCGTATTCTCCGAGTGAATAATAAGCCGGTCGAAGACTGGCAGCAGTTTGTGAAATGGGTGAGGGCAAACCCATCACAACCGTTAAAAGTGGAGTATCAGCGCGGCAGTGAAGTATTGCAGGTGAAGTTGCTGCCGGAAACAGTAGTGGAGGCCGGGCAAAAAATCGGCCGCCTGGGCGCTGCCGTCAATATGGAGGCTGTGGACCTGACGCCTTACCGCGTTGAACGTCATTACACGGTGGCAGAAGCGGCAATACGCGCAGTGCGCCGCGTGCAGGAAACCATCGTGTTTACCTTGAAAATGATTGGTAAAATGCTGACCGGGCAAGCGTCCTTAAAAGCAATTAGTGGCCCTGTCAGTATTGCTGATGCAGCCGGAGAAACCGCTGGGCTGGGGCTCAAGCCTTATATCGGCTTTATCGCATTATTAAGTATCAGCATTGCAGTCATGAATCTGCTGCCAATACCAGTATTGGATGGCGGGCATTTGTTGTATCATATGGCGGAATTGATTCGAGGAGAACCTTTGCCTGACAAGGTGCTGGAGATTGGCCAGCGCCTCGGTTTGGGGTTACTGGGTGCATTGATGTTTATTGCTTTTTTTAATGACATTAATCGTTACCTGGTAGGTTGAGAGCATAGTTAATGAGAATAAAGTCTAGTTCCAAGTTATTGTTGTGCCTGTTAACAGCAATTATCCATCTGAAAGCCTACGCGACAGAGCCGTTTGTCATCTCTGATATCCGTGTAGAGGGCTTGCAACGTACCGAAGCAGGTACGGTGTTTAATTACCTGCCGATGCAGGTAGGCGATGTGATGAGCGACGAAAAGGCCGCCCAGGCAATTAAGTCGCTGTATTCCACCGGGTTTTTCAAAGACGTGCGAATTGAAAATGACGGTGACGTATTAGTGGTGACTGTCCAGGAACGTCCTTCCATTTCACAGATTGACTTTAGCGGTAACAAATCTTTCCCGACTGACAAAGTTAAAGAAGGCCTCAAACAAATCGGTATTGCCGAAGGCCAGATTTTTGATAAATCCTTGTTAGACCGTGCCGAGCAGGAAATCAAGCGCCAATACCTGTCACAAGGTAAATACAGTGCTGAAGTGAAAGCAACTTCAAGCCCGTTAGAGCGCAACCGCGTTTCTATCCGCTTTGAAATCACTGAGGGCCCGGCGGCCAAAATCCGCGATATCAACATCGTCGGTAATCATCTGTTCAAAACGGAAGATTTACGCGCCAACTTTTTGCTGACCACGCCAAACTGGATGAGCTGGTGGAATAAAGATGACCAGTATTCCAAGCAAAAACTGACTGCCGATCTTGAGGCTTTGCGTTCGTTTTACATGAACCAGGGTTATCTTGAGTTCTCGATAGATTCCACGCAGGTATCGATTTCGCCTGATAAGCGTGATGTGTATATCAACGTCAATATCACCGAAGGCGAAAAATATAACATCAGCAAAACCAAGCTGGCTGGCGAGATGTTACTGCCGGAAGAGGATTTAAGAAAACTGATCAATATCCAGGATGGCGATGTGTTTAACCGCCAAAAAGTCACGGATGCCAGCAAAAATATCAATGACAAGCTGGGTGAAGAAGGTTATGCCTTCGCTAACGTCAACGCGGTACCTGAAATCAACAAGCTTGAGCACACAGTCGCGTTTACTTTCTTTGTCGATCCGGGCCGTAAAGTCTATGTACGCCGCATCAATGTTCAGGGTAACACCAGAACCCGCGATGCAGTTGTCCGCCGTGAAATGCGCCAGCTTGAATCAGCCTGGTATGCCGGTGACAAGATCAAGCGTTCCAAAGAACGTATCCAGCGTCTTAATTTCTTTGATAGTGTTGAATTAGAGACCCCCTCTGTGCCTGGTGTTAACGACCAGGTTGACATGACGGTGACGGTTGCAGAAAAAGCTACCGGCAGCGTTCAGTTTGGTGCCGGTTTATCCAGTAGTGATGGTGTGGTACTGGGCTTTAACGTTAACCAGCCTAACTTCCTGGGTACTGGTAACCGCGTAGCGCTGCAAGTGAACACCAGTAGCTACAACACCGTATACTCATTGTCTTACACAGACCCTTATTTCACACCTGATGGCATCAGCCGTGGCTTTGATGTGTATCGTCGTGATGTAGATACCAGCAGAAGAAACTCTTCCACTTTGAACGTGGGTACCTACAATAGCCAGTCTTATGGTGTTGGTATGCGTTTTGGTATGCCGCTGTCTGAAATGGACTTCCTAAGTGCGGGTGTCACGCTTGACATGACCAATGTTGATTTGTCCGCTGACAGCCCGATTCAATATTTGCGATTCTGTGAAAATAGCAGTGGTTGTAGCAGTAACTCAGTGGTGCTTAACGCCGGCTGGACCTTTGACTCCAGGGATAATATCCTTTTCCCACGCCGTGGCGTATTGCAACGCTTGTCTGGCGACGTGTCATTACCAGGCCTTGATTTGCAATATTACAAAATGAGCTACCAGCACAGCTGGTTTAAAGACATGGGTAAGGATTTCACCCTGATGCTGAATGGTGAAGCCGGTTATGCAAAAGCCTACGGTGGTAAAAACTATCCGTTCTTCAAAAACTTCTATGCCGGTGGTGTGAACAGTGTGCGTGGTTTCCTGAACTCTTCATTGGGCCCACGGGATATAAACCCGATTTCAGGTTCCGATTTCGCGATTGGGGGAACCAAGCGCCTGGTCGGAAACGTCGAATTGTTTATGCCTGTGCCATTCGTCTCACAATCTAACCAGTTCAGGTTAAGTGCATTCGTGGATGGCGGCGGTGTTTTCGGTGAAAACGATCCGATCAGTTCTGAATATTTGAGATTCTCCACCGGTGTCGGTGTGACATGGGTGTCGCCATTCGGTCCATTGAAGCTGGTGCTTGCCAAGCCGCTTAAAGAAAAAGAGAATGATGATACGCAAACATTGCAATTCCAGTTTGGTCAGCAATTTTAATGGCATCCTGGCTTAAGTCAGCAATAATGCATACGCAGAAAGGGGTAGCTGCATGAGACATATTCTGGTGGTGTGGCTGGGCCTTATGCTGTGGTGTGGCCAGGCTTTTGCAGCCGATTTCAAAGTAGGTTACGTACAAGTAGATAAACTATTGCAAGAAGCGCCGCAAACGGTTGAAACAGGCAAAAAGCTGGAGAAAGAGTTCAGTCCCCGTTCTCTTGATCTTGAAAAGCTTCAGAAGCAGATTCGCGATCTCGAAGCTCAGCTGGATCACGATAAAGTCAATATTAATGAGTCTGACCGTCGCATTAAAGAACGCCAGCTAAATAATATGCGTCTGGAATTCCAAAGCAAGCAGCGTGAACTGCGTGAAGATATTAACTTGCGCAAGAATGAAGAGCTGGCTGTGTTGCAGGAGCGGATCAATAAGGCTGTACAAACCGTTGCCGAAAACGAAGGCTTTGATCTGGTTGCCTATAGTGGTATCGCCTACGCCAGCAAACGTATCGATATTACCGATAAAGTTCTCAAATTGCTGGGCAAAAAATAGCCTGCGGTAGTGTAAGAAAGCATTCTAAGGTCAGGTGTCCATGACGCAACTTTTTTCATTGCAAGATATTGCAGCGTCATTGGGTGGCGAAGTCAATGACGGGTCATCGTCTGGCGAAACATCTGTAAAAGTATCCCGCATGTCCTCCCTTGCGCAAGCAAAGGCCGGGTCTATCGCTTTTTTCAATGACACTAAATACACGCAGTCCTTGCAAGCGACGCAAGCCACCGCGGTTATCTTGCGTGCTGAACACAGGCATTTGACCGCGTTGCCTTGTATCCTGACTGAAAACCCGTATGCCTATTTTGCTAAATTATCGGCATTACTAAACCCGCCTAAACAGTATAGCAATCATGTGCATGCCAGCGCTGTCATCGGCTATGAGACCAAACTGCCTCATGAACTGACCATAGATGCGATGGCCACTATCGGTGACCGGGTGACACTGGGCAAGGGCGTGCGCATTGGCGCAGGCTGCGTGATTGAAGATGATGTCACTATAGGGGCACATACGATTCTTGAGCCGCGCGTAGTGGTCAAACATGGCACTGTCATCGGCAATGACTGCCATCTGTTTTCTGGCAGTATTATTGGAAATGATGGTTTCGGCTATGCCGAAGAGCAGGGTCAATGGGTTAAAATACCGCAGATAGGCCGTGTCATTATCGGTAATCATGTGGATATAGGCGCCAATACCACTATAGACCGTGGTGCACTGGATGATACTGTCATCGAAGATGGTGTGAAGTTGGACAATTTGATACAGGTCGCCCATAATGTCCGCATTGGCGCGCATACAGTGATTGCAGGCTGTACCGGCATTGCCGGCAGCGCTGTGATTGGTCAGCATTGCAAAATTGGCGGCGCTGCAATGATACTTGGTCATCTGCAAATTGCTGATGGCGTCACGATATCACCAGGCTCCATGATCATGCGCTCCATCCAGCAACCGGGCACTTACACAGCGTTGATGCCATTCCAGAAACATGAGGACTGGTTGCGGACAGCAGCGAATATCCGGCACTTAGAACAAACCAATCTCAAGCTCAAGCAGCTTGAGCAAGTAGTAAGCAGTATAAAAAAACATACAGAAGATTGAGAGAATTTATGGCTGAGAATGCAATGAATAGCATGGATATTCATGAGATTTTGGAACATTTGCCGCATCGTTACCCATTCGTATTAGTGGATCGTGTGTTGTCGATGGAAATGGGTAAAGAAATCGTGGCAGTGAAGAATGTCTCTGTGAATGAGCCATTCTTCCCGGGCCATTTCCCGTATCATCCGGTGATGCCAGGGGTATTGATCGTGGAAGCCATGGCACAAGCAGCGGCTATCCTGTCATTCAAAACCATGAACATCAAGCCGACCAATGACTCTGTGTATTACTTTGCCGGGATCGATAATGTACGCTTTAAAAAGCCGGTTTCGCCTGGCGACCAGATTATCCTGAACGTCAAAATTGACCGTATTTTAAAAGGTATCTGGAAATACAATGCAGTCGCCAAAGTGGCTGACGAAGTGGTGGCTGAAGCCAGCATGATGTGTATTCTCAAAGCTATTGAAAAATAGCCTGAAAATTAACCCTAACCCTGAAAATTAACCTAAGTTCCTTATTGCTGGCGGTATGCAGCACACATTAAAGATGCAAAGCCTGATTCATCCTACTGCCATTATTGACCCCAAAGCTGAACTGGATAGTTCAGTTGAAGTGGGGGCATTCACCACCATAGGCGCCGGGGTTCGCATAGATGCCGGTACCAAAGTTGGCTCCCATGTAGTGATTGAAGGTCCGACCACTATCGGCAAACAGAACGAAATCTTCCAGTTTTCTTCCCTGGGTGCAAAACCGCAGGATAAGAAGTTCAAAGACGAACCGACGACGCTGGAAATCGGTGACCATAACACCATACGAGAGTTCTGTACTTTCAACCGCGGCACTATTCAGGACAAAGGTACTACCAAAATAGGCGACCATAACTGGATTATGGCCTATGTACACATCGCGCATGATTGTATCGTCGGTAACCATACCATTATGGCCAATAACTCATCCCTGGCCGGTCACGTCACTATTTACGATCACGCCATTCTGGGCGGTTTCACATTGGTGCACCAGTTCTGCCAGATTGGCGAACACATCATTACTGCGGTGGGTTCTGTGGTATTCAAGGATATTCCACCTTACGTCACAGCTGCGGGCTACGACGCGCAACCGCATGGCATTAATTCAGAAGGCCTCAAACGCCGCGGATATACTCCGGAAGCGATTCAACAGATCAAGCGTGCTTACAAGGTACTTTACCGTCAGGGCTTGTCATTCGAGGAAGCCAAACTGGCTCTGGCTGAAATGGAGAAATCCTGCCCTGAAATTGGCCTGATGACCCGTTTCCTCGCGCAAACCACGCGCGGCATTGTGCGATAACTCAAAAACACTATGGCTAAAATTGCAATGGTGGCGGGCGAGGCCTCCGGTGATTTGCTGGGTTACCACCTGATCCAGGAGCTGAAGTCAGTGCATCCTGATATTCAGATTTTCGGCATTGCCGGGCCTAAAATGATGAGCTTGGGGGCTAAGTCCCTATACCCGATTGAACGCCTGTCGGTGCGTGGTTACCTGGAAGTGTTCAGGCATCTTTGGGGCCTGCTCAAGCTACGCAAAGAATTACTCAAGCAAATCCTCATCCAAAAGCCTGATGTGTTTATTGGTATTGATGCGCCTGACTTCAATTTCTGGTTAGAGAAGAAGTTAAAAGCCAAAGGGATTTCGACCATTCATTATGTAAGTCCATCCATCTGGGCATGGCGCAAAAACCGTATTCACAGCATCAAGCGTGCTGTTTCGCATATCCTGGCACTGTTCCCGTTTGAACCTGCGCTGTATCAGCAAATAGGCGTTCCGGTGACTTATATTGGTCATCCCCTGGCAGATGCTTTGCCTATGGAACCGGACGTGGCGCAGACGCGCGAAAAACTCAAATTGAAGAAAAGTAGTGTAGTGATTGCACTATTGCCTGGCAGCCGCCAGTCAGAAGTCATTTTTCATGCCGAACTGATGCTGGAAACGGCCATTTCATTTGAGCGCCTGATGCGCGAGAATGGCAAAAATGTGCAATTCCTCGTGCCACTGGTGACGCGTGAAACGCGGGATATTTTCCAGAATGCCTGGCATCAATTGCTAACGCAAAAGCCTGACATAGAGATTGATATGCAAATCATGTTCGGCCACGCGCATGAGGCGATGATCGCAGCAGATGCGATTGTCGTTGCCTCGGGCACGGCAACGCTTGAGGCGGCTTTGTTGAAAAAGCCTATGGTGATTACCTATAAAATGTCGAATATGAGCTGGCAACTGCTGAAACGCATGCGTTTGCAGCCGTATGTTGGCTTGCCGAATATCCTGGCGGGTGAGTTTATTGTGCCGGAGTTATTACAGAAAGACGCCAATCCTGAGCAAATTGCACAGACGCTGTACAACTTGCTGGCAGATAAAACCGGCCTGGCAGTGCTGCGTGAAAAGTATCGCGCTATCCATATGCAGTTAAAGCAGAACAGTGCGCAAAAAGCGGCCGCTGTCATCAAGCAGTTCTTGCCAGCCGCATGACTATGCTGAGGCTTTGTGGCATTGATGAAGCGGGCAGGGGGCCTTTAGCTGGCGCAGTGTATGCCGCAGCCGTGATACTTAATCCAGAACGGCCCATTGCCGGGCTGGCAGATTCCAAAAAGATCTCTGAAGCCAAACGGAATGCGCTCACCCTTGAAATTAAAACACATGCCCTGGCTTGGGGAATTGCCAGTGTCAGCGCGCAGGAAATAGACGAGATCAATATCCTGCAAGCCAGTATGCTGGCAATGCAGCGCGCCTACCTGGCGATGGTGAATGATTTTGCTATGCACGCGACCCTGATTCAGGTGGATGGTAACCGTAGGCCAAAGTTCGATTTGCCCTGCGAAGCCATTGTTAAAGGCGATAGCAAGGTGGCTGAGATCTCTGCTGCCTCTATCCTGGCGAAAACAGCCAGGGACGCTTCCTTGCTTGAACTTGATACGCAATATCCACAATATGGTTTTGCCCAGCACAAAGGCTACCCGACAGCTATGCACCTTGAGCGGCTGGCGGAATTCGGCGTGACCGCTGAGCACCGCCGCAGTTATGCGCCGGTTAAAAAGCTGCTGGTGATGAGTTTAGGCAATCAGGTGATCACAGTTAGCTGATAGAATTTCAGTTTTGAACAAACAAAAACCGCTCAATTGAGCGGTTTTTTATTTCAAACTGGTTTCTTACTCGACCAGCAGTTCAGTTTTACCTGGTTTGCCGTTCATATCATCTGCTTCCGGCAGAGGGTCTTTCCTGGCGGTGATTGTCGGCCATACGGTAGACAGGCGCGCATTCAGCTCGATAAAGTGTTGCTGGTCTGCTGGCACATCATCTTCCGAGAAAATGGCTTCAGCCGGGCATTCTGCAACACACAGGGTGCAGTCAATACACTCATCCGGGTTGATGGCGAGAAAATTGGGGCCTTCTACAAAGCAGTCGACCGGGCACACATCTACGCAATCGGTATATTTGCATTGAATACAATTTTCGGTTACTACATAGGTCATTTTTTCAAATCCTTAGCGGCTTGGTTTCAGCCAAAAAATTAGGGTCAGCCAGAACGATATTTTATTGCAAATTAGTCTAATTGACGATGAATTGTGCGATTGATCAAACAATCATACCGGCGCCAACTGTATTGTTGGTACTTTCGTCAATCACGATAAATGCACCGGTGGCACGGTTTTTATCATAACTATCTACCATTAACGGCTGGGCCAGTTTAAAACTGACACGCGCAATGTCATTCATTTTCAAGTCTGTGGCCGATTGTTGCTCCAGCGTATTCACATCTACTTTGTATTGAATCGCGCCGATTTTGGCTTTGGATTCACGCGAAGTGTGACGCACAACATAAGTGCGGGCCGGGGATAATGGTGTTTCGGACAACCAGCAAACATGCGCTTCAATCTGTTTCACCGGCTCAACGACTTCAGCGGTTTTCACAATCATATCGCCGCGTGATGTGTCGATTTCATCTTCGAGCAATAGCGTGATACTTTGTTCCGTTTGCGCGCTTTGCAATTGGTCATTGCCGATCTGGATGGCTTTGACTTTGGATTGATAGCCGTTAGGTAGTACGGTAACTGCATCGCCTACCGCAATTTCACCAGATTCTACACGGCCCATAAAGCCACGGAAGTCATGCAGATCAGGATTGGCAGAGTCATGCGGACGGCAGACAAACTGCACGGGGAAGCGGAACTGTTCTGCCTGGTCGCTGTGCGCGGCAGGCACTTGTTCCAGGATTTCCAGCAATGTCTCGCCTTGATACCAATCCAGCTTATCCAGGCGGTCTACCAGCATGTCGCCATTGAGAGCAGACATAGGGATAAACTTGATATCACGCGCTTGCGCCAGACCAATTTCAGTAGCAAATGCCAGGTAATCGGCTTTGATTTTTTCATAAGTGGCCTGGTCATAATCAACCAGATCCATTTTGTTGACTGCCACCACGATGTGCTGCAAACCAACCAGATGCGCCAGGTAGCTGTGTCTGCGCGTTTGCGTCAGCACACCTCTGCGGGCATCGATCAAAATGATTGCCAGATTGGCTGTTGAAGCGGCAGTCACCATGTTGCGCGTGTATTGCTCATGACCAGGTGCATCGGCAATGATGTATTTACGGGTGCCGGTACTGAAATAACGGTAAGCCACGTCAATGGTAATCCCTTGCTCGCGTTCAGCTTGCAGGCCATCAGTCAGCAGTGAAAGATCAACCGCTTCCATACCGCGTTTCTGCGAGGTGCGCTCAATGTTGTTCAGCGTATCCGTCAGAATGGTTTTGGTGTCATACAGCAAGCGACCAATCAAAGTGCTTTTGCCATCATCCACGCTGCCGCAAGTCATAAAGCGCAGCAAAGAATCATTGTGTTGTATTGTCATTGTCTATTTTTCTCAATCATTAAAAATGCTTGGAAAATGCATTTTGTGAAAAGGAGTGCAAGGCGCACGCAGCACAAAAAACGGAATGCACATAAAGTACATGAGTATTTTGAGCACCGCGCAACGCCGCAATCCATTCACAAAATGAATTTGCCTGCATTTTTAGAAATAACCTTCTTTTTTACGCTGCTCCATCGAAGCCTCGGAGGTCTGGTCATCCAGGCGGGTCGCGCCGCGCTCAGTAATAGTGGTCGTAGCCGTCTCTATCACGATTTTGCTGACATCATCAGCATCTGAAATCACAGGCGCCGTGCAAGTGATATCACCAACCGTACGGAAGCGCACCTGCATATTGATCACTTCTTCAGCGGCTTTCGGCTGGTTAATCACGCTGCCATCAGTCAGCGGCACATTGACCGGGAAAATCGCGCCATTGCGCATGACGATATCGCGTTGGTGCGCAAAGTAAATGCTAGGCAATTGCAGTTTTTCGCGTTCGATATACTGCCAGACATCCATTTCAGTCCAGTTTGAAATCGGGAAAGCACGGATGTTTTCACCCTTGTGCACACGTGCGTTGTACAGGTTCCACAATTCGGGACGCTGGTTTTTAGGATCCCACTGACCGAACTCATCACGGAAACTCATGATACGTTCTTTGGCACGCGCTTTTTCTTCATCCCTGCGGGCACCGCCGATGCAGCAATCAAAGCCGAATTCTTCAATCGCTTCCAGTAAAGTCACAGATTGATGCTTATTGCGCGGTTCATCAGCCGATTTCAATACCACAGTGCCGCGTTTAATCGAATCCTCCACTGAGCGCACAATCAGGCGCTCGCCCAATTCGGCCGCGCGCTGGTCACGGAAATTCACCACTTCCAGGTAGTTATGACCGGTGTCGATATGCAACAGCGGAAACGGGAAGCGGCCAGGGCGGAAAGCTTTTTCAGCCAGGCGCAGGATGCACAAAGAGTCTTTGCCGCCCGAAAAAAGCAATACCGGGTTTGAGCACTGACCAGCGACTTCGCGCAAAATATGTATGGCTTCAGCTTCCAGCCAGTCGAGGTGGGACAAAGGTTGTTTAGTTGTCATTTCAATCTTCTATCAATCAGCCACAAATGCTTTAGGTTCAACTCAGTATGTGCATCGAACCGTGTACATCTGCCGTTACTTTTTAACATGCAGTCCGCATTCTTTACTGGTCGGGTCTTCCCACCACCAGCGGCCAGCGCGGATATCTTCGCCCATGGCGACTGCACGTGTACATGGCGCGCAGCCGATACTAGGGTAAAACTGGTCGTGCAAATCATTGTAGGGCACGCTGTACATGCGGATATAAGCCCATACTTCTTTTTCAGTCCAATCACTTAAAGGATTGAATTTTTCCAGCTTGTTGCCGGCATCGTATTCACGGGTCGGCAGGTTGCTGCGGGTAGTTGCCTGCTCTGCGCGCATACCGGTGATCCAGGCCTGTTTGCCGGTAAGGGCGCGCTGCAATGGCTCGACCTTGCGCATGTGGCAGCAGGCTTTGCGCAAATCAATGCTTTCGTAAAAAGCATTGATGCCATGCGTGCGCACATAATTTTCAACGGTTTCATGCCTGGGGAAAAACACCATTGGTTTGATGGTGTAAGTATTTTCCACATCGGCCATCAGCGTGTAGGTTTCAGCAGGCAGGCGGCCGGTATCCAGCGAGAAAATCTCAATGGGCAGATTTTCTTTGGCAATCAGATCGGTGATTACCATATCTTCAGCGCCATAGCTGTTGGCAAAGGTAATCGCCGGAAACTCGGCCGCGGCCGCTTTCAGCAATTCAAGCGCTTGCGCACGCTTCACCTGTACACTGTTGACCAGTGCATCGATTAGCTCAGGGCTGGTCGCCGGATTTTTATTAGCCGGCTTAAGCATGCTGACAGCACCACTCATGTACGGTTTACTCTCCGCCAGACGGGCACGTCATCAACGGCGCCCTGGTAAGGTTGGCTAAAGTCATTCAGGCTGGCAACGGCCTCTTGTGCCGAGCGGTCGGCGCGGATCAAAAAGCTGGTGAAGCCGGAACGTTTATGGAAAAACAATTGGTCACGTAATACATCACCCACTGCGCGCATATCGTTTTTAAAACCAAAGCGCGTGCGCAACCAGTTACCCAGTGTGAAAATGCGGCCATCAGCAAAGCGCTCAACAAAGATTGCCACCAGCGGGATGCTATTAATGTCTGCGAACTCGGCTTGCAAGGCTTCAGCAGTTTCATGCGTCGCCAGAATAATGCCTACTTCAGCGTTATCGAACCTTGCTTGCAATTCAGCTTTACGCGCCTGCCAGATAGCCAGCGGCACCAATACTTTGCCGGTTGCCGGAATCATTGTGTCAGCGATCTGTTCCGGGGTATAGCTTGCTTCACCGGTTAATTTGAACAGCACCACTTTACCGGCCTGTTTGCGTACAGATTCTTCCGCAGGCGGCGGCGGTACCACGCGTGTCCACTGATCCTCAACAATCTCGGCAACGCCATCTGCATTCAAGCGAATCAGGTTACTCATGCCGTGGCTCCTTTTTCGTATACGTGCGCTTTAAACGGTGCAACACCCAAACGGCGCACCGTATCGATAAAGCGCTCATCTTCGTGACGCTCGCGGATAAATACTTCTATCAGTTTTTGCACCACGCCAGGCATTTCTTCAGCCGAGAAAGAAGGGCCAATCACGCTACCAATGCTGGCGTCATTGCCTTGCTTGCCACCAATAGTCACTTGATACCATTCAGAACCATCTTTATCTACGCCCAGCACGCCAATGTGACCGACATGGTGATGACCGCACGCATTCATGCAACCGGAAATATTCAGTTCAATGTCACCGATTTCATGCAGGTAGTCCAGGTCATCAAACTGGTTTTGAATCGCCTCGGCAATCGGGATGGATTTTGCATTGGCCAGGCTGCAGAAGTCACCGCCAGGGCAGCAAATAATGTCGGTCAGCAGGCCAATATTAGGCGTTGCGAGACCCGCTGCACGCGCTTGTTCCCACACCGCAAACAGATCAGACAATTTCACATCTGCCAGGATCAGGTTTTGCTCATGCGAAGAACGCAGTTCGCCAAAGCTGAAAGCGTCAGCCATATCTGCTACCGCATGCATTTGCTCACTCGTGATGTCGCCAGGGGCTTTACCATGAGGTTTTAGTGACAGCGTGACAGCACGATAACCAGGGACGCGGTGTCCTTGTACGCAGCGTTTAACCCAGGCAGCAAAAGCAGGGTTGCAAGCCACAGCAGCATCAAATGAGGCGTCGTGCGCCGGCAAGGTTTCATAAGGCATAGGCTCAAAATATTTGGCTACGCGGTCAAGCTCGGCTTGCGTGATGGTGAGCGGGCCATCTTTCAAATGTGCCCATTCTTCTTCCACCTGGCGCTTGAATTCTTCAATACCCAATGCTTTAGCAAGGATTTTGATGCGCGCCTTGTAAGCATTGTCACGACGGCCATGCACGTTATAGACACGGATCACGGCTTCGCAGTACGACAATACGTGCTGCCATTCCAAATGCTCGCGAATGACCATGCCAAGGATTGGTGTACGGCCCAGGCCGCCGCCAACCCAGACCTTGATTGCCATCTGGTCATTGGTATCTTTGTAAAACTCGAGGCCGATATCGTGCGCCTGCACAATTGCGCGGTCTTGGGTGGTACCTGAAACCGCGATTTTGAATTTACGTGGCAACAGCGCAAATTCCGGGTGGAATGTACTCCATTGACGCATGATCTCGGCAATCGCACGCGGATCAATAATTTCGTCAGGTGCAATGCCTGCGAACTGGTCGGTAGTGATATTGCGGATGCAATTGCCGGAAGTCTGGATGGCATGCATTTCTACAGTGGCTAACTCAGCCAGGATATCCGGCGTGTCTTCCAGTTTCGGCCAGTTTAATTGCAGGTTCTGGCGGGTGCTGAAGTGACCATAGCCACGGTCATATTTTTTAGTGATATCTGCCAGTTTGCGCAGCTGTTTGCTGGCAAGCAAACCATAAGGGATCGCAATACGCAGCATAGGCGCATGGCGCTGGATATACAGGCCATTCTGTAATCTTAACGGGCGATATTCTTCATCAGATAGCTCGCCAGCGATGTAGCGGCGGGTCTGGTCGCGGTATTGGGCGACACGTTCATTAACAATTTGTTGGTCTATAGGGTCGTATTTGTACATGCTTAAATCACTTTTTCGCCATTGCGAAGAGGCAGTATTTTAATGGAAAACCAGCTTAAAGCCTACATAAATCAATATCATAGCCAGCACAATGCGTACCCAGTGCTCGGCAACCCGCGAACTCAGGTGGCTACCGAGGTAGATGCCGGGGATGGAGCCTATTAATAATGTACCCAGCAAGGTGTAGTCTATTGTGCCCAGAGAGGCATGACCCACACCAGCCACCAGTGTCAATGGCACCGCATGTGCGATATCACTGCCGACAATCGTGGTGATCTTTTCTTTAGGGTAGAGCATGATGAGCGCAGTTACGCCCAAAGCGCCGGCACCAACTGAAGTGAGGGTCACCAATCCACCCAGTATGATGCCGAGAATGACTGTCGCCGCAGGAACATAGCGAGCTGGAATCCATTCTTCGCTTGCAACCATGGAAATTAGTTTGTTTCGCAGCAACACAGCGATAGAAGTGACAATCAGTGCAATGCCTAACCAGAACTTAATGGTGGAGACGGCACTGCCGGATTGCAAGTCCATACTTTGCAGCGCCCACAACGTGACCATGGAAGCAGGCACGCTGCCAATAGCCAGGCGCTTTACGATGCTCCAGTCTATGTTGCCCAGTTTGCCATGCGCAAAAATACCAACAGATTTGGTGATGGATGCATAGAGTAAGTCTGTGCCGACAGCTACCGCTGGTTTCACGTTATAAACCAGCAACAAAATGGGTGTCATCAACGAACCGCCACCAACGCCGGTTAAACCCACCAAAAAGCCGACCACAAAGCCTGCCAGTATGTATCCGAATTCCATGAGGAGTATCTTCTTAATTTCAGTGCGCGCAATGTACCAGATTTTTAATTATTGATTTAATAACCAGTTGTTCTATGATATAGCTTTTGGTTATATTGAGCGGGTCATGAAATTCCATCAGTTACGCTATGTGCATGAGGTCGTCCGTCAGCAATTGAATATCTCTTCGGCGTCTGAAGTGCTGCATACCTCACAGCCAGGGGTGAGCAAACAGATTCAGTTGCTTGAAGAAGAGTTGGGCCTGCAAATTTTCCAGCGTAATGGCAAACGCCTGATAGGCGTGACTGAACCGGGCCGCAAGATTGTAGACCTGGCGGCGCGCGTGATACTTGATATGCAGAACATTAAGCGTGTGGGCGATGAATACAGCCAGGAAGATAGCGGCGAGCTGACGATTGCAACTACGCACACGCAGGCGCGCTACCGTTTGCCTTCAGCGGTGAAACAGTTCATCGCGCAATATCCTAATGTCAAACTGGCGATCCACCAGGGCAACCCGGCGCAAGTGACCGAGCATGTGGCTTCCGGCGAAGCCGATATTGGCATCGCAACCGAAAACATCAGCGATGACGAACGTTTATCCTGCCTGTCATGCTATGAGTGGAACCGCTGCCTGGTGGTGCCGCCGGATCATCCATTGCTGCAAAAAGGCAAACTGGCATTAAAAGACCTGGCGGATTACCCGCTGATTACCTATGACTTCGCATTTACCGGTGGTACGCTGGTTTCCAAAGTATTCCACGATGCCGACTTGCAGCCGAACGTAGTGTTTACCGCGATCGATGCCGATGTGATTAAAACCTACGTCAATCTCGGCTTGGGGATAGGCTTGATTGCGAACATGGCCTATGACGAAGTGCGGGATGCACCGCTGAAAAGCCTGGATTGCAGCCATTTGTTCCCGAATAGCACGACTTACCTGGGCGTGCGCCGCGATGCGTTTTTGCGTGACTACATGTTGAATTTTATTACCATGCTGTCGCCACAGTACGATAAACGCACGGTGCAACGCGCTTTTCATCAAGACTTGTAAATCCTGCTGATCATTCGCCGTGATGTTGGTCACATGACTGCTTAGGACACTGTGCTGTAATGGACTTCTGTTAAAAAGGAATTTTGACCATGCGTCATTGCATCTCCGGCTTATGTTGTTTGCTATGGCTATATATGCCGATGACCGGGTGCGCACAGGCCATTGATAAAGCGCCACACACGCGTGTAATCGGCCATGGCATGCCGGATGTAGATCTGGATAACGCGATTTACGAGGTGCCGGTTGAGCCAAACGTCAGCTACCATGATCTGGTAGATAGTTTAAAGTCTATTTCTGAAGGCATGAATTTCGTCAGCCCGGCCAATTTCCCGATTGGCGAACATATGAAACTACGCGGGCAAGACCCACAAGGCATCAAGGAAGTCCGCACCTTTTGTAACCTGAGCATGGGCACAGAAATCATCCTGGATCATCCAGAGTTCCTGGTATTCGCCCCGTGCCGGGTGGCTGTATATGAAAAACCGGATGCGCAAGGCAAACGGCGTTTATATCTTGGGCTGGACCGGCCTACGCATGATCTGAAAAATATCAAAAATCCTACCGCCAGGGCGCAGGCTTCTGCACAGCAACTGGAAGATGCCCTGATTAGTTTGATGGAAAAAGCCAGGCGCGGTGATTTCTAGGTCACTCTAAATCTGTAGTTTGCCGCTACTGCCTTCCACTTTTCAGGGCCATCACCTATACTCAAGCAAACAATTACTTAAACGAGTGCCTTCCATGATAGAACCGATGCTCATCGCCAAAAATAATGAAACCGACAGCGTGATGCTGCCAAAAATGGCCAACCGTCACGGCCTGATCGCCGGTGCGACTGGTACGGGTAAAACTGTTACCTTGCAAAGCCTGGCCGAACAGTTTTCGCGTATCGGCGTGCCGGTATTTATGGCTGATGTAAAAGGGGATTTGTCCGGCATGAGCCAGATTGGCGGAGGTAATGCCAAAGTGGAAGCGCGCGTGCAGCAGCTAGGTTTGACTGGTTACGCTAATAAAGCTTATCCGGTGATGTTCTGGGATATGTTTGGTGCAAAAGGCCATCCGGTTCGCACCACACTGAGTGAGATGGGGCCTTTGCTGCTCTCGCGTATGCTTAACCTCAATGAAGTGCAAAGCGGCGTGTTAAATGCCATCTTCAAGGTAGCCGATGACAATGGCATGCTGCTGCTGGATTTGAAGGACCTGCGTGCAATGGCGCAACACTGTGCCGAAAATGCAGCGACTTATCAAACGCAATACGGCAATATTTCCACTGCCAGTGTCGGCGCGATCCAGCGGTCTTTACTGCAACTGGAAACCGAAGGCGGCGATACGCTGTTTGGTGAGCCAGCGCTCAATCTTGAAGACATGATGCAAACCGATGCCAAAGGGTTGGGCTACATCAATATCCTGGCGGCGGATAAATTACTGAACTCACCGCGCGTGTATGCAACTCTATTATTGTGGCTGTTATCCGAGTTATTTGAAAAGCTGCCGGAAGTAGGTGACCTGGAAAAACCAAAACTGGTATTCTTTTTTGACGAGGCGCATCTGCTGTTTAATGATGCGCCCGCAATGCTGATGCAGAAAATCGAACAGGTGGTGCGCCTGGTCCGTTCCAAAGGTGTAGGTATCTATTTCGTGTCGCAAAACCCGCTGGATATCCCGGATGTCGTTCTGGGGCAATTAGGTAACCGCGTACAGCATGCCTTGCGCGCTTTTACCCCGCGTGACCAGAAAGCCGTGCAGGTCGCTGCGCAAACCTTCCGTGCTAATCCCAAATTGAATGTAGCGACAGCGATTACCGAGCTCGGTGTAGGTGAAGCGCTGGTTTCATTCCTGGATGAAAAAGGTGCGCCGACGCCGGTGGAACGCACATTCATCTGTCCGCCGGAAAGCCGTGTAGGCCCGGCAACCGATGCTGAACGCACGCAAGTAATGGCACAATCACTGGTCGCGGGCGTATACGACAAACTGGTGGACAGGAAATCTGCCTACGAGATTCTCAAGCAACGCGCTGAGCAAGCCGCGACCACACAGGAAAAAGCCCCGCAAGAACAGGAGTCTTCATCCGGCTTTGATTTGGGCGGAATACTCACTGGTAAAACAAGCCGCTCCGACTCGGTACTGGAGTCCGCTGCCAAGTCTGCTGCGCGGGCGATTGGCTCGCAACTTGGCCGCGCCATCATTCGAGGTGTGCTGGGTTCTATCCTTGGAGGCAGCAAGTCCAAGCGTTAACTATAAAACCTGATCTGAAACCTGAGCCTGAAATGGGAACCTGGGAAACGCATGTTAAGTGATATCGAAATAGCGCAAGCAGCCACATTACGACCTATCACCGATATTGCCCAACAGTTGGGGCTCTCAGGCTCAGACTTGCATCTTCATGGCCAGCATATGGCCAAGCTTAGCCAATCCACCGTCAATCATTTGCACAAACAACCGGTGCGGGCCAGGCTCATTTTGATGACCGCTATCAATCCGACGCCTGCAGGCGAGGGTAAAACCACCACTACAGTAGGTTTGACCGATGCCTTAAACCTGGCTGGTTACAAGGCATTGGCCTGTTTGCGCGAGCCATCACTAGGTCCGGTATTCGGTATGAAGGGTGGGGCAACCGGTGGCGGTTACGCACAGGTGGTGCCTATGGAAAATATCAACCTGCATTTCACCGGCGACTTTCACGCCATCAGTGCCGCCAACAACCTGCTTGCCGCTTTAGTCGATAACCATATCTATCATGGCAACGCCCTGCAGTTTGACCAGGTAAGCTGGCGGCGTTGTATGGATATGAATGACCGTGCCTTGCGCAGAATTACCGTCAACCAGCCGCAACCCTACGACACCGGCTTTGATATTACGGTAGCCAGTGAAGTGATGGCGATTTTTTGCCTGGCAACTGACCTGGCCGATTTAACCCGCCGTCTGGGTCGCATGCAGGTTGGGCAGTCTACAACAGGCAAACCTATTTTTGCCACTGATTTGCAGGCCGAAGGCGCGATGACTGCTTTGTTGAAAGAT
Organism: Methylophilus sp.; assembly: GCA_032153875.1. Lineage (GTDB taxonomy): Bacteria > Pseudomonadota > Gammaproteobacteria > Burkholderiales > Methylophilaceae > Methylophilus. The sequence goes on from JALDYP010000021.1 coordinate 23,447, forward strand.
GCTTTTCATCCTAACCTGGTGCAAACACTGGAGGGTTCGCCAGCGTTATTGCATGGTGGCCCGTTTGCCAATATTGCGCACGGTTGCAATAGCCTGGTAGCCACGCAAACCGCTTTGCGGCTGGCCGATTACGTGGTGACTGAAGCTGGCTTTGGCGCAGACCTTGGCGCTGAAAAGTTTATGGATATCAAATGCCGTCAATCCGGGCTGCGGCCGGATATGGCAGTCGTTGTAGCGACTATACGCGCACTCAAATATCACGGTGGCGTTGAAGTTGCGGAGTTGAATAGCGAAAATCTCCCAGCGTTGTCGGTAGGCATTGCCAACCTGAAAAAACATGTAGCCAACCTGCACCTGCATTTTGGCTTGCCGGTGCTGGTGGCCCTCAATCACTTTAGCCATGATACAGAGGCTGAAGTTGCACTAGTGCAATCGGCCGTAGAGTCATGGGGTAGCAGCATGCATGTTTGCCGGCATTGGGCAGAAGGCGGAAAAGGCGCATTGGAACTCGCGCACGCTGTGGCGGCTCAGGCGCAACAAACGGCAAACCCCACCTTGCTTTATGAAGATCATCTGCCGTTGACTGAGAAGCTCAATGTCATCGCAAAATCGCTGTATGGTGCCAATGCAGTGACTTTAAGCGAGCTGGCAGAACAGCAGTTATCGCAGATGGCTGAAGCCAGCGCAGGGCTGCCGGTATGCATCGCTAAAACACAATATTCGTTGTCTGGCGATGCCAGGCTACGCAATGTGCCTCAAGGCCATGAATTGCACGTGCGTGAATTACGCTTGTCACGCGGGGCAGGGTTTGTCGTGGCGATTTGCGGTGACATCATGACTATGCCGGGGCTGCCCAAGCAACCAGCCAGCGGTCGAATATCAGTAGATGAAGCAGGGCATATCAGAGGTCTTTCCTAAAAAGTGTTTTTGCAACTGCACAGATAGCTTTTGTTGCTTACTTAAACATTTCCCCAATTGCCTTCAAACTATTTTTTAGATCAACAGTCTGTTATTATAACTTTTGTTATAACTTGGTTTAATGGAGCTCGTCATGCATTCACTCAAACTGACCCAAATCGGTAATTCTGTTGGTGTGATTTTGCCTAAAGAAGTGCTTGCACGGTTGAAATTGGAAAAGGGCGATACGGTATACCTGACCGATGCGCCAGGCGCGGTGACGATTACGCCGCATGATCCTGCGTTTGAAACACAAATGGACGTGGCGAGAAAAATCATGAAATCCAGGCGGGATGTGTTACGTGAGTTGGCTAAATAAGGATGACTGCCTCTGATAAAAACTGGATATGGCTTGATGCTCAGGTGCTATTAGCAGTGCACGATGAACAATTAACCGAGCACGGTGGTATTTCAGGTGTGCGCGATATGGGTTTGTTTGAATCTGCTCTGAGTAAGCCACAACATTTAGCTGACTATGACACTCCGGATTGTGCCGCGTTGGCCGCAGCCTATGGTTATGGGATTGCGCGTAACCATCCGTTACTGGATGGAAACAAACGTACAGCATTTGTGGCGATGGAGTTGTTCCTTATCTTGAATGGGTATGTGCTTAATGCAACGGATGTTGCCTGTGTACTAACCATGCTGTCTGTCGCCGCTGGCGATATGGATGAACAGACTTTTGCCGAATGGATAAGGCAGCATGCGACTGAACAAGGCTAGACATACAGAGTAGACAAGTACGATGCTGACCTTCCAACAAAACGGCCAGGCCGATCAAACTATTAATAAATCACGCTTTATTGCGCGTGCCGGACGCTGTGAGACTGAGCGGGAGCTTGCTTTATTTTTACGCCAGTTTGCCAGCGAGCATCAAAGTGCAGGTCATCTGGCCTATGCTTTCCGCATGAAAACGGCTGAAGGTATCGTCGCCAGGTTTTCTGACGCCGGCGAGCCTGCCGGTACCGCTGGTAAGCCTATCCAGCAAATGCTGGATGGGCAGAATTATGTCAATTGCTGTGTGGCGGTGATCCGTTATTATGGCGGCATCAACCTCGGTACTGGCGGTCTGGTGCGCGCCTATGGCGGCACTGCCAAACTGGCGATGGAGCAGGCTGGCGCGATTCCTTTTGTGGAAATGGTGCACCTTAAAATAACCACTACTTATAAACGGGTGGATGAGTTAACCCGTGAAGTCGAGAGGTTGCGGGGAGAGGTGCTGGACAAACAGTTCGATGAAGCCGTACATTTCCTGCTCAAGCTGCCGCTAGATGCAGCCAGGCAGATACAAGCCAAGTTTTGATCTTTGATTGATTTTGCGGAGTCTTGTAGTGACCCAAACCCAAAAATTTGATACCGCCACCTATGTGCTGATGGCGCTTTTGATGTGGCTGGTATTGAAAGTACAGCTGCTGCCCGCTTTGCTGGTAGGCCTGCTGGTATTCGAGCTGATTCACGTGATTTCACCCCTTATTGCGCGCAGGGTGCCGGGTAAATATGCCAAGTGGCTGGCGGTGGTGTTGCTGGCGACTTTTGTGATTGGGTTGCTAGTGGCGATGGGCATGAGTATCGTGACGCTGATCCGCAGTGATACAGGCGGCCTGACCGTGCTGTTTGACCAGCTTGCACGCATTATTGAAGACTCGCGTGCCGTGCTGCCAGTCTGGTTGAATGACCGTCTTCCGGATGACGCCATTACGCTGCAACAAACTGTGATCGACTGGTTACGTGCACATTCGGCAGACTGGCAATTGCTGGGTAAAGAAGCAGGGCACCATTTTGCGCATATCCTGATTGGGATGGTGATTGGCGCAATGGTCGCTTTGCATGATGTGCAAACCAAAACGAACCAGCGCCCATTTGCACAAAGCCTGCTGCAACGCGTGGCTTTATTCGCGCAGGCGTTTAAAAACATAGTGTTTGCACAAGTCAAGATTTCTGCCGTGAACGCCAGCCTGACCGCTATTTACCTGGCGATTATCCTGCCGCTTTGCGGCATCCATCTGCCTTTTACCAAGACCATGATATTGCTAACTTTCCTGGTTGGCTTGCTACCGGTAGTTGGTAACCTTATCTCTAATACCGTAATTGTAATCGTCAGTATCAGCCACTCATTTATAGTGGCTATCGGCTCGCTGTTGTTTTTAATTGTGATTCATAAACTGGAATACTTTTTAAATGCACGTATTGTAGGTAGCCAGATACGCGCGCATGCCTGGGAATTGCTGGTTGCAATGCTGCTGATGGAAGCCACTTTTGGTTTGGCCGGGATAGTAGCGGCACCCGTGTACTACGCTTACATTAAAAGCGAATGCCGTGAGCGTGGCTGGGTGTAATCCGAGTTTGGTACATTAAAAAGCTCGTCACGACGAGCTTTTTTTTGTTTTAGTAGTAAAGCTTACTTCAACTTGTAGAGACGGTTTTCAAGGGTTTTACCGCCACTGATTTTATCTATCTGGTCACCGCTGACAATACTCAGTTGCGCCACACGGTCATCCGGGTGAGGATGGGTCTGAAACAGCAATGCTACGCTGCCATCGTTATTGCCCAGCAATTCCATGTCCTGCAATACTTCTGCCAGCCCGTAAGCATCATAACCAGCGCGTGCAGCTAATACCGTACCCATGCTATCAGCTTCATACTCGGCACTTTTATCGAGGTTGCGGGCGCTGATTTCGGCACCGGTAGTCACGGCGCGCTGGGTGATTTTATTTTTGCTGATTTTCTCTTTGAGGAATGAGGTACCGGCATCCATCAGTGCCTGTTTTTGCATCACTTTCAAATGATGCCTTTGCACGACGTGAGCGATCTCATGGCCCAGTACACCTGCCAGTTGTGCTTCGCTGGTTAAGCGTTGATACAGACCTTTGGTGATCAGCACATAGCCACCCGGTGCTGCAAATGCGTTGACGTCAGTACTATCAATCACGCCAAAATGCCAGGGCAGGCTGGTGCGTTCAGACTGGCTGGCGACCCAGCGCCCGACTTTATTCACGTACTGCTGCAATTTAGCGTCGTTCACGAGCGGTGCCGCCCCGAGAATAGTACCAGTCACATTGCGGCCAACGGCGATCTCGTCTTCCTGGCTAGGGTTTTTCCAGTTGATATTGGCTAATTTATCCTGCGCTGACGCATTCTCAGCATTTGCCGGTGCAGCTTGCTCAGCGCTGTTACCACCAAGCTGGTTGTTGACTGCATCCTTGAGTGCACCTTTGAGGTCGAGCGCAACTGCGCTACCGGCCATAAAACTACCGCATAGCGCAAAGACGACTACCTGTTTAATTAAGGTTTTTTTGAATATATCTTGCTTCAAAAGGCTATGTTTCATTGCTGGCTAGCTCCCTGGAAATATGGCGTCTGGCGGCTGCTTAAGCCACCACTGGCTGCAAATTGTTTTGCTTCGTCTGCACTGACTGTATAGCTTTCCAGTTTCTTGGTTTCCGCTTCGTTGAATTGCGCAGTTTTCAAATCTTCAGCACTCAGCCCGCGGATGCCGGTAGTCGACACGACTTTGCCCGTACCGCTACGGCCGGTAGCCACCCCCACCACACCGGCCAAGTTATTGCCTCCCGCACTGTTGCGTTTCACCGTCAGCAAACGCACCCAGCCGGTTTTGCCGCCAGATTTAATTTGTAACCAGGCACCTTTTTTATTCAGGATATCGACGGTATCGTTTTTACTCAGATTGCCAACGACTTTTGCGTCGCTAAAAGCATCTGCGCGTAGCTGGTCAGGTTTTAATACTACACCTGTCTCGGCAGCCAGCACGCTGCTGCAAACGAATGCGGCCAACAATGCCAGTAAACTGTTTTTTATCATCCTCGTTTTTATCATCTTTGTTTTTATCATACTGATGTCTCAAATTTCTCCGTGGTTGATAAATATTCTTTTTCCAGTGCTATCATCGCTTGTGCAAACAGCAACCGCCATTGTGCTGCCAGTTGGTCTGCGCGGTTGACGATATTGCCCTGGTGCATTCCATAACGTATGGTCGGCTGATTAGGCAGACCCAGCTTGTTCAGTAATGCCGGTAATTGTGCGGCCAGTTGCTGGGCATCATGTTCTGCCGCCTCGCGGTAAGCGGCTTCAGGCTTGTATTGCCAGCTGACTACCACCATATCGCCAAACAGACCCCAGATTCCGCTTTGGGTGCCGATCAGAATATCCGTCTGGTTGGGTGCTCGGCAGGCAAATTCAATTTCTTTGCGGACCAGTTTCATTACCGCATCGCCCAGGGTTTCCGGGCTTTCAATCGCGATTGGCATCAAAAGCACTTCCAGCTCTTCGCTATTGGATGTCAGGCCAAATGCCAGCCAGCGTTGCAGGGCACGGTCGGTCGCCAGCGCGTAAATTTTGGCGATACCAAAATAAGCCACCGCCCAGACAATAGGTGCCGCCAGGTCGAGATAGGTATGAATGAAGTTGATGGCCAGGTATGACAACACCAGCAGGCCGATCTGGCTGCCGGTAAAAATGCCGTTAAAACGGTCGCGGTCTACCTTGAAATAAAACGCCAGTGTGGTCAGCCACACCAGTAACAAACTCAGCAAAATATAAGGCAGTTTGCCACGCCAGACTTTCAGGTAATCCTGGTGCAAGGTGTTATCCAGCGCTGTCGCCAGGATTTCTACACCCGGGAATTGCTTGTCCATCGCGGTTGGCTTGATATCAAACAGCGCCGGTGCCGTAGAGCCTATGATGACTATCTTGTCCTTGAATTCATCTTGCGCGCGCTTGGGTTTTGAACTGGTGCTATCGGTGTAAACCTCGCTGAATGAAACATAGTGATAAGTAAACGGCTTGCCGCGCCAGTTCAGCAACATATCATCCGGCGTATTGCCGGTCTCAAACTGCATTGCATCCGCCACCAGCAAGGGCAGGGCAGGCAAGGTCCAGCCGCGGTCATGATGGCGCATACGGTATTGGCGCACTACGCCGTCACTATCCGGATAAACATTGTGCGTGCCCATACGTTGCTGCTTCCAGGCACCTTTGAAATATGGGGGAATAGCAGCAAATGTGGCTTGCTGGTCTGCATCGGTGCTATGCACTAATCCGGGGATTTTCGCGTAAGTCAGCTGGCTTTTACTATCCTGGCTGGCATCCAGGCGCAGCAGCGGGAAGAAGCAGTTTTCGCAGGCGGTGATGACATCATTGAAGTAACTGTCACTGTCAGGGTTATAAACATCAGCATCTGAAAAAACGATATCGAAAATAATCTCTTTCGGTTGCTGGCGCTGGATATTTTCTACCAGTTCGCCTATCACCTGGCGCGGCCACGGCCAGCGGCCATAGTCCCTGGACATGGCCTCCAGGCTGGCTTCATTGATATCGATAATCACAATCGCAGGATCTGCGGCAGGTTTGAAAATGCGGTTTTTCACCATCATGTCAAACGCCTTGTCGCGCATGTTCTGGCCGACATGAAATACCCCTGCATCCAGCAAGATAAATACGCTGAACAGCAGTGCCAGATACAGGTAAAAGTTATTTTTGAGCCTGCGGGTCAGGCTAGCCAGCCAGAACCCCAGCATGAGTTTTATTTTTAGCATATCGCTCCCCTGTGGTGGCAGTCTTGGTGGCGGTTAAGCCTGCTCGGGATGGTTTTAATTTTATGGTCTGAAATCTATCGTCTGGCGCATGCTTGATGACCCAAACGGGTCATTGAGTCAGGTGCGCATTGGTTCTATTCTAGCAACATCACAAATGCACAGGGTCGTTTATGAGTTTAAATCTGAAAATTCTGTTTTTTGGATTTATGCTACTCATGATCATCAGCATGATGGATGCCTTTGTGTGATTGTGTCGTGTTTTCAAGTTAAAGTCATTTATAACCCCGTTGATTCGGGGTTTTTTCTTTTCAGCCTCCAGCTCCAGCAAACGCATACTCTGACAATAGCAATTCCCTGGTCTTGCCCAATCCATAAACGCACTAGTCATACCCATCACATAACCTTCATCTGAGTGAAACCTTTCTGCCACAGATGTTTTTAACAATACTCAGGTGAGCGCGCATAGGGGTTCGCGTGCAAGTTAATCATATCGTTCAGGGAGAACATTGAGATGAAGTTGAAATCATTGGTAATGACCGGCATGCTGGTTACCGCTGCACTGTCACAAGTCAATGCAGTGCAAGCGGCCGAGTTGATTCAAAATGGCGGCTTTGAATCGCACGGTGCAGATAACTACGATATCACCGGCTGGCAATCTGTCGAGCAGGGTATCTTTGGCAGCGTGCTGGCACAGTCAGGCACAACCACTGAAGTCACTGGCAACACGACAGTAGGTGCCTATCAGGGCAGCTATTACGGTTTGCTGGATAACAATGGCCTGTCAGGCAGCACCTTGTTCCAAACCTTTAGCACTGGCGCTGTTTCTTCAGCGACCCTGACTTTCCAGATGTTCGTCAACAACCAGAACAGCACCACTAATATCGATGCCGCCGGCCTGGATTACAGCGTGGATGCCACAGACAATCCTAACCAGCATGTGCGCGTGGATATTTTAAGAGCAGGCTCTGATCCTTTCTCTATCAATAGCGCAGATGTTGTGCAAAGCTTGTATATCGGTGGTGCCAATGGCGTGCTGGCAGCGAATGACTATGTTAACTACAGCTTCGACCTGAGTTCCAGCCTGGCTTCAGGTGGTAACTATGTGTTGCGTTTTGCCACGGTTGCTAACCAGAACTCATTACAACTGGGAATTGATAGTGTTAGCCTGAATGCAGTGACTTCAGTGCCGGAAGCGGATTCAGTCGCGATGTTGCTGGCTGGCCTGGGTTTGATGGCAGGTGTGGTGCGCCGTCGTAAAGATTAATTAAAAATACTATAAACTCTAATTAAAGGAATCATCATGGACTTTTTAAACTTGAAACGCACCGCTGTCGTAGCCATGTTGCTGGGCTCACAATTCGCACTTTCCAACGTTGCCTTGGCAGAAGATGCGCAATTCTGGCTGAAAGATGGCGCAGCCAGCCTGAATGACAGCAAAAAACTGGTGCCAAATGCCAAAAAAGCTAAAAACATCATCCTGTTTGTCGGTGATGGTATGGGTATCTCCACTGTGACTGGTGCCCGTATTTTTGAAGGCCAGTTGAAAGGCATTGATGGCGAGCGTAACCGTTTGTCATTTGAAGAGTTTCCTTACGTTGCTTTATCTAAAACTTACTCGACTAACCAGCAGACTTCCGACTCTGCACCGACCATGACCGCGATTATCTCTGGCGTGAAAACCAATGATGGCATTATTTCGCTGAACCAGTCTGTGGCCAGAAACGAACCTAGCCCTTCTGTGATCAACGCTGGCAAAGTGACGACGATCCTGGAACAAGCTGAAGCTGCAGGTAAATCAACTGGCGTGGTGTCTACAGCACGTATCACGCATGCAACGCCAGCTGCGACTTATGCACATATTTCAAACCGTGACTGGGAGGCCAACGCCAATCTTTCTTCAGCCGCTGCGACTAACGGTGTGAAAGATATTGCCGCACAACTGATCGACAACTTCGGTGCCGGCAAAATTGGTGATGGTGTTGATGTCGTGTTTGGCGGTGGCCGCAGCTACTTCCTGCCAAATTCAGTGACAGACGTTGAAGGCACCAAAGGCCGCCGTACCGATGGCCGTAACCTGGCGCAAGAATATGTCACCAAATTTGGTGGCGTATATATCCAGGACCAGAACGCATTCAATGCATTGAACCCGGTCACCACTAACAAGGTAATCGGCCTGTTTAATCCATCCCACATGGAATACGAGCAAGACCGTGCTAACGACATCGCTGGCGAGCCTTCATTGTCTGAAATGACCGGCAAAGCGATTGATATCCTGAAGAAAAACCAGAATGGGTATTTCCTGATGGTGGAAGGCGGCCGTATCGACCACGCGTCACACGCCGGTAATGCCTACCGCACGTTCAAGGACGCAGTGGCTTTGTCTGACGCGGTACGTGAAGCAGCCAGTAAAGTAAACCTGAACGACACGCTGATCATCGTGACGGCTGACCATAGCCATACCCTGACCATCGGCGGTTACCCAAAACGTGGCAACCCTATCCTGGGTAAAGTGGTTGAGCCTGGTAAAACAGCGCCAACCCTGGCTGCTGACGGCAGACCTTACACAACTGTGAGCTTTGCCAACGGCCCTGGCTACCACACCAACTCACCAGGTGATGCTGTGTATAACGAAGCCGTTGCAGCTGGCCGCGTAGTGGATATGTCAGGTGTGGATACTGAAGACCCTGATTTCCACCAGGAAGCGCTGGTACCATTGAGCTCTGAAACCCATGCCGGTGAAGAAGTAGCGATTTACGCGATTGGTCCTAAATCCTACCTGGTGCATGGCGTGCAGGAACAAAGCTATATTTATCAAGTGATGAAAGACGCTTTCGGTTATTAACTGAGGAACACAAGTGGCTACGCGGGGAAATTACTGCGTTGCCCGGTACTCAAAATCCTCATGTACTCATGTACATTCCGGTTTTTGCGTGCCGTACGCCTTGTACTTTATCCCGCTCGCTCACTTATTCCGGGCTTAGTTTAAGCAATACAGGGCGGCGATCTGTCGCCCTGTGCCACATGATGGAATTGTAGGAAAAATGTATATGAATAAAGTCATTCAGACTGTATTTGGAACAATGTTGTTAACAGGAATCTCCGCTGCCAGCCAGGCTGAAGAAGCGGTGAATGCGCGTTTTGAAACCGTGCAGTGCGCCACGCCTTGCAAGGAAAACGCCGCCAAACATTTGCAATGGTGGTTAATGCGTGAAGATGACCAGGTGGAAATCCGCAACCTGCATCAAAACGGTGAACCGGCGCATCATAGCGGGATATGGATGAAAAAGCCTGCCGGCCAGTTTAACTACACTTACCTGATGCATGAAGATAAACGCTCGATCGGGTATTCTGACGTAGACCTCAAGTTACTCTCCATCAAGACAGACGCACAATTCTGGCAGGTCAAATCTCAACTGGTGACCGATGAAGAGCTGGCAAAACTGAAGAAAGTGCCTTCCGATATTGGCCAGCAATATGGCCGTGATCTGGAAAAATATGTGGGCGAGCTGGGCAACGGTATCCAGACCGAAGTATTATGGATCCCGTCTTTAAAGTTGCCTTACCTAGTGCAATACCATTACCCTGAACATACCGTCAGTATCCAGCTGCAGGCATTGCAGGTAGGCCCGCAGGCGGTGGCTGAACCCGCATTGGCGCCCAAAACTACTGTGCCGGTCATCTCTAATTACCAGCATGTGGATTACACTGATCTGGGTGATATGGAGCACAATCCTTCGGAAATGCAGTGGTTGGCGCGTGCGCACGATGCACCTGGCTTGCAGGCGCATGAACACTAATCTAATGGAACTTCAATATCCCATTCAAATTTTAATTGCTCAGCCACTATTAGCATCCAGTTAGGAATATTCCCTTTTAATTCTTTATATAGCTTTAGCCATTGTGCTTGCCAATTAAAGTCTTTAATAAAAGACGAGTTATGCTGAGCACACCACGCAGCAGCGCATACGAAATGAGTATCAGACATAATTTGATTAGAGCCTGAGAGAGAACGCCATATTGATACAACTTGGCCCATTAAGTTACTTCTGGTCACAAAATCTGACGAATAACAAGCTCTTACGAAGCTTGACCAAAGTAATAATAATGATTCTTGATGTCTTGAAATACTATTTGGGACAACATGTACAATCGACAAAGATTGATGATCAACAGGTTCATTAGAAAGCCACTTAAAAAAATAATATGAACATATTGCTGAAAACCAGTCCTCTGTGAATCGATCAGGGTTTTTATTTGCTAACCGTTGATATATATCTAAAGCCTGCTTGGCAAATTTAATCCCTTCCTCATTGTGGCCCAAATCGAACAAGTGTTTGGCGTAGTTATCTAATGATGACGCAAGTTTGTATTCGAATTGAGCTGGATTTTTTGTAAATAGTCGCTGACGAATTTCTAATACCTGTTTTGCATAAGTTATTGCTTCTTCATAGCGGCCTGAATCGCTTAAACGATTCGCATAGTTATTTAATGAATTAGTTAAGTCAGCTTCATATTTTTGAGGATTTTTTCTAACTAGTTTTTGATATATACCTAATGCTCTTTCAGCAAACTCAAGAGCTTCTATATTTCTACCAACACTCCTTAAGTAACCAGTAGAATTTGTTAATGTATTTGCTAGAGCTGATTCAAAGCGATCAGGATTTTTATTTGATAATTTCTGAAAAATACTTAAGGCACTATTTGACGCTTCTAATGCTTCATGTTTTCGATCTAGAAAAGATAAGCTTACGGAGTAGCTGATTAATCCTGTTCCTAGCTCATCAGCGGTAGTATCTGTCAATTTATGAAGATTTCTATTGTGTAATTTTTTTATTACCTCTCCTCTTACTAGACAATCAAACTCGGCTAACTGAACTGATTCACGAGGTCTCATATTGTTAAGTAAAAAACCAGTTAATTGAGATTGAATATTAGTTGCGAGATTAATAAAACCAATTTGAGCATATACAGGCAAATCACTTGGGGTTTCTTTTGCTACATGGAGGAACTCTTGCCAAGAGTACTGAAAATTATTTGCGAATGCATTGCTTAATACTTCTTTTAATTCAAAATAGTTATTTGATAGTCGAGCCAAAACAGTTAGCGTATGTAATCGAACAGACTTAGTCGAAGTCTTACCCAGAGTGGCGTTCAATAATAAATGAGCTATCGAAGTTTGTAATGTTTTAGCGACAAGGGCTTCACCCAATAAATCTGGACGTACAGCTTCCAAGCCTTTTTTACTAGGATAAAGTGGTCGTAAAGCATCGAATAACTGATTAAATTGAGCAGCAGTTAAAACCCCTTTATCAATTTGATCCCAAAAGAGTCTCGCATCTTTTGCTGATGTAAATTCCCCAGACAGGGTGACTAAGGCTAATAACTGTTCAGCATAACGAGTAGGCTCTGGAATGCCGCTTTCATTTAACAATCCATCCCAATAACGTCTCTCGTGATTTAGTAAAGCACGGGTTAAACCTTGCGCTGAATTTGGACGTTCACCACGTAATGCCAGTAGGGCTGCCATTTGCAAATATAAAGGGCGCCCGAAATGCTCTGCACTCAAATCAGGTGTTACATCGTTAGCTCCACATCCTAAAGATTCGGCAAATGCTTGCATTGCAATTTGATAGGCTTGGCGACGGTCTTGAATTTTGTCATGCAATGGGGGTATGCGAAATGGCCCATCGGTTGCATAACCACTCAATATTGGTTCGCATATCTTATCTTTAGATGGTAAGTTGTCCCACCATTCTCCGCCATCTCTTGCTAATAAAAGCACCTTCGTTAGATTTGTATTAGGAGCTTCAAGCATTGCCTTTATTAAAGCAATCAAATCGGCTTGCCTTGTTTCAGCATAGTCGATAACAATCAATAATGGTTTGCCAAAAGCTTTCAATAATTTCCAACCTTCAATGATGCTTTTGGGTAAAAGTCCACTTGCTAAAAAACCAACGTGCCAACCACTCTCCAAAAGTTGTTCACACAAATGTAATGCTAGGCGAGTTTTCCCCAATCCCCCTTCACCAGTTATTAAACGAACCGATTGCTGATAGTTCCTGTTATTTGACCATGCTCTGAGACGATCTAAGTCTGGTTTACGAGCGGGATCAAACGGAACTAATGCCTCCTCAGCTCTTAAGAGCTGACTATCACTCATTAAAGTGCCATTCTTTCTAAAATTTTTAGGCAATTTAATGATTGAATTTGAATCAAGCTGTGATGATGTGTCAATGGTGGGAATTAACTCAGGTTGAATTCTTATGCCTGGTGCGATGCCCTTTTGTAATTCCCAAGAAAAAGCTGCGGCAGCTTGTTCAGCACATGATGACCATGTGTATTTATTGATAAGAAGGTTTCGCAAGTTGATAGCTTTTTGGCGCTCGCTTTCTGGCCTAAGTGCTATTCGCTTGATTGCTTCAGCAACATCATTTAAGTCTTCTGTATGAAAGTAAGGCTTCGTATGAGAACCACGAATGTTTATTGAATGAACGCAGCCTGTTCCTGTACCAGCAAACTCCTCTTCAAGTAAGCGATAAACACCACTTTGCTTACTTAACACTAATGGAATGCCCGCAGCGATAGCCTCCCATGCTGTCAGGCCAAAACCTTCATGCCATGAAGGCATTAATACAACGCTTGATCTACTAATATTGTCATAGAGCTCTTCACGATTTAAGGTATATGGTAAGGCATGTAGATTAATAGCACGATCAGCGTATTTCTCCGCGAGAGTTTTTAGTTCTTGTTCTGAGGTAAAATCTTCAGCACTACTTATTTTTTCTGCTTCAAAATCTACACCCCTGATTGTGATTTTAGGTTGTCTAAATAAGCTTTCCGGCATTTCATTTTCACATGCTAGTTTGTGTGCGTGTGCAAATGCTGCTATACCAAGGTGTCCTTGTTTAATTCGTGTAGCATCTGGTGATAATCGACCACACATAAATGCAGAAAATGTTTTTGGGGAATTCCTTAACACTATCTCTTCCGCAAGACCAGGGATTACCATATGGACTTTTTTAAAATTACCGACTATATCTTTTGCCGCGTCTCGTAATAAGGGTCCAATCGCTAGTACCAAATTTGCTTTATTGAAAAGCTGTATCTGAACTTGAGCTTTCGAGTATGCGGTTTGCGAGTTTTCAGCAAATGATTCATAGGCATCATAGCTCATATGATGTATTAAAGCAGAGCGTCCTCCGTATTGCTTGGCTGCTTCAATTGCAATAGAACCTGTAATTCGATCATGCCCTAGCCAAACGGTGTTTTCAGGGTCGAAGGAGATATGCTTTTCAGTAAGGGAGGCTGTCGCTAATTTGACTTTGTTAGCAGGGCCGGCAGTTTCATCCATCTCAAGTAAAGTAATAAATGCATTACGCGCGTCCTCAATATCTGTATTAGATGCTGAGTCAACAAAACAGGTAATTTCAACGCTATGGTGAAAAGCAACGCCGAATGCTTTCAAAAAATCAGTATTAAAGCTATTTATACCGCCAAACTTGCTGCCCCAAGCTGAAGCAAATGTGATTAGTGAGTACACTTAACCTCCTGAAAATATTTTTACTAGGATTTTACATGGTGCGCTGTCTTTGTACTGATTGAATTGTAAAGTGATATGTACTAATAAATTTAATAGTCCGATGAATAGTTCTGACGTTGTTCGGACCATGTGAGGGTTACAGTCATCGGCTATAATGCCGTCATGGCACTTCAAATTATTCAATTACTGTTATTGCTGCTGATTATCGGCATTCTGTTCTGGCATTCACGCAAGCAGCAACAGACTTCACAGCAAGCTCTCGCACTACTGCTTTCACAACAACTCGAAGAAAAACACCGCTTGATGCTGGGTGAGATGCATCAATCACTCAATCTGCTGGCAGACAGGTTGCAAAGCCTGAATGCTGACCAGCAGGACCGTTTGCGTACCCAGCTTTCACAGGAGCTGACTGCGACGCGTGAATCCATGCAGACATTGCGGGTGGCGATGCAAGAGCTGCAAGTCGCCCAGCGTGACCATTTAACCCAAAGTACAGAGCAACTGAGCCTGAGTTTGCGCAACGGCCTGGCTGAACAAGGCATGTCGCAGCAAAACCTGCTCAAAACCGCTTTGCAAACCACCACGCAGACATTGACGCAAAGTGTTGAGGCGTTGACCAAGATTGTCGATTCGCGCCTTGAAGAAATGAGCGGCAAAGTATCCGAGCGCCTTGAAGCCGGTTTCAAGAAAACCAACGAGACTTTTGTAAGCGTGATGGCACGCCTGGCGACCATTGATGAAGCGCAGAAGAAGATTGATGGCTTAAGCCACCATGTGGTCAGCCTGCAGGAACTGCTGGGTGACAAGCGCAGCCGCGGCGCGTTTGGTGAAGTGCAGCTGGAAGGGCTGGTGCGGAATGTGTTGCCTAGCAACAGTTTTGCCATGCAACATACTTTCAGTAATGGCGCCCGTGTGGATTGTGCTTTGTTCCTGCCTGAGCCTACCGGCACGGTAGCGGTGGATAGCAAGTTCCCGCTTGAAAATTACCATCGCATGTATGACAGCAACCTGGGCGAAGTTTTACAGGCCCAAGCCGGCAAGCAGTTTAAATCCGATGTACGGAAACATATCGACGATATCAGCAACAAATACATTATTGCCAATGAGACTTCGGATGGCGCAGTGATGTTTATCCCGGCTGAAGCAGTGTTTGCCGAGATTCATGCGTATCACAACGAAGTGGTGGATTACGCCATGCAGAAACGCGTATGGCTGGTATCACCAACCACGCTGATGGCAGTGCTGAATACCGCCCGCGCCGTATTAAAAGACGTAGAAATGCGCAAGCAGGTACATATTATTAAAGATGAACTGGGCAAGCTCAGCAAAGACTTTAACCGCTTTGATACGCGTATGAAAAAACTGGCTGATAATATCCGCCAGGCGCATGAAAATGCGCAGGATGTACATATCAGCAGCCAGAAAATCACCCGCCGCTTTGCCCAGATCGAGAAAGTGGAACTGGCGCAAGAAGAAGGGCTGGACACACTGGAGCTGCTGGAAGAACTGGAAGAGATTGAGAAGAGTAACCCGACATGAAGATCACCATTTTGTATTTTGCACGCATTAAGGAAGTCGTTAATTATTCCTCCGAAGATGTGGTGTTGCCTGAAGGTATAGAGACGATTATCGCCTTGAAATCATGGCTGTCTAAACGCGGTGAAACCTGGCAGAAGCTGTTCAACGGCAGCGGCGTGGTACGTGCGGCAATCAACCATGAGCTGGTGGACGATATGGCGACCATGGACGAAGGCGATGAAGTGGCTTTTTTCCCGCCAGTGACCGGAGGTTAAGCTTGAGTACGCCTGCGTATCTCAAAGTTTCTGTACAGCCTGAGGATTTTGATACCGGCGCCGAATTGCAGCAGCTAAAAGCGGCGACGCCGCAGGCGGGCGCCCTGGTTAACTTTGTCGGTATGGTGCGAGATTTGTCGGCGGATGGCAAACTGGATGAAATGGTGATTGAACATTATCCGGGCATGACAGAAGCTGCCTTGCAACGCATAGCCGAACAGGCTTGCCAGCGTTGGCCGTTACTGGGCGTACGCTTGATCCACCGCGTGGGTTCACTGGCGGCGCAAGCACAAATCGTACTGGTGGCGACTACCAGCCTGCACAGGCAAGCGGCATTTGAAGCCTGTGCGTTTATGATGGATTATTTAAAAACAGAAGCCCCTTTCTGGAAAAAAGAAATTGGCGATTTCGGTGAACGCTGGGTAGAAGCCCGCGATACCGATGAACACGCCAGACAACAATGGCAACAGAATACTGGAAAGTCACCGACATGATGCAAGTACTGAATCCTAATGAACTGACCGTGTCTTACAAACTGTCGCCGATGTCGTTTGATTCTACCGAAACGCTGCTGGATGCTGCCGGTTTAAGCCTCACGGATTATGGCTGGAAGCTGCAGCCCGAGGCACAGAAAACCCTGATGATGGGTTTATCCATGCAGCAGGCTGGTTGCAATGTGCTGGTGCAAGGTACGCCAGGGTCTGGCAGGGCAGGGCTGACCATGGCGGCCATGAAAGCGGCAGCCGTGACCGGGATTGATACTTCACTGACAGACCTGGTGGCGCTATACGATTTCAGTCAGCAGTCCTGTGTTAATTACATAAAGCTCCCGGCCGGGCTGGGCGCACAGCTGCGCACGGTGATGGATATCTTTATCAAGGCACTGATGGCAGAAATGCCGCAGTGGCTGGATAGCCACGGACAAGCAAATATTCCCCAGGCTAATCTTTCACTGGCGGAGGTGTGGCTGGAAGAACGTATCGACAGCATGCGCGCGCAATTGAGCAGCGCCAAATTATCCCCGTTCTTTAATGTGATCAAGCCCGAAGTGCTGGCTTATTTGCAAGCCTGGCAACAGCTAGGCAATGAGCCGGAAAATAATGCAGATGGCCTGGTCAATGAAAGCTTTCTGGCGCGCTTCAGAGTCAATTTGCTGGTGGATCAGCGCGCCAACCTGACTGCTGGTGTCAAACAGCCTATCGTAGAAGAAAAAGACCCCGGTTTTGCCGCCTTGTTTGGCACGCTGGAAACTGCTGCCGGTGAAGCCGCGCAATGGCCGGAGTTTTTACGCCTGCGTGCCGGTAGCCTGCACCACGCCGACGGCGGTATGTTGATGTTGCACTTGCGTGACCTGATGCAGGATGAAAGCAACGGCGGCGCCTTGCTCGAAAAACTGTACCGGTTAATGCGCAATCATGAGATTCAGATTGAAGACTGGGCCAACCACGCGCAACAAGGCACGGGCGGTAACCGCCACAGCGCGCTGCCGGTGCATGTGAAGATCATCATGATTGCCAGCCGCGAAGATTATTATGATTGTCTGGAAGCACAGCCCGATTTCTTCGACTTTTTCCCGGTCAAGGTCGAGTTTGAAGACCGGGTGTCGGCGACGCTGGAGAACTATGCCTGGGTTGCAGGTTACATCGCGCAAAAGTGTCAGCAGCAAGCGCTACCGCATTTTAGTGGCGCGGCGGTCAACGTGTTGCTGCAGTTCATGCACAGGCTGGAAGAAGATCAAAGCCGCTTCAGTATCCGTTTTGCCCATCTGGATCAACTCATGCACGAAAGTGCTGCCGTTGCGGGAGATGAGCGCCTGGTGACAGATGCGCATGTAAACCAGGCATTGTCTGCACGCTTGTTACGCCAGCAGTTTTTTGAGACGCAAATCCGTGATTCTATTATCGATAACGAGTTGCTGATCCAGGTGCATGGCGATGTGGTCGGCCAGGTCAATGGCTTGACCCATATTGAATTGGGCGATGCCAGTTTTGGCTCACCGATCCGCATTACCGCACGTTGTTACCCTGGCCGTAGCGGTGTGATTAATATTGATCGCGAAGTCGAGATGAGTGGCCCCAGCCACGATAAGGGTATCTATATTCTGCAAAACTGGTTAAGTGCCAGTTTCTGGGCGCTGGCGCCGTTAAGCCTGAATGCTTCGCTGGTGTTTGAACAGGAATACAACGGTGTTGAAGGCGACTCCGCCTCATGTGCAGAATTGTTTGCGCTATTGTCAGCATTGACCGGTTTGCCAATCAAGCAGGGTATCGCAGTGACAGGCGCATTGAATCAGTTCGGAGAAGTCATGCCGATTGGTGGCGTCAACGAAAAAATCGAGGGTTATTTCCGCGTCTGCCAGGCATTGGGCCTTAATGGCGAGCAGGGGGTGATTATCCCTAAGCGTAACCAGCGTCATCTGATCCTGGATGAAAGCGTGGTGACGGCGGTGAATAATGGCATGTTCAAGATTATTACCATTGACCATGTGCTGGAAGGCATCGCGCATCTCACCGGTAGTGAGGCAGGCACGCAGGAAACAGATGGCACTTACAGCGGCAATAGCTTGATGGCGCGCGCACAAACCGTGCTTGCCAGCTTCAGGGCAACGCTGGAACGCAATCAGGCACATATGGCATACATTCAGCAACAGGCTGATCTCAGCAAACCTTTATAAGACTATGGCCAGATCACATAACCAGAAAGCCGATAAAAAAGCAACGTCAGGCGATGACCAAGAAGACAGCTGCCGCCTGGATAAATGGTTGTGGGCGGCACGCTTTTTTAAAACGCGTAGCCTGGCGGCAGATGCAGTGGATGGCGGCAAAGTGCGGATCGATGGCGATAGGGCTAAAAATGCGAGGGAAATGAAACCTGGCATGCGCGTGAGTATTAAAAATAAAGATTTGCAGATTGAAGTCGAGGTGCTGGCGCTGAGCAATGTGCGCCGTGGCGCACCAGAAGCGGCATTGCTGTATCGAGAAACTGATGAAAGCCAGCGCCTGCGCCAGCAGAGCAAGGAAAGCGGGGCGGATCAGTTTGCGGAACGTGACCGCGGCATGGGCCGGCCAACCAAGCGGCAACTGCGCGATATTCAACGATTTACCGGTCGCGATTAATTGTCAGTTCGAATCGGTTACCAAGCCAACTTCTCGCGGACTTGATTGATTCCTGGACGGATTTTAGCTTGGTTTATACGGGCTCGAATAACCGGTTTTAGCCACTGCTTGCGCGCGGCAGGAAACATCCAGTTTCTGGAATATTCGTTTGAGGTGGTTTTTAACCGTGTTGGCGCTGATTTCCAGAATCATGCCGATTTCCAGATTGGTTTTACCGCTGCGCACCCAATGCAGGATTTCCTGCTCGCGGTCCGACAATCCGCCTTGCGCCATGGTATCAAGCAGGTCTTCATCTTTTACAATCGGTTTCAGGTGTTCCACACGGCGGGTAGCGGCGTCCAGATGCGGCATGATCATACCTAGCAGCTGGTCCGGCACATGAAATTCTTTGGTGCGGTCAAAAAACACATAGATGCAATCAGCCTGACGGCGGGTATCGCGTACGCCGTATACCATCAGTGAGTGCATTTTTTTCAATTGCTGGGTAAACGGGTTGGGCGATTGTGCATGAATGCCGTTGGCATCGAACTGGTTAACCACATACCATTTTTCTTCGTTTTCAATCCAGCGTTTGTACAGGTTGCACATCAGGTAATTCACAATGGCTGAATCTTGCAGCAGGCATTGGGTGGTGACGTCAGGTAAAGATGAGCACACATCGAAATGCAGGTCGCCAGTGCTGAAATTACCCCACGCGGCCAGTAATACGTCGTGACGCATCAGCGGATGAATGTCCTGTTTCAGCCAGTTAAACAGGTCAACATGGCGTTTAATGGCATAGGAGGTTTGTATGGCATGCAAGACGCCTTCCCAGTGTGTTTGTTTTTTTTGTGCCAGCATGGAGCCACCTCAAGTTGTTATGCTCAGGGCGAACCTCGCCCGTGAATATTCATGGTCTGAAGTTTTTTACGGCTGAATTCCAGGTTTCTTTAGTGTGCGCTTTTATTTATGCGCCAAGCGCGTTAAATTAAGGAATCATTGACAACAACTGAATGACACTAAATTAGAATGAAACAATGGCTGTTTTTAGTGTCTAGCAAGATAAGTAGTGATTAAGTGAGTGGTGAGATGGGATTGTTAAACAAGCTTCCGGATAGTGTGCGTTACCCCAGCCATAAAGAATGGCAGCTGTTGAAGAAACTGCCGAAGTGGTGGTTGCTGGGGACGCTGATATTTGCCAGCCCGCTTGTCTATACCTGGTGGCAGCAAGGGGACTTGCTGACGCAGAACCTTGAGCGTACATCCATGTTTTTAGGGCTGTTGTTCACGTTCTGGTTTTTTATCGGCGCCATGATTATAGGCCTGGTAGTCATTATTATTATGAAAGGGCCCGGCTATGTGGCTGACCCTTATTACCTGCCCAAAGAAGATAAAGAGCTCGAGAACAAAATTAAAGCTGATTAAATCGCTTATCTAAAGCATAGCCGGATTTAATTCTACATGGCAGATTCTTGCTGCTTTTGCTGAAATCCTTCATCAGGTATTTAAAACTCAGCAGCCAACCCGCACATTTCAAGATAAGTCCTTGATTCAAACTGGACTTATGGTCTATAATCGCACGCTTTTCCAACCTTGCCACACCTGATATCGCATTTAGGGTGGCTTTAACCGTAAGGAGATCACATGCGACATTATGAAATCGTATTTATTGTTCACCCTGACCAGAGTGAACAAGTGCCTGCGATGATTGAGCGTTACCGTACGCAAATCACCGGCAATGGCGGCAACATCCATCGTCTGGAAGACTGGGGCCGTCGTCAACTTGCCTACCCAATCCAAAAAGTACACAAAGCACACTATGTTCTGATGAACATTGAAGTGAGCCAGGAGTTGCTTGAAGAGTTGGAACACGGCTTCAAATTTAACGATGCTGTATTACGTCACCTGACTATTTCGACTAAAACAGCGGTCACTGCACCAAGCCCAATGATGAAAGAGGAAAAATCCAAAACCATCGTTGGTGACGCACCTGCAGCCACTACTGAGGCAGCCGCCTAAGTCGTTGTGAATACGCTGGTGATTGCAGCGACGGTACAAGCAATTGAACCGTTACGCTATACACCGGCAGGGTTACCCTTGTTGCGTTTGCAGTTGCAGCATGATTCAGAGCAGCTGGAAGCCGGTCTGAATCGCAAAGTGCAGTGCCAGTTACCGGCAGTGTTGATTGGTGAAAAAGCCAACCTGACATTGCAAAGCGGAGATCAGATCAAAGCTAAAGGTTTTTTGGCCCAGCGCAGTGCAAAAAGCACACAAGTGGTCATGCATATACAAGAAATACAGCTAATACAGCATAAAGAATTGAAGGAGTTTTAAATGGCAAGAGATATGTACAAACGCCGCCGTTACTGCCGTTTCAGTGCAGAAGGCATCAAACATGTAGATTACAAAGACGTAGATCTGTTGAAAGATTTCGTTTCTGAAAACTTCAAAATCATTCCAGCCCGTATGACTGGTACTAAGGCAAAATACCAGCGCCAACTGACAACTGCGGTTAAACTCGCACGTTTCTTAGCGTTGATGCCTTACACAGACAAACACCCAGGTTAATTGGCGGCTTAGGAGAATAACATGCAAGTAATTTTATTAGAAAAAGTAGCAAACCTGGGCACTTTGGGTGACGTGGTTCGTGTGAAAGACGGTTACGGCCGTAACTTCCTGATTCCTCAAGGTAAAGCAAAACGTGCAACTGAAGCTAACCAGGCTGAGTTTGCTGCACGTCGTGCTGACCTGGAAAAACAACAGGCTGATTTCCTGGCTGTTGCGCAAACACGTGGCGAAAAACTGGCTGGTTTTGCTTTGACAATCGCACAAAAAGCAGGTGTTGATGGCCGTTTGTTTGGTTCTGTAACCAACCTGGACATCGCAACTGGTTTGCAGGCACAAGGTCATGAAGTGAAGAAATCTGATGTACGTTTGCCAAACGGCCCATTGAAAAATGTTGGCGAGTTTGTTGTAAGCGTTGCATTGCATCATGATGTTGTTGTTGATATCAATGTAACAGTGGTTGCTGAAGCTTAATTAAGCGTTTAGTAACACTGGGAAAAAGGCTACTTCGGTAGCCTTTTTTATTTTGGGATTGAGGTAGAAGGTAATTCTTGGTTGCCAACCAGAATGGGGCAGCAAGTTTCGCACGGCTTGACGAGAGCCTATTTTACGGCACTCGTATCTGAAATTTACTGCGCGCTGCAACCGGTCGTCATTCTGGCGAAGGCCAGAATCCAGGTAAGGTTAATGTTCAGCTTGGTTACTTCAGGTTAAAAGGCATTACACCTTCCGCAGGTTCTAAGTTATTTCTGTTGATTCACCATTTTCTTTCGCCCCTAGGCGAGTTACTTTTCTTTGCTTGCCCAAAGAAATAGTAACCAAAAGAAAGGGCACC
>JALDYP010000068.1:0-9277 GCA_032153875.1 Methylophilus sp.
ATCACAAGGGGTGAATTTTAGCCCAAATTCTAATAGGCTTGGGCAAAATCCACCTGTGGTAAACATTACTTCATGTCATAACTCAGGCTGACGAATACGTTGGTGCCCATGGTGTTGTAGTCTGGCGCATTTGGCGAGAATGCACTTTTAGTAGTTGCCAAAACGTAATCTTTATCCAGGATGTTGTTGGCTCGAGCGAGCAGTTTCCATTGATTGTTCAGTTTATAACCTAGTGAAGCGTTGATCAGGGCATAGCCACCTAGTTTGAATTCGTTTTCCGCGTCGTTATAGCGTTGCGAACCAGCAGAAACCTCAGTGCCAATATCCCAGTCTCCGGATTTGTATTGTAGTAGCAGGTTGCCATAGCGCTGACTTCTCCTTACCAGTAAATTGTCTGTCTCGTCGTTACGAGGTGACTGGATTGTCAAGTTTCCAGTCAGGCTCCACTGAGGACTCATTATAATGCTGCTTTCCGCAGTAACCCCTTTAATCTCGACCTTGCCTGCATTGGTAGGGCAAAATCCTGCAAAACTACAGCCTGATGTCGCCGGCCCTGCATTCTGGATGAGGTCACGAATATGGTTCTCAAACACCGTCAGCTTGGCCTGAATAGTGGCGGTTTGATAACGCAGGCTGGTTTCAAAGTTATCCGATTTTTCCGGTTTCAATAGAGGGTCGCCAAAGCTGGGGAAATATAGTTGATTAAATGTAGGCGCTCTGAACGCTGAGCCATATTGTGCAGTCACTTGCCACTCGGGTGATAGCGTGTAACCATAACCAGCACCACCTGTCACGTAGTTACCATATTGAGTGTTGTGGTCTTCGCGAGCCGAAAGTTGAATACTGTGAGCTTCGTGATTGCCAACGAATCCCAGCATGAAGCCGTCGTCATTACGCGTTCTGTCTATGCTTTGAATGCCATTGGAAAAAGTCAGGACATCTTGTTCCAGTCTATCGTAGGCAAAGGTCAATGTGCCAAATGCTAGTGTGTAATCATGTTGCCAGGTAATCTGGGTTTGTTCCGAATCGAACTTGCTACGGCTGCTCGCGCTGTTTAAGCTGAATGAGCGCTCACGACCAATGCCATATTTCAATGTGCTGGTCCAATGCTCGGTTAACCGGTTTTTCAGTGTTGCACCATAGGCTTGCTGGTTGGTAGTGGAGTAGTTGCGAAAAGCATTATCAAACTGGTTTTGTCCATCAGACTCCATAAAGTTTAATCCCAGGCTATGGCCTTCGGCGAGCTCCAGGTTTGCATAAGCAGTGCCACTCAGATTGCTATAGCCATCACGATCACGGTCAATTGATTGTGGTGGATGTTTTTTTGCAGAAATACCTCGGGTGTCATAACTGTTTACTTGAGCACCAAATTGTAGTGCCTGATAGCGGCTATCGAATCCTGCGCTGCCGGTGTATGTGTCGTAACTACCGGCGCCGACACTGCTGTAAAAGAGTGTCTGGTCGGTTTTTGCGCGTCGGGTAAAAATCTGGATTACGCCGCCAATGGCATCAGCGCCATAGAGACTGGAAGCAGGGCCGCGTAAAATTTCAATTCTGTCTATTAAAGCCAATGGCAGGTTTTCAAAAGCAGTGGTTCCAAGTGTGGCAGAGTTAATGCGCAAGCCATCCACTAATACAACCAGTTGCTCAGCGTTTGTACCGCGGACGAAGACGCTGCTGGCAGTTCCCATGCCGCCATTGGTAGAAATTTGCAATCCGGGCTGCAATCTGAGCAGGTCTGGTAAAGAACTACCTTTCATCCTCTCGATTTCATCACGGGTGATTACTGTAATGTCACCAGTCGCTGTTTTGGTCGAAATGGGTATTCTCGCTGCGGTCACACTGACTTCGTCCAGAGAAAGCGAAGCGTGAGTGGATGAATTTTCTGAGAAAACCTCTTGAGCCAGGGATATGGCAGGAGAAAGGGCGATGAGTCCCAAAATGATTTTTTTATTCATATATGTTTCCGTTAATGCATACGACCCCGTATGCAGAACATTAGAGTGGAAACCAAAGGGTGTGCGTTGACTAAAGGCGTAAATACAGCATTCAGGTTTAGCTTGATGCAATTTTTACAGTCACCGTCACCCCGCGGTATTTCCGTGCATTGGTTGTGAGGCCGGTCTCCGGGCTTGCAAGTTTTGATCTATCGCCTTCCCGGGTTTTGCACCCAGTGGCATGTTGATAGACCCGCACTTGCTTACCGTTGCGGGGGCAGCACAGGCATTGCGAATGTGAATTCACGCACCTGTTTCCCAGTTTCACCCTTGGCTGTTAGAACACAGCGTTGAGCACCTGACAACTGGCGATTATTTTAGTCGAAAGTGGCTGTTTTAGCTAGAAAACCATGGTTGGCTGGTCAAGTTCAAATTGTTAAATTACTTTGAAAAACTACGCTTAGCTATTGACCACAATCATTTTTTTCATTGATAATGGCTCAATGGATGCTGATCTGAAAAGTTTGGAAGAGCGTGTGGCGAAGTTAATTGCGCTGTGTAATCACTTGCGTGAAGACAATGGCCAGTTGCGGGAAGAGGTGTCGAAACTGCATCAGGAGTCGCAATCACTCAAGCTGAATATGACGCAGGCTAGCGTGCAGCTGGAAAAATTGTTGTCTGCATTACCACAGGAAGGTCAATAAACGATGGCGAAACAACCAATCGATATTGAGATCATGGGGCGTGCATTTAGTGTGACCTGTACCGATGAAGAGCGCGATGTGATCGTGCAGGCAGTGGGTTACCTGGATGGTAAAATGCGTGAGATCCGCGACGCGGGCAAGATGGTCAGTGTAGAGCGCATTGCGATTATGGCGGCACTGAATATTACGCATGAGTTGTTGAATACACGCAGTGAAGGCGTGGATGTGGGTGATGTGAAAAAACGTATTACCACCATGCAGCAGCAAATGGATGAAGTGTTATCCAGCCAGAATAAATTGTTGTAATCCCCTGAACTTCACAAAATATTCACCGTCATTGATAGTAAATGGCGTATCATTTTTAACCATAGTGCTTTACTCGATTTATTTCAAACGGGTTTATTTCCAAGCCAGTGTATTTTAAGCTGGTGTGTTAAGGCGTTGCCTGAGTCTAAAATTCCTTGAACTAGTCTTTGTTATAGGTTTCGGCTCATCAGGTGCTGTGCGATCGCACTAAGTTGGGATGCCTTTTAAGGCACCCTTGGCGTGTGAACCTAATGTACCTTAGGCTGTTACCACCTGAACTTTTTGGTTCAGGATCAAGGCTCAGGTAACCCCTTAGCACATCTCTTTCAAACCGCGTTATCTCAATGCGTGGTACATCAAGTCAGCCAGACTGACGATTTCCAGGCAGCTTTCATCGCAGGATTCCAAGACTACCGGCGGCGCATAACCCGCTTCGCTGGCTTGCAGCCAACGGCCTGCGCACAGGCACCAGCGATCACCAGCCTGCAATCCGGGGAAGTCATAATCAGGAATCGGCGTTGATAAGTCGTTGCCCTGCGCTTTGGAATAGGCCAGAAACTCATCTGTCATTTCCGCACACACCGTGTGCCTGCCTAAATCTTCCGGATGAAACCCGCAGCAGCCATCGCGCATAAAACCGGTGACTGGATGGGTGCTGCAAGGAATAAGCAAGGTGCCGAGGACGTTTTTAGCCATGATATCTATTAGTAATCTAACTTTTAGTTTGTGTGGATTAGGGTTTATGATGCTGGAGTTTATGATACTGGCATTTTGCACAATTAGAAGAAGGTTTTAAGCAATGGCACGTTACTGGCTGATGAAGTCCGAACCCTCGGATGTTTCGATTGATGATTTGGCGGGCTTTCCCAACCAGAGCGTAGACTGGTATGGCGTACGTAATTACCAGGCGCGCAATTTCATGCGCGACCAGATGAAAGTCGGCGATGGCGTGCTGTTTTACCACTCCAATTGTGAAGTGCCCGGCATTGTCGGTATTTGTGAAGTGAGCACGCCGGCTTATCCGGACAAGTTCCAGTTTGTAAAAGGGCACAAGTATTTTGACCCTAAATCGATCCCGGAAAACCCGCGCTGGGTCAATGTGGATGTGAAGCTGGTGCGTAAAACCCGTGTGCTTAGCCTGAAAGAGTTACGCGAGATCCCGGAGCTTTCCAACATGCGGATATTGCAAAAAGGGAACCGATTGTCGATTACGCCAGTCGATCCCAGAGAGTGGACATTCATTACGAAATTGATTAGCGCATGAAGCCTTGCCTGGGGGCGTTAAGCATGTTTATATTTTCATCGCCTGGATCATGAAAACGCAGCGCAAAAAAGCGGTGCTGTATATCCTTGTTTCAGGGTTCCTTATCGCTTTTATCGGTGCCTTGTTGTTTCTGTGGATATATTTCTCCAGCATGCGAGAAATGCACCAGACCACGCGTAATCTTTACGAAAAACCATTCGCCGTTTCCAATGCGGCGCTTGAACTCAAAGCTGCCTTATATCAAATCCGCAGTAGCCTGTTATATGCTACGCTGGTCAAGGCGGACGCGAGCCATATGGGCGCGACTATTACTTTTGTTGAAAAGCACGAGCGGCTGGCGGAAGAAAACATCGCGGTGATGCAGCACAGCTATTCCGGTGACCCGCAACAGGTCGTCAATCTGCAGCAAAAGTGGCAGGCACTTAATCAGGTGCGCGACCAGATTTTGCAAAAACTGGAAGATGCCAAATTTTCTGAAGCCAACCGCTTGATCGAAACCGACTGGACCAGCCGCTTTGCCGAGGTGGCCAGGTTGAATGAGTCTATCCTTGGCTATGCCAACCAGCGCGCCACGCAATATGTTGATGAAAGCAATCAGCGGTTGCAAAGGCATACCAAGGCGGGTTTGATTTATGCGGCATTGTTATTGTCCCTGTTTTTATTGGTCAGCGTATTTGTCGTATCGCGTATCTACCGCTTGCATATCGAGGCAGATAAATTTGCGTTTACCGACTTTTTAACCGGTATCGCCAACCGCCGGCATTTCATGCACGAGCTGGAATCCGAAATCAGGCGCAGCCAGCGCTACGAAGCGCCATTTTCGTTCGCGATGGTGGATATTGATCATTTCAAAAAGATTAATGACCTGCATGGCCATCATGCCGGGGATCTGGTATTGCAGAACTTCTGCCTGCGGTGCGTGAATGCGCTGCGCACCAGCGATATGGTCGGCAGGCTGGGAGGGGAGGAGTTCGGAATCCTGATGCCGATGACAGACCTACATGAAGCTGCGCGCGTGATTGAGCGCCTGCGCTCAGAAATCGACCATAGCGTATTGATTGAAAATGGCGAGAAAATTCATTACACCGCTTCATTTGGCCTGGTCTCCACCTCGCAGCTGAATGAGCAGCAAGGCTTGTCGCATATGATGCGTATGGCTGATGCCGCGTTGTATTCCGCCAAGCAACAAGGCCGCAACCGCGTCTTTATTGCCAATCATTAATCACTAGATTATCTGCGTTACTCAAGCGCGTTCTGCTGCTTCAAGCCTGGCAAATCTTCCCATTCTTTAAACTTCAATTTATCCCCACTTCTGTGGCTGAACGATATTTGTGCGTGCACCTTTTTAATGCACTTTAATGGTGCGTGAACGGGATTGCATTTCACTGGATTGTTATGATTTCTGAATGAATTCACTGCCTTTAAATTTTTATATACGAAAATATTAATCCATTTAACTATATGATTATTAATCACTTTATTTAATTTTATCACCAGTTAAATAGTGCCCGATTTGTGTGCACGTTGGGTTGGAATGCATCTTGCTGAAATGCTATTAAAGGCTTTCCAACGATACACCAACTTGCGGTAACAGATTGGAGCACTACATGACAAAGTTTTTGATTGGTTTACTGGTAGGTTGCTTGACGGCACCATTGATGGCAGAACCTTCTGACGCGTTAATGCAGTCATTAAACAGCCGTGTATTGCGAATTCAGGTCGGCTTAACCAACGGCCAGTTTGGACTGGGTTCAGGGGTAGTGGTTGCCGATAACCAAGTAGTGACTAACTGCCATGTAGTGGCTAACGCCAGTAGCATCAGCGTATTAAGTGGTGGTGCGGTTTACCATGCAGTCGGTGTTAAACCAGACTGGGAACATGATGTTTGCATGCTGCAAATGGATGACCTGCCACTGACACCAGTCGCCATGAAATCCAGCCGTGAATTGAAATACGAGCAACCGGTATTCACTGTTGGCTACCCAAGTTTTGTGCCAGCACCTGTGACCACCAAAGGTGTGGTGAAGGGCTTGTTCACCATGGATGACTCAGTGATCGTGCGTGCAACCAGTACTTTTAAACAGGGTGCGAGCGGCGGTGCCTTGTTCGATGACTCCGGTACACTGGTTGGCCTGATCACGCTGAAAAGCCCGGGCAAAGATGCGTATTACTACTATATGTCGACTGACTGGGTGCAGGCTTTGCTCAGCAAACCGGCTGGTCCTGTGTTGGTGAAAAGCGAGTTGCCATTCTGGGGTAAACCTGCGGCACAATGGCCCAGTTTTATGAAAGTGGTATTCCCTTACCTGCATAAAGACTGGAACGGCTTGAAAACAGTTGCTACAGAGTGGGTGAAAAAAGAGCCTGCCAGCACTGAAGCCTGGTTTTACCTGGCAGCTGCAGAATACGAAACACGTGATTTAACCATGGCTGAGCAACATATGCACCGTGTTGTAAGCATGAACGACCAGCACAGCCAGGCTTTCTACTACCTGGGCCTGATTGCTGAAGCGAATGGCAAACACAGAGAGGCATTGGCAAGTGTAGAATCACTTAACCAACTGGATGCAGAGAAAGCAGCCGAACTGACAGTAGCGATGAAATCACTGCCTTAACCAGCAGGCTGGTGTGATAAAAGACAGTCAAATAATAAAGCGCCCAATGGGCGCTTTTTCGTTGCTGCTGTTTTAGCTAAACAACCTGCAAATCAAGTTCTTCCACATGGTAATAATGCTCGTCATCCCAGACAGTGAAGTCTTGCGCGGTCACCACGGCTTCCTGAAAGTGATAAAAGGTCGCGATGCAATGATTCTCTTCGTCCATGACCTGGTACATTGACATAATTTCCCGCCTTTCCGTAATGATTAAGTGACAATAAATACTGCAGTTGACACATCATGCCACGGTGACAGGTAAATGATTTTATTGAGAAAAGCGGTCTATTGGCCTCAATTTAAAATCATGCTCAGGATAGCTGTAAATCTAATGGTCAAACAGATATTTAAAACGTGATTGCGTACTTGTTTTGATGATGAAAAAAGGTGGCCTTTTGTAAAATATTCCGGTTGGCGTATAATCACGCCTTCTGAGGAACGCTGCGAGAGTTTCCCGACTCCCAGGCTCAGAGTGATAGCTGCGAAGCTTCTCAACTGCGTTCACTTTTCACTGTGCGAGCACGGAAAAAAGGTGAACAAACGTTTCCACCGGTTCTAAGAACCTTCCCTGCTCAGTTTTCATTTTTTTAGGACTTCAAACATGAATACTGTAGCTGATTTCAAAGATTACATTGTTGCCGACATGGACCTGGCTGGCTGGGGCCGCAAGGAAATCGCCATTGCCGAAACCGAAATGCCGGGCTTGATGGCGATTCGCGAAGAGTATGCCGCTGTGCAACCGTTGCGTGGCGCACGCATTACCGGTTCTCTGCACATGACCATCCAGACCGCCGTGCTGATCGAAACACTGAAGGACCTGGGCGCTGAAGTGCGCTGGGCTTCATGCAATATCTTCTCTACCCAGGATCACGCTGCGGCTGCGATTGCTGCTACTGGCACCGCTGTATTTGCCGTGAAAGGCGAAACGCTGGAAGAATACTGGGATTACACCCACCGTATTTTTGAGTGGACTGACGGTGGTTACTCCAACATGATCCTGGATGACGGCGGCGATGCGACTTTGCTGTTGCACCTGGGCGCACGTGCAGAAAAAGATTTATCCGTGGTTGGCAACCCGACTTCTGAAGAAGAAGTGTGCCTGTTCAACGCGATTAAAGCCAAACTGAAAACCGACCCAACCTGGTATTCCGTACGCCTGAAAGAAATTAAAGGCGTAACAGAAGAAACCACGACTGGCGTACACCGTTTGTACCAGATGCATAAAGACGGCAAACTGGCTTTCCCGGCGATTAACGTCAATGACTCAGTGACCAAATCCAAATTCGATAACCTGTACGGCTGTCGTGAATCTTTGGTAGATGGTATCAAACGCGCAACAGATGTAATGGTCGCCGGCAAAATTGCTGTCGTCGCTGGTTACGGCGATGTGGGTAAAGGTTCTGCGCAAGCTTTGCGTGCCTTGTCTGCACAAGTTTGGGTAACTGAAATCGACCCGATCTGCGCATTGCAGGCAGCGATGGAAGGTTACCGCGTGGTGACTATGGATTATGCCGCTGAACATGGTGATATTTTCGTGACGGCCACTGGTAACTACCATGTGATTACGCATGACCATATGGCGAAAATGAAAGACCAGGCGATTGTTTGTAATATTGGTCACTTTGACAATGAAATCGATGTTGCCGGTATTGAAAAATACCAGTGGGACGAGATCAAGCCACAAGTGGACCATGTGATTTTTCCTGATGGCAAACGCATCATCCTGCTGGCTAAAGGCCGCCTGGTAAACCTGGGTTGCGGTACTGGCCACCCAAGCTATGTGATGAGCTCCAGCTTTGCCAACCAGACCATCGCGCAAATCGAGTTGTTTACGCAAACCAGCAACTATCCAGTAGGCGTATACACCTTGCCTAAACACCTGGATGAAAAAGTGGCTATCTTGCAATTGAAAAAACTCAATGCACAACTGACTGTGTTGACTGATGCGCAAGCCGCCTACATCGGCGTGAGCAAAAGCGGCCCGTACAAGCCAGACCACTACAGATACTAATACGTATCTAAGTAATCAACCCCGAAACTTCCGCCAGGTGTGCAGAAGTTTCGGTGTACACTCTTTCTGAATCTAATCACTAACGGGAGGGTGTATGTTTAAATTACTGATTGTGTGGGTATTGAACGCATTGGCGTTAATGGCGGTGGCTTACCTGGTGCCAGGCATCCATGTAGCCAATTTTACGGCTGCGTTGATAGCCGCGCTGGTGATAGGCCTGGTCAATATTTTGATTAAACCTTTGCTGGTGCTGCTGACCTTGCCGATTACCTTGTTAACGCTGGGTTTGTTTATCCTGGTGATCAACGGGTTGTTGTTTTGGGCGGTCGGCAATTACCTGCAAGGCTTTTCAGTCAGCTCGATTGTGGTTGGCGTCATTGGTGCATTGGTCTACAGCATTA
>JALDYP010000022.1:0-44534 GCA_032153875.1 Methylophilus sp.
AACCTTCGCCACGTGCGCCGTTACCGGTGCGTTCTACCAGCGCCGGTAATTTGGCAAACACGGAAGGCGGATAACCTTTGGTCGCCGGAGGCTCGCCAATCGCCAGTGCGATTTCGCGTTGTGCCATGGCATAACGTGTGAGTGAATCCATAATCAGTAGTACGTTTTTTCCCTGCTGGCGGAAACGCTCGGCAATGGTGGTTGCATAGCTGGCACCCTGCAGACGCATCAGCGCGGAGACATCGGCAGGCGCCGCAACCACCACTGAGCGTGCCAGGCCTTCAGGCCCTAGGATCTGTTCGATGAATTCCTGTACTTCGCGGCCCCGCTCACCGATCAGGCCAACCACAATCACATCGGCAGTGGTGTATCGCGCCATCATACCCAGCAGCACACTTTTACCCACACCGGAACCGGCAAACAGGCCCAGGCGTTGCCCGCGGCCCACGGTCAGCATGGCATTGATCGCGCGCACGCCTACGTCCATGGTTTCTTCAATCGGGGCGCGCATCAGCGGGTTAATCACGCGGCCACTTAAAGGCGCGGTGATATCGGTGGCAATCGGGCCTAAACCATCCAGCGGGATTCCGGCCGCATCAACCACACGGCCCAGCAAACCATCGCCTACCGGAAAATGGCGGGCACGGTCTTGTGCACGGCGGCGCGGCGGACGGCCAAACTGCGGTTTTGGCAAGGTTTCGGTGACATCCATGCTGAAAACCTTGGCACCTGGCACCACACCCTCAACGGCTGTTTGCGGCATCAACAATAAATTTTCACCATCAAATCCAACGACTTCCGCTTCCACACGGCCACCATCTTGCAAGGGAATAAAACAGGCACCACCAATCGGCAGTTTAATGCCAGTAGCCACCATGACCAGCCCGGTCACTTTGACAATACGGCCGGCTACTTCCAGCGGTTCAACCAGGTTGATGATTTCGCGGCAATCTTTTAAATAACTCTGCCACCGTTGGGTATGTATATTATCTTGCAATGCTTGGGGAGCAGGATTGGCGGTTGTAGTGTCAGCAGCACCAGAATTAGAAACAATTGTCTCTGATTCTGGTGTGTGTGATTCCGGGCTTAGATCCTGCCCGGAAAGGGGATTGGAATCGATGTCAGCGTCGTTTGCGTTATTCATACCATCTATTCTGGATTGAAAGACGCGGTTTTAATCCGTCAATGAAGCGGGTTTATTCCAGTCATCATAACGGGACAACCCTTGTACCAGTCGTTTCCAGCGCATTTCATTGGTCGCATCAATCTGGTTTTCTGCGGTTTCCACCAGACAGCCGCCACGTTCAATCTGGCTGTCTTCCACCAGGTGCCAGCCCTGGTCTTTCAGTTGCTCACCTATGCTGGCGCGCAGTATTTTGGCATCTTCATGATGCACGATCACGCGTGCAGGCTGTTTTACCTGTGGCAGGTATTGCATGGCGTCCAGCACGACCGGAATAATGCTTTGCGGGTCAGCTTGCAGTTTGCTCTTGAGCATGGCTTTTGACAGTTCCAGCGCCAGGGTCAGCACAGACTCTGCAATGGTGACATCCTGCATGGACAAGGCCTGCTGGAAATTGCCCGATAGTTGCAGCAACTGCGTACGTTCTGCCTCAACTTCGGTTTGCGCTTGCTTGACGCCATCGCCATACCCGATCTTGAAGCCTTGTTCATAGGCTTCCTGCCTGACCTGCTTGAGGATATGGCTGACGGTACGGGCATTCTCTTCGGCCTGTACCCGGTCACGCCTGACGCGCTCGGTAGAGGCGACATCATCAAAGCTGGCCATTTCCCAGCGTTGATAGGCGGTCATTTGTTCTTTAGGCGTTGCAGAAGCTACCATGTCAGTGTTTCCTTAAAATGCTTTATACGTATTGCTCGCTGTCACCTTTGCCGGCCAGCATGATCTGGCCTTCATCGGACAGGCGTCTAACCGTTTGCAGAATGACTTTTTGCTGCGTTTCAACTTCAGATAACTTGACCGGGCCACGGCTTTCCAGGTCTTCACGCATCATATCTGCCGCACGCGAGGACATATTGCGGAAGAATTTTTCGCGCATTTCTTCGGAAGTGCCTTTCAGTGCTACGATCAGCACATCGGATTGCACTTCGCGCAGCAATACCTGTATGCCTCTGTCGTCGATATCGATGATATTGTCGAATACAAACATCTGGTCCATGATCTGTTGCGCCATGCCATCGTCATAGCTTTTCAGGCCATCCATCAATTTGGCTTCGTTCTCGCCACTGAGGAAGTTCATGATTTCAGCGGCAGTTTTCACGCCACCTATGGTCTGGCGCTTGAGGTTATCGTTACCAGACAGCATTTTGAGCATGCCTTCGTTGAGTTCGCGCAAAGCGGTTGGTTTGACGCTATCCAGCGTCGCAATCCGCAAAATCACATCCTGGCGCAAACGTTCAGTGAAATGCCCCAGGATTTCGGCAGACTGTTCTGCTTCCAGGTGCGACAAGATAGTCGCAATAATCTGTGGATGCTCGTTCTTGATGAAATCAGCCACGCTGAAAGCATCCATCCATTTAAGGCTTTCAATACCTGCTGCATCCTGCGATTGCGGAATACGGTTCAATAGGTTGGAAGCCTTGTCATCACCGAAGGCTTTCACCAGCACAGAGCGGATGTAACTGTCAGAGTCCAGGCCGAAGTCACTGCTGCCGGCGAAGTCGAGCATGAATTTCTCCAGCACTTCTTCCACTTCTTCTTTAGGCACCGGCTTCATTGAAGCCATGACGATACCCAGCCGTTGCACTTCTTTAGGCGACAGGTGTTTCATCACTTCGGCAGCTTCATCCTCGCCGAGTGCCAGCATCAAAATAGCGCTTTTTGTTAATCCATCAGAAGCCATTACTATTTCTCCGCAGCCGTCCAGTTTGAAACCACGTTCGCTACCATGCGCGGATTATCCTTTGCTACCTGTTTAGCTGCTTCCAGCGTCAGGTTTAATGCAGCCGAGTTATTAGTCGCCGCCCCGGGTAACGCCGGTTGCTCGCCGCTCAGTGTCACCAAAGCGTCTTCGCCTGTGGCAGCCTCGGCACCAGGAAGCGCTGCCGCACCTGGTACCAGTTCAAGTTTTTTCTTGTCTGTGCCAGTTAATTTGCCAGTCAAAGGCTTAAGCAATTTTTTGTAGATCATCAGGAGTACGATCACCCCGGCAAGAAAGCGCAAGGCATCTTTGCCATACTCAATCATGACCGGATCTTTCCATAATGGTGGCTCTACCAGTTTTTCCTGTGCTTCACCGACAAACGGTGTATTCACTACAGAGATGGTATCGCCACGTTCGCGGTTGAAGCCCATCGCCTGCATGGCCAGGTCACTGACCTGTTGTTTCTCGGCGGTATTCAAAGCGCGGAAAGTGGTTTTACCTGTGCTGTCGACTACCGGGATATGATTGACCACAACGGCTACATGCAGGCGTTTAACGCCGCCTTTAGCCTGCTGCACATAACTGATGGTTTTATCCAGCTCATAATTGGTAGTGGTATCTTTTTGGGTATTTTGTGGCGGTGCAGGTGGCGCAGCCGCTGGTGTTTCACCATCTGCCTGGGCACCTGGCGCAGTTATCGGCGCAGTGGACTCACCCGGTGGCTGGTTGGAAACCGCACCAGGCACAGCACCGTTGCTGCCACTGCTGTTTTGCTGTTCATGGCTTTGTGCACTACGTACAGCCATGTCTTCAGGCTTGCTGTTTGGTTTGTAAGATTCGTTAGCTTGCTCGGTGTTCGAGAAATCAATTTCTGCACTGGCTTCAGCATGCACATTCTTGGCACCTACAATCGGTGTAATGATGGATTCAACACGGCGGGCAATATTGCTCTGCATGTTTTCCACATAAGCCATTTGCTCAGGGTCCAGGCCGTTTTGCTTCAGTTTATTCGCGTTATCAGATAACAGGTTGCCGTTCTGGTCTACCACGGTCACGTGGTCTGCTGAGAGGTTAGGCACGCTACTCGCCACCAGATGCACCACCGCAGCGACTTGCTGGCCATCCAGGCGGCGGCCATTATGCAGGTTCAGCAATACTGAAGCTGTCGGGTATTGTTGCTCTCGTACAAACACGCTTGGTTTAGGAATGGCTAAATGGATACGCGCTGCCTGTACCGCAGAAATAGACTGGATGCTACGCTCCAGTTCACCTTCCAGGCCACGCTGGAAATTCACTTGTTCAACAAACTGGGAAACTCCGAATTTCTGGTTTTCAAGTAATTCAAAACCGATATTGCCGCCTTTAGGCAGGCCTTGCGCAGCCAGTTTCAGGCGCACCTGGTGCACTTGCTCGGCAGGGATCATGATCGCGCTGCCACCATCGGAGAACTTGTAAGGGATATTCAGCTTGTCGAGCTCGGCAACAATGGCGCCACCGTCTTTATCGGCAAAGTTGGAAAACAGCACACGGTAATCGGGTTTCTGGCTCCATAGCCAAAACACTACCATCACCGCAACCACAGCGGCAATTCCAGCAACCAGCAGCAATTTTTGTCCCAACTTGCCGAATATATCCGGCGAAGTCGTGGTGGACTCTATTGTTGAAGCAAGCGTGGCATCAGCAGCAGCCATTTAAATCTCCATGTGAACAACCGGTACCAGGCATTTCGTATAAAACCAGGCAAGTCGTAAATCTAAACAGAACACCATTACATTGGTATTCATACATGGGACACATTATGCGCCTTACTTGCAAATTCAAATTGGCAAATAAGACGGCTTAATATCGCCTATTTTTGAGAGCGACTCCTGTAGCGCAATGTTAAAGTGACTACCATCGACACAAGTGGTTTAACAGCCCGATTATGAAAGGAGTCCAACATGAACGCAGGCGGTATTGATGCTCAACGCATCTCGTCCATGCTGGCACAATTGCGAGCAGCTGCGCAGAAACCCGAAGGTTTGGGTGCTGGCGCAACCCAGGCACTTAATGCAGTGCAGAAACCTGCTGCAGCCAGCCCGACCAGCCAGGTCAGTTTTAGTGATGCATTAAAATCTTCGCTGGACCAGGTCAATAATATGCAACTGCAGTCCGAAAAACTGGGACAGGATTTTGCCATGGGTAATGACAACGTCAGCCTGTCTGATGTCATGATTTCCGGGCAAAAAGCCAACATCGCTTTCCAGGCGACAGTACAAGTGCGCAACAAGCTGGTGAGCGCTTATCAAGACATGATGAATATGCAGGTGTAAGCATTAGATAGCGACAGAGCGGCAAGCTTATCAGTACCGCCCGCATATTCAGCGACAACTTCTTGTTTACACTAGCGGCGCTTCCCGCACTTCACCCTGCTCTAACTGATATAACCACGCCAGAATTTCGGCAATCGCCTGGTATAACTGCGGTGGTATATGCGCATCCAGCTCCACCTGCATCAACAATCCCAATAATGCCTGCGATTCATGCACGTACACATCGTGCTCTCTGGCAATCGCGATAATCCTTTCAGCCAGTAAACCATTGCCTTTTGCCACCACACGCGGCGCGAGGTCACCTGCTTCATAAGCCAGCGCCACTGCAGATTGGGTATAGTGTTTTTCCGGCTGCATACTATTGGCTGACGGCTTCATGGGTCTCGCTGGTAATCTGTAATGATTCCAGCGTTAACCCGGCGGACTGCAGATTCACGGCCAGCTGGCTACGTGATGACTGCATGGTACTCAGTACCTCAGCCTCCTGCGGTTGCACACGAATGGCAAAGCGGCCATTCACCATAGTGATACGTACTGAGACTTCTCCCAGGCGCGGGAGTTTCAACTTGAGGTTACTTTGTATTGCATTCAATGTAGGGTCATCTGCAGAATGCGCGGAAGACTCACGCTCGCTGATTTCCCATTGCATGGTTTGCCCCGGCCAGACTTCGCCATGCCAGGCCAGTCTTTGTTGTTCCAGCACCTGCAGTTGTTGCGCCACCATTTCCGGCGGCACAAAGTTTGGTTTGTTTTGCGGTTCCTGTAACAACTGGTGCCATGGGCGGCTGCCAAGCGCCGCATCTTTCAAATGGGATTCGTAGAACAGGCCTGAGCTATCCAGCGCATGCTTCAAGTCCTGCGCCAGCACTTGCGGCTTTTGCGGGCTATGGCTGACAATGGCTTGCGCCTGCAACGCAGTCGACTGTTGTTGGAACATGGGCGAACTCAACCAGCGCTGCAATTGCTGGGCGGGGTTGCTTAAATCTACCTGGCTGGCAGTTTGCCCGGCCATCGCACCTAGCAATTGTGGCAGATTGTCAGCACCGTCTGATTGCGCCATGTCTGCTAGCAATCCGGCAGGTACCAGACCAGTGGCTGATGCATCACCGCCTTTTGGCTGGGCTTGCACGCCCCATTTCACTTGCGGGTAAACAGATTGCGACTCTTTGCCCGGCTGCGCCTGTGGCAGGCCCAGATACTGCATCTGCAAAGCCTGTTGCTGGGCAAGATGCGCCGGCAATTGCATCTGCACGATGGCGGGCTGCTGGTTAGGTAACTGGATCTGGACTTTGAAATTGGCTAAACCTGAGCCATTGCCGGCTTCCTTTTGCAGCAGCAATGCGGTGAATTGCATGCCTGGCCGCATCCGGCTCCATAGAGGTGCTTCGGATTCCGCCCCTTCGACCGGCATGATCGAAGATACCGCCCGCAAGCTCTCTGTTTCCTGACTTACGAAACGATTAGCGAGAACTTGCGGAATGGGGATCATTGATATGGCATCCGGCGGGACTTATATGGCATCCGGGGGAACCTTATATCGCATCCGGTGGAATGCGTGCGTGTAACTGCGCATCAAAAATCATATCGGTGATACGGTGCATGACCGGATACAGCAAATTACGGATCTCGCCGTCATCAGCCAGGATCTTCTGCACCAGCTTTTGCTTGCGGCTGTGTTCATCCGGGCTCAATGTCTCGGATTGCAGGCGCAGGTTTTGCTCCAGTGTTTTAATCACTTCAATTTTGAGCATGTAAGACTGCTCAAGCTCGGTCACCTTTTCCCAGGCACTGAGCCTGGCCGCTATCAGCATCTGCTCCATGATTTTGGCAGAAGATTCATAAGTATCGATAAGTGCTTTAGACATTGTCTTATACTCCTGCTACAGCCAGACGATTAAGGTTTTCTGCCGTGATGAACTGCGCTTTCTGGGATACCAGGGTATCCATAGGTGCGCTGGCCTGAGCCGCTCTCACACCGGTTTTTTCCAGTGTTTCCCATGCATTTTTCAATTCCATTAATAGCTGCTGAATTTCATTCAGTTTTTTCTCATCCAGATGCAAGCTGGCTTGCATCAGGCTACGTGTCATATACTGGTACAACTGGTCAAGATTGCTGGCGATCTGGCCGCCGGCACGTTTGTCCAGGCTCGAGCGCAGGCCATTATCAATAATGGAGATGGCTTTAGTCAGGCACTCGCCTTTTTTATTGATATCGCCGTTATGCATCGCCTGCTGGGCTTGAATACAAGCCGTGATCGCGCCTTCATACAGCATCACTGTCAATTTCAAAGGGCTAGCATCAACCACACCCGTTTCCAAGCCAACATTTGCATAAGCATTAATGCCTGATTGTTTCATTCCAAACATAAAATTCTCCTGATTCCTAATGACTGATGCTGTTAGCTATTATTCAGTGCAGCAATTTGTTGAGTGAGGCTGGAGCTGGTACCCTGCATTTTGGAAAGTAATTCATCCAGTCTTGCATACTGCGCCCTGTAACGCGCCTCAATGGCCGGTAATTTGGCGCTGATATCACTTGATTTCTTGTTTAAAGCTTTGATAGAAGTCAGTATACCATCCGTTTTAGTAGTCACTGACCCGGTAGTATCCAGCCATTCGCTTATCATGCTGCTCAATTCACCCGCCAAACCTTTACTAAATGTGACGGTGCCGCGGCTACCTGTCGCAGAGCCATTGATGCTTACTTTGAGGCCTTGCGAATTATCATCTGCACCACCAATCAAACTGGCACCACTACCCAGCGCAGTGACACCGTTGATAGTCCCCGCAGCATCCTGGGAGCTGCTACCCAACTGCGTCACATTAATGGCGTAAGTGCCGGAAAGTGTTTTACTTGAGCTACCCACATAAGTGACTTGTGGATCAGAAGCAGTGGCAGATGGCGCAAATAACTTGGCCACATCATTAAGGTTGCTGCTCAATGCCGTGGTTAATACCTTGGTATCCAGCGTTAACACACCATTGTCCCCGGATTTGATACCGATATCACTCAAAGTGCGGAAGGTAGATGCGGTCGTCGACGGACGTGCCAGCATGGTTTTCATTTTCACCATGATGTCACGCGTCGTAGAGTCACCCAGCAAAGGACCGTTAGAGCTAGAACCACCTTCAACAAACTTGGTCAGGTCACGCAGGCTTGTATTCAGCTTGTTATACGCATCCACAAAACTCTGCACAGATGCCTGTATCGTGTCTGTATCGGTGGTAACTTCCAGTGTGGCATTGGTACTGGTAATCGTTTTCAGGTTTAAAGTTACCCCCTGAATCACATCATTAAATGAATTGGTTGCTTTGCTGATCGGCAATCCATCCACTGTTAACAGCGCATTCTGTGCCGCTACCAGTTGTGTCATGTTTTTACCGCTGCCAGCTGTCGCCATCGGGTCATAAGCCAGGGCAGACAAACCGGTGCCGTCAGTACTGTTACCATCAGTATCGGTAACATCAATTTTAAGGCTGTTGACAGCGCCGGTGTCCTTGGAAGTAATCACCAGGCGGTTACCACTACCATCATTCACGATAGATGCCGTCACTGAAGCATTTTTTGCATTGATGGCATCACGGATACCAGACAGCGTGTTGTTGGTGCTGTCTATCGTAATGCTCAGTGCTTCCTTGTCAGCGTTGGCAGTAAAACTGGCTGGTGTGCCGTTACCGCTATTCGCAGCAACATAAGTACCAAAAGAAATATTCAAAGTGCCGCTGCCAACAATATCTGTTGCATTGGCATAGGCGGAGGTTGCCAGCTTTTGTGAAGCGGCGAGTTGAGAGACTGAAATGCTGTAGGTGCCGTTAGTGGCGGTGCCGTCTGAGGTAGCGGCAATACTGCTACCATCAGAAAGTTTGGCAGTTTGCGCAGTAAATTTAGCGGCAGTCGACAGCTTGTCAACGGCTGCCTGAAAAGTACTTAAACCGCTTTTTAACGTGCCGTAAGCGGAGAGTTTTGTATTGTAGGAACTGATCTGTGTCTGTATTTTTGTCAGAGGTTGCTTCTCAACATTCATCAACCCGGTAACAATCGCGTCAATAGCGAGCCCGGATGCACCAGTTGTGGATGTAATTGAAGCCATTTTTTAATCTCCAGACAATTTAAAACAGATGCCCTAGGCGGTTTGCCTGATCACCAGACCACGCAATTTATCCAGGGTTTTACTAATCGCAAGTACTTCTTCATTCGGGATTTGGCGTAATACCTTTTGTGTCTCGGTATCCACTACTCTCACCACAATACGATCAGACTCATCATCAATAGAAAACTCTATGGTTTGCAAGGCAGGGGCAACATACTCATTCAGCTTGTTTACCGCGCCTGTCAAAGTTGCCTTGTCTAATACCTCAGCAGCTTTTTGCTCACCACTTCCATACTTCACCAACTTAAGACTATTCGCTGCAGCCAGTCCGCTTACCGGACGTCCACTTAAACCATCTATAGATTGACTCATGATTTTGCTCCTTCTGCTTAGCCTTAATCCACAGAGAGGTTTCTCTGTGGATCAGGATTCGACTGGTTTAGGGAATTAACCTCTTAACAGTGTCATCACTTGGCTAGGCAGCTGGTTAGCTTGAGCCAACATCGCTGTACCTGCTTGTTGCAGAATCTGTGCACGTGTCATTTTCGCTGTTTCGGCAGCAAAGTCGGCATCCATGATGCGGGACTTAGCAGCAGACATGTTCTCAGACGAAACTTGCAAGTTGCTGATCACAGACTCAAAACGGTTTTGGTAAGCACCCAATGTCGCACGGTTGGTGTTCACTGTATCCAGTGCCGCATCAATCGCTGAGATCGCTGCAGAAGCACCACTCACAGATGAAATATCACCGGAGCTTACTGATGCAGCTGCTACAGCACTTACTGCCAGCGTATCAGCAGCGTCAGCACCGATTTGGAACGTTGTTGATGATGAACCAAATACTGCTGTACCGTTAAACTTAGTTGCAGTGCTCAAACGTGTCAATTCTGAAGACAGTTGTGAAAACTCAGCATTCAGGTTGGCACGGTCACCAGAACCGTAAGAACCGTTGGCAGACTGAACAGCCAATTCACGCATACGTTGTAAAGCATCTGTACCTTTGCTCAAACCGCCCTCTGCTGTTTGCAGGAAAGAAATCGCGTCGTTTGAGTTACGAACCGCTACATCCATACCGCGGATTTGAGCGTCCATACGTGTTGCAATTGCCAAGCCGGCAGCGTCATCTTTAGAACTGTTGATACGCAGACCTGAAGACAAACGTTGAATCGATTGATTCATGCTTGACTGTGAAGCAGTCAGGTTACGTTGTGCGTTTAAAGATGCAATGTTTGTGTTGATTACTGAAGCCATTTTAAATCTCCTTGAGAGTCGTAAATCCAGTTAAGTGTCAAATCGTCATGTTACTTTCAACGTTGTTCGCTTAATCTTTTTAGCTATTCAGCGTTGTTAGTTTAGTTATCGTCACAGTCAGAAATTTCTTTAATTACTCATTCAATTTCTTTTTGTTCGATCATGCGCTTGAAACTATTTACGACAGAGATGGGCAGAACTTAAATATTTTCTGCAATCAACCGCTACTTGTTTAATCCTTTCTTTTAACTGAAGCTTGCTACATCAAGGCTTGGGGTCTATTTCAATGCTATAAGTCTACCCAAAGATGCCTGAGATCTAACCCCGGATATAAAGTCCAAAAACTTCTTATATCCATCAATACATCTGGGTGATTAAAATAAATCCGCTT
Organism: Methylophilus sp.; assembly: GCA_032153875.1. Lineage (GTDB taxonomy): Bacteria > Pseudomonadota > Gammaproteobacteria > Burkholderiales > Methylophilaceae > Methylophilus. Next base: position 10,931 of record JALDYP010000022.1, read on the forward strand.
TAATTTTTAATGCTTTGTATACTATTTAATAATAAACTTGCATGGTTAATTGATGGTTATGTAGTGTCGCAGGCGTGACCATTACCAGTAAATTGACAACATTCAAGTAGCATTACCATAATATGAATAAAGCAAGTACTCTGGGGTGATATGAAGGTGGCGATATGAAAGCGGTAATTTTAGCCGGCGGGTTTGGCACCAGAATCAGCGAAGAATCGCACCTGAAGCCGAAGCCAATGATAGAAGTGGGTGGTAAACCGATTTTATGGCACATCATCAAACACTATTCATTCTATGGCATCAATGAATTCATTATCTGCCTTGGCTACCGTGGCTACTTCATTAAAGAGTACTTTGCCAATTACTTCCTGCATATGTCAGATGTCACCTTTGACCTGCAAAGCAATGAAATCCAGGTACACAACAATAACTCGGAGCCGTGGCGCGTCACGTTGATCGACACCGGCATGCATACCAATACCGGCGGACGCCTTAAACGCGTCAAAAAATTCATAGGCGATGAAGACTTCTGTTTTACCTATGGCGATGGCCTCAGCGATGTCGACATTCAAAAACTCATAGAATTTCACAAGCAAAGCGGGAAAACGGCCACCATGACCGCAGTACAGCCGCCGGGCAGGTTTGGCGCAATCGCGATTGATGATCAAAACCTGGTCACCCGCTTTCAGGAAAAACCTGATGGCGACGGTGGCTGGATCAACGGTGGTTTTTTTGTCTTATCCCCCAAAGTACTTGATTACATAGAAAGTGATGATACTTCCTGGGAAAGAGAGCCGCTGGAAAAGCTCTCCGGCGAAGGCCAATTGCAGGCCTGGTTCCATCATGGCTTCTGGCAACCGATGGATACCATGCGTGATAAAGCGTATCTTGAACAATTGTGTATAGAAAACCGCGCGCCCTGGAAAGCCTGGGAACGTGAGACATGACCCCGGCGTTCTGGAAAGACAAGCGCGTATTCATTACCGGACATACCGGCTTTAAAGGAGCATGGTTAACGCTCTGGCTGCAAAAGCTTGGCGCTAAAGTCACGGGTTATTCACTGCGACCACCGACTCAACCCAATCTGTTTAGCCTTTTCAGGCTGGAACCGCTGATACAGCACGTTGAGAATGATATCCGTGACCTGCCCGGCCTGACTGCTGCGATGCAGGCAGCCGAACCCGAAATTGTTCTGCATCTGGCAGCACAGAGCCTGGTACGCCACTCTTATGAAACCCCGGTGGAGACTTATGCCACCAATATCATGGGCACGGTGCATGTGCTTGAAGCGATCCGCCATACCGCTTCGGTAAAAGCCGCGATCATGGTTTCTAGCGATAAATGCTATGAAAACCAGGAACAGATCTGGGGCTATCGGGAACTGGATAATATGGGTGGAGACGACCCTTACAGCAGCAGCAAAGGCTGCGCTGAGCTAGTGACCCATGCGTACCGCACTTCTTTTATGGCGGCCCCGGATGCGCCGGCCATTGCATCTGCCCGCGCCGGCAATGTCATTGGTGGCGGTGACTGGGCAAAAGACCGCCTGATTCCTGATATTATTCAATCACTGATCGATCAGACGCCTGTTAAATTGCGGTATCCTAACGCGATCAGGCCCTGGCAACATGTGCTGGAGCCGCTGTCCGGTTATTTGCAATTGGCGGAATGTTTATTCACAGCCGGGGCGGACTATGCCGAAGGCTGGAATTTCGGACCTGGTGAGAATGATGCGATGAGCGTGGAAAAGATCACCGAAACACTATTTAAAGCATGGGACCAGCCGGGAAATTTCACGGTAGAGAATAGCCACCTGCATGAAGCCAGCCTGCTCAAGCTCGACTGTAGCAAAGCCAGGATCCGCTTGAACTGGAAGCCGCAGTGGAATGCGGAAACCGCTATTCAGCAGGTCAGCAGCTGGTATAAAGCCTATCTTGCCGGAAATGATATGTATGTCTATACGCTCAACCAGATCACCCAATATCAACAATCCCTGACCGAAATGCAACCGGCAGGCACCTCTTTTAGCAGCACCTCTCCTTAGGAATGATGGTTTGAGCACGCAACAACAAATACGCCAACAGATTGCAGCACTGGTTGAAAGCTACGCGCAACTCCAGTATGCCGAACAGCCTTTTATTGGTGGCCAATCCACTATCCCGCCTTCCGGAAAAGTACTGGATGCCAGTGAACTGAAAATGATGGTGGAGGCTTCACTGGATGGATGGCTGACCACCGGGCGCTTTAATACGGCGTTTGAGCAACGCCTGGCCGAGTACCTTGGCGTGCGCTTTGTCATGACCGCCAACTCGGGCTCTTCTGCCAATCTACTGGCTTTCTCGGCACTCACTTCTCCCCAACTCGGCGAGCGCGCCATCAGGCCTGGCGATGAAGTGATCGGTGTGGCAGCGGGATTCCCAACCACCGTCAATCCGGTACTGCAATACGGTGCGGTGCCGGTATTTGTAGATATCGATATCGCTACCCACAACATTGATGTCAGCCAGCTTGAAGCAGCCATCAGCCCCAGGACCAAAGCAATCATGCTGGCGCACTCTCTGGGCAACCCGTTCAACCTCAAAGTCGTGCAGGAAGTCTGTAAAAAATACAATCTCTGGCTGGTTGAAGATAACTGCGATGCGTTAGGCTCCAGATATGATGGAAAACTCACAGGGACCTTTGGTGATATTGGTACGCTCAGTTTTTATCCTGCCCACCACATCACCATGGGGGAAGGCGGTGCGGTATTCACCAATGACCCAACACTGAAAAAAATCATTGAAAGTTTCCGTGACTGGGGTCGTGACTGCTACTGCGCCCCTGGCAAAGACAACACTTGCCAGAAACGTTTTTGCTGGAAACTTGGCCAGTTGCCAGAAGGCTACGACCATAAATACACCTATTCGCACCTGGGTTACAACCTTAAAATCACCGATATGCAAGCCGCCTGTGGACTGGCGCAACTGGATAAACTGGATCGCTTTGTACAAGCCAGGAAAGATAACTTTGCCTATTTATCCAGCCGCTTGTCAGAATGTGCGGAATTTCTGGAGCTGCCACAGGCAACGCCTGGCAGTGACCCTTCCTGGTTTGGTTTTCTGCTGACGATCAAACCGGAAGCTGGCATACGCCGGGTAGACATGCTTAACTATCTGGATCAGCACAAAATCGGTACCCGTTTGTTATTTGCCGGCAACCTGACAAGGCAACCTTACATGTCTGGCCGCGATTACCGTGTGCATGGCGAATTACGTAATACAGATATAGTCATGAACCAGAGTTTCTGGATCGGGGTTTATCCTGGTTTATCTGAAACCATGCTGGATTATGCCTGTACCCAGATTGAAACGTTTCTCGGCTTGCGCTTTGATTAAACATCATTACGCCCAAGCGAGTAAACTTTAAGATATATCCGCGCGCAGTATTTCAAGCCGCGAGCGGTCAGCAGAGGATTTAACATCATGATATCCCATATACCAACCCCGTTAGTTGTCCTGGAAATGGCTAATAACCATATGGGCGACGTTGAGCATGGTATCCAGCTAATACGGGCCTTTGCCGATGTCTGCAAACCTTTCCCGTTCAAATTTGCGTTTAAATTGCAATATCGTGACTTGGATACCTTTATCCATCCCGACATGCAGGGGCGTGAAGATATTAAATATATCAAACGCTTTTCTGAAACGCGCCTTAGCCGTCAGGATTTTGACCGCCTGATTGAAGAAATACGCGCGAATGGGTTTCTGGCGATGTCGACACCTTTTGACGAAGCTTCGGTGAGTGTGATTGAAGAGCAGCAGCTCGATATCATCAAAATCGCCAGTTGCTCGTTTACCGACTGGCCGTTACTGGAACGCATCGTCCAGACACAACAGCCGATCATTGCCTCCACCGCCGGTGCCAGCTTCGACCAGATTGATCAGGTAGTCAGCTTTTTAACCAACCGCAAGAAGAAATTCGCGATTTTGCACTGTGTGGGCGAGTACCCTACCCCGGATGCCCATATGCATTTATCACAGGTGGATGTGCTTAAAGACCGTTTGAGAACACGCTATCCGGAAATCAACATTGGCTTTTCCACCCACGAATCTCCTGACAATACCGATATTGTCAAAATGGCTATCGCTAAAGGTGTGACTATTTTTGAGAAGCACGTCGGCCTGGCCACAGATAAATACAGCCTCAATGCCTACTCGGCGTCACCTGAGCAACTTCAGGCCTGGCTGAACGCAGCGCAGTACGCGATGACTGTCTGTGGAACCAACCAGCAGAAACGCGCCAGCAACCCGCAAGAAGCCGCAAGCTTGCGCAGCCTGCAACGCGGAGTGTTCGCCAAGCACCCGATTGCTGCCGGAAAAGTACTAAGCAGTGAAGATGTCTATTTTGCTTTTCCCCCGCAGGAAGGCCAGCTGACTGCCAATGACTGGTCAAAATACGTCAACTTCAGTACCAGCGCACCGATTGCCCAGGATGCCGCAATAACACCGCAAAACACCAGTAGTATCGATACCCGCCAAACCATACTGGCTATCATCAAACGCGTGAATGACTTTTTAAAGTTGAGTAACGTGGTGGTGCCAGGCAGCGCAGATCTGGATATTTCGCATCACTATGGGCTGGACAGGTTTGATGAAACCGGCCTGACCCTGATTAACGTGATTAACCGCGATTACTGCAAAAAATTGCTGGTCACCCTGCCTGGGCAGCAACACCCTGAGCAATACCATCAGCAGAAAGAAGAAACGTTTCATGTATTGTTTGGCGACGTCAAACTGACATTGAATGATGTCTGCCATATCCTTGGCCCTGGGGATGTGGTGACGATAGAGCCTGGTACACGTCATGGCTGGATCAGTGATACCGGTGCGGTGATTGAGGAAATCTCGACCACCCACATTGCCAATGACTCGTACTATACCGACCCCGACATCATGGCCAACAAGTCCCGCAAAACCTCCCTCACCTACTGGCTGGACAGATAAAAACGCTTCAAAAGAAAGACAATGCCATGCCTACCCCTTATCGAGTTGCTGATTTCATTGCCGACTTTATTGCCGATTGTGGCGTAAAACATGTATTCATGTTACCAGGTGGCGGTGCCATGCATCTTAATGATGGCCTGGCGCAATCCACACGCCTTACTGCTGTAGCGTGCCTGCACGAACAGGCAGCTGCTATCGCCGCTGAAGCCTATTCGCGTATCAACGAAAACCTGGGCGTGGCGATGGTCACCACCGGCCCGGGCGCAACCAATGCGGTCACCGCTGTAGCTGGTGCCTGGATAGAGTCAGTGCCGCTGATGATTATTTCCGGGCAGGTCAAACGTGCCGACTTGCTTAAGAATGCGCCGTTACGCCAGAAGGGCGTGCAGGAAGTCGATATCGTCAGCATGGTCAAAAGTGTGACCAAATATGCGGTGACGGTAGAAAATCCGGCTGACATCAAACGGGTAATGCAAGAGGCTTATTACCATGCCCGCGAAGGCCGCGCTGGCCCTGTCTGGATAGATGTGCCACTGGATGTGCAGGCCATGGCAATAGATACTGACAGCCTGGCGGAGTTTTTACCGCAAGAAGCCCTGGAAAAAATCAACCTGGGTTCAGATATCGCGGCCTTAAAACAATTATTACACGCAGCTGAGCGCCCTATCCTGCTAGCGGGTCACGGGATACGTTTGTCAGGTGCAGCAGCGCTATTCAAACAAGTGGTTGAACAACTGGGCATACCGGTAGTGACCACCTGGAACGCCATGGACCTGTTGCCTTATGACCATGATTTACTGGTCGGCCGCCCCGGTGTAGTCGCATTGCGCGCGCCTAACTTTGCCGTGCAGAACTGCGACTTGCTGATCAGTATCGGTAGCCGCCTGGACAACATCATCACTGCCTATAATCCCCGTGGCTTTGCCCGCGCGGCAAAAAAAGTGGTGGTCGATGTCGATCACAATGAGATCGAAAAGCTGGATATGGATATCCACTTGCCGATCGTGGCAGATGCCAACAGCTTTCTATCTCAGCTTGCTGCTGCTTCTATGTCGCGGCTTGATTGCGAAAACTGGCGCAAGCGCTGCCAGGATTGGAAACAACGTTATTCAGTCAATGATGGGCAAGGATCCGGAGATCATCAGCAAATTAGCCACTACCAGTTTGCCGATGCGCTTTCTGAGATTGCCGCTCCTGATACCCTGATCAGCACTGGCAGCTCGGGGCTGGCCGTAGAAGCGTTTTATACCATCTTCCGCAACAAATCGGGGCAGCGTGTTTTTTTAACCGCCGGCCTGGGATCCATGGGTTATGGCCTGCCAGCGGCCATTGGCGCCTGTTTCGCCAATGGGCTAAAACCAATGCTGGCGATTGAGAGTGACGGCAGCCTGCAACTCAATATCCAGGAACTGGCAACAGTACGCGCATTCAACCTACCCATGTGTATATTGATCCTGAATAACGGCGGTTATTGCTCTATCCGCAACACCCAACGCAACTACTTCAGTGAGCGTTATATTGGCACCGGCCCTGAAGCCGGGCTATGGCTGCCCGACCTGGAAAAAGTCGCTGACACCTATGAATTACAGTTTATGCGCATTCACGACCCTGCCACACTGCACCAGCAATTGCAGCAGGCGCTCAGCCTGAATGCACCATGCCTGATTGATATCAGGTTGATCGAGAATGAAACGCTGGCGCCAAAAGCCAGCGCTATGCCACAAGCGGACGGCAGCATTATTTCAATGCCGCTTGAAGATATGTCGCCATTACTGCCGCTGGAAACATTAAAAAATGAAATGCTGATCCCGCTAACGGAAGGCTCCATCAAAACAGAACGTTGAGCAAAACATATCTTAAGCCAATCAATGTAATCAGGTTGATCCGTAAAAAAAGGCCCTGCGATGACAAATGCTTTTCCATTAGTCAGCATTATTATTTACAACTATAACTATGGCCGTTTTTTACAGGAGTGCATAGAAAGCGCTGTTTCTCAGACTTATCCAAATATTGAAATCCTGTTTTCTGATAATGCATCAACAGATGATTCATGGGAGATTGCGCTGCAATTCAGCCGCCAATACCCGGACAAAATATTCGTAGCCAGGAATCACAAGAACTTCGGCGCCACCGCAAACTTGAAGAATTGCATGTCGAATGTGCGCGGCAAATATTTCATGATTCTTTGCTCTGATGACAAGCTGGACAACGACTGTATCGAACAAGCAGTCACCCGGCTGGAAACACATCCGGATGCCTGTATGACGCTGATGCACAGGCACATCATGGATGGAGCCGGCCTGGTGACCAATGAAGCACCGTTTTACGAGCAGTCATGCAAGATATTCCCGCCCAGGCAAGCAGCGGTATATATGATGGCATCCATCAATCCGACGCTTTCACAGATTGTGTACCGCACAGATTATCACTCGGCGACCAAGAGTTTTGAAGGTGCCAGCGGCCATGCCAACCGCTTTTTAGGCAATCGCGTGCTCGACTTTACGCTTGCCTGCCTTTATCCGATTATCTATCTGCATACACCCCTGGTTTATCACCGCGTGCATCCGTCTAGCGACACCAACCTTGCCAAAGACAATCTATTACAAATTATCGGGCCGTATTTTCTGAATATTGAATTTCGTGAAATCGCCAAAGGCTTTGAGTGCAGCGAAGTGTATCAACGCTGGGAGGCTTCGATTGAGAAGTTAGCTACGCTTGCATTACGTTATGCGGCTGATGCTTTCATCAGTCACGACGAAACACTGGCCAAGCGTTATTTTTATTTAGCTGCCGCATTTTTCCCGGCTATTGAGGCCAATGAGATTTTCCAGCAATTTTCAGCTTACTGGAACCACACGCTGACCCGGCCGCAGTTAGTTGAAACGCTGGTAAACAACAAAGTCAGTCTACAAAGAACCAGCTCTTATCCGGTGCCGGAAGGCAGCGCACTGCTTGGCGTCAGCTAGGTGCTCATGACCTTTGCCGGTTTTTGAGGCTTTGCTTCAAACTTGGGCAAGTCAAACATTTCTACATACCGCTGCCAGAATGGCTGTTGCGAATATTCTTTATACTTAGCCAGATGCATCCTGTAAGGCATGGTTTTATCCAGGCTCTTATAGCAAAGTGCCGCGAAATAATGCGCAAACGCGTGATCGAATTTAATGCGGATCACATTCTTGAACGCTTTTAACGCGACTTCATATTGGCCAAACTGCATGTCATTATTGTGGACAAAGTTTAAATCCAGATTCATACGGTACTGAAATTGCTGGATAAATTCAGGCGTAAAGTCTTCCGTCTGAATCACCGCGGTACGGTAATCCGAGCCCAGGGTATTGAGCTTGATGTAATTTTTCTTGACCGCTAACTCATGCATTTCGCTGCCTACAATCGGGCTGGCGCACGCAATATTAAACCAGTTGGTTTGCACTTTCCGCAGATTGCTCAAGCCCTCTTCCAGGTCAGCCACCGTTTCACCGGGCATGCCAATCAGGATATTGGTATTGGTGTAAATGCCAAGCTCGCGGCAATCTTTTGCCACCTGTTCTGAAATCCTGAATTTCAATGGTTTGCGCATTTGCTGCTTCAGCACTTTTTCACTGCCTGACTCCACCGGCAGTACCAGGTGCCGCACGCCGGCGGCATAAAATGCTTCCAGCATCGGCCTGTCCAGCGCGTACAGTGTTAATCCATTCTGGTATAAAGATTCCAGCTCCAGATCACCCACCACCTTTAATATATCTTTTACGCGCTCCTTATCCGCCATAAAGTGGTCATCCTGGAACACTACGGTGCCGGCATGATAATGGTCGCGGAGTCTGGTTAAATCCTCAGTGACGCGTTCGAGGCTATGGTAGCGCATGCTCCTGCCGTGCGTGCGGTGCGAGGCGCAGAAAGTACACATGAACGGGCAACCGCGCGAGGTCATGATATGAAAGCCGCGTTTATTTTCAACGCTGTGGAAACTGCTGGTCACCTGGTTACTGGAGTGCTTGTCCATGTCGCACAAGTCGTAATCGTAAAATGGAATCTCATCCAGATCTTCAATAAAGTCATGCTGCGGCATTAGCAGGGTTTCAGTAGCGTTGACTTTTTCTTTGGTAATCCAGGCCGTGGATTCAGTCATGTATTGGTGTGGATTTTCCGATGTCAGCAAGGCAAGTAAAGGCTTTTCACCTTCGCCGTAGCACAGGCCATCAAAATAGTCACAATGTAATTCGCTATAGATATGCTTGTAAGAATTGGTCGGGATATTGCCGCCGCCTAACACCAGCGCTTCGGGAAATAAATGTTTTGCAGCCCTGCCGCAGTCCATGAAATTATAGAATGACGGGCTGAATAATGAAGAGACACCAATCACATCCGGCTCAAAATCCAGCTTCCTGATCAGGTCTACGCAGCACTCGTAGAAACTATCGTAGGGAAACGCATCCAGGGCGTTAATTTCAGCATTGAAATCCAGCAGTTTCACTTCAACATCCAGGTGCTTTTTAATATAAGCACTCATGGAAATCGGGCCTAAAGGGAGATCGGTAGATAAGCTGTTGTAATAGCGGCCATCCTTTTTACTGAACATGCGCGAGTTATGGGCGGGATTCAGAAAGGACTCAAAAGAGATATGCATAGGCACGATAAAGAGTAATTTTCTAAGCCTGGTACTTTGCATAACATTCCCCAATATTACTGATCAATGAATCATTGCATTCTTGATAATACATGAATCTTTTCGACAGAATCAGATAAACAGCCGGATAAAGCCGTCTATCCTCAATCAAAAGATCATTAAGTGAATTAAATCATACCCGCCATGCTTTGTGCCGTGTGACTAATCGCGGCTTCTAGAGGCGTCCAGTTATCAAGTTGCAACTCGTGCCTGGCCACAGAAATATCCGGTACATACCAATTTCGGTTGATATTGCCCACCGCGTGTTGCGTGTCACCCAGCACGACCACTTGTTTTTGTGGCGCAATCTGGCTTTTGATAGTGTTGGCGAGGTCCAGAATAGAAATCTCTGTATCGGAGCCGACGTTGTAAATCTTGTTGTTCTGGCCATCCACCAGTAACGCCAGCAACCAGTGCACCAAATCGCCCAGGTAAAGGAAAGACCGCATAGGGCTGCCATCCCCTTTAACGGTAATGTTTTCTGCATAGAGCGCGTCGCGAATAAAATTGCCAATCGCATAATGAATATCAAAGGGTAACCCGGGACCAACAAATGAAAAACAGCGTGCAATTGTAGATTCAAAGCCGTGCTTTTCTGCGTAGTAACTACACAGGAACTCCGCTGCGCGCTTGCCCTGTGCCAATCCACTGACCGCATCCAGCGTGCTGGGCGCGCCCTGATAGCTCTCTGGCACATGACCCTGCGGATAAGCGCCGTATGTCACGCCAGAGCTGGTAAACAATACCTTTTTAACGCCGCTCTGCGCCGCCAATTGCAGCACGCGCTCGGTGCCTTTGGTCAACATATGAAATTTTGCGAGCGAACCTTCGCCGGCAAATGTTTCATGCGCTGAAGTCGTCGCCATATGGATAATGTGCGTGAATTTTGTAGGTGAAAACTCAAAATCCGTCACATCACCGGGCCAGAAGTGCAGCGCTTCAGCACCAGCTTGTGTGCTGAATTCAGCCTGCAACGTCGCTGGATTCCTGCTCAGGACAGTGACCTGGATATTGGATCCCAGACGCTGGTTTGCATCCAGTAAAGCGGCCAATAACCAGCGCCCAAATAATCCAGACCCGCCAGTAATAAAGAGGTGCGCATTTTGCAACTGCAACCAGCGCTGGTCGCTCAAGGCATGCTGGCTTAAAAATGGCTGTAAATTCAGTGGCTGTAAATTCATAAATCACATATAGGCGCTGTACATATGGTGCTGCGGAATCATATTTTCCGGGCAACCATCATGCCACTGCCAATGGCCTTGTTGATCAGGCATATCAGGCTGGTATGCTAGCGCTGCATTCAACTCCCCCACCAGCGTACAAGGATAAAGCATGGAGACAAAATGGCCCCGTACATCGCGGTTCTTTGCCATCACTTCTTTCACACAAACCGGGTTTGGTGCCGCAATGACCGACACGCCTAGCTCGGCTTGCGCTGTTTTCTGGATGCGCGTTTCAGCCAGTTCTTTAAAGCGGATAATGCCGCCAGGTACATGCCAGCCGGGACCATAGAACTCATCTTCGCGCCAGGTCAGCAAAGTTTGTCCTCGCGCATTTTTAATCAGTAAATCCACATTCACCATGGGCACCAGCTGGCTGATAAACAGGAATAACGGTTTGTTTAAACCGTCCCTGGCATTGCCGACTGAGGCCATAATGGCAGAAAAGTGGCTGCTTAAATCCGTCACGCTAGACTTCTTCCAGTCCGTTATCGCGCAAAATAGCTACGTGCTGGATGTGACTGTACTGCGCACGTATGGTGCGCGCCACCTCATCTGAGTAACTGGCAGCCATCACGATGATTGCAGCCACCGGCTGGGTAAGCAGCTGTTGCGGCGACAGGATGGGTAAATGACTGGCCGGGGTAAATTTGCCCTGCTTGAAAGGGGCGGAATCAACCACATACGCTATGCGATGCCCGATGTCCGCCAATGAGATCACTGCCAGAGATTGATGGCCAGCGCCCCAGACTGCCACGCCACTATCAGCAAAACGATCAAGATAGTTGTGTAAGCGCTGCGAGATGTTTTCACGGTAATTGGAGAAGAAAGTCAGGTCGGTCACTGCACGCTTGCGTACCACTGCTGACAGGATGTAGTCATGCCAGACTGGCTGGCATTCCAGCACCTCAAATCCGTTATTTTCCAGCAATACCCTGAGTGACTGCTCAGTGAAATACAGCAAATGATCGGCAATGAATTCTGAAAACAGGCCTTTTTGTATGATCATGTCGAAGTTGGGCACTTCAATCAACCCGATCGCCTGCTGTTTCAACTTGGGCAACAAAGCCTGGAGCGACTGCCGCGGGTATGGCCAGTGCTCCATAAAATTCAGGCAGACAAAACCATCAAACTCAACACCATCAAAAGCCTGGCTTGCCTCATCGCCCAAATAAGCTTGCTCAACCTTCAGTCCATTTCCCTGGCAGATCGTGACTGAATCTTTTGCATGCTCAATACCATAAGCACTCAGACCGGCGGCTTGCAGGAGTGTAAGGTATTCGCCCTTACCACAGCCGATTTCGAGTACCTTTTTTCCTGCCAGATGATATTGGCTTGCCCACTGCTTGAACTGGCCTAAACGGAACTTGCCCATCTCCGGGGAAAAAGCGGCTGCCCGTATGACTTCCCGGTAATAGGAAACCGGAGCATTACTAAGCTGCACCAAGCCACAAGAGGGGCATTGCAACACCTCAAGGCTTTTGCCCTTGTCGTGGTGCATGGTTTCCGCAGTGGGGAAACCTTGTGCGGTGGCTGGCATGTTCTCGTATCGTAATAATACGGATACGCTATTGGTCTGCTCGCAAGCACGGCATTTCAATGGTGTGGTGCCCATGACAGGAATGGCTTCAATCAACTCTATTTTAAATGGTTGGGAAACAGCTTTTACTAACGCCATTACATTTAATCGCGACTAATTTCAGTACACAAACTTCAAGCATTACTACAATCGCCTCTCACATACGATTCGGTGAGAATGCTGGAATCGCTTATCCAAGCACCACCAGCCCGCTGGTCCAGCTCTCGGCTGCCTGGTCAAAATGCGGTTTGCGGTTAAATGTCAGATGATAGCCATAGGCTTCAAACATATAATTCACACCTGTCTTTTCAGTATCCAGTGCCGCCAGCCATAACACGGGCGGATAGCCATCAGTACGTAATAGCAGTTCAGGCGAGCCCACCAGCGCTGCTGCAGTGTCGTAGCCACCCGCCAGCATAAATTTACCTGGCAGATGCGATACCTTTTCAATGGCAGCCGGGACTGAATATTCCATTAATGCAGGGAAATATACCCCTACCTGCACTTCGCTTTGCTGGGCGTCGAGCAGGCATTCATGGCGGGAATCCACAGCGATGGACAGCTTGCCGGTCAAGCCATCCTTGAGGTAGTTGGTAAATGTCTTGCCTGTGCAAGTGTTCTCAAATGAGGCCTTCACTGCAGGCAAATAGACGCTATCCATTTTTGACCCAATATCTGCCAGATCCTGCTTTGGCAGCATAAATGGCACATAGACGCCATTTGCAATGGCAGCAGTTGCAGGGTCATTTTGCAAGCCGTTTAATATCGCTTTTACACGCGCTTCAAAATCAGCAGCGGTTAACGTGGTTTCAATGTGCAAATGCGTCCGCAGACGCTGGTATATCAATCCAAAATCGATATTCGGTTGTTGTAACTTGAAATAACGGCGGCTACTCTGAAACACGTGTTTGCGCAGATGTTCTCCAGGCAGGCAACGGCCAAAGCTGTCAAACAGTTCGCTATCACTTGATAGATTATCAGCAACTGTCTGCATATTATTCCAGCCCTTCAGTCAAGGAATTGCTATCGGAAAAGCCCTGGCCCCAAGGCACTGGCAAGTGCGTAAAGCCTTTGGTTTTTTTGCTATGGAACTGGATGAATTGCGGATCTTCACCAATCAGGCAATCTGGGCGGTAAGGTCCTAACCACGGGTTGCGCATGCCGCGTGCCAGCACTTCCTGCAAGGATGTCTGACGCAAGTTACCAAGCGACATATCAATATACGGGCAAGGGGTTACCTCACCGGTAGAGGTCACTGTAATAATGCCTTTCACCGTGATGCAGCCTTTAAAAGAGCCGTAAGTAGGCGTCATGTGGGTGAATACGTTGTATTCTTTTTCCAGGTCACGCAGGATATCTGCGTCTTCCTTATCAATCACAAACTCGGGATGGTCTGAGCATGAGCCGGTCGGTTTTGCATACGATACATATAAGCCGACACCCTTTTCGGTCGCATATTTGCACATATCCAGAAACTCTTGCGTTTTGACACGGCCTTTAACCAGTACCGTAGACAGCAACAGATTGAGGCCTGCATCCAGTGCAGCATCCACAGCGCGGATCACGCGTTTGTATGAGCCAGGTTTGTTCCTGAAATTATCATGGTCGGCTTCAATCATGCTATCCAGTGACAATTGCACTTTTTCCACGCCTATAGACTTCAAATGTCTGGCACGGACATCGTCAAGGAACCAGCCGTTAGTGTCGGTAATGATGTAGTGTTTTTCCGGGTCAATCGCTTCAACCACCTCGTCAAAGTCTTTCATCACCAAAGGCTCGCCTCCGGTGATCACGAACCTGGCCAGGCCTGCTTCATCTGCCTGGCGTGACAACTGGCGTACAAAATCCAGATCAATTTTTGAACGGGTATCTTCAATCTTGAAGACTTTCTTTTTATGCCTGTCCATATAATATTCAGCAGAACAATGTGTGCACTGGAAATTACACAGATAGCTTTTCTCCAGCCGGATGATAGGGCTGATCTCGCCCCGCTCTTCCATCGCCGAGATATTGGCAAGCTTTTGCGCTACATAAGGCTTTCTCGCGCGCAAACCTTCGCGCTTGGCTAGCTCGGCAGGCGTTAAATGATTTTCCGCAATGGTTTCGGCATAATGCATGTTATTTCCTTTGTTACGGTTGTCCTGCGTTTAAATTAGCGGGCAAAATGACTGATAATCTGTGAGAGTACACCATCGATACAACGGTCAAACTCTTGCAGAGAGTCGTAATAATCGTCTAAAACTTCCTTTTGCCGTTCAATGCAATCCTCTGGAATACTGAGCACGGGTTGACCATGTTCTAATGTGGCGAATGTTCTGAGCTTGTATGCGGCTTCAGCCGGATGCAATTCATCAAAAGATGTAAACGGCGCCAGATTCATATACACCGGAATCACACCGCAAAGCAAGGCATCGGTGACCGTTTGCGAGTGGAAATCCCACGTATACAAATAACGCGTATTTTTCAGCAGCACAGCCAGCTCATCTTTGTTTTTTGGCCAATGACGTGTCAGCTCCACTGTTCCCGGCATCACATAGCATTCGCCCAGTGTGCTCCCTTTGCCTATATAAGTCATATCCATCTTTCTGTCCATGACCGGCAAGGTGTTTTCTGTATTAAAAACCGCATGATGGCATATTTTCGTGAGAATCGCATGAGGTGCAGCGTGATAAACCGATGAATATGACAAAATAAAATCACTGTCAGAAACATTCATTTTGTTGCCGCCAACAAATCCTTCTGAATTCAGCACGTATCGCACTACCCGGGGTGCGTTGACGGGATTCCCCGAAACGACTTCAGGGTAAATCACCACGCCCTCATTGATAAACTGCTGCATTTCTTCCTGGCCGGAAACCGCATACCATTTCAGGTCAGGCCCGTAATGTTGTGCCTGGTGACTAATGGTCAAGCCATCTGGCCCCATCAAGTAAATGGCAGTGGGATAACCGCGCTTGTTCATTTCGTCACAAAGTTCGTGTAACACCACTATGCCGGCACTCTTATCAAAGTAAAACGGGGCAACGATCACAAACTTGTCAGTCTTGAGCGTATATTGAGGATCAATCAGGCCGGCATTTCTATGCTGGAGCACCAGACTGATTTCATCCAGCAGCATCGTGGCATTGACTTCAGTCAACCCATATTTTCTACCTTCAAAAATGGCCTGGCGGGCAACCATCAATTCGTTTGCCATCATTAAGGCATCGATATAACCCACCCAATATTGTTCTACCCAGGGGCTGGCTGTCACGGCGCTCTCAAAATTCGGCAATGCCTCTTGCACACTCACAGTATGTGTGACGATAAAAGCCAGCTGATAATTCGCTTCAGCCTGGTTAGGCGCTACTTTAAGGATTTCACGGTACAAATAAGCCGCCTGGTCATAACTCCCCTGTTGCATGCAGGTATCAGCTTCCGCCAACACCGCTGCAATCGAATTTTCTTGCTGATCGCGTAGGTCTTGATCAGGTACTGTGGATGATAGCTTGGATGGTAGCGTGGCTAACATATCAACTCCCGGAGAGGATGCAGGTTTTTCAGATGGGTTAACAGGGTCAAGACTCAAGACTTGTGCAGGCTTTTCATTACACCCGTTTTCATTACAAAAGCGCTGCCACATGGCTAGGAATGAATGGGCCAATGCATCTGCCAATGCATCTGGTTTTGCAAGTACGCTTTGCGATAACTGCGCGCGCAGCCCCTTACGCAAAGCAGCCAATGATTCAAGGTCATGGCATAAGGCAACACCCTGCTCTGTGAATTCAGCTTCACTCGCAACTACCCAGTTTTGAAGCCCGGCATGATGCATCAAAGCCATGGCGCCACGGCCACGCAGTGTTTGATTGTGCATACATAAAGTCGGCACACCCATCCATAAAGCATGGGCAGTGGTGGTCACACCGCTGGAAGGTAATGTATCCAGGCAGATATCTACCTGCTGATACAAGCTCAGATAATCCAGAATATTGCCGCGCTGGACCAGGCTGATACGTTCAGCTGCAACGCCTGCGGCCTGCAACCAGTTCAGAATGGCCTCGCTACTGGCAGCGTCTCCCATTCCGCCCAGCAATAACCGGCTAGTGGGTAAGGCGTTGAGCAATTCAGCCCAGATTTGGACCATGCTTGGGGTGATTTTATTTGGCCTGTTGAAACAACCAAAGGTCACATAGCCGTTTTGCAAGGCTGGCAAAGCACTCACTTCTGGTGCTTGCGGATGCGGTGTAAAACACGCAGAAACCGGCAATTTCACCAGCGTTTCACTAAACTGCTTGTCCAGCATAGTTTCTGGCGCGACAACGGCATCGGTTAAATAGTAGTTAATCGCGCTAAGCCCGGTGCTATGCAGATAACCCAGCCAGCTCACCTGTACTGGTGCAGGTTTAGCGGCAAATGTCAGCAGGCGGTTACCGGCAGTATGGCCGGACAAATCAACCAGAATATCGATACCGTCTTCACGGATAGCGTCTGCCAGCGCAGTATCGGACCATGCAGATACATCCTGCCAATGGGCAAAGTATTCGCGCATTTCGGCAGTCACCTGGTCGCTGACCGGGTGGTTGTAATACGCGTAGAGTTCAAGCGACTGGTGACTGGCCAGGCCTGGCAACAATGGTTGCAGGAAATGGGCTACGGAATGCGCCCTGAAGTCGGCTGAAACCATCCCTACTTTGAGCGGCCTGGTTACATCACGCGTATTGGCATGTGGCTGCCAATCCGCTTTTAAAGGTAATTCATACAAGTCGGCAAACGCCAGATGTGCCTGTAATAACTCTTCTGATGCTATCCCTTGTGCGTGGCTCATGCAGAACAGCAGATTGCTGAAGCAACTGGCATCCCTGGGTTGTAATGCAAGCGCCTGTTTGAAGTGGGCAATCGCGGCATCCACTTCGCCGGTATCCTTGAGCACAATACCCAGGTTATTATAGGCAGCGGCATAGTCCGGATTCAGGGCAATGGCCTGCTCAAAAGCACTGGCTGCCCCTTTTAAATCGCCTTGTGCCTTGAGGACCAAACCATAGTAGCAATGTTCTTGCGGGTCATCATTATTTAATGCCAGCGCACGCTGTGCCGCTTCACGGGCATCCTGTTTCAGCACCATGCGCACGTCAGTCAGCATTTTCCAGCCAGTCAGCCAGTCTGGGTGCTGTGGCAACAATAACTCCAGACGCTGTTGCATTTCGGCATATTGCGCAAGCGCGAACAATTCCAGCAATGCTTCTTCTTCAGTGGCTAGCGTCTGTTCCGGTGAAACCTGTTGCGTGACTTCCACTCCCCAGGAGGCCAGCAAAGTCTGCAATGCCTGTGTGTGCTGCCCGCTTTGCAATGCTTGTGATAACACTGCATCAAACCCGGCGTCTTCTGACAGGTATAAGGCATTCAGGTAGTTACTTAATAAAAGCCACTCTTCAGGTGCCGAAACGTGTGCTTTCTCAAAGAAATCAATCGCTTGCGCTGGCTGATTTTCTTCCCAGGCGATCAGGCCCAGGTTATGCAATGTTAAGGCATGCTGAGGATGAATCTGCAGGATTTCCAGGTACAACTCACGTGCAGCCTGATACTGGCCTTGTTGCTGGTGTTCAACCGCCAGATCAAACACTTCCACAATTGAAGCATCCAGCGCTGCAAAAGTGTTTTGCACACCAGGCTCCCACTTTTGCATATATTGCTGATACATTCCACGCCAGCGTTGCGTGCCGAATGCGCCATCACTTTGGTGGGTTAACGCTACTGGCCACACGCCAAGCTGCAATCCGGCCTGGCTCGCGCTACGGCAAAAATCCAGGTCATAAAAATGAAAGTCAAACTGCGTGTCAAAGCGAACATTGCTTTTCAGTAACGTTTGCTTATGGGCAGCGAAAAATACGCCATCGATCAACTGGCATTGTCCTGAAACCTCACCATAATGATGGAGCTGGCCAAAAGCATGCTGACCATGACTGATCGCACCGCGCAAATAGGCTTTATCGTCAAAGTTAAATTTGGCATCCACAAAACACCAGCCAGTCTGGCCAGGCTGTCTGCGGGCATTACCGGCCACGCCTATAACGTCATACTGCTCCAGGCCTGTCATTACCTTTTGCACAAAGGTATTTTCATCCAGCCACACATCATCGTGAACCAGGATGAGTAACGCATGGTCAGGCGCAGCTTCTATCGCTTGATTAAATATCTGGGACAAGCCACGTGTATTCTCAAAAGCGACCACTGGAACCAGGCGTTTATCCTGTTGCATATGGCGCTTGAGGGACCTGCCAAGTGCAGCCTTGCGCCAGAAAACCTCTTCACTCATGCGGGTAGCACTGACCACCCACACCGGCTGTTCACCTGTAAAAGCATCCTGCACGGGCGCATTTGCCTGCAACTGTGCTGGTTCCAGCTTCTGCACTGCTTCATTCCACAATTTGAATAACAGTTGCTCAAAATCTTGCGCAAATAATTCGGCATTCATTAAAGGGGATGCCACGACCTGCTGACGCAGTTGCGCGCGGACTGCCGCTAATGCATCCAGGTCGCTGACAAATGAGATCGCTTTGCTTATGTATTCATCACGGTTGCCGGCTACCCAGTCATGCAATCCCACGCAATGCAAAAAGCTGGCACCCTGGCGGGCAATCAGCGTTTCACCCAGCATGGTGACCGTAGGTACACCCATCCACAATGCCTCGCAAGTCGTGGTTCCGCCCGTGAACGGGAAAGTATCCAGGATGACGTCAATGTGATGATGATTGCGCAGGTACTCTTCGCGCGACGCAAAACCACGCAACGTGCAACGTGTGGCCTCAATGCCAAACTGTTGCAGCTTGGCCAAGGTCTGCTCACGAACGCCAGCATCATTAAAGGCTTTGGTTTGCCAGAATAATTTAGCGGTCGGCACTGCTTGCAATATTTCACCCCAGCAAGCCAGCACATCGTCATTCACCTTGCTGTAATTCTGGAAGCAACCGAAAGTCACGGCACCTGTTGCTAATGCGGGTAAGGCATTCACGGCGATATCAATGGCTGGCGCAGTAAAGCACATACGTGACTGTGGCAGGTAAGCAACCTGCTCGGTAAACTGCGCTGCCACCTGCGTATCAATGCTTACCGGGTCGGCAATAATGTAATCCATGACCGGTAAGCCAGTGGTAGCCCAATAGCCCAGCCAGGCAGCTTGCACAGGTGCTGGTTTGTGCGCAAATATTGGCAAGCGCGAACCGCCACTCAGGCCGGACAAGTCCAGCAGGATATGGATGCCATCCTCGCGAATTTTGGTGGCCGCCTGCGCATCGCTTAAGCCTGCCAGTGAACGCCACTGGTTGCACAAGTCTTTCAGTTCGTGTGAAAAAGCATCTTCGCGCCCATCGGTGGAATAGCCATAGACTTCCAGCTGGCTGGCGTCAAATGCCTGTAACCATTGATGCAGAAAGTAAGCTACCGGATGCTTGCGCAAATCACCTGACACCAGGCCAATGCGGATCCGCTGTTCCTTGGCATGCACATGCCAGTTCTCATATGGCGTGACGTCTTTCATCATGGCAGCACCCAGGCGCTGGGCATAATCCAGGCTTTCGCTGAGCGTCAACGTATTGCTGTAGCTGTTTGAAAACAGCAGGTTTCTAAGCGCCATCAAGTGCGTGGGCTCGATCTGCAATGCTTTTTTCAGCAGCACTATCGCTTTTTCAATCTGCCCCATGTCCAGGTAGACATTCGCCAGATTGATGTAAGCAGCCACCAGGCCAGGGTTAATCTTTAATGCTTTTTCCAGGCAGGTGATGGCTTCTGAATAACGGCCCAGCATGCGCAAACTCACGCTGTAATTACTTAATGTACTTTCGGAATCCGGTATCTGTTCCAGTGCTTTTTCAAAATGCACGCATGCTTTGCCAAACTCAGCCCTGGCATTTTCAATCAACGCCAGATTGGCATGCACATGCGGATTACCAGGATCGGCTTCCATTGCTTTCAGGCAATAGCTTTCAGCCTCGCTGTACAAATGCTGGTTAAACATTTCGGTCGCAAAGCTATTTAGCGATTCCGCACTGAAATCCTGCAAATGCATGACTTGATCGACGTAATACTGGTATTCCCTTGTACGTTGCGTCACCCGATATAGCTTGGTCAGGTTTTTTAAAACAGACAAATCCTGCGGATTGACTGCATAACCGGCCAGCAGCCATTGTTCGGCTTCTTCAAAGTTGTCTTGTTTGAGGTATAAAGCACCCAGATGGCTATAGGCATCAATATAGTGTGGCTGATTGGCAATCGCTGTTTCAAATGCCTGAATGGCTTCACGCACATTACCTAACAGCTCTAACGCCACCGCCATATTGAAGAAAATGACAGCATTGTCGGGTTCGATCGCTACTGCCTCGCGGTAATACTGGATGGCTTCTAATGGTTTACTGGCTTCATGCAGTATGGTTGCCAGTTCAAAATTAACGCGTGCATCCTGCTGGTGAATGTTAAGGCCACGGCGCAGCAGCTTCTCAGCTTCCTTTAACAGACCCAGTTGTTTCAACACACCTGCCCAGTTAGCATAGGCGCGACTGAAAGCCGGGTTCAGCTTCAGTGTCTGACGATAAAACTTGATCGCCTGGCTGTGTTCCTGCAACTGCGCATAGACATTCGCCAGGTTGTAAAACACCTCTGCATCTTTTTTCAGGAGTTTGCCAGCCTGCGCGAAAGCCTCAGCGGAAGCTTTCAGGTCATTTTGCTGTTGGTAAAGGCTGCCCATCAACTTCCAGGCCAGGCCTTCTTCAGGAAAGTCTGTGGTGATCTTTTGTGACAAAGACAGACACTGCGACCACTCGCCCCTATTCCAGGCTTCTATCAGCTGTTCCATCCAATAGCTGCAATCCCTGGGCAGGGCCTGAGCTGATGGCAAAGAAGCGGACGGCTGTGTCATAAAAGAAATTCCAAAAAATTTCTCTTATTATTGAAACTTTTAGCCTGGATAGATTGCTGAAAAAAAGCGGGAAACACCAGTCAACTTATCTATTTCAATTGATTGGGAACAACGGAGATATGCGAATAGGCTGCATGGATACTGAACACTTTTAAAGGTCTTGTATCCGAGGATTACGGCTCAAGCAAATGAGCGGGTGAAAGTTGAAGAAAAGGCCACCGTAAACAATGACCTTAAAGATAATGGCCTATTTTATCAGGCTACATTTTCCTGCCGTGTGGGAATATCCGATTCCCAGCGGATCAGCTCATATAAATCACATTGCAAAAAAGCGCATAGTTTATTCAGGTGATCAGTGCTGGCATTGTAAGTCTGGTCTTTGAGCATACGGTGCAAAGTCATGCGGCTGATTCCGCTCGCATCTGCAATTTCAGTGATAGTGATTGTCCTGCCCCATGCCAGTTGTTTTTTTAGAATGACCGATTTTAATTCTACGTAAATCACACTGCTTCCCACAATTGATAAATTCTTTTCGGTTTAAAGCTAGGTTTAAAATCTAAGCCTTAACAGCCTACACTAGCTGCCAGCTTCAAGCATTGATAGAGATCAATGCTGAGGCCGGAACCGCAATCATTATACAATTTTATATAATATTAGAATTGATAATGTAGAAATTTAATTCATTGGTGGTCATGAGAGTTAAGCGGAGTTTACTTCTGGCGCGGCTTACGTTTTTTAGGTCGTACGGTTTGTGCGATCTTGCTGTCAGCCTCTAGGGTTTTAGCACCATTTTCGGCTAGCGCGTCCGCCAGTTCCTCTGGCGTGTCTCTACCTTTGCGTGAGCCAAAAATATGCGAATAAGCCCAGGTAAACTCAGCCCCTATCAGGAATATCTGTGCCGAGTAATAAATCCAGATCAACAATGCCAGGATAGATCCCGCCGCGCCGTAACCACTGGAAATCGCACTTCTGCCGATGTAGATGCCAATTAGCCATTTACCTATCGTGAATAATACTGCGGTGAGTAGCGCGCCTATCCACACTTCGCTCCAGCGGATGCTCGCACGTGGCATGATTTTGTAAATCATGGCAAACATGCCGGTGGTTAATAAAAAGCTGAATATGAAATTGAAAATGCCGGCAACCAGCACCCAGCTTGAAAACACCGGTGACCACCATTTGCTAATCGCCGACAGGCCTGCGCTGAACACCAGCGAAACCATCAGTAAAAAACCTATACCCATGATCATGCCAAATGACAACAACCGCGCCCGGATCAGTTTCCACAGACCGCTATTCACTCTTGCCGGTGCTTTCCAGATACGGTCCAGCGAATCCTGCAATTCGCCAAATACACTGGTGGCACCCACCAGTAACAGTATGAAACCTATCGTGGTGGCAGCGATTCCTTCTGCGGGCTGGCTGGTGCTTTGCAATAGCGTTTGAACTGCCTCTGCACCCTGCTCGCCCATCAGGTTATTCAATTGGCCAATAATTTCGCCACGTGCTGCTTCCTGCCCAAAAATGAGGCCAGAGATAGAAATCACAATCAGCAATAAGGGCGCGATCGAGAACATGGTGTAATAGGCCAGTGCTGCGCCCATACTTTGTGCGTAATCATTGCTCCATGAAGTGAAAGCGCTTTTTATCAGTACCCAGGTTTCTTTCATTGTCATCTCAGTCATTTAACTTTTCATTTTAATTTTTGATAAGTGGGTAACAATTATCACTGATGTATTGCCAGATTATGAGAGCATAAACTCCGGCTGGAAATACAAACGGTGCCTTAAAGGCACCGTTTGATGCCGCGTTCATGAATGAGAGGACTCATGTGAACCAGCAACCTCAGGATAACTATTTCAAAGCGACACTTGCATAAGAATATGGCGCATTCTTTTGTCGGAAATGACTGACGCGTGAGTGTTAATTAAGTGTTAACTTAAGCTTTTGGAAATCGAAATGCTTTTAGCCTGAACTCGGCTGCGGCTATTGCTTGTCTTTTGCTATTTTCAAACCGGCTTCAACCTCGGCCCTGCGGCCTGCATCGGCATCTTCACGGCCAGCCCTGGCTGGGGCTGCCAGCGCTTTTTCATAATATGGGATGGCTTGCCTGTATTCACCTTGTTCGCTTAAAAAATCAGCATTGAAAAAATTAGGGTCTATGCCGTTTGGGTTTGCTTGCAAAGCTTTCTCAAGATAAGCCCTGGCTTTTTTCTTGTCACCAAAGCCAATCGGCCAGCCAGGTACTTTGTAATACAGTGAACCCAGGCTGGTATAGGCGGATCCCTGCAAGGCATTCGGATTAGCCTTTTCTGCAGCAAGCAATAAATCACGTGCCTTTTCTGCCAGCTTAAGCGCGCCAAGGCCACCTTTGGCTTTTGCATAGCCCGCATTCGCAATCCCTTCCCAGATCAACGCTTCCGGTGCTCTAGCATGTATTTCAGACACCTGATGGGCTTGTTCTGTCAGGTTTTTAAACGCAACTTCCTGCGCATCTTTAGGTGTACTGTAATTTGCCTTCGCCCACTCATGCTGCAAACTGGCGATGTCGCTATCCAGTTTTTCATCAGCCATCAACACACTGAAAAACAAACTCAATAATAGAATTGAAATACCCAAACGATATTTTTGCATGACTATAGCTCCTGTAATTGTAAAATTCGCGTGCGATGCGCGTGTCTTTTCTCAGCCCAACACTCACAAGTTTTGGAAAGAGGCCATTCAACCAGGCAAAAAATGATTGCGGCTCACCTATAAACACTTCCTGCTGTTTTTTCTCCAATGCTTTAATGATGCGGTTGGCAACCACCTCAGCAGCATCCATCTGGCTACCTGTTTTTGCCCACATTGCCACTGTGTTGGCATCGTTCATGGGGGTTTGGATGCCGCGTGGAGCGATGTATGTGATGCCGATTTTTGAGCCCGCCAGCTCCCTGCGCAGGGATTGCGAAAAGCCATGGATTGCAAACTTGCTGGCGCAATAAGTTGAAAAATATGGGAAGCCTAAAGAGCCGAATATGGAACCGACAAACACCACCTGCCCTTCATTCCTGGCAATGAAATCCGGGAGGATCTCACGCGTAAACTGGATAGGTATAGTCACATTGGTTTCTATCATTTGCGCGATACGCTGCTGGTGCTGATTTTCAAATTTAATGAAATCCAGAATACCGGCATTATTAATCAGGACATCAATACCACCCATCTGACGTCTGGCATTTTTATAAACAAAGGGTATGGCATCCAGTTCGCTCAAATCTGCTGTAATGGCATGCGCACTATTCCCTGTTTTTTCCAATGTGTGTTTGAGCTGTTCTAATCTTGCAGTATCGCGGCCCACCAGGCTCAAGATCGCACCTTTATCCGCCAGTGCCATGGCGAGAGACTGGCCTAAACCTCCTGTCGCACCGGTAAGCAGAATTCGTTTTCCTTTTAAATTCATCTCAGGCCTTTTCCAGGTGTTTCTCACCTAACGCGCGAAAGATATCCGCATATAATTTGTAAAACACTTGCGCCGCATGTATCAATAATGCCTGATCGTGTTCATCGCTAATATTGTTCACAAGCTCTTCATAGAATCTGGTGTGCTCTACGTCCAGTGCCCCATGCGATGTCAGGTAGCTAAAGCAATTGGCTGGCAGATCAAGACTGGCGGATATCGCCCTGGCCGCGTGGCTGGCAACTGCAGTGCTGGTACCCTCCAGCACTAATACCATACCGAAGAAGCCGATAGGATTGACGCGATGAATCATGTCATAGGCATAAGCCACCATTAATTCAGTCGCGGTTCCTGGTTTGCCATGCCGGACTTGCTCTTTATCAAATCCGCAGGCTTCAATGTCATCCAGTATCCACTCCTGGTGCCCCATTTCTTCTTCGATATATTCGCCCACCGAAACACGCAGCCACTCGTACTTTTCAGGCAGGCGCCCACCGGCGGACATTAGCAAGGGAATGGTATGTTTAACATGATGGTAAGCCTGGCCAAGAAATGCCACATAGGCATCCAGGTTAAGCTTACCGGCTGCACCCTGCACAATAAAAGGCACACTCAGTAATGCATTACGCTCTGCTTGCGTGTCGTGTAAAAGCTGCTCATAAAATGTCATGCGGATTCCTTGTACAGATGATCGATAGCCTGCTGGTAAACCTGGCAAATGGCCTGGCGTTTCAACCTTCCGTTGGTTGTCAGTTGCTGGTTGGCACTGCTAAAAGGGCTAACAGCTATCCATTTGGTGATGCGCGCATAATCTGGCAACTGCTGATTAATCTCTGTGATCGATTGAGTGATCAGCTGGTCAGTCGCACCATGTCTGGCAACAACCAGCGCACTATTCCAGGGTTTAGCTTCTCCAAACACACACACCTGGGCGATGTAGGGAGAGTTGAGCAATGCGCACTCAATCCATTCCGGAGATACATTGCGGCCAAATGAAGTAATGAACATGTTCTTTTTACGCCCTAGAATATGCAGGAACCCTTGACCATCGATGGTGCCAATGTCCCCGGTTGCGAACCATTCTGAATGCCTAACCGCAGGCACGCCGGTATACCCCAGAAAATGCTGGCCTTTCACTAAAATCTCACCATCCTCAGCCAGCATGATATCTACATGCGGCATGGCTTTACCCACACTGCCGATCTGATTGGCCTGGTTTGTGTTTAATGCAAGGACAGAGGCGCATTCAGACAGCCCATACCCCTGGTATACCGGCAACCCCAAATAGTTTGCGCGCTCTAGCAGCGTACTCGAGACTGCTGCACCGCCCACCGCCAGAAAATGCAGGTCAGGTAAAGACGCAGCACCAGCCTCAATCAAAAGAGTAAGGGCATTAAGCAATTCGGGAATAAAAATAGCGGTATTAGCCTGCGTGTCCGACAAGGCACGATGTAGTTGCTGAATATTTAACTGGCTGCCATTCAGGCCGGTTTTCTCACCAGGCAGCAGGTAGACAGTAGCGCCTGCAATCAACGCCGCATAAACACCCGCTACGTTTTCCAAGAGCGTGGAGAGTGGAAGTACGCACAAATGCTTAGCATCGTTAGTAATGCCAGTGGCATTCACGACAGACTCGGCAACAGTCAGCATATTCTCTGCACTCAGGCAGACGCCTTTAGGATTGCCAGTAGTGCCAGAGGTGTAAGTGATTTTGGCAGTGCCGGCTGGCAGCGCGCATCCAGCCACGCGCAAATCCAGTTGCATCAGTCGTTTGCCTGCGACAATCATGGTGGTTTTGCGGATGATTTTGTCATGCAAAATCTGGCAAAAACGTTCAGGCTGATCGGTAATCAGCGTGCCTGCTCCTGCATCCAGGACGGCATGCAGGATTTGTGCATCGGTGAAAAAGAAGGGAACAGGTACAGAGGGAATTTCATACCCAAGCGCTGCTATATCCAATAATACCCAGGCAGGATGATTAGCCACCGCCACCGCTATTGGCTGATGATCATGTTCAAATACCAGATCCTGCCTTAATTGATTGATCTGCTGCTGTAATGCTGCGTAAGTGAGCGTAATCTCCTGGCCCTGCAAAGCGACAGCATCCGGGGTGAGCAAACTATGTGAGGCAAGTCGCTGCTCAAATGCGGCATATTGCATATTACCTGGCCGCCATCCTGGATACCGCGATTATCTGCGGTGTGTGTTCATAATAGCTTCCCCAATTTAGCCGCTCATCCGCTGGCAAGCGTTCTGGTTCAACGGTCTTTAATGGCCTGACATCAACGCCACCTTTAATCAGGCCATTTTGCAAAGTATGGTGCGCGGTAGCCACACACCATTGCACATTGGCAGCCAGGCTATGCTGGATCACATGCGAGATCAAAATGCCTGAATTACGTGGATTAGCCACTGCGAGATTACCGATCTCAGTGATATCCGGGCGCAGGATAGTGTGGCCAAAACTCCTGGAAATGATCGCCTCAATAGGCTCATCCAGATATTGCTCGAGGAACAAAGCTGAATCACTGGCTTCACGCATACCAAAAGCTGCCATTAAATGGTGTTCCTGGTCGCGTAAGGCAATCAGCCTGGGCAT
Source organism: Methylophilus sp. (assembly GCA_032153875.1). GTDB lineage: Bacteria > Pseudomonadota > Gammaproteobacteria > Burkholderiales > Methylophilaceae > Methylophilus. The sequence goes on from JALDYP010000022.1 coordinate 38,300, forward strand.
GAAATTTTTAATGTTCGCTCGATAAGCGCGATAAAACACCTCTGCGATAAACGCCTCCACCTCTGCACGATCTGCATGTGTGGCATTGATCTCATGTGCCTTAATTTCTTGCAGCGTGTATCTCTTCGGCTTGGAAAAAATACGTAAGTCATAGGCGGCTTCGGCAAAAAAAGCCTGCATGGTCACCGGGATAGTCTCGTTTAACATATCTATTTTCCATATAGAGATATAGTTATCGAGCAAATCACATGCCATTAAAAAAAACCTTTAACAATCAATTAATTAAATTTATATCTGATATTAAAGGCGCAAATAATGCAGAATGTTTACTGGGATAAAAAGAAAAGCATGCAAAATTTGCAGGCTTGGATTGATTATCAATGAAAATTGTTTGAAGCTGGCATCGTGCGCTGGCTGGTAACCGGGCAAATAGGAATTGCCAGTCATTTTATGGTTGATGCAAAACGCTTTAAACTCAAGGGAGTTTAAAGCGTGATCTTTATTTATAACTCCGAATATTTGAGTGGTTGTTTTGACAAATTAAGTAGCTTTTTGCCAGATAATCACTGGGGTATTTCTAAGTTAAATCTATCGAAGCTTTCTCTGGAGACTCAATGGCTTCTTTCATTTGAGCTTTCAGCTCTTCCTGCATTTTTTCAACCAGCTTCTGTTTATCTTCGCCACTCATAGCTTCGAACTCCTCTGGCGAAATGCCGTTTTTCTTCAACCACAGATATTGCATTTTCTGCGCATCCGTCATTTTCATGAAGTCGCTCAACTCCTGGTAAGGATCTTTAACGCCAACTTTTTGAGAGGAGGATTCAGTCAGGTAAGTTTTGCTGGCTGGCGAGCTTTGCTCGACTGGAGCTTCTTCAATGTTTTGCTTGCCAATTTTAAGCTCTGAATTTATTGAGCCGACTTTAATAGCAGAACCAATATTATTAAAATTCATGATTGCTCCCTTTTTATGTTTTTTGTAAGTTAACCAAATCCGGATAAATTTAATTTTTTGATTAAAAAGGGAAAAAGCATTTATATATCCATTAAATGCAAAATGGGCATTGAATTTAATCAATGCCCATCGGGATAGCCAGATAGATATCACGCACTAGAAAGTCAATGTCACCGTCTGTTCATTGCCGACAAAGACCGTACAGTGTACATCCGTCCATCTATCTGTCACTGCATAACCTATGCATGAAGCGCTTACCTTTTTGTCACGGTAAGTGTTGCCGCCCACTTCCCCTGAGAAATTATAGCGATCGACAGGTTTTCTCACGATCACTTCCTCATTACCAATCTTTACCGTCAGAAATGCGCCGTGATAAGCCCAGTCATTGCCGTACTTCTCGAGCAAGCCGGTAATTCTGGTGGACTCATCATCGCCCGCAAACTGATAATTTTGCGCTGGCGCCACTTCGCTACTTTTAACCTGAGGTGTAGTTATACACGCCGAAACATTCATGGCCATGAGCAGGATGAAAATGTATTTCATAAATACTCCTATTGATTAACTGCAAAAAAACCTGCGTAATCATGGCAAAGATTATTGTTATTTATATGGATCAGATACCAGATAGGACTGGCAGTTCCTTCGCACTCTATCTGACCTTAGGTAAGTAGTATCTAAAACCAACTTCAAGTATACGCTTGGAATGGGCAAATAGGCTGCGGAGATGTTTGATGCTGGACCTGATTTATCTCGTTAAGCGGAATAAACAGGAATTGATTTGAGTAGTGGTGCCCGGAGCCGGAATCGAACCGGCACAGCCGTTAAGCCGAGGGATTTTAAGTCCCTTGTGTCTACCAGTTTCACCATCCGGGCGGTAGGTCTGTCAAGCTGCGTATTTTAACACTTTGCAGGGTTTTGCATACCCTCTCAGGTGACGTGCTTGAGAGAAATTTGGAGCGGGAAACGAGTCTCGAACTCGCGACCTCAACCTTGGCAAGGTTGCGCTCTACCAACTGAGCTATTCCCGCATATCTGGAGGCGCGAGCCGGAGTCGAACCGGCCTAAACGGCTTTGCAGGCCGCGGCATAACCGCTTTGCTATCGCGCCAGAACCAACAACATAAAAACCACTTATGTTAAAAAGGGAAAGCAGTGCTTTCCCCTGAATTTGGAGCGGGAAACGAGTCTCGAACTCGCGACCTCAACCTTGGCAAGGTTGCGCTCTACCAACTGAGCTATTCCCGCGTATTTCCTTGCGCCATGCGTCGTAAGGAAGCTGGCATTTTAATGATTTTTGACCCTGTGTCAAGGAAGATTTATGAAAAAACCAGACTTTTAGCAGGAATGCTTTTTTAGATGGTTTCGCGGATAGCAGGCCATGCTGCTTTAAGATAATAACCCATAGAAATCAGGGTCAATAATGCAGCGATCACAATTAACCACTCGCCCAGCCATTGGATATTTACCCCGAACAGCGGGTCGTACCAAAGTAGCAGGACAATGGCGAGCATTTGTGCAGCAGTTTTCACTTTACCGACTACGGCGACTGCAACATTGGCACTTTTACCGATGCTGGCCATCCACTCACGTAAAGCACTGATCGCAATTTCACGGCCTATGATAATCAGGGCGACAACTGCCCCTACCCGGTTCAGCTCCACCAGCACGATAAGCGCGGCGGCGACCATCAGTTTATCGGCCACCGGGTCAAGAAATGCGCCGAATTTAGACATCTGCTGGTATTTGCGTGCCCAGTAACCATCCAGCCAGTCGGTAAATGCAGCCAGCATGAATACTGAGGAAGCCGCCAGGTTGACCCAATGGGCAGGCAAGCCTTGTGCGGTAACTGCGTTAGCCGGGATGTAAAACATGCCGACGAACACCGGAATCATGGCAATACGCAGCAAGGTTAGCAGGTTGGGGATAGTCCACATAGATATCTGTTTCTTATTGATGTCGCTTGAATGTACTCAATGCAGGCGCTCGTAAATGCTTTGCGCCAATGCCTGACTAATGCCTTCAACTTGGGCAATTTCATCTATGCTAGCACTTTTTATCCCATCCAGGCCACCAAAACGCATCAGCAGGGCTTTGCGCCGCTTGGCACCTACGCCTTCAATCTCTTCGAGGCTGGAAGTGATTCGCGCTTTGGCACGCTTGGCACGGTGACCGGTAATGGCAAACCTGTGTGCTTCATCGCGGATCTGCTGCAATAGATGCAAGCCAAGGTTATCAGTCGGCAAATTCAGCATTTCGCCGGTATCCGAGAAGATCATGGTTTCCAGGCCTGGTTTACGTTCTTCGCCCTTTGCGATGCCGACCAGCAAGATATCGTCGAGGCCAACTTCCTGCATGACTTCGATAGCCACACCTAACTGGCCCTTGCCACCATCGATAAACACCAGGTCAGGCCGTTTGCCCTCCCCTGCAGCCACTTTACGGTAGCGACGGGTTAGCACATCACGCATGGCCGCATAATCATCGCCTGGCGTGATACCGGTGATATTGTAGCGACGGTATTCGCTATTTTGCATATCGCCGCGGTCAAACACCACGCAGCTACCTACCGTCGCTTCACCCATGGTGTGGCTGATATCGAAGCATTCGATACGCTCTGTGCCTTCCGATAGGTGTAGCGCTTCACGCAATGCAAGCAGTCGCGCCTGCTGATTGGCTGAAGTTGCTAATCGCTGTTGCAATGCCAGCTCGGCATTGGTTTGCGCCATTTTTAACCATACTTTTTTATCACCTATGGCATTGGTTAACACTCTTATCTTGCGGCCAGACTGTTCACTGAGTATTTCTTCAAACTCTTCGCGGGCTACCTCAGCGCCGCACACCAGCAATGGCGGCGTGTTTTGCGAGATGTAATATTGGGTGAGAAACGCTTCTACGGTTTCTGCCAGTTCAGCATCCTGGCTGTTTTTCGGGAAAAAGCTTTTATCGCCCAGATGACGTCCACCACGGATCATGACCAGGTTAATACAATGCTGGCCTTGTGTTTCGGCACAGGCAATCACATCAGCGTCGCTGACGCTGAAGTCACTCACAAACTGCTTGGCCTGCACCTGGCGCAAGGCCTGCATACGGTCACGCAGGATGGCGGCATGCTCATACTCAAACTCTTCGGCGGCCTTATTCATCTCGCTACCCAGCGCATCTATCACTTCATTGGTTTTGCCCAGCAAAAACATGGCAGCGTGCCGTACGTCGCCCGCGTAATTTTCTTCGGAAATAAGGTTTACACAAGGCGCTGTGCACCGTGCAATCTGGTATTGCAGGCATGGCCGGGAGCGATTGGCAAAAACGGTATTTTCGCAAGTACGCAACTTGAATACCTTTTGCAGCAACTGGATGCTTTCACGCACAGCAAGCGCACTGGGGAAAGGCCCGAAATACTGGTGACCTTTGCGCTGCGCGCCGCGATGAAATGCAAGCCTAGGGAACTTGTCACCGGTAAGGGTAATATAAGGATAAGACTTGTCATCGCGAAACAACACGTTGTAACGCGGCATCAAGCCTTTGATCAGGTTATTTTCCAGCAGCAAGGCTTCCGCCTCAGAGCGCGTCACCGTGGTCTCAATCGCGGCAATCTGCGACACCATCATTTTGGTGCGCGGGCTATTGATATTTTTATTGAAGTAACTGGAAACCCGTTTTTTCAGGTCCTTGGCTTTGCCGACATAAATTGGCGTATTTTCCGCATTAAGCATGCGGTAAACACCGGGCAAATTGGGTAAGTTCTTGAGTATCGGTTTGGGATCAAACATGCGTGTATTTTACACGCATGCGCCCGGGTTCACGGCGTTAACTTTTAGCACGTCAACCTTAGCGTAATCAACCCAGCAACTCACCACCGATAGCCCAATCTTCGTATTCAACCTCTTCAAATACGATATAGGTGTAGTTGGCAGGTTTTTGTGCGTGCCTGGTCAGGGTTTCGGTGATTTCCTTGGCGATTTGCTTTTTCTGCTCTTTAGTAACAGAACCAGCCAGTTTGACATTCACGTAAGGCATGCGTGTTCTCCTTCAAGTTAGTGTGCAAAGTTAATGTGGGTGATGGACAGTGCCGCGACGTATATCCTTGATTAAATTAAGGGTTACGGCAAATAGCAATACAGAAATCACGATCGATAATATCGGGTCTATCGTCACCCAGCCGGTGAAATAAATCACCACACCAGCCACAATCGCCGTGACAGAACCTAACAGGTCACCCAGCACATGTAAAAAAGCAGCACGGTGATTGAGGCTGGCGTCACCGCCATGATGTTGATGCTGGTGATGCATATGTTTGGCAACGAATATATTCACCAGCAAACCCAATACCGCAATGATACTGACATAGCCGCCAGCCACCGGCAGCGGATTTCTCAGCCGCTCAATCGCTTCGATAATGATCCAGACCGCGACCACCAGCATGGACACTGCATTCACCATGGAAACGCGCAACTCCAACCGGCTGGTTCCCGGGCTTTTACGTGTCTGGTGCGTGGCCCACATGGCTAATCCCAGCGCCAGCACATCGAATAACATATGCCAGGCATCGCTGAGTAATGCCAGCGATTGCGTCCAGAGTCCGCCTGCAAATTCGACAACTGCGAATACGGTGATTGCCAGAAAAGGAATTAAAAAAGGATTGGTATGCGCGTGATCGTCATGCGCATGGTCATCGTGATGGTGCTCGTCTTTTGCCTGGTGTTTTTGATGACCTGAACCACAGCAGTCATGCGATGCAGCGTGTTTTGTATGAGAATTGTCCATGTCTGCATGCTAAAACAATTTGGCCTGATTCCACAATAGGCCGCAACAAAAATGCGGATGGTTTAAATGGTATGTGACTTATAATAGTGGATTGTTTAATAGCGGCTTTTTAAGCGCCCTGCCATGTTAAGTTACCGTCACGCCTTTCACGCCGGCAATCATGCCGACGTCCTCAAACATTGGATTTACAGCCTGGTGCTGGAATATTTCAACCAGAAAGACAAACCTTACTGGGTGGTAGATACCCATGCAGGGGCAGGTATTTATCGGCTTGATACAGCAGTGGCCAATAAAACTGCCGAGTATTTGGGTGGCATCGCTAAACTACAGCAATCAAGCCCGCCAAACGCGTTTGGGAGTTACCTGCAAGCAGTCTCAGAAACACATCATGTTACTGGCAAGGATACTTATCCTGGCTCACCTTTTATTGCCAATCATTTTTTAAGAGCAGACGATAAGTTACGCTTGTTTGAACTGCATCCTGCAGATGCTGCCTTGCTTGAACAGCAGTTTGATCACC
>JALDYP010000023.1:0-42821 GCA_032153875.1 Methylophilus sp.
AATGAAGTCATTGACATAGGTGCCGCCCATCGCGATGGAAAGCGTGGAGTTGATGCTGGCGGTGGTCAGGTTGTAAATGCCGGTTTTCTGGTCATCGATATTCACGCGGAACATAGGCGTATCATCCAGTCCGCTGGGGCGGACGCGGTTCAGTTTAGGGTTCTGTGATGCCAGCTCGATGAAGCGGTTCCTGGCCGCCATCAAGCCATCATGGCCCAGACCGCCCACATCTTTCAATTCCAGCGTAAAGCCGGAACCCTGGCCCAGGCCACGCACCGGCGGCGGCTGCATCACGAACAGCTTGGCATCGCGTATGCCTGACAAGGCTTTAGTGGCCTTGTCTGCCAGTGAGGCGGCATCTTCACCTTCGCCACGCACCGACCAGTCCTTCAGGCGGATGAATGCGCGCCCGGAGTTCTGGCTACCTCCGCCGCCCTGGCCCTGGCCGGCAATGGTTAAATATTGGTCTATCACCGCATTCTGGCTATTCAGGTATTTTTCTATCTGCCTTAGCACCTGCTGCATGCGCGCATCTGTAGCGCCGACCGGTAACTGTATCTGCGCGGTCAGCGTGCCCTGGTCTTCGGTCGGCAGAAAGGAGCTGGGTAAGCGCATAAATAACACTGCCAGCACTACAATGATGCCGCCATAGACCAGCATGGTCAGCGTCCTTCTGCGCAGTATCATTTCCACCGTGGCATGGTATCTGGCAGACAGGGCATCAAACGCCGGGTTGAACCAGCGGAAGAACCAGCCGAACAGGCCGCCGGAAGCTGATTTATCATGGGACACCGGTTTGAGCATAGTGGCGCACAGAGCAGGTGTCAGCGTCAACGCGACCAGCACCGACAACAGCATGGCAGAGACGATGGTGACGGAGAACTGGCGGTAAATCACGCCGGTGGCGCCACCGAAGAACGCCATCGGGATAAATACGGCTGACAACACCAGTGAAATACCTACCAGTGCGCCAGTGATCTCGCCCATCGATTTACGAGTCGCTTCTTTCGGGCTCAGGCCTTCTTCGCGCATGATGCGCTCGACGTTTTCAACCACCACGATGGCATCATCCACCAGCAAGCCGATCGCCAGCACCAGGCCAAACATGGTTAGCGTGTTAATGGAGAAACCGAATGCCGCCAGTACGCCAAAAGTACCCAGCAATACCACCGGCACGGCGATGGCCGGAATCAGTGTCGCACGCAGGTTCTGCAGGAACACGTACATGATGATGACCACCAGTAATATCGCTTCCACCAGTGATTTGACCACCTCTTTGATCGAAATCCGCACAAAGGGCGTGGTGTCGTATGGGGTATAAACGCTGAGTTTTAATTCTGAAGGGAAGTAGGGTTCCAGCTCTACCAGCTTGTCTTTCACTGCCTGAGCCGTTGCCAAGGCATTGGCACCCGAAGCCAGCCTGACACCAAAAGCGGCCGACGTTTTGCCATTGAGGTTAGCCACCGGTGTGTAACTTTCGGCACCCAGCTCGACGCGTGCAACATCGGATAAATGCACAAGGAAACCATCGGCGCCTGACTTGACTATGATGTTGTTGAATTGATCTACCGTTTGCAATTTGCTGCGCGCGGTAATCGTTGCATTCAGTTCCTGGCCTTTCACTGCGGGTAACGCGCCCAGCTGGCCGGAGGAAACTTCGGTGTTTTGAGCCAGAACTGCGGCAGAAATATCGGATGGGATCAGACTGTATTTTTGCAATTTGGCGGGATCCAGCCAGATTCGCATGGCATAGCCAGCGCCCAGCGTCTGTACATCGCCGACGCCATCCAGGCGGCTGATCTGGTCGATCAGGTTGCTAGTAATATAATCCCCGATATCAATGGCCCGCACATTGGGGTTATCAGACATCAGCGACACCACCATCAGGAAATCAATACCGGTTTTTGCGACCGTCACACCCTGGCTCTGTACGATCTGCGGTAACCTTGGCATGGCCTGCTGCAATTTGTTTTGCACCTGCATCTGCGCCACATCGGGATCGGTACCTGCATCAAACGTCAGGCTGATACTGGCGGTGCCTGAAGAAGTACTGCTGGCTGACATATAGGTCAGGTTATCAATACCTTTCATATACTGCTCGATCACCTGGGTAACCGAGTTCTCAATCGTATCCGCAGCTGCACCAGTGTAAGTCGCGTTGATTGATACGCGTGGTGGCGCGATATCCGGGTATTGTTCAAGCGGCAGCCATTCGATTGCGCCTGTCCCTGCCAGCATGATCACAATCGCAATCACCCAGGCAAAGATCGGACGTTGAATAAAAAAGGCGGCCATGAGTTAGTCTTTTATTGTGGGGTAAGGGTCAGAGAATTGATTTTTGGGAGTCTGTTAACGCGGCTGACTATTCTCTGAAGCAGTAGCCGGAGCAGCGCCAGTTGCAGGTGCCGCAACAACCGCTTTGTCAAAAGGCACAGGTTTGACCACCGTGCCGACGCTGATCTTCTGCACGCCATCCATCACCACGCGTTCACCAGCCTGCAAGCCCTTGCTGACGCGCCATTCGTCACCGTAAGTACCATTGGTTTCTATATTCCTCTGTTGTACTTTTTGTTCGGCATCGACGATCAGCACTGTAGGTTCGCCGCGTGTATTACGCGTCACTGCCCGTTGCGGCACCATAATGGCGTCCTTGTCCTCCGCCACATCAATCAGGGCATGCACATACATACCTGGCAGCAATACTCCATCCGGGTTAGGCACCACAGCCCGCAGCGTCACCGCCCCTGATGCAGTATTCACACTCACTCCGCTGAATTTGAGTTTTCCGGCATGTTTATAAGTAGAGCCATCTTCCAGCACAACGCGCACAGGCACTTCTTTTTGGGTATTGCCGGTCAGTTTTCCGGCAGCAATATCGCGCTTCAGTTTCAGCAGGTCACTGCTGGACTGAATCACATCCACATAAATCGGGTCCAGTTGTTGCACGGTGGTTAAGGCCGTTTCCTGGTTGGCTGTCACCAGTGCACCCGGGGTGAAGGTGGAAGTGGAAACGAAACCGGTAATCGGTGATACCAGTTTGGTGAAGTCCAGATTGATTTTTGCCGTGCTGAGTGCTGCCCTGGCTGCCGCAACATCCGCTTCGCCTTGTTGCAACGCAGCTTGCGTATCATCGTTATCCTGCCTGCTGATGGCGTTGATCTTGACCAGCTCTTTGTAGCGGTCGGCTTTCAGTTTCAGGGTCACCAGGGTGGCTTCGGTTTTTTGCAGCGCTGCTGCCGCGCTCTGGTAACTTGCCAGATAGGGCGCAGGCTCAATCTGGTAGAGCAGTTCACCGGCTTTGACAAACGCACCTTCGGTAAAAGTGCGCTGGCGGATGATGCCGCTTACCTGCGGGCGGATTTCCGCAATCAGGTAGGGATTGGTGCGCCCGGGCAGGTCGGCCACAATGGGTTGGGTAACTTTCTGTACTGTCATCACCCCTACCTCAGGCGCTTTAGGCGCGCGGTTTTTTTCGCTATCGTTACCTGAGCAGCTGGCCAGGACCAGGCTCAGGCTCACCAGTAACAATATCTTAGGTGAAAATATGCGCGGCATTCTGAGAGGGGAGATGTTCATAGAACTGTTTTCATTATTACTATTTTCAGTTGTTGTAGCACTGTGACAAGATTCTACGGATTTTTATTATATCCAAATGTAACGATACGTATCCTGCCTTAAAAAGCTGAATAAATTCATGGTTTTAGTGGTGTTGACAACACGCATAAAAAATCCGGGCCACTGGATGGGCCCGGATATGGATTCGTTCTACAGAAATTTTAGAGAATATGCCGCTCGAAACGTTGCAACACGTGGGCAGACATCCCTTTGGCCAGCTCCTCTTCACCAAAGAACACAGTGTCGCCAACTTCTTTCTGCAGGCGCTGGTATTCGTCTTCATGGTGGGTGCGGATCACCACTTCGATATCCGGTTTCAACTGTTTGGCGACTTCCACGATTTTGCGGATATTCATCGAATCCGGCGTCGCTATGATCAGCATCGCTGCATTGGCAATGTGCGCCTGCACCAGCACCATAGGGTCAGCCGCATCCCCTGAAACTGCAGGCTGGCCTTTTTTACGCAGTTTCTCCACCAGTTCACGGTTTTGCTCAGCCACCACGAACGGGATATTCGAGCCTTCAAGTGACATGGCGATACGTCTGCCGACACGTCCATAACCGACCAGCACGACCTGGCCTTCAAGAAACTTTCTCTCTGTAGTCATAGGCAATTCGCCATAGGGGTCCATACGGTGCGCCAGACGGCGTGCAATATCGGATTTGTCGACCATCCACCTGGCAAACGGTTTGATCGAGGCAAACACCAACGGGTTGAGCGCGATGGAAATCAAGGCACCGGCCAACACCAGGCTCATGGCATCCTGTGACAGCAAGTCCAGTGAAACACCCAGGCCCGCCAGGATGAACGAGAATTCACCGATTTGCGCCAGGCTGGCGGCTACCGTTAAAGCGGTGTTCAAGGGATAACGTAAAGCGAGCACGATAGCGACTGCTGCCAGTGATTTACCGATGACGATAATTGCCACCACTGCCAACACCTGGTACGGCTGTTTGAGCAGGATACTGGGGTCAAACAGCATGCCGACGGCAACAAAAAACAATACTGCGAACGCATCACGGAAGGGCAGGGAGTCTTCTGCCGCACGGTGGCTGTATTCGGATTCACGCATGATCATGCCGGCAAAGAAAGCGCCTAGGGCAAATGAGACATGGAATAACGATGAAGCAAAAAAGGCGACGCCGATAGCCACTGCGATCACGGTCAAGGTGAACAACTCACGTGAGCCGGTGCCTGCCACATACCATAATAGCCACGGCAGCACGCGTTTGCCAACTACCAGCATCACCGCCACAAAACCGGCCACTTCCAGCATGGTCATGCCTACGGTTTCCCAGATGGCGCTGGCACTTGCGGCTTCACCCTGACCGCCCAGTACGCCTGCCATCGCCGGCATCAATACCAGTACCAGCACGGTGACCATGTCTTCAACCACCAGCCAGCCGACGGCGATCTTGCCGTTCATGCTTTCGAGGATACGCCTGGATTCAAGCGCTTTCAGCAACACTACGGTACTGGCGCAAGAAAGGGACAGGCCAAATACCAGGCCATGCCCCATGTTCCAGCCCCAGTAATGGGCGACCAGCATGCCTAGTAATGTCGCCAGCGTCATTTGGGCAATGGCGCCGGGCAACGCAATCCGCTTGACCGACATCAGGTCCTGCACGGAAAAATGCAAACCAACCCCGAACATCAGCAACATGACGCCGATTTCAGATAACTGGGAAGCGATTTCGACGTCAGCTACAAACCCTGGAGTGGCCGGACCAATCAAAATGCCTGCGAATAAATAACCGATCAAGGCCGGTAGTTTGAGTTTTTCGGCAATCAATCCAAAAATCAGCGATAAGGCGAATGCTGCGGCGATGGTGGTAATCAGGGAGAGGTTGTGATCCATAAAGCTAGTTTTTCTGTTGGCTAATGTGAAGGCTTTTTATTGGTTTAAATGATTGACCTTGCTCACTTTCAAAAGTTGAGCAAGAAGCCAGGAAAAGTTGAACAAAAAATCGAACAATTTTTATTTACATCAATGTAATTCGCTATTATCTTGACGTATGCCAAGGCAAGTCGTCAATGCTTTAATCCGGCTGGCTAGCTTGGTAAATAGACAGGAGAGTGTTGCGATCGCTCAGGTAGGCAGCCGCTGCAAGCTGTATTCACACAGTTGTTCGGCTTTCTGCCAGCACTGGTTTTCCGGCAAATTGCCGAAATGCACAATGCTGAACACGCCTTCAATCACGGACTGGCAATACAGGCTGATCAACTCGAAATCCGCATCCGGTTTCAACTCGCCAACGCTGATCGATTGTTTGAGCAAAGCATCGATCTGCGCGATACGTTTTTTTTCCCATGCGTAACGGAGTTGCAATAATTCCGGCGAGTCATCAATGCCGATATACAGGAAAAATAATACTTTCTGGATGGAGCTGGGTTCGATATAGCTGCGGATTTCCTGCAGGCAATACTGTTTCAGGTTGAGCAGTGGACTGACGCTTGCATCCCCTTCAAATGGCGCAACCTGGTCGATCACGCGTTCAGCCATCGCGGTAGCCAGTTCCAGCTTGCTTTTGTAATGCCCATATACAGCGCCGCGCGACAACCTGGCTGCATCCGCGATATCCGACATGGTTGTCAGCGTAAAGCCCTTGTCGTAAAACACGGATTCCGCCGCGTCCATGATCTGGTCGCGGGTTTTCTGGGCATCCTCTTTGGTTTTTCTGGCCATGGCAAATGACATGCTTAAGAAATGAATGGCGTCATCATAGCAAAAAGTAATTAATCAGTCACGATTGATTAATTAAAAAACTGCGGCTAGAATAGGTGCCATTCGCATTCAAGGCATGCATATGTCGCAATCCATTTCGTTATCCCGTTCTCTCAATATTTCCCTGGCAATTTCCGTGTTTTCACTGTCGCTGCTGGCTGCGTGCAGTAAACAGGAAGAAGCACCCGCCGGGCAGGCTGGCGCACCCGAAGTAGAAGTGGTGCAGGTGCAATATACAGAAATCCCATCTGAAGTAGAGTTGCCGGGACGTGTGGAAGCGTTCCGTATCGCCGAGGTACGGGCGCGGGTGACCGGGATTGTAGCAAAACGCTTATACCAGGAAGGCCAGGTGGTTAAAGCCGGGACAATCCTGTTCGCATTGAATCCCGAGCAGTTGCAGGCCACCAGGCTGGAAGCGGAGGCTGAGCTTGCCAGGACAGAAGCCAACCTGGTGAATGCCAATGATAAACTACAACGTTACCAGGCGCTGGTCAGCGACCAGTCGGTGAGCCAGCGCGATTTTCGCGCCGCGCAAGCCGAAGTGCAACTGGCAAAGGCTGAAGTGGCAGCCGCGCATGCCAAACTGAATCGCGCCAAACTGGATGTAGGCTATGCCAATGTCGCGGCGCCGATTGATGGTGTTGCCCGCCGAGCGCTGGTCACTGAAGGTGCGCTGGTGGGTAAAGACGAAGCCACCCATATGACCACGGTGGAGCAGGTGAACCCGGTCTATGTCAATTTCGCACAATCTTCTTCAGAAGTGTTTGCCCTGCGCAAAGCGTTGCGAGATGGCCAGCTGAAAGGCAATAACGGCCAGTTCAAGATCGAATTGCTGTTGCCGGACGACTCGCTTTACCCCAGTGCCGGCAAGCTGTCATTCTCGGATGTGTCTGTGAACCAGACCACAGACTCAGTGGTGATGCGCGCCATTTTTGAGAATCCGCAACAGGAGCTGATGCCTGGTGCTTATGTTCGCCTGAAGATCCGCCAGGCAACCAACCCTAAGGCTATCCTGATTCCGCGTGATGCCTTGCAGCGCGACCAGTTTTCAGCGCGCGTATGGGTAGTCAACGCGCAGCAGGTCCTGGAATCACGTGAAGTGCAAACCGGCAGCATCTCGGGCAAGCAATGGGTGATAGAGCAGGGCCTGCAACCCGGGGAGCTTGTGGTGGTGACCAATGCCGCCGCTCAGACTGCCGGCACCAAAGTGACTGCAAAAGTCATCACTGTGAATGACAGAAATTCTGGCAAGAGCGACACTATTGATAAGCCAGACGCCAGCGAAAAAACAACGAAAGCCGCTTCATGAGCAGATTCTTTATTGATCGCCCTATCTTCGCCTGGGTGATCGCTATCCTGATCGTGCTGGCCGGTATCCTGGCCATCAAACAATTACCGATTGCGCAGTATCCCGATATCGCGCCGCCAGTGGTCAATATCGCGGCGACTTATCCCGGTGCGTCGGCCAAAGTGGTAGAGGAAACCGTCACCTCTATCATTGAGCGCGAGATGAACGGCATGCCGGGCCTGATGTATGTGTCTGCCACCAGCAACGTCGGTATGGCTTCCATCAGCGTCACTTTCCGCCAGGGGACTAACCCCGACCTGGCTGCGGTGGATGTGCAAAACCGGCTCAAGAGTGTGGAAGTGCGCTTGCCGGAAATCGTCCGCCGTAGCGGCATCATGGTCGAAAAATCTGCCGATAGTTTCCAGTTGATCGTGTCGCTGACTTCAGAAGATAACCGCTATAGCGAGATCGATCTGGGCGAGCTGTCATCCGCCACCGTGATGCCGACGCTTAAACGCGTGCAGGGCGTCGGTAAAGTGCAATCTTTCAGCCCGGAATACGCCATGCGTATCTGGCCGGATCCGCAGAAAATGGCGGGTTTGAATGTCAGCGTCACTGAGATTTCCAATGTCTTGCGTAGCTACAATACCCGCCTGACATTAGGCCAGGTCGGTGCCAGTGGCGTGCCGGATGGTGCGCCACTCAGTGTGTCTCTTGAAGCCGATGCCACGCTTAAAACCGTGGAAGATTTCGCCAATGTGCCGATTCGCACCCAGCCGGACGGCTCGGCATTACTGGTCAAAGATGTCGCGCGTGTCGAGATGGGCAGTAGCGACTATACCTATAGCTCAAAAGTGAACGGCAAGAATGCAGCCGGCATGGCGATCAAACTGTCACCGGGTTCAAATGCGGTGGAAACGATCAAGCGGGTGAAGGTCGCCATGGAGCAGATGCAGCCGTACTTCCCGCCTAACGTGGTGTTCCAGCTGTCGTACGACTCTTCCGCGTTCGTATCCATATCGATCAAGAAAGTGATCCAGACGCTGGTGGAAGCGGTGGTGCTGGTGTTCCTGGTCATGTACCTGTTTATGCAGAACCTGCGCGCGACGCTGATCCCGACCATCGTCGTGCCGATTGCATTGATGGGCACGTTTGCGGTGATGTACTGGCTGGGATATTCCATCAATGTATTGACCATGTTCGGCGTGGTGCTGGCGATCGGTATCCTGGTCGATGACGCGATTGTGGTGGTGGAAAACGTGGAGCGGCTGATCGTCGATGAAGGCCTGTCGCCCTACGACGCCACCGTGAAAGCCATGTCGCAGATCAGCGGCGCAGTGGTCGGGATCACCGCAGTACTGGTATCTGTGTTTATCCCGATGGCATTCTTCAGTGGCGCGGTCGGTAATATCTACCGCCAGTTCTCACTGGCATTATCCGTTTCTATCAGCTTCTCGGCATTCCTGGCACTGTCGCTGACACCAGCCTTGTGCGTGACTTTGCTGCGCCATGAATCAGGATCCAAAGCCAGATTCTTTGTCTGGTTCAACAACAGCTTTAAATGCATGACTGAGCGATACACGCGTGTGACCGGTGGCTTGCTCAAAAAACCATTGCGCTGGCTGGTGGTGTTTGCACTGATTGTCACCCTGGTCGGCTGGCTTTTTATGCGCTTGCCGGGCGCTTTCCTGCCGGAAGAAGACCAGGGTAACTTCATGGTGATGGTGTCGTTGCCACAAGGCGCAACGCTGGCTGAAACCGCGCAAGTGCTGGGTGATATGAGTAGTTATATCCAGAAAAACGAACCGGTTGATATCATCTTTGAAGTGAGTGGCTTCAGCTTTTACGGTACCAGTACCAATAGCGGCATGCTGTTCATCACACTCAAAGACTGGGCGGATCGTCCCGAAGTTGAGCAGCAGGTGCAGGCCATCGTCAACCGCGTTAACCAGCATTTTTATGGTCGCCCCAATTTGACGATTTTCGCGATGAATGCACCGCCATTGCCTGAGTTGGGCAGCGTGGGTGGTTTCGACCTGAAGCTGGTCGACCGTGCCAGTGTAGGCATAGAAACCCTGATGAAAGCACGTGACCAGCTGATTGCCGAATCAGCCAAACATCCGGAACTGGCCAATGTGTTATTCGCCGGTTTGTACGATACACCGGTGGTCAATATGCAGCTGGACCGTATCAAGGCCAATGCGCTGGGCGTGTCGCTGGATGAAATCAATGATACGCTGGCAACCTTGCTGGGTTCGAATTACCTGGGCGATTTTGTCTACGGTAACCAGGTACGCCGGGTGTTGATACAGGCCGATGGCAAGCAACGCCAGACGCTGGAAGATATCAAGAAGATCCGCCTGAAAGCGGCGGATGGCAGCCTGGTGCCGCTTTCTTCCATCATGACGCTGGATTGGGCGATGGGCACGCCGCAACGCACACGTTTTAACGGTTTCCCGTCATTCAATATCAATGGCGGCCCAGCGCCTGGCTACAGCAGTGGCGATGCCATGAAAAAAATCGAGGCAGTCGTGCAGGGCCTGGGCAAAGGCATCGGTTTTGAATGGGCAGGGCAATCACTGGAGGAAAAACAATCCGGTAGCCAGGCCACATTGCTGTTCGGTTTATCTATCCTGGTGGTGTTCCTGGTGCTGGCCGCCTTGTATGAAAGCTGGGCGATCCCTATCGCGGTCATGCTGGTGGTGCCGCTGGGTGTACTTGGCGCAGTATTGGGCGTGACCATACGCGGATTGCCGAATGACATTTATTTCAAGGTGGGCCTGATCGCCACCATAGGCCTGTCCGCGAAAAACGCCATCCTGATCGTGGAGTTCGCGCGTGAACACGTATTGCAGGGCATGCCCTTAATAGAAGCCAGTTTGCTGGCTGCCAAGGAACGTCTGCGCCCTATCGTGATGACCTCGCTGGCATTCGGCGTCGGCGTGATTCCGCTGGCATTCTCTACCGGCGCAGCTTCCGGAGCCCAGGTGGCGATCGGCACCAGCGTGCTGGGCGGCATCATTACCGCCACCTTGCTGGCTATCTTTTTTGTACCGTTATTTTTTATTGTGGTGGGGCGCTGGATGCGCAAGCCAGAGTCCACGCAAAGGATTTCCCATGAAGCGTAGCCATATCCAGGCCAGATTAGCCGTCATGGTCACGCTGGCATTCGCTGTCAGCAGTTGTTCGCTGGTGCCTGAATATTTCAGGCCGGCAGCACCGGTGCCTGATGCTTATCCCGGGCAACCAGCGAATGAGTCAGCGCCTGGCCAGCCAGGTAAAGAAACAATCAACGTAGCACCGCCACTGACCTGGCAAAGCTATT
Organism: Methylophilus sp.; assembly: GCA_032153875.1. GTDB lineage: Bacteria > Pseudomonadota > Gammaproteobacteria > Burkholderiales > Methylophilaceae > Methylophilus. The sequence goes on from JALDYP010000023.1 coordinate 10,955, forward strand.
TTCCGGATACCGACTTACAGAAGCTGATACAGGTGGGTCTGGAGCATAACCGTGACCTGAAAACGGCCGTGTTGCGCATGGATGAAGCCAAGGCCACCTATGGCGTGCAGAAAGCCGACCGCTTGCCGACCATACAGGGCAATATCGGTTATGACCGCAGCCGCACCGTGTTCAGCTCCAGCCAGGCATTCGAAGCTGAGCTGTTCAGGGCAGGGGTAGGCATCACCGATTACGAGATCGATATATTCGGCCGCGTTAAAAGTTTGTCCCAGGCCGCACTGGAACAATACCTGGCTGTCGCCGAAAACCGCCAGGCGATACAGGCCACCCTGGTCACCGAGATCGCCACCCAGTATGTGAATCTACTGACCATCCATGAGCAGCTCAAACTCGCGCAGCAAACGCTGGATGACAGAAAGCAGACTCTACAACGCACCCAGCGCCGTTTTGATGCCGGTATAGACCAGATACTGGATGTCAAAGCTGCGCAGATACAGGTCGAGCAAGTACAGGCACAGTACGCCCAGTGGCAACGCCAGCTGGAAACCACAAAAAATGCCTTGTACCTGTTACTGGGTGAGCCTTCCCAGCGCACCGCATTCACCGTCAAACCGCTGGAAGCCCTGAAACTGGGGTCATCGCCCGCCGGATTGCCCTCGACTCTGCTCACCAGGAGAGCAGATATCCGCGCGGCCGAACATCAGCTGAAAGCGGCCAATGCCAATATCGGTGCCGCCCGGGCCGCGTTTTACCCGCGCCTGCAACTGACCACCAATGTAGGCCTGGTCAATTCCGATTTTTCCAAACTGTTTACCCAGACCGGCAGCAACTACTGGGCCTTCAGTCCGCAACTGGTGATCCCGATCTTTAATTATGGCCGCAACAAGGCCAACCTCAACCTGGCCGAGGCGCGCCAGCATATAGAGGTCGCCAATTATGAAAAAACCATACAAACCGCGTTCAGGGAAGTGATGGATGTGCTTTCCACGCGCACGGCGATCGCAGAAGAATCTGCCTCAAGAACGCGACTGAGTGTTCTGGAAAGCAGCCGGCTGCAACTGGTGAAACGCAAGCTGGATCAAGGCCTGGTGACTTACCTGGAATTACTGGATGCCCAGCGCAGTGTGCTGGACGCACAAGCGCAGGCCTTGCAAATCAGGCAGCAGGCTTTACAGAATCAGGTGAGTTTGTATAAGGCGCTGGGTGGAAGCTAAAAAATAGAAATTCAGGCAAATCTTAAAACATGCGTTAAGTGCTCACTTTACAAAAATTTTCACATGGATTTAATTGCAAAACAGGGCCAGCCAATTGCAAATTTCTTTGATGAATGTATATTCAAATCAAATATAAAATTAAAAAAATGTTTCAGGGCGATTTCCCGGTTTTAAGCGTTGTTGAAGTTTTTTTATTATTATTATTTTTTAATTGAGGAGACCCATATGAAACAAATTAGTAAACTTGCAGTGGCTGTCAGCTTGGCATTTGCTTGCTCACAGGCTTTTGCTGCAGCATCTATCTTTGTAACAGAGCCAGGCGGTGATGGTTTTAATATCGAAACTGGTGGTTTTAACGGTTCCAGTTACGAAATCACTAAAATCGTATTCGATTTCAGTAGCACCATCACAGCTGATGGCAGTAGCTTGGTCATCGATGGCGCACCAGATTCCATTACCAACCCAGCAGGCGGCACAGCTACCTTCTTTGGCAGCGGATCTGTGTTCGGTTTTAATTTCACTGGTTTCAATACTTTTGAAACATTCAGTTTCAAATGGGATCCTGACTCTGCCCTGAACGGCAATTACGGTGCGACAGGCCTTGATTTCATTGGCGGTGTTGTAAAAGCTTACACAACTAATGGCTTGTATACAGGTAGTTTCCAGTTAGTGGGTAATGGTCCAGATGTTTCAGCAGCACTTTCACCTTCACCTGTGCCTGAACCAGTAACCAGCGCAACCTTTCTTGCTGGCTTGGGTCTTTTAGGTTTGATAGCAGCACGCCGTCGTTCCTAAATTCATCTGTATAAATAAAAAGCCCGTCACATTGTGATGGGCTTTTTATTTTGTACTCATTCATAAAGCCTCAAATTTAGTTGTAGCGGTTTTCAGGTATATCTTTCTATGAACGCTGGCATGATTTTCAAATCGTTTGATAAGTTAAAGCCGAGCTACCCCGACGGTGCAAGGGGAATGTGTTAATAAACATTATGTTTTTTTGCATAAATACAATATTTTTAGGCTAACCTTTTGTAACAGTGAGATAAATATTGTCCGGTTTATAGGCGTTAGGTATCATGATAATGATTCTTATTAAGACTTTATTATGTCAATGCCGGACCCAGCTGTACAACAGCAATTGCATCACTTGTACAGTCATCATCACGGATGGTTAAAAGCATGGTTGCGGAAAAAACTCTCCTGTCAGCATGCGGCAGCTGACTTGGCACAAGATACCTTTGTACGCCTGATTGTTTCTGAGAAAAGGCCGTTACCGGAACAGTCGCGTGCTTATCTCACACAAATTGCCAAAGGTCTGATGATTGATCTGTATCGACGTCAACGGCTGGAGCTGGCATACCAGGAGTGGCTGGTGCAATTGCCGTTAGCAGAAACGCCTTCTCCCGAGCAGCAGATGATTGTTTTGCAAACGCTGATCCAGTTTGACAGAGTGCTTGATCAACTGCCAGCCAACATCCGCAAAACGTTTATCCTGTCCCGCTTCGAGCACCTTACCTATAGAGAAATTGCCAGCCAGCTTGGTATCTCGGTCGCTGCCGTGCGTAAATATATGCTCAAGGCCACGCAAGCTTGTATGGAGTTGTTATGAGCGCATCCCGGCATAATAATTCTGCTGAATATGCGCATGCGCAGCAGCAGGCACTGGAATGGCAGGTCGAACTATGGTCTGGTGAAGTAACTGCTGCGCAGCAGCAGGCATTTGAGGAGTGGCTGACTGCGAACGACTTGCATCAACAGGCCTGGCATCAAATTGGCGTGATGCAGAAAAAACTGCAACTGGTTCCAGATCGCGCGGTTGAGTTACTGAAAGATAAGTCGCATTCTGCAAAAAGACGGCGATTTTTACAGATGCTGGGGCTGGCGGTTGTCACCACTGGTACCGTGCCAATTGTGCGCAACAGTGAAAGTTTGCAAACGCTGGCAGCAGATTACCGTACACATACCGGCGAGCAAGAAAAAATAATGCTGGCTGATGGAAGCGAGTTGGTGATGAATACGGCGACATCTGTCGATATTGCCTATAGTGATAATGAACGCAGGCTGATTTTGCGACAAGGCGAGATATATATCAGTACTGCACCCGATGTTACTCATTCTAGACCGTTTCTGGTTCAGACAATCCATGGAACTGCCCAGGCACTAGGTACACAATTCAATATTCGTCTCAAACCCCATGAAACCAGAGTGTCCGTACATCAGGGAAAAGTGAAATTGCGTTCCGAAAACGGTTTGCATAGCCTGGTGATTGCCAGTGGTAATCAAGCCGGGTTTTCCAATGACGCCGTAACAAACTTAACACCCAATACCAATGAAAGTGCATGGCTGGATGGCAAGCTGGTCGCAGAGCAAATGCGCTTAGGTGTTTTCCTGGATGAACTCAGCCGCTATCGCTCCGGCGTGATTCGCTATGATCACGCCGTGGCCAATATGGTGGTTTCGGGCGTATTCCCATTGCTTGATACCGATAGGGTATTGCAATCGTTATTGCAGGCTTTGCCATTACGCATAGATTACTTTTCCAGGTATTGGGTAACTGTGAATGCCACCTGAATCTGGTTGTATACAAAAAATGTTGCTACTGGCGTAGCACTTTTATTTTCTCGTTCGGGATAGGAGAGAAGACTACTTTTTCAACGAGGAAATACCAAATGTCCCACTTAGTTTCACACCAGGCAATGTTGCCTGTGTTCCGTATCCGCCAGCTTGCCGGTTTACTGCTGCTTTCAGGCCTGGCTTCTATGGCCCATATGCCACGTGCCTATGCCGAAACAGCGCAGCATGCACACACCTCAATTCAAACATTTGATATTGCTTACGGATCCCTGGATCAGGTGCTGAATACCTATGCCAAACAAACTGGCATATTGCTGGTGATTGATGCCAAATTAACCCAAGGCAAGCAAAGTCGCGGATTGCAAGGGCAGTATGACGTGCTGCCAGGCTTGAATGCTATTCTGGGTGGTAGCGGACTTCAAGCCGTCACACTAGAGAATGGCAGCTATAAATTGCAGAAAGCTGCAGCATTACCTGCAACTTCCGGTAGCTTTGATACATTGCCTGAAGTCGTAGTGGCCGATGCAAAAATGAAAGAAGAAAACAAGGTCTATGCCGGATCACAAGTCGCGCGTCAGGGCAGGACAGGCATACTCGGGCAGCGCGACTTTATGGATGTGCCTTTCAATGTCACCAACTACACTGCTGATGTCATCGCAGATCAGCAGGCGCGCAGTGTCGGTGATGTATTGCAGAATGACCCCTCTATCAGGCAAACCAGCGCCCGCACCAATATCAATGAAGATTTTTCCATACGTGGTTTTACCGTAGCCAGCCAGGATATCGCCTTGAATGGCATGTATGGATTGATGCCTTATTTCCGGGTACCGATTGAAATGGCAGAGCGTATCGAAGTACTCAAAGGCCCTAGTTCCCTGCTGAATGGCATGCCGCCTAGCGGGAATGTCGGCGGGAGTATCAATATCGTCCCCAAACGTGCGGCTGACCAGGCGTTGAGCCGTTTTGGCTTGACCTATATGGGTGAATCGGTTTTCGGCGCCACTGCCGATCTGGGTCGCCGATTTGGTGATAACAACGAATTTGGTGTGCGATTGAATGGCATGTACCGTAAGGGTGATACCAACATTGACCGCCAGAAACTCGAAGAATTCATGGGCAGCCTGGCGCTGGATTATCGAGGTGAGAGGCTACGTGTCACCGCAGATTTCATTAACCAGCAGGAAACGATCAATAAAGTAGTGCGTCAATTCACAGCGGACCCAGGCCTGACCAGTATGCCAAGAGCACCAGATAACAAGCTTAACTATCCCGGATACGGTCATTCGCAAATGAAAGACCGTTCAATGGTGTTACGCGGCGAATATGATGTGACAGATATGGTGATGGTGTATGCCGGAGTTGGTAACCGCAATAGTGAAATGGATGCAGTAGCTGGGAACCCCACACTGACCAGTGTCAGCGGCGACTATAATTCCGCTGCCATGTGGCAGATCTTCGAGGTAAAGTCAGAGTCATTTGAGGTTGGCAGCCGTTTCAAGTTTAATACAGGCTTTGTCGGACATCAGGTGAGTGTTGGTGCAACCAAGGTCATCCAGAATACCAATATTCACTTCGTACCGGTATCCGGCACGATTAACGGCAATATTTTTGCGCCAGTGTATGTTGACACACCAAGCACTTCTGGCTTGCCGGATGATAAGGCTAGATACGGCAGAATGACACTGACCAGTTATGCACTTGCTGATACCTTATCTTTTTTAGATGAGAAACTACAGGTCACGCTAGGCGCCAGACAACAAAGAGTAGAGCAGCAGTCTTATCTTTTTTCTACTGATGCTCCATATGATAAAAATGCGCTAACGCCAGTCGCAGGTGTGGTATTCAAACCGCAAGAGAATATTTCATTGTATGCAAACTATATTGAAGGGTTAAGTCAGGGGTCACAAGCGCCTGTCAATCTAGGTGGTCAGATATTTCCTCCTTTTAAAACCAAACAAAAAGAGGTTGGTGCCAAGGTGGACTGGGGGAAGCTTGCAACAACTCTGAGCTTGTTTGAGATTGAACGGCCAAGTGCAATAGTGAATGGTTCTTCGTACAGGGTAAATGGTGAACAACGCAATCGCGGGGTCGAATTAAGTCTGTTTGGTGAAGTGGCTGACGGTGTTCGTATATTGGGTGGTGGTGCCTATACCCACGGTGAGCTGGTGAAAAACCAGGATAGTGCTTTAAATGGCAATACTGCAGTGGGCGTACCAGACTGGCAAGTGAGCCTGGGTGGAGAATGGGACCCGGTGGCTGTCAGTGGCTTGACATTGACTTCCAGGGTTATCTACACCAGCAAGCAATATGTAGATCAAGCCAATAACCTGTCGATTCCAAGTATTACCCGTTTCGATATCGGAGCCCGCTATAAGACTAAATTAAACGATACGCCTGTCACAGTGCGGGCCAATATCGAGAATCTGTTCAACAGGGATTACTGGAATACCTCCAATGAAGGTTACATCTATCTCGGCATGCCGCGTACTCTGCTGCTGTCGGCCACGGCAGATTTTTAATCTTGGTCAGCCTAAGTTAGATACAAAGAAATAATCCTATGAGTATCCGTAAGTGGTATTTGATTCACAAATGGACCAGCCTGATTTGCACAGCATTTTTACTGATGCTGTGCATCACTGGTTTGCCTTTAATCTTTCATGATGAGATCGAGCACCTGGTTGGTGTGGTGGAAGCACCGTCAATGCCGGAAAACACACCGAATATCAGTTTGGACAAAGTCGCTGAGGCTGCCAGAAAACAGCGACCTCAGGATGTGATCCGCTTCATGTTCTGGGAGCAGGACGAACATCCGGATGTAACGTTGGTCTCCATGGCGAAAACCATGGATGCGTCTCCTGATGACTCCAATATCGTGCTCATAGATACCCGTACCGCCAAAGTGCTTGATGCGCCGCCTCCGGACCGTGGGTTTATGTATGTGATGCTGAAGTTACACGTGGATATGTTTGCTGGCATACCCGGTATGCTCTTTTTAGGTTTTATGGGCTTACTGTTCGTGGCTGCGATTGTCTCGGGTATCGTGCTCTATCACCCTTTTATGCGACGCCTGGATTTTGGCACCATACGCCGTGAAAAGCAGGCAAGATTGAAGTGGCTGGACATTCATAACTTGCTGGGTGTGGCGACTTTAGTCTGGGCGCTGGTGGTGGGCGTTACCGGAACCATCAATACCTTAAGCCAGATCGTGATCTTTGTCTGGCAGAGTGACCAGATGGCTGAAATGATCGCCCCTTACAAGGGCCTGCCGCCACCTACTCAGCTGGGTTCCCTGCAAGACTCAATCGAGACAGCGAAGCAAGCTGTACCGGATATGCATGTGAGTTTTGTCGCATTTCCAGGCAGCATGTTTTCCAGCCCGCATCATTACACGGTGTTCATGAAAGGCAACACGCCAGTCACTTCGCGGTTGTTGCGCCCTGCATTGATAGATGCGCAAACCGCAAAGTTAACCGATACCAGGGAAATGCCATGGTACGTAAAAACCTTGTTGCTTTCCCAGCCACTGCATTTTGGTGACTATGGCGGATTGCCACTGAAAGTACTATGGACGTTATTAGATCTGGTAACTATCGTGGTTTTGGTCAGTGGCTTATATCTCTGGATCAAACGGCGCCAGCATACTGAACACCGGATCAGGGAACTGGAGCAGAAGCATGCTCAAAGTCAGGGGGCACGATGAATAAACGTTTTATCAACATTTGGTGGTGGCCGATCTTACTGGCCATATTGACCGCCTTCGGATTGTTATCGGCGTTGCTCGGCACCTGTATCTGGCACTGGTTATCCTGGGCTGCCATCGCGTTCCCGCTCCTTATGATTGGCTATCATTGGTTGTTTACTAAAAAGAAATAGGGTATTCAACCAGGCAGAAAAGACGCGATACTAAGCGTCTTTTTTGTTGCCATGTCTGTTTTCTATTGAGTTGACTGCTCCCGGTTTGGACGTGTTTGAATCACTTCTTGACACTTTATCTAAGACCACATGATGGAGACTGTTGCATTTGCAGGTACTATCTACCCTCAGCAAATCCAGAGACCTCATCCCCTAATGCAAAGTGAAGTAAAAGCGCCAGTCAGGTACGCCGTGGTGGCGGCCGTTCAGCTACCGAATATCAGCGATATCGAGTTTGAAGCCTCCCTCAACGAGCTAAGCGAACTGGCAAAAACACTGGGCTACCAGGTGGTACACACCTTTGTGCAGAAGCGCGCAGGGTTTGATATCACCGGGTATCTTGGGGTGGGCAAACGTGAAGAGATACGTGATTACGTGAGTATGGCATCCGGTGATGACGAGTCGCAGGCATTTAATCCGCAATCCCGTGTGATCGAGGCTGTCCTTGTGGATCATGAGATTTCGCCATCCCAGGCGCGCAACCTGGAAAAAGAAGTCGGTTGCGAAGTGATGGACCGTACCATGGTTATTCTTGAAATTTTTCACCGGAATGCCCGTTCACGCGCAGCCCGCGCCCAGGTGGAGATTGCGCGTCTTGGTTATATGGCGTCACGTTTGCGTGAGGCGGCGAAACTGGCTGGGCCGCAGGGACGCCAGCGTAGCGGGGCGGGTGGTCGCGGCGGCGGTGAATCGCACACCGAGCTGGATAGACGCAAGATACGCGACCGTATTGCTGAACTGCAACAGGAAATCGTCATCATGGATGGCGAGCGCAAGACGCAACGCGCGCGCCGCCAGGAGCGCCAGACCATGGCAAGTGTCGCGCTGGTCGGGTATACCAATGCAGGCAAATCAACATTGATGCGCGCGCTTACCGGCAGCGAAGTGCTGGTGGCGAACAAGCTTTTCGCTACCCTCGATACTACGGTGCGCGCCTTGTATCCGGAGAGCGTGCCGCGCGTGCTGGTCAGCGATACTGTGGGCTTTATCAAGAACCTGCCGCATGGCCTGGTGGCGTCTTTCAAATCTACACTGGATGAAGCGCTGGATGCCTCGCTGCTGTTGCACGTGATCGATGCCAGCGACCCCGGTTTTGAGCGCCAGCTGGAAGTCACCGATAAAGTGCTGGAGGAAATTGGCGCCGATGAAGTGCCGCGCATTCGCGTATTTAACAAAATAGACTTTGTTGGTGATGCTATAGCGCAGGCCGAGTGCGAAGCCGCTTTGCGTCTCAAATATCCGGATTGCGTGGTCATGAGCGCACGCCGCCCGCACGAAGTGGCAATCATGCACCAGAAAATCGTTGCTTTTTTCCAGCAGCACCTGGTTGAGAGCGAAATCTTCCTGCCGTGGTCAGCACAGCAATTGCGCGGCAAAATCTACAGCATATGTCAGGTAGTCAGCGAGCGCTCGGAAGATGATGGCACCTTCTTTATTGTGCGTGGCGAGGCCAATGATATCGATAGTTTGCGTGAGCAGTTAGCACAGTTGGAGTGATGACAATCACTTTCTGCTCTGTGCCAGCTGAATAAATGCCTGCACATAATCAATCCGCACATCCGCTTCACGTATGCCCAGGTAAATCTGTTTGGCGATGCCTTGTTTACCCAGTTGAACTGGCGTCACATCAAACCGGCCTCGGTATTCTTCCACCAGCCAGCGCGGTAACGCCGCTACTCCGCGGCCGCTAGCGACCATTTGCAGTATGATATCCGTGGTTTCAATCGGTTTATGCACTTGCGGGCTGATGCCAGCCGGTTGCAGAAACTGGTTGTAGATATCCAGCCGGTCTATCTCGACCGGGTAAGTGATCAGCGTTTCATTGGCTAATTGCTCAGGCACAACATAGGCCGATTTAGCCAGTGCATGCTGGCTATTCACTACCAGCACCTGTTCGTAATCGAATACTGGTTGAAACACCAGGCCAGGTTTATACAAGGGGTCGGGCGTGACCAGCATATCAATTTCGTAGCCAAACAGCGCACCAATGCCGCCAAACTGGAATTTCTGTTTTACATCTACATCGACATCCGGCCAATCAGCGAGATAGGGCGAGACTACTTTCAGCAGCCATTGGTAACAAGGGTGGCATTCCATGCCTATGCGCAAGGTGCCACGTTCGCCCTGGGCAAACTGGCGCAAGCGTTCTTCGGCTAACGACAGCTGAGGTAATAGGCGGTTGGAGACGGCGAGCAGATATTGCCCTGCTTGTGTCAGGCGTAAGCTGCGGCCTTCGCGTAGCCAGATATCCGTGCCTAACTGTTGCTCCAGTTTTTTCATGGAATGGCTGAGTGCAGATTGCGTAAGAAACAGTTTCTCAGCAGCGGCTGTCAGCGAACCTTGCCGTTCAACCTCACGAATAATTGCTAGATGAATGCGTTCAATCATTATTTATATATGAATAAAATTAATCGATAGTTGAAATAATACCATTTTACTTCATGGTTTGCCTTTTCTAGAATGCGTGTTCTTAAATGATTACAGGCGAGACACACATGGTTACTACACACAATCTTGGCTTTCCGCGCATAGGCGCAAAACGTGAACTGAAATTTGCTTTAGAAGCTTATTGGAAAGGGCAATTTTCATTAGATGCTTTAAAACAGACTGGCAAAGATCTGCGCCAGAGCAACTGGGATTTGCAATCCAGTCTGGATTTAACACCGGTGGGTGACTTTGCCTTTTATGACCAGGTGCTGGATATGAGCTTTACGCTTGGTAACCTGCCAGCACGTGTGCAAGATTTCCACGGGGATGCCCTGGATAATTATTTCCGTGTCGCGCGTGGCCGGTCTACCGAATCTGCTGAAGAGCATGCGCAGTGTTGCGGCGGTGTAGCAGCGGGTGAAATGACCAAGTGGTTTGATACCAACTACCACTATATCGTGCCTGAATTCACCGCCGAGACTACATTCAAACTGGATGCGGCGCGCTTGCTGGAACAACTGGTTGAAGCCAAGGCGCAAAATGTAAAAGCCAAGCCGGTGATTATCGGGCCGGTGACTTACCTGGCAATTGGCAAGGCTAAAGATGATTCAGATCGCCTGGCTTTGTTGCCGCAGTTATTGCAGGTATATACCGAGCTGCTGGAAACTCTGGCAGCGCGGGGCGTTGAGTGGGTGCAGATTGATGAACCCATATTGGTCACCGAGTTGGCCGCCGAATGGCAGCACGCGTTTAATTTTGCCTATCACCAGTTGAAGAGCAGCCGCGTCAAATTGCTGCTGGCAACTTATTTTGGTCAACTGGCCGATAACCAATACCTGGCAGCGAATCTGCCGGTAGACGGTTTGCATGTAGATGCCATCAATGCACGTACTGAAGTGTTACCGTTGATTAATATGCTGCCCGCACACAAAGTGCTTTCAATTGGCGTCATTAATGGCCGCAATATCTGGAAAACAGATTTAAGCGCGACGCTGGATTGGCTAGAACCGATTGCAGAACGCTTGGGCAACCGTTTATGGCTGGCGCCTTCATGCTCATTGCTGCATGTGCCTGTTGATTTGGAGAGCGAACAGGTGCTGGATGGCGAGATCAAATCCTGGCTGGCATTCGCCAAACAAAAACTCGAAGAATTAGGGGTTTTAGCCATCGCCTTAAACCAGGGGCGTGACGCTGTGAAAGAGGCGCTGGCAAATAACCAGGCGGCGATTGAAGCACGCCGCCATTCCCAGCGGGTAAATAATCCTGCTGTAAAAGCGGTGTTGCAAAAACTCACGCCCCAACTGGGCCAGCGTCAAAACACTTATGCAACACGTGCGACCAAGCAATCAGCATTGCTAAAGCTGCCAAAATACCCAACCACGACTATCGGCTCTTTCCCGCAAACGGCTGGCATCCGCCATGCACGTAGCCAGTTTAAAGCCGGTGCGCTGGATCAGGCAGATTACCAGGCCGCGATGAAAGCTGAAATCCTGCATAGCGTGCGCGAGCAGGAGTCACTGGGACTGGATGTGCTTGTGCACGGCGAAGCAGAGCGCAACGATATGGTGGAATATTTCGGTGAGCAACTGGATGGCTACGTATTCAGCCAGTTCGGCTGGGTGCAATCCTATGGTTCGCGTTGTGTGAAGCCACCAATATTGTTTGGCGATATCAGCCGCCCCAAAGCCATGACAGTAGAGTGGATCAAATATGCGCAATCACTAACCAGTAAGCCGATGAAAGGCATGCTGACCGGCCCGGTGACGATATTGAACTGGTCTTTCGTGCGTGATGACCAGCCCCGTTCTGTTTCGTGTTACCAGCTGGCACTGGCGATCCGTGAAGAAGTGCTGGACCTGGAAAAAGCCGGTATCAACGTGATCCAGATCGATGAAGCGGCCTTGCGCGAAGGCCTGCCTTTGCGCAAGGCCCAGTGGAAGGAATACCTGCAATGGGCGGTAGAGTCTTTCCGCATCACTGCCAATGGGGTCGCCGATGAAACGCAGATCCATACCCATATGTGCTATTCCGAGTTCAATGACATCATTGCCGCGATTGCCGACATGGATGCTGATGTCATCACCATTGAAACCTCACGGTCGGATATGGAACTGCTGGATGCGTTTGATGACTTTAATTATCCAAACGAGATAGGGCCTGGTGTTTACGATATCCACTCGCCGAATATCCCTAGCGAGGCCCATATCGTGCAGTTGATGCAAAAAGCTGCCGAGCGTGTACCTGCCGAGCGCTTATGGGTTAACCCGGATTGTGGTTTGAAAACGCGCCAATGGGCAGAAGTATTGCCTGCATTGACCAATATGGTGGCCGCGGCGAAAACCCTTAGGGCAAACGCCTAATGAGTCTGTTTTCAGAGTATTTGTAGGCTAACAGCGCTGATATCTGTAATAGGCATCAGCGTTTTTCTTTTATGGATGGAAATTGAATCTTTGCGTTTTTTAATCTATTTGAGAATGATTTTCATTTGTAATTTTTTAGTGAGGACGCTAAGATACCTTTTTTATTTCTTTTCATTTATTCGTTGTGTTATTACAGCCTGAAAACTCCAAACTTGTCGTCGCCCTGGTCTATCATTACGACGAGCTGGTCAGCTATGTGAAACGCCGCTTTGGCGATCATCATTTTGCGCAGGATGTGGTACATGATGTATGCATAGAGTTGATGGAAAAGCCACCGGCAACGCAGGTGCACACGCCGATGGCTTTTTTGCGCAAGCTGTCGCGCAACCGCGCCATTGACCGCTACCGTCAATACCAGGTGCAGCAAGCACACCTGAATACCTTGCAGGAAACGGCCGCGGCTTCACACCATATTGATGGCGAACGCGTGCTGCATTTTGTGCAACGGCTGGAAGCACTCAAACGCATTATCGAGACCTTGCCTGCACGCCAAAGACAAGTGTTTTTACTACACAGGCTGCACGATATGCCACAACAGGACATCGCGGATGAATTGGGGATTTCGCGCAATATGGTGACGCAGCACTTTACCAAAGCGATGGCAACGATCAACCTCAACTGGGGAGTAAATGCATGAAATTAAATTCTCCAGACATGGCCGCATTGCCCTTTCAAACGTCTACACCAGATGCCTTAAGTCCTTACACACAAGCCTTGCGCGAGCATTTCCCGTCCCGCGAAGCATTGTTAGAGGAGGCCAAACGCCAGACCAGGCGTCAACGTGTGCTGAAAAAAGTCACTGCCGGCATGACGCTTTGTATGGCACTTGCACTCAGTTGGGTGATCGATCCCGTGTGGCATACAGAACACCTGCATACCATGGTTGGCCAGCAGGCCAGCTTTGATCTTAAAGATGGCAGCCATGTCGACCTCAACACCAATAGCATGCTGGTGGTTGAGCAGCATCTATATTCAAGGCAGCTAACCTTGAAACAAGGTGAAGCCTTGTTCACGGCACAACACGGCTGGCGGCCATTCACCGTGTTTGCCAACCAGACGCAGATCCGCGATATCGGCACCATATTCAATGTGCGCGATACAGAAAATGGCGCATTAGTAACCGTCGTAGAAGGCAGTGTGGAAGTACGCACTACCCAGGCTAAGCGCATCCTGACCAGGGATATTTCGGTAACAACGCAAAATGGCGTTATTTCTGAAAGCCGTTGTACTTCAGCCAATATTGCCTGGCAACAGGGCAGGTTAATGTTTGATGGCACGCCGCTGGCCGAAGTGGTCAGCGAGTTGCAACGCTACCACCGTGGTGAAATCAAAATTAACGATGCCAGGGTTGCGCACTATCGCCTGTCTGGTGAATACGATATCAATGGCATTAATGCCTTGCTGGATACATTGCCGGAAATCATGCCGGTGCATATAGAGCGTCTGGCCGACGCCTCTGTTGTGATCAGCCATCGCTAATAAAGTGGTTTTTTAAACACCGGCTTGCGAGCCGGTGTTTTTTATTGAAGAAAATATTTAAAAAAATCTTGGTAAGACCTCAACATTTTTCAAAGCCCAAACGACATACCCATATCACCGTGATTTCAACATATAAATATGGGAACCTCCATGCACTTTTGCAGCACACATTCCAAACAATTCTCCGCCGCGCTGAAACGCACCAGCCTGCTAACCTTAATGTTAAGCCATGCCTGGCTGGCGCAAGCGGCCGATTTCAATATTCCGGCACAACCACTGGATAAAGCCTTGAACAGCCTGGCCAAGCAGTCTGGCGAACGCATCCTGTTTTCGACTGACTTGACCGAGAAGATCACGGCACCAGCGGTTAAGGGTAACCTGAGTACGCGGGAAGCGTTAAATGCCTTGTTGAAGAACAGTGGGCTCATTTTGAAAGGTGACTCTGCACAAGGCTATACGGTCACCGGAAAACCGCTCGGCCGGTCTCAAAGCCAGGAAGATACCCTGCCTGAGGTGGCGGTCTTGGCAAAAGCTGAAAAACCTGCGCCAGCCAAAGAACCTGCAACTTTAGTGATTGATGAAGAAGCGCTGGCGCGTAACAACCCTGGCGATGTACGTGGCATATTCAATGGACAGCCTTCCGTCAAAGTCGGCGGGGCAACGCCTATGTCACAAAAGGTGTATGTGAATGGTATCGAAGAAACCAATCTGGCAGTAACGATTGATGGCAGCCGCCAGAACAATAAGGTTTTCCACCACAACGGTACGACCTTGATTGATCCCTTATTCATGAAAGCCGTCAGTGTTAACGCCGGTGTTGCACCTGCGGATGCGGGTCCGGGGGCGATTGCGGGTTCTATCGCCTATGAAACAAAAAATGCGCGTGATTTCCTGACCTCTCCTGGCATGGGCGCTTATATACGTTCCAGCTACAACACCAATGGTGACGTGTTCAGCCAGTCCTTAGCTGGTTATGGTGCTTCCGAACAATTGGATGGATTGGCCTATCTTACCGTTGCAAACGGTAACAGGTTTGAAGCAGGCAATGGTGATAAGGTCGATGGTACCGCTACAGACATGGTCAGTGGCTTCTTCAAGATAGGCGCAGAGGCTGAAGGCGGGCATCGTCTGCAATTAAGCCATGAGCGGGTGCGTGATGATGCGGCTCGCCCGTTCCGCGCTAATATCGGGTTTATCTCGGGAAGACCACCGACCGAACCGCGAGTCCGTGATTACGAAATGATCCGTGATAACACTGTGTTACGTTACCATCAGGATAATCCTGACCACTGGTGGAACCCTACAGTGGTTTTGGCTTACAGCAAAACAGAGATTACCGTGCCTATCGTGACTCCTGCCGGTGTGGAGCTTTATCACGGTACTGGTCAAACCGGCAGTTTTAACGGCAAATTCGAGAACAAATTCCCGTTAGAGATAGGCAATGTTGTTGCGGGTGTCGACTTTTACCGCGACGAAGCCAAGTATCGCGATCCGGCGGATCGCCCAGATGAGAAAGCCAGCAATAACGGGGCTTATGTACAGGCCCGAATCAACCCCTGGCAGCCTTTGCAGATTTCTGCCGGTATCCGTAATGATCACCATGAACTGACAGGCACCAGAGGCGAAAGCTGGTCACATTCCGGCTTCAGTTCCAATCTGTCTGGCGAGTTAGCAGTGTTGCCTGAGCTGCTGACTGTGAAAGCCGGCTACTCAGAGGTATTTAGCGGTAGCCAGATGGCTGAAAACTTCATCATGAATACGGCGTGGAATTATGGCCGTGGTCCAAGAGCCACGAAAGCAGATAACTATTTTGTTGGTTTGCAAAGCCGCTTTTACGGATTCACAGCGGATGCCAAAGTATTTGAAACACATATAGACGACGCCCGTGTGGCGAGATTCGCGGCTGGTAGTGCCAATCTGGCCCGTGATGTACGTACCCGTGGCTATGAGTTGGGCCTGGCTTATCAATGGGAGCAAAGCTTTGCGCGTGCAAGATTGGCAGATATCGATGTCACCATTGATGGCGCTGCTACCGACAGTGATGCCGGTAATTATTTAGCCACACCTGTCGGTGAGATTTTGTATGTCACTATTGGTCATCGCTTCCCCTCTCTAAATCTTACTGTCGGAGGCGATGCGGAGTTCGCGCAGAAATATAAAAAAGTCAGTAATGGCACACTGGATTTCCCTTCATACGAAGTCTTTAACATCTATGCAGAGTACCAGCCAGCGTGGGCAGTGAAAACCAAGTGGCGGGTGGACGTACGCAATCTGTTTGATGATACCTACGCAGACCGTGCGACCTATCAGGGGTTTGGCACTGTGACGCCGCTGTACCAGCCGGGGCGTAGCGTATTGTTCAGTGTGGCAGCTACTTTCTAAATGACTTTAAAAATAAATGGCTTTGAAAACACATGCTGACGATTTGAAATAAGTACTCGAATGCGGCAGTTTTTCGTCATTATCCATCGTTATACAGGGCTGGTTCTGGCCCTTTTTTTAATACTGGCGGGCATTACCGGCGTGTTCATTTCATTTTATGATGAGCTCGAAAAGGTCATGCGTCCTGAATTCAGGCTGGTGGAGCCGCAGCCTGGCCAGGCGAGAATCAGCACTATTCAACTGGCAGCAATGATGCAGGAAAAATACCCTGATGCGATGTTTAATCGCATTAATCTGCACCATTCAGCCGAAGAATCAGTTTCATTCTATATACAACCACGCCCAGGAAATAAAAGTGAACTGGCGAATGACGAGATTTTCGTCAATCCCTACACCGGGCAATTGTTGGCCGAACGCAAATGGGGAGATATCACCCAAGGCAGCATTAATTTACTGCCATTTTTATACCGGCTGCATTTCTCCCTGGCATTGGAAAAAACCGGTCGCTTGATACTTGGCATCGTAGCGTTGATATGGACCCTGGATTGTTTTATCGGTGCCTACTTAACCTTTCCGGCTAGGCAGCGCGTTTCATCTCTTATCATTCGCGATAAGCCAAGAAACAATTCATGGATAAGGCGTTGGTGGCGGGCATGGAAAGTTCGCTGGCAGGGCGGTTCAGCAAAAATCAATTTTGATCTACACCGCGCGGGTGGTTTGTGGCTGTGGGCGATGCTGTTCGTGTTTGCATGGTCTAGCGTTGCTTTCAACCTGCGCGATGTTTACTACCCTGTGATGGGTAGTGTTTTCACAAAACAGCCATTTGGTGAAAAAATTCCCAGATTGCCTAACCCTTTGCTTGATCCCATGCTGGATACAAGCGCTGCCTTGAATAATGGCCGCATGCTTATGCAACGCATCAGTGTTGAAAATAAATTCAACATTCAGCATGAAGCCAAAATGTATTACGACGCTGGCAAAGGCACTTATACCTATATAGTGAATTCCAGCCGTGATGTATCTAAGAAATCAGCCAATACCGCCGTGATGTTTAATGCCAATAGCGGCGAACAGTTAGCCATTTACCTGCCGACCGGTGAAGCAGCAGGTGACACGATGACGCAATGGTTACTTGCATTGCATACCGCCAAAGTGTGGGGACTGCCCATGCAGCTATTTGTCAGTGCAATGGGCTTTGGTGTGGTTGGGTTAACCGTTACTGGCGTGTTGATCTGGCTCAAAAAACGCCATTCGCGCAAACATGTTCGCCATCTTAAAAAAGCAATTACCTGATATTTTTATAAAGCCTTATCCTTACCATCGGCGGCTTAACATGAAGTGAAGCACAATAGCCTCATTGCGGATTTCAGAGTCTCCCAGCAACGGGCTGTTGTATTTAACGCTGACCGGTAACATCCATTCGACCCCGCCAGTCGCCAGCCATTGCTGGTTGATCTTGCGCGCCGCACCAAACGTCAGGTGATGTTCCAGGATGCCCGCAAGTAATGGGTTTGTTGTCTCACGTGGAATCGGATTTTTTCCGTAATTGTGACCTGCATAAATGGTAGTGCGGTCATCCCAGTTATAGGCAATGCCGGTGGCGATGACCCACTGGTTTTTCCAGTCGGCAGCGTTGGTTGAGCCATATACAGCCGGTGCTAACGGGTTGTTAGGATTTGTCGCGCGTAGTTTCACGTCATCGATTGCATCATCCCAATTCAGCCAGTTCAGCTTGAATGACAGTAACCAGGCATCAACCGGTTTAAACGCCAAACCCACCGCGACTTCACGTGGTAACGCGAAGCCTTTGACTGAGGCATCTGAGTACTTGACCTTACCCAATCCTGCGCCCGTGAAATCAGCTACTAATGAACCACCTGTAAGTGGTAATTCGGTTTTTTCTGTGTAAGTGGCGGCCAGGGTCAATGCCGGAGTGACACGATATTGCATGCCGAGTTTGAACCCGGTGCGTACTGCTGAAGTGTCTTCCAGCTTGTATCCAGCAAAGGCGGTGCCGACTGAAGTATTGGCGAAAAAGTCCTGTTCTATGCTGGCATAGACAAAATTCAGACTGGCCCCGATTGAAAGTTTCTCGTTCACCTCGCAGCCTATGCCGGGAATGACTTTGGCAATGCCGAACAGTGAAGAAAGATCATCGCGGTTACCAAACGGAGTACGGATCTTGTCGAACACGCCACCCGCGCCGCCTTGTGCGAAGAACCCTACACCCGCCGTGCAGGATGTATTCTCTAATGGCCGCGCATAGCCACCACCGCCGAGAGGAGTGTAACGGTTAGAGGCATGCTCTTCGTTGCGGGGGTCTACGTGCGTCAGATCAGTGGTGCGCAGTATCGAGCCAAACATGTCCAGCAACGGTGCCTTGATCTGGGTCAGCCCTGCCGGATTGGTATTCAGCGCACTGGTGTCGCGTGCCACTGCCACATCGGCACCTGCCATCAGGCTGGATTCGGCACCGAAGCCGATCAGGTTGATGCCGTTGGTGGCGTGTGCAGCACTGCCGGTGATAGCCAAAGCCAGGGCGGTTGCCAGGCGGATTGCGGAGAGTTTTAAGTAAGTCATAGCGGGTGTGATTCTTGTTTGTTGTTGGTAGTGTCACATAAAGAGGCGAAACAGTATCATGATAATAGAGAGGCAATTGCATGGTATTTTTAGCCAAGAAAAAAGTTTTCGCCCAGATTTTTTTGGCGCATGTTGTGCGTGCAAGTCTTGGCTGCTACTTAGCCGATAAAGGCCAGTTACTTTGCCAAGCTTTTTACAGCCAATTTTGTTTTAAATATCTTCAATTAAATTGTTTCAGCTTTGTAACAAAGCGATGCGCAATTCGCTTAAAAATGCAATGCATTTTCACCACATTTTATTAAAAAAATCTCAAAAATATATTCTCTAATAGAAACAGTAGCTTAGTTTCAAAACCTGACTTCACAACTATATCTTGTGTTTTGTCTGATTGAAAAGCCATAGATATTGTTTTATAGTCGCATCCATACGGTTTGCAGGCGAAACACTTCTCCTGCATTTAAAAGGGAATCTGGTGCGTGTAACACTGCACAGTGTGCATCAAGCCAGGGCTGCCCCCGCAACTGTGATCAGCGAGTTGTTTGCTAACACTTAAGCCACTGAAGAAATTCGGGAAGGCGACTGCAAATAATGATGACCTGAGAGCCAGGAGACCGACCGTCAGTTTTTTACTTGTTAACGTTTGAGGCGGGGTGTCCTCGGCAATGGCAGTGCATTCATCATGTTCGGATTTTCCGGTCAGGCATGTTTTGCGTTTGCGTCTTTGCTCCTGAGCCCCCGCTGCCAGAATTGGGAGCCAACAATGTCACAATATGAATCCATGCAGGCCACGAAACGCGATGGCCGCAAGGAACCTATCAATCTGGACAAGATTCACCGGGTGATCGACTGGGCCGCACAGGGCCTGAACAATGTGTCGGTGTCGCAGGTGGAATTGCGCTCCCATATCCAGTTCTATGATGGCATCCGCACTGATGATATCCATGAGACCATCATCAAGTCTGCCGCTGACCTGATCTCTGAAGAAACGCCTGACTACCAGTACCTTGCTGCACGCCTGTCTATCTTTCACCTGCGCAAGATCGCTTATGGCCAGTTTGAGCCACCGCATCTGT
The DNA here is from genome assembly GCA_032153875.1 of Methylophilus sp. Lineage (GTDB taxonomy): Bacteria > Pseudomonadota > Gammaproteobacteria > Burkholderiales > Methylophilaceae > Methylophilus. The sequence goes on from JALDYP010000023.1 coordinate 31,016, forward strand.
TTGATCATGTCACCAACCTGACCGAACTCGGCAAATACGATGAACATCTGTTGCGCGATTACACACGTGAAGAATTCGATACCCTGAATGGCTATATCGACCACTGGCGTGACCTGAACTTCTCTTATGCAGCGGTCAAGCAGCTTGAGGGTAAGTACCTGGTGCAGAACCGCGTCACCAAGAAAATCTACGAGAGCCCGCAGTTCCTGTACATCCTGGTTGCCATGTGCCTGTTCGCCAACTATAAAGGCCAGGCGCGTCTGGATTACATCAAGCGTTTCTACGATGCGGTTTCCACGTTCAAGATCTCGTTGCCTACGCCTATCATGTCCGGCGTGCGTACGCCTACGCGCCAGTTCAGCTCCTGCGTGCTGATCGAGTGTGACGATAGCCTGGATAGCATCAACGCCACTTCCAGCGCGATTGTGAAGTACGTGTCACAGCGCGCCGGTATCGGCGTCAACGCCGGCCGTATCCGCGCACTGGGTAGCGAGATCCGTGGCGGTGAAGCGCAACATACCGGTTGCCTGCCGTTCTACAAACTGTTCCAGTCCGCAGTGAAATCCTGCTCGCAAGGCGGTGTGCGTGGTGGGGCGGCGACTTTGTTCTACCCGTTGTGGCACCTGGAAGTGGAATCACTGCTGGTACTGAAAAACAACCGCGGCGTGGAAGAGAACCGCGTGCGTCACCTCGACTACGGCGTGCAGATCAACCGCCTGATGTACCAGCGCCTGATCAAGAGCCAGAACATCACCTTGTTCTCGCCGCATGATATCCCCGGCCTGTACGATGCCTTCTTTGCTGACCAGGATGAGTTCGAGCGCCTGTACACGCAATACGAAAACGATGACAGCATCCGTAAACGGACTATCCCGGCGGTGGAACTGTTCTCGCTGATGATGCAGGAGCGCGCCGGTACTGGCCGTATCTACATCCAGAACGTGGACCACTGCAACACGCACAGTCCATTCGATCCTTCCGTTGCGCCAGTGCGCCAGTCCAACCTGTGTATGGAGATCGCGCTGCCAACCAAGGCATTGAATGACATCAATGATGAAGAAGGCGAGATCGCGCTGTGTACTTTATCTGCGTTTAACCTCGGCGCGCTGGAATCACTGGACGAGCTGGAAGGCCTGGCTGACCTGGTGGTGCGTGCGCTGGATGCCTTGCTGGAATACCAGGATTACCCGGTGAAAGCGGCATTGAATGCCACCGACAAGCGCCGCTCACTGGGCGTGGGCGTGATCAACTACGCATATTACCTGGCGAAAAACGGCACCAGCTATACCGATGATGCAGCACTGGGCCTGACACACCGCACGTTCGAAGCTATCCAGTACTACTTGTTAAAAGCCTCCGTGCAGTTATCGCGTGAATTTGGTCCTTGTGGTGCGTTCAACGAAACCACTTACGCCAAAGGCATCTTGCCGATCGATACTTATAAAAAGGATCTGGATACTGTCACTACCGAGCCATTGCTGCTGGATTGGGAAAGCCTGCGCGCAGAAATCCAGAAGGATGGCCTGCGTAACTCCACCCTGACCGCGCTGATGCCTTCAGAGACTTCCAGCCAGATCGCCAACGCGACCAACGGTATTGAGCCACCGCGTGGCCTGGTCACCGTCAAGCAATCCAAAGACGGTATCTTGCGCCAGGTTGTGCCTGAGATCGACCGCCTGCGTGACCAGTATCAATTGTTATGGAAAATCCCTAACAACGATGGTTACCTCAAGCTGGTAGGTATCATGCAGAAGTTTGTCGACCAGTCGATTTCTGCCAACACCAACTACGACCCGACCCGTTTTGAAGGTGGCCGTGTGCCGATGAAGCAGTTGCTGAAAGACTTGCTGCAGGTTTATAAGCTGGGCATCAAAACGCTGTACTACCACAACACCCGCGACGGAGCCACCGAAGGCGGCACCGAGGCAGAGGATGACGGGTGTGCCAGTGGTGCCTGCAAGATTTAAATAAACACTGATTAAGCGGCTCCGCCGGTGAATTGCGGCGTTGCGCGGTGCTCGAAATCCTCATGTACTCTCTTGTACATTCCGGTTTCTGTGCTCCGGGCGCCTTGCACTTCCTCCGGCTCGCTCGCTTACTCAGCATTTCTTCAAGTGGCTGCGAGCGAGTTAGTCAAAGCTATTAGTAGTACAGTCCATGCGCTGGTGCGAATGGATTGCAGAGAGTTAAACAAAAAATAGAATAAGTGAGCTAGCGGGATGAATTTAATTTGCCCGCGCAGCCATTTATCACTCAAGGAACAAAGATGGCCTACAGCATCTTCACCAAAACAGACAACGACCAGATGAAAGAACCGATGTTCTTCGGTCAACCCGTCAACGTGGCGCGTTATGACCAGCAGAAATATCCGGTGTTCGAAAAGCTGATCGAGAAACAGCTTTCTTTCTTCTGGCGTCCGGAAGAGGTCGATGTGTCGCAAGACCGTGCTGACTACCAGGGTCTGCCGGAGCATGAAAAGCATATTTTCCTCAGCAACCTGAAGTACCAGACGCTGCTGGATTCCATCCAGGGTCGTAGCCCTAACGTGGCGTTGCTGCCACTGGTGTCACTGCCAGAGCTGGAAACCTGGATAGAGACCTGGGCGTTTTCCGAGACCATCCACTCGCGCTCGTACACCCATATCATCCGCAACATCGTCAATGATCCTTCCATCATTTTTGATGACATCGTGCGCAACGACAACATCACCGCGCGCGCGTCTGATATCGCGCATTATTACGATGAGCTGATCCAGCAGACCATGCTGTATTCGCAGCTGGGCGAGGGCGACCACGTCATCAATGGCGAGAACAAACTGGTCAACCGCCGCGAGCTGAAAAAGCTGTTGTACCGCTGCCTGATGAACGTGAATATCCTGGAAGCGATCCGCTTCTATGTCAGCTTTGCCTGCTCATTCGCCTTTGCCGAGCGCAAGGTGATGGAAGGCAACGCCAAGATCATCCGCCTGATCGCGCGTGACGAAGCCTTGCACCTCACCGGCACCCAACACATTTTGAATATCATGCGTTCCGGCCAGGATGATCCCGAATTCGCCGAGATCGCCGCCGAGTTGCACAACGAATGTTTCGAAATGTTCAAGACTGCCGCCGAGCAGGAGAAACAATGGGCAGAATATCTGTTCAAAGATGGCTCCATGATAGGCCTGAACAAAGACATCCTTAGCCAGTATGTGGAATACATCACCAACAGCCGCATGGCCTCGGTTGGCTTGCCACCGGCATTCCCCAATGCCAAAAGCAACCCTATCCCATGGATCAACACCTGGCTTGCGTCTGACACCGTGCAAGTCGCCCCGCAGGAGGTGGAATTAAGCTCCTACCTGATTGGTCAGATTGATTCGGAAGTATCTGCCGATGATCTTAACGACTTCGAACTTTAGAAACAATAACTCAGTGGCTGCGCGGAATAATTGCTGCGTTGTGCGGTGCTCGAAATCCTCATGTACTACGTGTACATTCCGGTTTCTGCGCGCCGTACGCCTTGCACTGATCCCGCTCGCTCACTGATTAATTGCTTCCTTATTTTGAATAAACTTTTATAAAGTGAGCACCGTACAAAGCCAGCACATCCGCTTTAACCTCATTCCGCAGGAAACCCTGCTCGAAGGCCTTGAACGTACCGGGCACGAAATAGAGTATCAATGCAGGAGTGGTTATTGCGGCGGGTGCAGAGTGCGCCTGCTGGCTGGTGAAGTAGAGTATCTTGAACAACCGCTGGCATTTATCGGTGCCGATGAAATCCTGCCTTGTTGCTGCATACCAAAATCCGATATACGTATTGATTGCGAGCTGCGGCCAGAGTTGCTGGTACCGCAAATGGACGATATGTTCCCTGCACAGCCATCCCTGTTCGATATATTGCCGCCAGAGCCAGGCAAAAAGAAAAAAGCGCCGCGCAAGAAAAGAATCAAATCCACAGTACTTGCGAATAACCTGCCATTGTTTTAAAAAGCGCTTTACTGACGGAATATTAAGTTTTAAACTAAACTAACAGAACTTAGTTTAATGGTGGTCTTATGCAAATTATTAATATCCACGAAGCAAAAACCCAGCTTTCCAAATTGGTTGATCAAGCGGTGAATGGGGAATCTTTTATTATCGCGAAGGCAGGTAAACCCTTGGTGAAAGTGATCAGGCTGGATACTCCAGAAGTCATTGCCCCCAAACGCATCGGCTTCATGAAAGGCCAAATCCAGATTCCCGATGATTTTGACGTCATGGGGTCGACGGAAATCGCAAATCTGTTCGGGTTGGAATAAGATGAAATTATTGCTAGATACTCATATCCTGCTTTGGGCAGCAGAAGGATCTAACCAGCTTTCAAGCAAAGGAAAGTCCTTAATTGAAAATCCGGACAATCAACTTTATTTTAGTAGCGCCAGCCTGTGGGAAATCGCCATCAAGAATAAACTGGGTCGTGCTGATTTTAAGGTTGATCTAGCCGTGTTAAGACGAAGTCTGCTAGATAATGGATTTGAAGAAATTGCTATCAATAGTGCTCACGCAATTAATGTGGAAGCCTTGCCAGATATTCATAAAGATCCATTTGATCGTATGCTGCTATCGCAAACTTTACTGGAGGGTGTGACTCTGGTGACGGCGGATAATCTTGTAGCGCAATATCCAGTGTCGTTAGTGAGTGTTTAGCGTTAGAGCGCGCAAATCTGCCAGATAAGGCTTATAAGGCTGCGGCAATAAAAAAAGCGCCTGTATCAACAGACGCTTTAGGAGTTCGCAATTCCGGGCAGGTTCTTAACGCCAGCCTATCCTCCCCTATGTTAGGGGCGTACCCACTGCATTTTTATATGTGGTGTACGTGCTTTCGAATCCTTTTTAACAACTATATCGCAGCTGATAATTTCACAGCGCCAATACATCTGGCGAATCTTGTCATCCGCTTCAGTGCGAGATTTACCAAACACCTGCAAATTCTCTACCAGCACGCCATTTGCGCTGCGTATTGTGTACAAATATTTTCCTGATATGTCCATCATTTAATTGACACCCCGAATATTGGTTGGTGTAAAACACCGTAATTATTTTAATAATCGCTACCATATCAGAGAATTTTGTGCATGTATACAATGTAAAGATAGTGTTTTTGCCATTAATTCAACACTTTAAGGGGTATTTTGCATAAATTAACTTCGATTTCAGTGCTAACTCAGTATTAAATAGTAATGCCTTGGATTCAAAGTAATTTCAAAAAAGTCTGATTTATTAGCTTAGCACCGAAAAGTTAAGGGCTTATTGAGTATCAGCTTATTTTTAGTATTGTTAGCTAAGAATATGCTCCCCAATCTCTAGCAACAATCCATTTTGGAGACCATGTGACAAATTCCTTTGGATCAAATGGGTCATCAAGTAATTCTATGGATTCAACTTGGTCAGGAAGCAAACTTAAGACATGTTGTTTGGAGTCGCTGTCGTAGTCCCAAAAGTGGAACCTATTACTTTTATCATGGGCACGGGTACTCGGACCAAAGTCCATTGGTGCACAAGTTCGCGTCAATAATTGATTATCTTGCTTTGAATAAAATGTAACTTTTAACTTTCTCTTAGAGTGGATAGCTTCAATAAATAAATTCTGCATATGACCTCCGAAAATTAATAGGTTTTATTTTTTCTAGTGATTCGATGCTATGTTAATTGAATTTACGTAAAGAGAGTTATCATTAGCGAAAATCTTAAAATTAAAAAAATGATGAATCCAATTAGCAAGCTTGAATCACAAGGTTTTGAAATTAAGTTTCTATCTCATGCAGAATCTATTCTTGTAGGTGAGTTTTCTGCTGCTCTAGAAGAGTTGAGTACAAGTCTTTCAAAAATCGAACTACCGATAACTGAGATTATAGGTAGTGGTGGTGGAGAGACTAAGTTTACTCAAAGATTAAGAAAGTCGCTGACAAATGCAGGTTGGAAAAAGCATATATTTGAGATAACCAAAGTTGTGGATGGTGTTCAAAGAGAATCTACTTCTCATGAAGTGGATCATGTGCGTAAAGTTAAAGGCGTTGGTGTAATAGCTTGCGAAATTGAATGGAATAACAAAGATCCATTTTTTGATCGAGATTTGGAGAACTTCAAGCGGCTACATGCTGAAGGCGCGATTAGTGTTGGAATTATTATTACACGTGGTAAATCGTTACAAGAAGAGTTACGGAATGCAGTTCTTAAATTTACAAAAGATCGCTCTATATCAAATTATCAGGACCTCGAGGCCAATGGCTATACTCCCACACCAAAGCAAAAAAAGAATGTTCTAAAAAGAGTCGAACGGACCCTCAATCCTGTTCCGTTCCAGGAAGCGTGGACTGATAACTTTGTAAGTAACAAGTATGGTCAGGCTACAACACATTGGGACAAGTTAATGCATCGTGTTGAAAGAGGAGTTGGGAACCCTTGCCCTTTGTTGCTTATAGGACTTCCTGCAGCAATGGTTCGTTTTGATAAGGCTAATGTTGAGGAGTTAAGTGAGGATGAGGTTTCAAATGAAGTCCAGGATTAAGTTTCAGCTTCTATAGAGTTTGGGTTGATCGCATTACTTCTTGAGTGATGAGCATAAGTTGGCCAAGTGGGAGCGTAGCTTTCATCAGCTTGATTCCCCCAGATGGACCAGTTTTCTCTTTCGCCTCTAGCAAATAACTCTAAATAAGGACCAGGACTACAAGATGTGATTAGCTGATATTGCTCATCTGGTTTACGGCTGTGCTCTCGTTTTCTGGTAGATAAAATATTTACTTGTGTTCTACCAGGTTGTAAAGTTCTGGCATTTTTACCACGAACACCAAACAAAAGTATTTCCGTTACATTTCTAAAATAAAAACCTACTCCACGACCATCTGGACCGCCATCTTTTCTGATTTTTTGCCAGATAATATTACTTTTATATGTGAAGCCCCAAGCCGCCATAACCGCTAAGCCTTCAGGTAATAATGCATTTGGCACCCACAAGTATAGATGGGCTGTATCAGCTGCTGCGGTTTCTACAGGTAAGTCTTTAATCTCATCAAGTGTCATCGTTCCATATCTAGATAACCTTTTATGTTCTGGAGCCATTTTTCCAGTTCGATTTTGAAACTGCCATGGAGGGTCAGCCAATATGGTTTTGAATTTTCGACCATCAATAAAATCTGTGAAATTTTGAATTGTTTCACTTGTTTTTTTGTTTTGGGTATTGCTCATATTTACCTAGAATAAAATTTGATGCCGCGCTTTGAGAATTCTGATTCGATAATATTGATTATTGCTTGGAGCTTGCTTTTACATTAATCATCGACTTTTGAAGTATCACCATCTGGATAAAGCAGTTTGGAGCTTGTTTTAACTGTTTCTTCTATAGGTTTTATGGATTCTCTCGGGCACAATTTCCGAGACTTTATAGCAGGCATAAATGAAGTTTTAGCTATTTGAGTCATGGTAAATTGGTAGCAAGTTACAATGCTACCATCATACCAAAATAGGGGGGTAAATGATGTGGACTAGTAAAATTAAGTAGCTTTGAAAGCTAATTCTGTAATGTTATTAATTAGCTTTTCAAGAATAGGAATGCTTAATCCTTGCCCATAAGTTTTTTGGATGAAAGTAGCCGCACCTTCAGGATTTTTTAGTATTTGGGACGGTTGGTCGTATCCTAATTGAGCTACGATTTCGCCACATATTTCATGAAATTTATCTTTTAAAGCCAGCTCAAGTTCTTTTTCTATATTGAATTGAAAGATTGCAAAGTTCTTTTGAACTTGAGTCTCTGGAAATTTTGATGGTGCTACTCCAGCTAGTTTTGAATAGGTTAAGTTTTTCTGAGCCGAGTTAGATTCATTCTTTTTACCTATATTTTGTGCATCACCATCAAAAATAAAAAATGTTGGAATACCAAAGCCCTCAAATATTATGACTGGTCTGTCAATGTTGTTCTTACCACCCGCCGATACAACTGCGATATTCAAAGCATCCCAGTTTTTGCCCATGATTTCTTGCATTGCCCATAAGATTCCAATTTCTGATACGCCTTCTACAATTACTACAACATCTGCAAAAAATCCCTCATTCATTATTGAAGTCATTACAGGGGCCAGTCTGGCTTGAAAGGATTCTATTGAGAACTTTCCTATTGGCTCGTTATAAAGGTTTGCAAGCTTTTCTATTGCCTGCTTCGTAGAAAAAGAAGTTATTGCTGCTTGTAAAACTTCAAAGTCTGGAGTCTCGTACTTTCTTGCAATTCGAATCTGATCAAATCTGTTTAATGAAACAAAAAAGGGGGAATGAGTAGCATAGATAACTTGAGTGCGTACTTCAGTTAAATCCTCTTTTTTTATTGATAGTTTATTCAGTAAGTTACTTAAATATCTACTTCTGGAAGGGTGTAAATATAGTTCAGGCTCTTCAATTGCTAGAATTAAGTCTGTAGGCCTAGAGGTCTCATCGTTAGTCGTTGGTGCAATAGGCATCTCCGTACTTGCTACAGGAAGAGTCATATCTGTTAAAGATAATTGCTGTAAAAGCGCAAGTATCAAGGCTCTTTGTAGCCCATGTCCTGAGTAGTTAATTGGAGAGCTAAAGTTATCTTCAATTAAAGATATGAGGGCGTCAGGCAGGGTAATTTTAGGTGGATGTATTTCATCAAAGTCTAAACTTAATGCTGCTCCTGGCGAGTATTGACTTAATAGTTCAGTGATAGATTTGGCGAGAGCATCAAGTTCAGTCAAGTTGTCTTTTGTATAAATCGCCTTTACGCGCTCATCAAACTCTAGATTTAATTTCTGAACATCTTCGCGTGCGTTGATACTTCTCGTTACTAGTACATCAATAAGTTGATGAATCACTCCTCTTTTGCCAGTTTCGGCACTTGCATCTCGCACCGCTGGGATTAGCACAAATTTTGTGTATTTATCTAATTTCCCACCACCTACATTTTTGGGACCAAAGAATTGCTGCTCTCTAGATATGGGTTTGCACAACGCTAAATTGTTTGATTCGTACTGATCCATTAATGCTATTACTGAAGCATCATTAGATGCTTTTGGACCTAGGCCTGAATATTTTCCTGAATCAATCAGTGAGTTTAGGGCTGCTCGTTTAGGAAGTGCAGGAAGTGTTCTGAAGTGAGCGAATTCAGGGATTTGTAATGCCACTCCAAAATATTTTGCCCCACCTTTATTAATAACTTTGGTTACTGAAAGCTGATTGTTTGTCAAATAAGTGGAGAATTCGTCAAGCTCATCATTTCTAAGCTCTGAATAAGTCACAGTAATTTTAATTTCGCTATTTGAGTCTTTAGCAAAATAATCATAATCATTAGCTTGATAGGATATGTCATAAAAAACATCTATAGCTCTTAAAACTGTCGACTTTCCACAGCCGTTTCTACCCAAAATGGCAATCAACTCATCAAACTCTATTGATACATTTTTGAGGGTTCGGAAATTCTGAATTTCTAAATGTTTAATAATCATTCTTTAGATCTCTTAAACTTGAGTTTTTATTTTTAGATTCTTGCCCATTGTAAATGAATGCTAACTGTCAAAGCTAAACAGTTTAAGTACTTAATAGTTGACTCTATGTGAAGATAATGGCCAAATTTAACGTTAATAAATGAAATAATTCTTATGCGTATTCATGGGCTTTGCTAATGAATATGTTTTATTTTTGATGAGTTATGAAATTAGAAACTTCTACCTTGTTATTCCATCCTCGTAATTTGCATCGAATCGGCTATGATTTTTCTGTCTTGGTACAAACAAATCCAACACTCTCTCAATACATTCGACCAAATGCCTATGGCGATGCATCAATAGACTTTGCAAACCCACAAGCGGTGAAAGCACTGAATCAGGCTTTGCTCAAGCAGTATTACGGTGTGGCAGTGTGGGATATTCCAAAGAATTACTTATGTCCACCTATCCCCGGGCGGGCGGATTATGTGCATTACCTTGCGGATTTATTGGCTGAGAGTGGCATTACTGAGGAAGTGAGATTGCTGGATATCGGCACAGGTGCGAATCTGGTTTATGCACTGATTGCTGCGCATGCTTATGGCTGGAAATGTGTGGGTGTGGATATTGATAGTAAGGCTTTGCGCAATGCGCAGCAGATTATTGAGGCGAATGGTTTGCAGCAGCAGATCAGTGTGCGTCAGCAGCTTAAGCCGGAATCGATTTTTAAGGGCGTAATTTTGCCGGGGGAGCAATTTACCGTCACTTTATGTAACCCGCCTTTTCATGCATCCGCTGAAGAAGCGTTGGCGGGTACGCAACGTAAATGGCGTGGCTTGGGTAAAAAGCCACCTCAGGCATTGAATTTTGGCGGGCAGTCTAATGAGTTGTTTTGCGAGGGCGGTGAGGCGGCGTTTTTAACCACCATGATTCGCGAGAGCAAGCTGTTTGCCAAGCAGTGCGTGTGGTTTACCACACTGGTTTCCAAAGCGACTAATTTACCGCTGGTGTATCGCGAGTTAAAGAAAGTGCAGGCGGTGACGGTGAAAACGGTGGAGATGGCGCAAGGGCAGAAGCAAAGCCGGTTTGTGGCTTGGACATTCCAGCCTGTGCCTTCTAAAAAGCGCGTTTAATCAGCTACTTGCTATAAAAAAACAAATTAGGCCGTCGTGCCTATTCGCGCAAGTATCTCCGGTATATTTTCTGCAGCTACCGGGCGGCTAAACAGGTATCCCTGTATTTCATCACAGTGACAGTTAGTGAGAAAAGCCAGTTGCTCTTCAGTTTCTACCCCTTCGGCAATCACAACCAGTTGCAGGATGTGCCCGAGTTGGATGATGGCGCGGACAATTTCTGCACTGTCCTGGTCTTTATGTAGGTCGTGGATGAAGGATTTGTCGATCTTGAGTTTGTCTACTGACAGCCGTTTAAGGTAAGACAGGCTGGAATAGCCAGTGCCAAAGTCATCAATGGCAAGCTTGACCCCGATATTTTTCAGCGTGTGCAGCGTGCTGATCACGGATTCTGTGTCCTGGATGACGATGGACTCTGTCAGCTCGAGTTCCAGGCATTCTGGTGGCAGGCGGAAGTCATGCAGTGCAGAACTGATGGTTTCTACGATATTGCCATGCCGGAACTGCTGTGAGGATAAATTGACCGCGACCGCCAGGTTTGTTTGCCCTTGCTGGTGCCATGCGGACAACTGCCGGCAGGCTTCGCGCAGCACCCACTGACCCATCTGGATGATCAGCCCGCTTTGCTCTGCGATGGGAATAAATTCGTTTGGGGGGATCATATGGCCATCTGCGTTTTTCCAGCGGATCAAGGCCTCAATGCCACTGATGCGGCCATCGCAAAGGCGTATTTGTGGCTGGTAGTGCAGCAAGAACTCATTGTTTTTAAGGGCAGTGTGCAGGTCTGTCTGGATGCGCATACGCTTTTGTGCGTCGGCATTCATCTGCGATACAAAGAAACGGTAGGTATTACGGCCGCAATCTTTTGCCAGGTACAGGGCTGCATCGGCGTTTTTGCGCAGTGTTTCAAAGTCTTTGCCATCAAGTGGATAGAGGCTGATGCCGATGCTGAAGGAAGCATGCAATGTGTTGCCGCTCACCGCAAACGGCTCTTGCATGGCTTCAAGGATCTGTTGTGCGGTTTGGGTGGCAACATCCGAATCCTGGATGTTGTTAATGAGCAGCACAAATTCGTCACCACCCTCGCGGCTGAGTAAGCAGGCATCTGAAAGCAACCGTTGCAGCCGCCTGACCACCTCTATCAGCAGCGCGTCTCCGGTTGCATGACCAAAGCTGTCGTTGATCTCCTTGAAGTTATCCATATCAAGAAACAGCATGGCGA
>JALDYP010000001.1:0-144495 GCA_032153875.1 Methylophilus sp.
CGGCCATACCCGTAAGGAAACCTAATATGCAAGACAACACTGAGCAGGATAAAACTACCCACTTTGGCTTTGAAACGGTCGCCGAACAAGACAAGCAGAAGAAAGTCGGCGAGGTTTTCCATTCGGTCGCGCAAAAATACAACATTATGAATGACGTGATGTCGGCTGGCCTGCACCGCTTATGGAAACGCTTTGCAGTGGATGTCAGCGGCGTTGGCCAGGGCGACAAGGTGCTGGACATTGCTGGTGGCAGTGGCGATTTATCCAGCCTGTTCGCCAAAAAAGTAGGCACACAAGCGACACATAATCCCGGCCAGGTGATTTTGACTGATATCAATGCCTCCATGCTGAGCGTAGGCCGCGACCGCATGATAGATGCGGGACTGAGCATTCCGGCTGCGCAATGCAATGCCGAAAAACTGCCATTCGCAGACGAGACTTTTAACTGTGTGATTGTGGCTTTCGGTTTGCGCAATATGACGCACAAGGATAATGCATTGAGCGAAATGCAGCGTGTGTTGAAACCAGGCGGGCGTTTGCTGGTGCTCGAGTTCTCCAAAGTATGGCAACCGCTGGAAAAACTCTACGACACTTATTCTTTCAAATTGCTGCCTAAGCTAGGCAAATGGATTGCCAACGACGAACCCAGCTACCGTTACCTGGCGGAAAGCATACGTATGCACCCGGACCAGGAAACCCTCAAGCAGATGATGCATGATGCCGGCTTTGGCAAAGTGGATTATTACAACCTGACCGCGGGCGTCGTTGCCTTGCACAAAGGCATTAAACTTTAATTCTATGTTTAAACCATTGATTCAATTTGTGCTGCAACACCTGATGCAGCAAAACAGCTGGACCGCGCCCCTGCTACAGCCTTATGCCAACCAAACCGTCCGTATGGATTTCAAGGTGGCTCAGGTCACCCTGACCATCTTGCAAAATGGTGATCTGGCAGTAGCTGCCGACTCTGCAACCGCAGATGCCACTATTCATTTGCCTCCCAGCCTGGCCATGCGGTTGTTACGCAAAGACCCGCTTGCCTCCAGCCTGATTAAAATCGATGGTGATGTTGCACTGGGCATTGAAATCGGCAAAATATTTTCTGCCATCCGTTGGGACGTAGAAGAGGATTTGAGCAAAGTAGTCGGCGATGTTGCGGCCTACCAGGTCGTGCAAATGGGCCAGGAAAAATTCAAGCAACTGCAAGCCAATACCAAGAACCTGGGCAAAATGCTGGTGGAATACTGGCAGGAAGAACAACCCTTGATTGCCAAAAAATCCGGCATTGATCGCTTTAACCAGTCAGTAGACCAGTTGCGCGAAGATACTGACCGCTTGCAGTCGCGCGTCGACAAATTACTGGCGGCTACGCCCTCTTCAGAAAGCCGGTAAACATGCATTGGTTTCGCCTTTTTCATATTATCGGCATTTTTATCTGGTACCGGCTGGACATCTTTTTTGTACGCGAAGAAAAGTCCAATGCAGTGCCGCGCCTGCTCAACATGCTGTTTTTCTGGCGGCAGGCGCCACATGAGCGCGCGATCAGGCTCAGGCTGGCCCTGGAAAGACTAGGACCGATTTTTGTTAAATTCGGCCAGATGCTGTCTACCCGACGTGACCTGTTACCGCCTGATGTGGCCGATGAACTGACCAAGCTGCAAGATCGGGTACCGCCATTTGCATTCAGCACGGTAGAAGCGATCCTGATTGAAGCTTTTAATGCGCCACTGGCAAGTACCTATGCCGAATTTGACCAGGTGCCGGTTGCCAGCGCTTCTGTCGCGCAAGTGCATTTTGCCACCTTGCACAGTGGCGAACAGGTGGCCGTTAAAGTGTTGCGCCCCGGTATTGCCGCGATCATCCACAGGGATATTGCACTGTTACGCACGCTGGCATGGTGGGTCAAAAAACTGTCGAGCGAAGGCCGCCGCCTGAAACCGGATGAAATGGTCGATGAATTCGCCCGCCACACCGAGCATGAACTGGACCTGACGCTGGAAGCTGCACAATGCTCGCAACTGGGGCGTAACTTCAGTGACAAGCGCCTGCTGGTGCCTGTTGTTTACTGGGATTATTCACGCAAGCAGGTCATGACCATGCAGCGCATGTTTGGCACGCCGGTGCGTGATACCTACACTTTACAAGCGGCTGGCATCAATCTCACCCAGCTCGCACATGAAGGCGTTGAAATTTTCTTCACCCAGGTGTTTCGCGATGGTTTTTTCCATGCAGACATGCATCCCGGCAATATCCAGGTAGTGACCGAAGGCCCGGACAAAGGCAAATTCATTGCGCTGGATTTTGGCATCATGGGCAGCCTGTCACCTACTGACCAGTATTACCTGGCACGCAATTTCCTGGCATTTTTTAACCGCGATTACCGCGATGTCGCCGTGGCACATATTGAATCCGGCTGGGTGCCTGCGGATACCAATGTCGAAGCACTGGAAACGGCAATCCGCGCCATTTGTGAACCGATCTTCGAGAAGCCGCTCAAGGATATCTCTTTTGGCCGAACCCTGCTAAGCCTGTTCCAGATGTCACGCCGGTTTGGTGTCAATATTCAGCCGCAGTTAATCATGCTGCAAAAAACCCTGCTCAATATCGAAGGCATGGGGCGTGAACTCGACCCGAATATCGACTTGTGGCATAGCGCCAAACCGTTCCTCAAACGCTGGATGAGTGAACAGATAGGCTGGCGCAGGTTACTCAAATCCGCCAAACACGAATTGCCTTATATGCTGGCACACGCGGCTGAAATCCCAAGGTTATTCGAGCAATATTTGCGCAACCAGAGCGAGTTCGCCAAACAGCAAAGCCATATAGATGCCATGCTGGTGACGCAGCACAAACAGGCGACCTGGCAGAAGTGGTTGATTGGCACCATCGGCATACTGGTGCTTTTACAACTCGCCAGCTTGATCTTGTTATTCTTGAATTAAGTTTTACTGATACACGCAGAAGTAAAAAAGCCTGGACGCCAGGCTTTTTTACTTTTCCAGACAAAACAAACCCTATCCTTAAACAGGTTTTGTTTTAAAATCTGCCTTTTGCAACGGCCTTTAAAGGATAGAGATAGTGCTGCTCTGGTTTGTGATAGCGTATTTGCTGGTCTCCATTGCCATCGGCCTGTTTGCAGCCAGAAACGTCCACAGTACCAAAGACTATGCCGTGGCGGGCCGCCATTTACCGCTGCCGGTAGTCATGGCGACGGTATTCGCCACCTGGTTTGGCGCTGAAGCGGTGTTTGGCGTTTCTGCGACTTTCGTGCGCGAAGGCCTGACCGGTGTCGCGGCAGACCCGTTCGGCTCCAGCATGTGCCTGATCATTGCCGGTATATTCTTTTCCAGCCGCCTGTATAAACTCAATATTCTTACCTTGGGCGACTTTTACCGCATGCGTTATAACCGCACGGTAGAAATCCTCACCACGATTGCCATCGTTGTTTCCTACATGGGCTGGGTCGCGGCGCAAATCAAGGCGCTGGGGCTGATTTTCAACCTGATCAGCGATGGCTATATTCCGGAACAGACCGGCATGATACTGGGCACCGCCATTGTCCTCACATACACCACATTAGGCGGCATGCTGTCAGTTGCCATCCTCGACTTTGTGCAGATGATAGTCGTGATTGGCGGGTTGCTTTACATTGCCAGCATCGTGTCCGGCCAGACCGGTGGCGTGGCCCCGGTGATCGAGCATGCCCGCAATGCCGGGAAACTTAACTTTTTCCCGCAATCCTCCAACTGGAGCGTGTGGCTGACTTTCCTCGGCGGATGGCTGACCATGATGCTGGGCTCTATCCCGCAGCAGGATGTTTTCCAGCGTATCACCTCGGCAAAAACTGCCAATATTGCGTTATGGGGTTCTATCCTTGGTGCCAGCATTTATTTCTGTTTTACATTCGTGCCTATGTTCATCGCCTATGCGGCGACATTGATAGACCCAGCGACTTTTGGCGCACTGGTAGAAACCGATTCCCAGCGCGTGCTGCCTACCCTGGTGCTGACGCATACCCCATTGATTGCACAGGCTATTTTCTTTGGCGCGGTGCTCTCAGCCATTATGAGTTGCTCCTCTGCGACCTTGCTGGCACCTTCTGTCACTTTCGCCGAAAACGTCATTAAAGGTTTTGTGCCCCATATGAATGACCATGCATTTCTGCGCGTCATGCGCCTGTGCCTGGTCGGCTTTGCGGGAATGGTACTGTTTTACGCGCTGAATTCGGAGCTATCTATTTTCGGGATGGTGGAAAGTGCTTATAAAATCACACTGGCTGGCGCATTTGTGCCACTTTTCTTTGGTGCCTTCTGGAAGCGCGCCAGCAGCCAGGGCGCGTTGGCGGCCATTATTTTTGGTATCGGCAGCTGGATACTGGCAGAAGTCATGATTGGTGACGAAAGCCTGATTCCGGCACAATTATTAGGGCTGGTAATCAGTGCGCTAGCCATGGTGGCAGGTTCCCTGTTGCCGCAAAAATTTGGCGGCTCGCCACAGCCACCGCACGGTTATCTGCATGAGCATGCTTCGCGCAGGCATACTGAATAAAGGTTAATACGTAACACTTTGCAGGTACGCTTAAAACTGTATTGATATAAAATGATCGATTCCGGAACAGTATTTCAGGAATTACAGTTTAAAGCCACGACTGTTCCCGCAAACAAAACGGCTTGGCATTCATGATAATGCCGGGGGTGTTTCGGTAATTTGTTAGCAAGTATTTTATGGTAGTCAACAAACGGTTTTATATCATCATTCTCAGTGTCATTGTGTTGACAGGTTTTCTGGCAACCAGCCTGATTGGCTACTTTGTGGCCAAAGATTCGCTGACCGAACGCCTGCAGCAGGAAATGCTGCCTCTCACCAGCGACAATATCTACTCTGAAATCCAGCGTGACCTGCTACAGCCACTACTGATTTCTTCACTGATGGCTAACGATGTGTTTGTGTTTGACTGGGTGAATGGCGGCGAAAAAGATGCCAGCAAGATGACCAGCTACCTGGCACAGATCCAGAAAAAATATAACACCATTACCGCGTTTTTCATTTCCGAAAAATCCAGGCTTTACTACCACCCTTCGGGTGTACTGAAAAAAGTCTCGGAAAATCATGAAGATGAAAGCTGGTATTTTGAAGCAAAGAATTCACGTAACCCCTATGTGATCAACATTGATCGCGACACTGCAGACCTGCGCCGCCTGAGCATTTTTGTCAATTACCGCATCGAGGACAAATCAGGCAATTTCATCGGTATTATCGGTGTGGGCCTGTCACTGCAATCAGTCGTAGAGCTGATCGAAAACTATCAAAAACGCTATGGCCGCGAGATTTACTTCGTGAACCGCCAAGGCGAAATCATGCTGCGCAGCAGCCAGTATCATTCCGAGCTGCATACCGAAAACAAAGCGGCACTGACCAAGGCGTTTGTGAAAATCCTTACTTCACCTAGCGCATCATCTTCATTCAAAACCAAAAATGGCAGCACGCTTTACCTTAACAGCAGGCTGGTGCCCGAGTTTGACTGGCATTTGATCGTCGAGCAGATCAATGACCCCAGCTCTGAACGTATTGAAACTGCTTTTATCATCAATATGGCGGTAGCGCTGGTGATTAGTATTATTGTCCTGCTGCTGGCCCATGTAGCGGTGCGTGGCTACCATGAGCGGCTGGAGTCGATGGCGACGCAAGACAAACTGACCGGCGCCACCAGCCGCCAGGTATTTGAGTTTTATTTCAAGCAGGCGGTAGCACGCTGCAAACGGCGTGACGAATCGCTGTCATTGGTATTGCTGGATATCGACTTGTTCAAGCAGATTAACGATAACTATGGCCACCAGGCCGGCGACCTGGTGCTGACCCGGATTGCCCAGCTGATTAAGTCCCATGTGCGTGAAGAGGATATCGTTTGCCGCTGGGGTGGTGAAGAATTCCTATTGCTGCTGGCCAGCTGCGATCTCGAGCGCGCCCGCGGAATTACCGAAATCATCCGCTCAGCAGTCGCTGGTTTGCAATTTCACTTTAATAACCAGGTTATCAGGGTGACCATTAGCGCCGGGCTGGCAGAAATGCAGCAAAGTGAAGCATTCGCGCAAGTGGTTGAGCGTGCAGACCATCATCTTTATGAAGCCAAACATGCCGGACGTAACTGCATCAAGCCCGATAGCGATACAGATAACGTTGCAGACAATGACACTGTTTGATACCAGGCTTGACTAAGCCTGAGTTGAAAACCTGACGGTTTAGACAAGTGCGCGCGGCTGGCATGTCGCGCAATAAAAAGTAGAGCGTTGGCCCAGGCGTATATTCGCAATCAGTTGCCCGCACACGCGGCAAGGCTGTCCGGTGCGACCGTAAACAAAATAGGTCTGCTGGAAGTAGCCTGGGTTACCATCTGCACCAAAGAAGTCCCTTAAACTACTGCCACCCGCTTCCAGCGCAGCAAGCAATGTTGCTTTAATCTCTTTCACCAGCAACTGGCATTGCACCAGCGTCAAGCCTTTGGATGGCGTTTCCGGGTGGATACGCGCCCTGAACAGGGACTCACTGGCATAGATATTCCCGACGCCAACAACGATATGCGCATCCATCATGGTCGGCTTGATCGCCGCATTCCTTGAGCGCAACTGCTGGAACAAATACCCGCCATCAAACGCAGCATCCAGCGGTTCCGGCCCCAGGCTGCTCAATAATGGATGTGAAGATGGTTCTTTGTCCAGCCATAGCACGGCACCAAAACGTCTTGGGTCGCGCAGGCGGATCACACGTCCATCATCGAAAGCAATATCGACGTGATCATGTTTCTCGTGCGGGAAGTAGCGTTCCAGCAAACATAGCCTGCCGGACATGCCTAAATGCAATAGCAACACACCCTGGGGGACAGGTTCGCCAGCCTCGCTGATATCGCCGACTTCCATCAGGATATATTTGGCACGCCGTGTTAGCTGCAATACCCGTTTACCCTGCAAAAGCTGTGGCAAATCGGCTGGAATCGGCCAGCGCAGGCCATGATGACGGATAGTGACTTCGCGAATGCGCGCGCCCTGCACCGGCAATAGCCCCAGGCGGGTGACTTCTACCTCGGGTAATTCAGGCATGGCCTTATTTGCTTTTCGGTGCCTGGATGTTCACCGGCGGGTTAACCATGGTGAAACCAACATCGTTAGGGAAGTGATAAACAATACCTTCATCCGGGCGTGCCAGCAGGTATTCCGGCGATTCCTGGATCTTATCAAAGTGTACTTTCTTGCCATCGCGTAGCAGCACTTCAAATGAAGCATAAGGTTGCCTGCGATCCGGCGTGTATACCTCGACAGAAGTTGCCTGTGCCTGCTTCCAGCTAAAATCCATCCACTCATTCATGTCATTCTGGGTAGGCTTGGCCCTGGGGTCGTTCACAGACCATTTGCCATCGGTTGCCAGCTGAATCTTGAGGGCGTTCTCTTCCCATTGTTCCAGATGCGCCAGGTCCAGGCCGGCAATTTGTTTACGCTCAGCCGGTGACAACGGCGTTTTGTCGATCATTTCAATCGGCTGCGTAGCTGCCGCCTCGCTATATTGGCTGGCCAGCATATATACATTGCCTGCGTAGCCCACATACTGCTCTTCGGTGACCGGATTATGCGTGCCGAAAAGGAATACATGCTCGCCTTGCTTGCCTGACAGAGTCACTTTCAACTCCGGCTGGTCCAGTCCATATTTGGCGGCGTCCTGTAATGGCAATTTGGTAGCGCTGGTCGCGGCTATGATAGACAAGGCGCGCTGGACAGACATCTGGTCAGCACGCGCAGCATATGGCTTGCGCATCATCCAGTAGCCATCCTGGCGTTCAAAAATGGTTGGCGCCTTGGCGGGAAATTCGATTTTCAATGATTCAGCGTCTGCCATTTTCAGCGTAGACACATCGAACTTTGCAGCCTGCGCTTTTTCCTCAGGCTTAAAGTGCAGGAAAACTGCAATGCCAACTACAACTGCCAGCAGCAACAGGTTCAAAATCCATCTTTTTTTCATTGCACCCAACTCCGTACGCAATACGACTTCAACAATTCAACCGGGCTTTATTCAACCAGGTTTACACAATTAAGCTTTACGGCGCTTCCACCACAGGAAACAGCCTGCGATCAGGATAATGACCGGCAATACATACTGGGTACCATAACCGACAATTAATGCTGCAATCGAACCAGAAGGAATATTAATATTGATATCTTTCAATGGCATAGGTTGAATAGTGATCAAACGGTCATCGCCGGCCAGCCAGTTGATAATATTAATTCCCAGGTCAAGATTACCACCATTGGTAATAAAGGTATTGGCCAGGAAGTTGGCGTTGCCGACCACCACCACGCGCTGGCCTTTTTTACCGTACTGGCGTTCCAAGGCAACGCCGATATTGATCGGGCCGGCTTTGTCCTTGCCCTGGTCAAAACGTACCTTGAGGTTTTGTGCACCCGCTGGAATCTTGTCTGATTCCAGCCAGCCGTTTTGCGCGACATCAATCAGGCGCCCTACTTTCCAGCCCAGGTCGTCTGAAGCGCGACCATCAATCTCATGTGCTTCCGGAAACACGGTACGCAACATGAAATTACGCGTAATCGGATGGTCACCATACAGGCTGGCGAATGACATTTTCGGGTCGGCACCATATTGTTCAGCAGTGCGGTCAACCACCATGCCTGCCGAAACCTTGATGCCCAGATAATCAGCAACCTCCTGCAAACCATGCAGGTTGTCATCATCCAGCAGCCAGAGCACGTTGCCGCCGGCTTCAATATAAGCCTTGATTTTCCTGGCCTCTACCGCACTCACATCCACTTGCGGCGCGGCGATCACCAGCATGGAGCCGTTCGCAGGGACATCTTGCGCAATGGTCAAATCCGGGTTGGCAAACTTGAAGCCTTTGCTTTCAAGCTGCTTGCCAAACTCGCCCAGGTCATGATTTTTCTGGCCTAGTAGCAGGCGCTCGCCATGACCATCCAGGTACATCACCGGCTGGTTATTGGTACGTGACAGCCGCACCAGCAGATTGGTCATTTCCTGTTCGGCAAACGGCGGATTGATGTGCTCGCTGCGCTTGTTGTATTCAACGACGGTTTCCCCATCCACCTTGACACCGGCCTCTTGCGCCAGTTTTGGCTCTTCGGATGGATTGACGAAATTGATGAACACATTTTTCTTTTCGCGCTGGTAGCGGGCTACGAAATCCAGCATCCCTTTGCGGAAAGTGTCGCCATTGCTGGCATCATCTTTGGTCGCATAAACAGTAATGTTGATATCGCCATCCATCTGCTTGAGCACATTCACACTACCCTGGGTCAGGATATTGCGGTTGGCCTGCGTGATATCTTTTGCCCAGCGGTACTGGTTAGATAAATAGCCCAGCATGAATATCATGGTTAAAAACACCAGCACGAACATCCAGTTTTGTGCCAGTAACTGCAATCTAAATTTACGGTTAATTTTCATAATGCTTTCAAACTTAAAAAACAGTTCCTGTTAACCACGCAGACGATCAGCATCCAGGCGACGGATGGTCAAAGTTAAAAATGTGATGATGAATAAAATAAAGAAGGCCAGGTCAGCAGTATCGATCAGCCCATTGGCAAACGACTGGAAATGGGTAGAGAAAGAAAACTGCCCGGCGATATTGGTAGGGTCATTCGCAAAAAAGCGTCCCAGGATCATCAGGATAAACGACACGATAAAACTCAGGATACCGGCAATGATAGGCTGGGAAGTCAGGCTGGAAAAGTAAATCCCCAGTGCACAGAAGCTGCCTGTCAATAACAGCAGCCCCAGCGTATTCGCGATGATGTAGCCAAAATCAATGTCAGACCACAGATTGAGCGTAGACAGCATCAGGCCGATGTAAAGAATCAGGCTAGAGAGGAATATCAACAGGCCCAGGAACTTGCCTACGACGATATCTGTAATCGAAAGCGGCGAGCTGAACAGGAACGGCATGGTCTGGCTGCGGCGCTCCTCGGCAATCAGGCGCATGGAAAGTAAAGGCACCGCAAACAGCATGATAAATGAGGCCGAACCATACACGCTTTGTGAAACAGACTGCGTAATACCAAAACGTTCCGCCGGGCGGATGGCACCGGATGCGACATCCAGGTAATCCGTCACACCATTGGCGAAGTAGTTACCAAACATGGCGGCAATCACTGCCAGGATGATCCACCCCATAGGCGAGGCGAACATGCTTTGTAATTCTTTTCTTGCTATATTCAACATACGTGGTCTTTCAATCTAGACAGTCTTGCAGAGTCAGCTTAAGCGGCTTTTGGCAGGTCTGACGAAGTGGCAGAGTCATGATAGGTCAGCTGGACGAATACATCTTCCAGGCTGGTCTGGTCAGGGGCGATATGATACAGCCCCCAGCCATTGTTAACTGCGGCTTGTACAATGGCTTCGTGCGGCTGGCTGCCTTCCTGAAAACGGATGCGCCACAAGCCATCGGCGGCTTCCACCTCGGCAACACCTTCAATCGCGTTCAGCTGCGCCACATCCGGTGACTGACGCAGGCCAACCAGCAGTTTGTTACCGATACGCTGCTGTTTCAGTACATCAATACCGCCGTTAAATACCAGCTTGCCTTTATCAATGATCTGCACATGGTCACAGACCATTTCGACTTCCGGCAGGATATGGGTAGACACAATGACGCTGTGCGCCTGGCCGATTTCCTTGATCAGGGCACGGATATCGCGGATCTGGATAGGATCCAGGCCTACGGTTGGTTCATCCAAAATCACTACCATTGGGTTATGAATAATCGCCTGAGCAATACCAACGCGCTGTTGATAGCCATTAGACAGGTTCTCAATCAGCCGCTTGCTCATATGCGTTAACCCGCAGCGCTCTTTGGCATGCTCAACTGCTTTTTTAATGTGCTTGCTGGAAACGTTATGCAGGCGCGCTGCGATGGTCAGGTATTCGTCAACCGTGAACTCTTTATACAGTGGACGCATTTCCGGCAAATAACCGATGAGTGCCTTGGCTTCCTTGGGGTTTTCGATCATGTCGATGCCACAGATCTTGACACTTCCTTCACTTGGGGCAAGATTGCCGGTCAACATCTTCATCGTGGTGGATTTACCTGCGCCATTCGGGCCGAGAAACCCGAGCACTTGCCCTTGCTGCAAGGTGAAAGTCACATCGCTCACCGCGGCACGACCTCCGTAAAGACGGGTTAATTCAATTGCTTCAACTGTCAAATTTGCCATAATTCTTCCACACACCTGCTTACTCAGGATTTTGCCTGATTCCGGCACAATGCGGCACCGGCAAGCAAATTCCTAGACAAAGTTTTCACCAAAAAGTTATAGTGTCTACATCACGTTTTATCAATGCCCGAAGGCTGATGATAAACGCCAATTACAATTCAGTTACAAATCGCACATTATGGATGAACTTGCAGCAACTGTCACGGACTAAACTAAAATTCAGCAATCACTTTTGCCCGCTTCATGACCCTCACAGCAGCCTCCATTACAAGACTTATTAACCAGGAACCAAGTATGCCCCAAACCCGCCGCTCCAAGCTTAAACCAACCTTACTACGCCGTCCGGCGTTGGCGCTGTGGCTTGCGTTAATGGCACCTCCTGTCTGGTCTGCCAGCACCTCTCCCACCATGACCACACCGACTGCCGAGTTTGTATACAAATACCTGCTGGGGGAAGTGGCGGCACAGCGCGGTGAGTTTGTACTGGCCAGCCAGCTGTTCCTCGATTTGGCAAAACAAACCCGCGACCCTTTACTGGCAGAACGCGCCACCCAGGCAGCGACCATTGCACGCGCCCCGCAACTGGCATTACCTTCGGCAGAATTGTGGTCTGAACTGGTACCAGACTCCATCCCTGCCGCACAAGCCGCCAGCCAGTTATTGATTGCCAACGGCGAACTGAAAAAAGCAGCACCGAAAATCCAGAAAGTGCTGGCGGATGAA
The DNA here is from genome assembly GCA_032153875.1 of Methylophilus sp. Taxonomy (GTDB): domain Bacteria; phylum Pseudomonadota; class Gammaproteobacteria; order Burkholderiales; family Methylophilaceae; genus Methylophilus. The sequence goes on from JALDYP010000001.1 coordinate 11,952, forward strand.
CGCATACGCCCGAATGCATTTATGGAACTGAACAGCCTGATGATGCGCGTGACAGACAAGAAAAGTGTGCTGGAAACGATACAACTGCTGGCTAAACCCTACCCTAAACTGCCTGAAGCCCACTTTGCCATTTCGCAAGCGGCCTACTTTGCCCGCGATGAAGCATTAATGGAAAAAGAGCTGAAAGAAGCTTCTAAACTGCGTCCAGGCTGGGAAGCACCGGCACAAATCCGCGGCCAGATGCTGAGCGAGAAAGACCCGCAAAAAGGCATCGCCTATTACAGGGAATTCCTGCAATCCCACCCTGAAGCTGACCAGATCAGGCTAGCCCTGGCACGCACGCTGCTGTTACAGAAAAACCCTACCGAAGCCAAAGTGGAATTCACCAAACTGGTGGAAAGACACCAGAACAATCCGGAAATGAACGTGATTGTCGGTTTGCTGGCGCTGGATGCCAAAGAATATGAGTTTGCCGACCGCTATTTGCAGCATGCGCTGGACGTAGGCTTTAAAGAGCCGAACAGGGTCTACTTCAATCTGGGCCGGTCTGCTGCCGAACAGCGTGATGATAGCCGCGCGCTACAATGGTTTGACAAAATTACCGATGGTGAACAGTTCCTGGCCGGCAGATTGGCGGCAGCAGCCATTATTGCCCGTCGCGACGGCATCGATGCTGCCATCGCCATGCTGGACAATGTCAGCGGCCTCACACCTGAACAACAAACTTTGGTAGTGCAAAACCAGGCCCTGCTGCTGAACCAGGCCAAACGTACCGATGAAGCCTATGCCCTGCTCGAAAAAGCAGTACAGAAATACCCGGAAAGCCCAGAGCTTTTATATGACTATGCGCTGAACGCCGAGCGCGTGGGCAACTTCAAGGTGATGGAAGATACCTTGAGTAAAGTGATCAAAATGAAGCCTGATTTCGCGGCTGCCTACAATGCACTTGGTTATTCATATGCTGACCGCAACATCAAGCTGATCGAAGCCAAAGCGCTGATTGAGGCCGCCACCAAGCTGTCGCCGGAAGACCATTACATTATGGATAGCCTGGGCTGGGTATATTACAGACTGGGTGATATGGGCCATGCCGTTGAGCAATTACGCCGTGCATATGCCATTCAGCAAGACCCTGAAATCGCTGCCCATCTGGCCGAGGTGTTATGGAAGCAAGGCCAGCGTGAAGAAGCCAGGCAAATCCTGGATCAGGCGCTTTCTGCCAATCCAGACAACGAAGTGCTGGCCTCCACCGCGCAAAAACTTAAATCTTCACTGTAATGCTTACTTTGAGGTTATCTGCACCCCTGGCCTGGGGCAGGATGTTTGCAAGCTGCGTGTTGGCGACAGCCCTGGCAGCGTGCAGCACCCTGCCAAAACAGCCAGTGAGCCAGACTGCCAGCGCCTCTTCGCAGCAACGCATACAAGCACTATCTGCGGTAAAGCAGTTTTCTTTAGAGGCCAAGCTGGCTGTGCAATATAACGGCAAAGGCTATACCGCAAGACTGGACTGGCAACATGAAGGCCAGGAAGATCATATGCGGATTTTCAGCCCGTTGGGCCAGCAAGTCGCGCTGATACACCGTACGGCCAATTCCGTCACACTCACCGACCAGGCAGGCAAACAACACCAGGCCAGCGATGTCGCCAGCCTGACCGAGCGACTGTTAGGCTGGCGATTGCCACTGGCAGGGTTAAGCCAGTGGATATTAGGTATTCCGCATAATGCCAGCCCATACCAGGCGAGCTACCTTCCTGGCGGCGAACCTGCTACCTTAACCCAAGATGACTGGCGCATAGAATATGATGATTACCAGACAGCTTCCATCAATGGCATCACTGAATCGCTGCCAACTACCACCCGTTTGCAACAGCAGGATGTGCGGCTAAAACTGGTGATTCAACGGTGGAAATAAATCTGTATTGAAAACGGCCTGATCTGATAGCCTGATCTGGCAACCAGTTGTAAAAGCCTGCGTTTTTAACTAAAGATTCATCGCCAGCTGTCGATAATGGCACTATGAGCTGTTATCTGTTTTCAATCACTTACTATCGTTTTTGGCTAGCCTCCGGCCTGCTGATCCTCGCCTGCTTGCCGTCTGTGGATTGCCAGGCCGCGCAATGGCTGTCGATCAAGAAAACAGATGCCAACCAGCTGATGGTCGACAAGCAATCACTGGTGGAAGAAAAAAATTACACCAAAGCCTGGGTAAAAGTAGATTACCGCCAACCGCAAAAAAATGTGGAGTCGGTGGACCGTGTTTATAATCACGCCGTCGCTTTATGGTATTTCGATTGCGCCAAGCGTAAAGCCGCCACTATCCAGGTATTTCAGTATGACCAGGGCGAACTGGTGTACTCAGCCGGCACCACGCTCAAGCAGGCCGATTTTATTGAGCCCCTGCCTGACTCTGAAGTGGAAATCACACAGCAATATGCCTGCAAATGGCAAGCCAAGGAAAAACAGCGTGCCGAAGCCATCGCCAACCGTGCGGCCAACCCTATCAAACCGGCCGTAGCCAACGAGAAAGATAAACCTGCTTCTCCGAATAGTGTCGCGGAACCTGCAACACCAGCCGCAGAAGCTGCCCCTGCCGATAAAAACAGCGCGGCTGCTAAACCGGCCGCAGAAAAACCTGCTGCCAAAGACACACCAGCCAAAAAGACAGAGCAAGCGCCTGCAACGGAACCAGCCAAAGAAACAGAAAAAGACAAAGCTGCCAGGCAGGACAAGCCAGCCAAACAAGGCAAAGAAGAAAAACAGGATAAGGAAGATAAATCCTGGGCCTACAGTGGTCCGCGCGGCCCGGATAAATGGGGCAGCTTAAATCCTGACTTTGCGGTGTGTAACGCAGGCAGCCAGCAGTCACCGATTAACGTGGATAACACCATCACCGCAGCACTGAAGCCGATCAAACGTTTGCAGAAGTTTCCACTTAAGAATATCGCCTTAAAAGACCATAGCCTGATTCTGGATGCGGGTAGCGGCAATATGATGGTGCTGGATCAGAAGCCTTACCAGCTGAAATATATCAGCGTGCATGCGCCTTCCGAGCATCAGATTAAAAATAAATCCTACGCGGCAGAACTGCAAATGGTGCATGAAGATAAAGCCGGGCATCGCGTGATTATTGCCGTGATGCTGGAAGAAGGCGCCGCGAATAGCACGCTGGAAACCCTGATCAGCAGCATCCCTAAAGAAAAAGGCCAAAGCAAATCACTGGCGATCCGCGTAACCCCGGCAGAGCTGATGCCAACCAAACCGGCTTACTACCGCTACACCGGCTCGCTGACCGCCCCGCCTTGTACCGAAGGTGTGCAATGGATCATCATGAAAGAAGCCTTAAAAATATCCAAGGCGCAACTGACCAGCTTGCAACAGGCGATAGGCGAACCGAACCTGCGCCCTATCCAGGACAGCCAGGGCCGCATGATTCTGGAATAAGTCCGGAATTTGAATAAACCTCGTTAATAGAATAAATACGCATGTGCCTTTAAGTGAGGCGCATGCTTTACAATAAGCGCATGGATTCCCCGTTATATTTCGCCCCGTGCAAGCTCAATCTTTTTTTACATATCACCGGTCGCCGTGCAGATGGCTACCACGCCCTGCAAAGCATCTTCCTGCTGTTAGACCATGGCGATGACTTGCGCATCAGCGTACGGGCTGATGGCCAGGTCGTGCACCAAAACCCGCTCGCAGGCGTGCCGCCGGAAAAAGACCTGTCAGTGCGTGCTGCGCTTGCCCTGCAAACTGCCAGCGGTTGCCAGTTAGGCGCCGACATTCATTGCACTAAGCGCACCCCTATGGGCGGCGGCCTTGGCGGCGGCAGTTCAGATGCTGCCACTACCCTGCTCGCCCTTAACCAGTTATGGCAACTTGATTACTCCCGCGAGCAGTTGATGCAGATTGGCCTAACGCTGGGTGCCGATGTGCCGGTATTTATCTTTGGCCAAACAGCCTGGGCGGAAGGCGTTGGCGAACAACTTTCTGCCGTCACCATACCGGTTGAAATGCAGGAAAAATACTATGTGGTGATCACCCCGCAAATTCAGGTCCCAACGGCTGAAATATTTGCGCATCAAGCATTGACAAGAGATTCAAAACCATTGAGAATAGCGGACTTTTCAAACGGCGCTAATTCCAGCGCGTTCTGGCAGCAAGTCAGAAACGATATGGAAGCAGTTGTTTGTGCGCTCTACCCTGAAGTTAACAATACGTTGGCCTGGTTAAAACAATACGGCGATGCTCGTATGAGTGGCTCCGGTGCTTCAGTATTTGTTGCGGTAGACAGTGCAGAAAAAGCAGATGAATTGATTGCAAACAGACCAGAAAACACTTCTGGTTTTTGGGCAAAAGGGTTAAAATACCATCCGCTTTTCAGCTCGGCGAAAGATTAAATCGCCGGCAGTACAAAGTGATAGTAAGACAAGTTTTTTTGGGGAGTCGCCAAGCTGGTTAAGGCACCGGATTTTGATTCCGGCATGCGAAGGTTCGAATCCTTCCTCCTCAGCCAAATATAAAGCGTGTAGATTTAACAATTTACACGCTTATTTTTTTGTAGATTTCTGCCTCCGGCAGGAATTCGGGTTTTAAGACATCGTTTTCGCTGAAAAGGGTACAACGTTGAGTAACGCCAACATGATGGTTTTTACCGGCAATGCCAATCCGGTACTGGCACAAGAAGTTGCCACGCATTTGGGCATTGAATTAGGGCGCGCCGATGTTGGCCGGTTTTCAGATGGCGAAATCATGCTGGAGCTGCTGGAGAACGTACGCGGCCGTGATGTATTCGTGCTGCAATCCACCAGCTACCCTACCAATGACAGCCTGATGGAAGTCATGGTCATGGTAGATGCGTTGCGCCGCTCATCTGCTGGCCGCATTACTGCTGCGATTCCATACCTCGGCTATTCACGCCAGGACAGACGCCCGCGCTCTGCCCGGGTTGCGATTACCGCCAAAGTCGTGGCAAACATGCTGACCAGCGTTGGCGTTAACCGTCTGCTGACCATGGATTTGCACTCCGACCAGATTCAGGGTTTCTTTGATATCCCGGTCGACAATATTTATGCAACACCGATTTTGCTGGATGACCTGGTCCTGCAAGGCCATGAAAACCTGGTAGTAGTTTCGCCGGATGTGGGTGGTGTAGTGCGTGCACGTGCCGCTGCAAAACAATTGAATGCTGACTTGGCAATTATTGATAAACGTCGCCCGAAAGCGAATGTTGCCAAGGTCATGAATATCATTGGTGAAGTTGAAGGCCGCACCTGCGTCATCATGGATGACATGGTGGATACAGCGAATACCCTGTGTGAAGCCGCGGCAGCATTGAAAAACCAGGGCGCGGTTAAAGTGGTGGCTTATGCTACCCACCCGGTACTGTCAGGTGGCGCCGGTGAGCGCATCCTGAATTCAGAGCTGGATGAGCTGGTAGTCACCAACACCATTGCGCTGAACGACAATGCACGTGCCTGTAGAAAGATCCGCCAACTGAGCGCGGCTACTTTACTGGCAGAGACCATCAAGCGTATCAGCCAGGAAGAATCCGTTTCTTCCTTGTTTATGGACTAAAGTTCATAAACCATTAAATAGCATGGACTAAAAGTTCATAAACCATTAAATGGCATGGACTAAAAGTTCATAAGCCATTGAATAGCATGGACTAAGAATGCCGTAAATTAAGTTTTACCGCATTGAATTAAAGAACAAGTTTTACACCACCAGCTGGTCGCGGCGGGTGGATTTTAGTGCAGTACCACCAGTTTTTCATGGTGTTTTTAGGAGTTTTCCACATGAGTATCGAAATTAAAGCCGTCAAACGTGACGTTAAAGGTACGGGTGCGAGCCGCCGTCTACGTCGCGCTGGCAATGTGCCAGGTGTAGTGTATGGTGGTGAAAAGCCAGCCGTTTCTATCGAGTTTGATCATAAAGAACTGTTTATGCAGTTTCGCCATGAAGCTTTCCACGCTTCTATCCTGAGCCTGGTTCTGGATGGCAAAACCGAGAGCGTGTTGCTGCGTGACTACCAACTGCACCCGGTGCGTAATACTATCCAGCACATTGACTTCCAACGTGTGTCTGCTTCAGAAAAAATCCACGTTAAAGTGCCTTTCCACTTCACTAACGAAGAAGCTGCACCTGGCGTTAAACTGGGTGGCGGTAGCATTTCCCACATCCAGACTGAAGCTGATATCAGCTGCCTGGCAAAAGACCTGCCAGAGTTTATCGAAGTCGACCTGGGTAACCTGGAAACCGGCCATTCCGTACACTTGTCCGAAGTGAAACTGCCAAAAGGCGTTGAGTTCGTACAACTGTCACACGGTGATGATGCAGCGATTGCGACTATCCTGAAACCACGTGGTGGTGATGCGGCAGAAGAAACCGCTGAAGGCGAACCAGCAGCACCAGCAGCTGAATAATCATCGGCTAGTCCGGCGATTTAACGCTAAAATAAACGCGCACAGTTTTGTGCGCGTTTTTTTATGTCTATGGATTCATTTGGGCACGGTTACTCCATAGGCTATATCGAAGTCATTTCTAAAGCTGTGCGCTTTTAATCATTAAAGAACAAGTCATGAGCGGGATCAAATTAATTGTAGGATTGGGTAACCCGGGCGAGAAATACACCATGACCCGGCATAACGCTGGCTTCTGGCTGGTCGATTTACTGGCCCAGCAATCTGGCAGCCGTTTATCACCCGAAGTAAAACTGTTTGGCATCGCCGGCAAATGGTCACCACATGCTGACAAATGGCTGCTGAAACCGAGCACTTTTATGAATGCCAGCGGCAAATCCGTTGCTGCCCTCGCCAACTATTACAAAATACTGCCTGCCGAGATTCTGGTCGTACATGATGAACTGGATTTACTCCCTGGCCAGGCCAAACTCAAATTCGGCGGCGGTCATGGCGGCCATAATGGCCTGCGTGATATTCATGCTGCGCTGAATACACCGGAATACTGGCGTTTGCGCATAGGCATAGGCCACCCAGGCAATAAAGCCGAAGTCGTGAATTTTGTCTTGAAGGCTGCAGGTAAAGACGAACAGCAAGCCATTGATGACAGCATTATCAAAGCAACGACAGTGACTGGCCTGCTGGCTGAAGGGCAGTTTGAAAAGGCCATGCTGCAATTGCATAGCAAATAACTGTGCAGACTTTTCTAAGTTAACCTACTGCGAGACCGGGTGCTGCTGCCACTGATGCACCCAGGCCACAAAATCATCAGGCCGCAATGATCTGGAGAAGTAGAAGCCCTGGCCGTGATCACACCCCATATCGCGTAATATTTCCAGCTGGCGCTGGCTTTCAATACCTTCCGCAATCACCTGCATGCCCAGGCTATGCGCCATCATGATAATGGCGCGGCATAAAGCCTCATCCTCACTGGAAGTCTCCAGTTCACGCACGAATGAACGGTCTATCTTGACATAGTCAATCGGGAATTTTTTCAGGTAGGACAATGATGAATAGCCGGTGCCGAAATCGTCCAGCGCTACCTGCACACCCGCCTGCTGGTAAAGCGCCAGGCGTTCACTGACCTGCGAATTTGCATCCATCAACAAACGCTCGGTGATTTCCACCACCACCATATTGCGTTCAGTACTGCTACTTGAAATCTCTTTTAACCAGTCCTGCTGTTTTTTATATTCGGCCGCAAACTGCACCGGTGATTTATTGATCGCCACCTGAAAATCCGCATGCAGGCTTTCACGCCAGGCGCGGCATTGTTCAATCGCGGTTTTAAACACCCAGTCGCCTATAGGCACAATCAGCAAGGTATCTTCCGCAATACTGATAAATTCCATAGGCGGGATCACGCTTTTTTCCGGATGCTGCCAGCGTATCAGCGCTTCCGCTTTCAGCACGGCATTGGTTTGCAGATTAACCACTGGCTGGTATTCGAGGAAAAACTGCTGGCCATTGATCGCCATATGCAAATCATGCGACAGCAGCATGCGGTTCTCGGCGTGCTCCTGCATGCGCGGCGTAAAATATGTGAAGCAGTTGCCGCCCTTCTGCTTGGATGCATACATGGCCTGGTCCACCCGCTTCATCAGGTCATCCTTGTTGCTCGCATCGTCCGGGAAAATCGCAATACCCAGGCTGGCTGCGACATAGGCATGGGTATTTTCCAGCTTGAATGGTGTAGACAGGCTATCAATCACCTTCTGCGCTATATCCTCGACATAAGCAGCATGCGCATCCGTCAGCATCAGCACAAATTCGTCACCTCCCAGCCGCGCCACCAGGCCGTTTTCATCGATGCATTGTGTCAGGCGTTGGCCGGCGTGTTTCAGCAACAGGTCGCCCTGGTCATGCCCTTGCGAATCATTCACTTCTTTAAAACGGTCAAGGTCGAGGAAGATAATCGCCACTTTATGGTTATTGTTTTTAACCAGGCGTAATTGCTGGTCCAGGCGGTCAAAAAACATGCGCCGGTTAGGCAAACCGGTGAGTGTATCCACATTCGCATATTGCCAGATCGCCTCTTCAGATTGCTTGATTTTGCTGATATCGGCTAAAGTACCGAGTACGCGCAGCGACTTGCCTTCGTCATCACGCTTGAACACCATGCCTCTGTCATACACCCATTTCCAGCTGCCATCCTTGCACGCCATGCGGTATTCCATCGCATAATGATCGCGTTCGCCATCCAGCACTTGCTGCAGCATAGCCATGGCCGCCGGGTAATCATCATCGTGGATGCGCTTGTGCCAGCTGCCAGGCTGGTGATCGAACTCATCAGGCAGAAACCCCAGCATGCCTTTCCAGCGGTCAGAATACACAATGCGGGATTCCGGCACATACCAATCCCACAAGCCATCACCGGTGCTTTCCAATGCCAGCATCCAGCGCTGCTCGCTGGTGTTGAATTCCTGGCTGAATTTTTCCAGTGCCTGCTGGGTCTGGCTGCGCATTACGGCAAAATAGGCAATGCCTCCCAGCAGCATGCTGAGGAAAATACCCAGGATACCGATGCGGTTAGCCTGGCTATAATCAATGGTTGCCTCAAATGCAGGCGTAGAGCGTGCGCGCAAACTCCATTCCTGCCCGTTGATACTCAATGTATGCGACATCCCATAAATCGCTGTCAGCGCATGCAGTTGCGACTCATCATCACTGTGGTATAGCGGCGTCTGGCCCTGGTCTTTCACCTGGGTAAACACATCAAAATGCAAATGCCGCTGCTCCGTCTGCTGCAACGCCTCACTTAAAAAAGCCGTTACATCAAAACGCAAAAATACCCAGCCGTTCAGCATGCTCCTGCGATTATGTGTCGGGATATCGGTCAGTTTTCCGCGATATACCGGCGCATGCAGCACATAATGTTTTTGCAGCGGCAAGATGTCATCTATCATCGAGTGGGTCGCCATGACCAAATGGCCGCCATCTCCCGCTTCCAGCAGGTCGGACTTTATCGCAGCGTGTCCAAAAGCATTCTTGAATAACATTTCCCGGTTGGTATCGTTGCGCGGCTCCACATAGATGGCAGGGGCAAACTCATCACCCTTGAATACATTGCCGTGCGCCTGCAACAGTTTCTGGACAGGCATCTCCAGGTCTTTGAAAGTATCAGGCTGGTGGAGGTTGATATACTTGATAAACCCGATGGCACTCAGGCTGGGATCGCCGGGGCGCTCAATAAAGTCATTCACATAGAGTTTGAATTCGTCGGCAGAGACATGCTCTGAAGAGGTATAGAGCTGTTCAACGCCTTTTAATATCTGGCGATAGGCTTCTATCCTGTGCTGGATATCATCGGCAGCACTGACTACCGATTGCTTGAATTGAATCTCCTGCAAGGCTTCTGCGTGATGGCGCTCGCTCATCCACAGCAGGAATGTGGTCAGCACCGCTCCCGAAAATATCACCCCGGCAATCCAGCGCGACATTAGGAGTTGTCGCAACGGCGCCATATCGAAAAGAAACATTTCTCATCCTTATCCAGGAAGAAGCATGACAGGTTTATTATGCCCCCGCTGCCATGCGATGTATATTAATAATCCTGCCGTTTGCCCGCCCAAGGCAACGCGATTTGCAAGATACTTTTGTTGTATTTCTTTACTAACGGTAAAATATCACTTTTATTCAATGCCAGCCGCAAAAATGTTGCGCGCCAGCACCCACTGAAAGCCATTCCATTATGAAATGCGGTATTGTCGGCCTGCCAAACGTAGGCAAATCCACCCTGTTTAATGCGATCACCAAAGCCGGTATCGCCGCAGAAAACTATCCATTCTGTACCATAGAGCCCAATGTCGGCATCGTTGAAGTGCCGGATAACCGCCTGCAACCGCTGATCGACCTGGTCAAGCCGCAAAAAATCCAGCCTGCGATTGTTGAATTTGTAGATATCGCCGGCCTGGTGGCAGGCGCATCCAAAGGGGAAGGCCTCGGTAACAAATTCCTGGCGAATATCCGCGAGACTGACGCGATTGCGCATGTGGTGCGCTGTTTTGAAGACGGCAACGTCATTCACGTGGCTGGCAAAATCGACCCGCTGGCAGATATTGAAGTGATTAATACCGAACTGGCACTGGCCGATATGGAAACAGTCGAAAAAACCATGCAGCGCGAAGGCAAAAAAGCCAAAAGCGGCGACAAAGATGCTATCGCCCTGATGAAAGTACTCGATAAAGTATTGCCGGTGCTGAACGAAGCCAAAGCCGTGCGCACGCTAGACCTGGATGCTGATGAACTCGTATTGCTTAAACCGCTGTGCCTGATCACCGTAAAACCGGTGATGTACATCACCAACGTGGTTGAAAACGGGTTTGAAAACAACCCGCACCTGGACAAAGTGGTCGCCCTGGCAAAAACAGAAAAAGCACCAGTCGTGACCATTTGCGCCAAAATCGAAGGTGAAATCTCCGAACTGGAAGAAGAAGACAAACTGCTGTTCCTGGAAGAACTCGGCCAGGATGAGCCAGGCCTCAACCGCGTGATCCGCGCTGCCTATGATTTGCTCGGCCTGCAAACCTACTTCACCGCCGGGGTACAGGAAGTACGCGCCTGGACAGTGAAGAAAGGTGCTACTGCCCCGCAAGCCGCTGGCGTCATCCACACCGACTTTGAACGCGGCTTTATCCGTGCCGAAGTCATCGCCTACAATGACTACGTGCAATACAAAGGCGAAAAAGGCTCACAGGAAGCCGGCAAAATGCGCCTGGAAGGCAAGGAATACATCGTGCAGGACGGCGATGTCATGCACTTCAGGTTTAATGTGTAATTCACTTAAAAAGACCATGAAACTGTATAAACCAATGTTGTCGTCCCTAGACACAACTGCTATAATCGCGGTCTTTCAAATGGTGATGTAGCTCAGCTGGTTAGAGCACAGGATTCATAATCCTGGGGTCGAGGGTTCAAGTCCCTCTTTCACCACCAGTAAATAAGCGGCCTCCAGAGATGGAGGCCGTTTTCATTTGGGCACCGTGCCTATTTTGTGCCCATTCAGTGCCCGGCAATTTTTTAGGTTCTACTTCATCACTAATTTTATGACCCTAAGAATATTTATTTCAATTTCATAATTGAAATAAATAACCTGGAAAATTTCCGGATATGAGCGCTAAATCTAACTTTCCTAAATCAAATGTTCTGGATAAATCTAGCCAGATTAATAGTGCAGACGAATTCATGGCTGCAAAAGCCAAGCGTAAAGCTGATTTTCTAAATCAGTCCAAAGGTATCCCATCCAGCCAAGCAAACAAGAATGCTAAACTGATCTCTAATCTAAAGCCCTCAGATGCAAAAATTCTGAAATTCTCAGAATGATTTTAGGTGCAACAAAGCTGTTTCAATAGTTAATGAATTATTCTATTCGGATTCTATTCGTTTTTAATTAATTTTATATTTATATTTATATTTATATTTATATTCATAGGCTTATGCTCAAAAATTCTATTCATGTTCTATTCATGAAAGCATATGTGCAGTAACTTTGAACCGATCAAACAGTCTCAATCCACTTGGGTTTCCAATCAATTTGGCTGTGATCTTCCGCAAGAAGAATGGAAGCATCACACATCCATTAATTACTATGCTCCTTTCATTTTCCTGCATGAAGGTAAGCCTAAGTGCGAACTGGCCAGATTTGGATTAATCCCAGATTGGGCGAAAGATAAAACCAAACACGGCAGATACACCTATAACGCTCGCTGTGAAACGATTGCTTCTAAAGACTCATATCGATCAGCCTGGAAACATCGTAATTTCGGAATAGTGTTGGCTGATAAATTCTATGAACCGCTTTACGACAAACTAGGCAATAAGTCAGTGCCGGCAGGAATATATCGCACTGATGGGGAGCCAACGGCAATAGGGTGTATATGGGAAAGAATTAATGACCAAGCTACCGGGGAAGAAATCTTCTCATTTTCGATGGTGACTCAAAATGCTGATGAGCATCCCTTTATGAGTCAGTTCCATAAACTAACTGATGAGAAGCGCTCTGTGGTGATTCTGGAAAATGGTGATTTTCAAAACTGGCTAACAGCAAATCATGACCAGGCTAGAAACTTGATCAGATTGAGCCCAGATGGTTCTTTGAAAACAGATGCTGTGCCCCCCCCAAGTCTTCGATTTATTTGGCTAAGTTAAAAAATCCATTAGAGCGCCGGACTCGGATGGCGCTACACAAAATTCCACAATGCAAGAATTAACAGCCGCGTCTGAAAGAGAAAATATTAAAATTACTAACTTTGCTAATTCAGAAGGCGTTGAGCTTAAGATTGCTGGAAATTAAAACTGTCTAATTATGAATTTAATCATTTAATTTAGAAACAAGTGGAAGCAAAATTTGAAACTGGCTCCCCTTCGCAAGTCCAGCACTTGAGGCAGATATTTGCCCATCGTGAAGATCAACTAGACTCTTAGCAAGAGCTAATCCGATACCCAAACCTCCTTGCGATCTGTCTGGGGTTCTAGTCGCTTGAATGAAAAGCTCAAATACTTTCTTAAGCAATTCCGCTTCCATTCCTATGCCATTATCTTTGACCGTGATTTTTGCATACGGACTCTCTTCTTCCAATATCAAATCTACCTTACCGTTATCAGGTGTATATTTACCCGCATTGTTCAATATATTAGAAACTACTTGAATAAGACGGTGTCTGTCTCCTCTAACTAAAATAGAAACTTCTGGGAGATTGTATGTTAGTTGGTGAGAGTGTTTCGTAAAAAGAGGTTTGACTTGCTCTATCGAATGCGAAATAACCTCAGTGAGATCAATATCATCTATATCTAACGTAATTAGTCCGCGGTTTACCCGCGACATATCCAGTAAATCATTAATCAATTCAGTCATATGGTTGACTTGCCTTGAGATAATGCCGCAGTAATGATCTATTTTTTCTTGATTGAATTTGCTTAACTGCAAAATCTGTGCAGCTGCCGAAATTGGCGCCAGAGGATTCCTTAGCTCATGAGCAAGCATGGCAAGAAAGTCATCTTTTTTCCGGCTAGCCTCACGTAAATCTTCCTCTGCATTTTTTCTAAAAGTGATATCAGTGGAGGCGCCAAGCCATTCCGTAATTTCTCCTGATTCCACATCAAGCATTGGAATTGCCCTGGTCTCGATCCAACCAATACTTCCATCAGTCAAAATAACCCTGAGTTCAATTTCAAGTTTTGTTTTGGTAGAGATACATTTATCCAAGGCTGTCTTTAATTTGGCTTGCTCATCAGCCGGGATGTATTCATTAATCCACAGTTTTTTTGAATCAATAACATCTTCAAGAAACCCACGTCCTTCTAGCTGATATATTTCACTCCAGTCAGGACTCATGCGGTAAATCACTTCTGCAGTCGCTGAAATCAATACGCGTAATCGACTCTCGCTGACACGCAACTGCTCCTCATCTTTTCTTACCTCAGTCACATCTCTAAACAATATTCCGACCATATTTCCGCTACCCTCATCTAAAGGATATGCGTATACATCGAAAATGCGGCCTAAGGCTTCCGATTCACTTTCAAAACGTATTGGTTTTTCAGTTTTTGCAACATTTCCATAAATCTCGAACCACTTCGATTCATGTTTTGGAACCATTTCACGCATGGTTTTGCCAGCTGCATCTTTTAACCCAGTTTGTGCTTCGAAGACGGGATTTACCTCATGAAATTTGTAATCCACTGGATTATCGTTGTTATCAAACTTGATTTCGATTACACAGAATCCCTCATCTATAGATTGAGTGAGACTGTGATACCTGGCCTCAGACTTCTTTAGAGCATTTTCAGCATGAACCCTATCGGTTACATCGCATGTTTGATGAGATATGTATACCAAATTCCCTTCGTCATCAAAAATAGGCGTATTACTTGCGTTCCAATATTTGTCTTCAAATTCGAATGATCCATCCTCTTTAAAAACCTTAATTGGATATCGTTGTAAATGAAGTGTATCTTTTGCTCCCGTTTTTAAGACTCGCTTGAAAGACTCTTTCACCTGCTCTAAGGAGATATCATTTTCATTGGGATCAACCGGAAAGACTTCAAAGAACCGCTTACCTATCAGGTCGTTTCCTTTTAAATTGGCTAACTCTAGAAAGGTGCTACTGACTTCAATAAAAACGGGGTCTTCAGAGGGTGAAAGAAAACATTGCCCAGATGAAGATATATTCAAAGCAGCCTGATAAGCAAAAGCAGGTAACATGGTGTTAGCTCAGTTATAGGTATTTGACATCGTGATGTGACATTGACTGATGTACACCTTATGCCACATATTCGCATTGAGCAACAATAATTTAGACAAAGGTATGTAGAGTGGAAAGCTATCTTCAAATAGCTACTGCTGAAGCCAGAATCTTATCGCGGAACTCATCACGAAGTAGATTAGGCGTAATTACATCTACGGAGACACCTAGCAATTTTTCTAATTTGTGCTGTATTTCACCAAGATCTCCCGGTGAATATTCAGAGGTGCGATCCACGACAATATCTAAATGCATCTCACCAAGATCAGAGTCCAGGTCATCTAGGATGATTCGAGGATAAAGGGTGTTGTTTGATTCAACTATTTGAATAATAGCAGCGCGATTTGTTTTGATCTTTTCAGAGAGTTTCATTGTAGTTCCCTCTACATATCGGTTGGATAAACCAATATTTATTGTGAGTACTTATCAACGACATCCAGGATTTCCAGATTGCTGATTTAAAAAAAGGAGCCACCTTGTAGATGGCCCAAATTATGCATTTTCACAACAGCCCTCACAAGCTGAGAGGGCAAAATTATAGTAACACAGGACGGTGCAAGAATTACATGTAAAAGCTATTCGGTTTAATCGGAAGAAGCTTTTGCTCTATCGGTAACTATCTTTTCAATATCGTCTATATCGAATGGCTTATGCAGGAATTGAAACTCTTCGATGTCTCCATGTTCCTTTTTGAGTGCTGGAAGAGGATAACCTGAAGCCAAAACAATTTGAATTTTAGGGTTTGTATCTCTTAAAACCCGGGCTAGTTGAATGCCGTTAATACCGCCTGGCATTAATATATCCGTAAATACAAGGCTAACTTTTTTGCCGGTGCGAAGAATTTCTAATGCTGCTTCTCCACTTGACGCTTCATAAACTTTGTAACCCAGCATGCTAAATAGTTGAGAGGTGGACCAAAGTACGTCCGGTTCATCTTCCACTATGAGCACAGTTTCCGCGCTTGCATCAACAGAATCTGCCAAAAAATCTTCGTCATCTAAAGCTGGAAATATAAGGCTGATAGAAGTGCCTAAATTAATTTCACTTTTGATCCGAAAACCGCCATCAGATTGTTTTACAAAACCAAAGACCTGGCTTAGACCTAAACCGGAGCCTTTGCCCACCTCTTTAGTAGTGAAAAATGGTTCTAGAACCTTCTGCAGGTTTTCTTTTGGTATACCTATGCCTGTATCTGTAACGTTCACCTCGACATAGTTACCTTCTGGTAAATCCTCTATTTCATTTTTTATTAAGGAGCGTTTTCTGGAGGTGATGCGAATTTGACCTCCTTCAGGCATTGCATCTTTGGCATTTACCACCAAGTTCAACAGGCTCGTTTCAAAGCTTGTACCATCAACCATGATAGGCAAGGATGATTCGGAGAGGTCCAACTTGAGGTTGATATTTGAACCCACCGCACGTCTTAATATGAATTCGAAGCTATCGATGAGTTGATTTACATCGTGAGGTTCGGACTTCAAAGGTTGTTGACGAGCAAAACTAAGTAACTGCTGGGTGAGTGTAGAACCACGGCTCACCGCTCGCTTCATTGTCTCGATGAGTTTTTGATTTTTTGAATCGCGGTTTGTACGGGTGAATATTTCCAAGCCATTTGAAATGACAGCTAACAGGTTATTAAAATCGTGGGCTACTCCTCCTGTTAAATTGCCAATCGCCTCCATCTTTTGAGCTTGGGATAGAGCCGCGTTCACCTGGGCTAGATTCTCTTCTGCAATTTTCTTTTCAGTGATATCTCTAGTTATTTTTGCATAGCCGATCAGCTCGCCAGAATTGGTATGTATTGCATCAATAACAATGTGAGCCAAGAAAAGAGTTCCATCTTTTCGCACACGCCAGCCCTCATTTTCAAAACGGCCTTCCTGTTTGGCTATTTCAAGAGAGTGTTGGGCCAAGCCTGCTTCACGGTCTTCTTCTCGCATGAACCTTGAGAAATGTGTACCGATTACTTCGTTTGCTGTATAACCTTTGATTCGTTGAGCGCCAGAGTTCCAATTAGTCACAATGCCTTCGGGAGAAAGCATGTATATCGCATAGTCCGTTACGCCTTCTACCAGATATCGGAATTTGCGCTCACTTTCTAACAAGCTTTCTTGAGATGCTTTGCGCTCACTTATGTCACGAGTTATCTTTGCATAACCAATCAGTTCATGCGCAGTATTGTAAATAGCATCAACGACGATGTTTGCCCAGAACCCTGACCCGTCTTTTCGAATACGCCAACCTTCGGCTTCAAATCGACCGTTCTTAGCTGCCTCGTCTAAAATGTTTTTTGAAACGCCGGCAGTTCGATCCTCCATGGACATGAATATTGAAAAATGCTTGCCTATTACCTCTGCAGCGGTATATCCCTTAAATCTTTCAGCGCCCGTATTCCAGCTGACTATGTTCCCATCTGGATTAAGCAGATAAATGGCATAGTCACTAATGGAGGTGACTAATATTTCAAAACGTTTGTCTGAATTTATCAGCGCTTCATAATTTTTCTTTGGAAGCGGGAAATCCTCATAGATCATGATTAGTCATCTCGAATTCAGGCTATATGTTCAAAAACAGTCTTCAAACCAATTTGTAGAGTTATAAGTGTGGTAAATAAATTTACACTAATTTGATATTAGCTCATAGATTTATTGACTGGAAAAATTCCATAGTTGTCGATCTGTAGACCGTTTGCATTTTTTCGTCGGCACGATCTTACGAAAAAATCAGTTCATTCTTATAGAAAAAAGCCACTACTTAAAATTAAATTTATCTATAGAAATCGTTCGAATTGAATGGCTCGATTCTGCATATTAAATAAGTATCTCAAAGTCGAATTAATTGTTAAGAATATCGGCAAGGTTCATCATATGAAATTTATTTACAAAATCGCTAGCGAGGAGCGGGAAGTAGAGCTTCATCATTGGCAGGAAATAGGCTTATATATCGAAGGTTTTGACTCTCAGACAAACACAAGCAAAAAATATTTCAAATTCAATATTTTAAAATTCACAGATGATGGTTACAGATTCTTGAAAAACCCTTTTCCAGCAGTGGAAGATATCAGAGCTCATTTATCAAGATTTTCTTCCAAGTGCAAAAACAGTGATAACCCATTCGTAACAGAAATTTATTTGAGCGGATTCACACCTGACCAACGTGAACTTTTGGTTTTTAAAGCGAAGGCTTTCAATTTGAAAATGGTTAATGGTTTTACACCTAGCTTGAAATTCATGATTGTCGACGAAAGAATAGGTCCTCTCTCAATTCGCAATGCTATGGAAAAAGGTCTAATTGTTCTTAAGGAGGATGAGTATCACCATTTGTTAGATACCGGAGTACTGCCTGACTAGGTATGTGCCTTTAGTTTTTGATCTTAATCTCTGCTCGCTCCTGCTTCAAGAGTTTAAAGCATACTTCGCAGTTTGCATTATCATCGGCAATGTACTCTTCAAAACTGACGACTTGGGCATCATCGCCTCTTTTCAGGTCAGCGTTAAAACAAAAGTCACATAATAATATGTCAGTTGTTTTTTCTATTTCAACGCTCGAATCAATGATGCCTTTTATTTTGCATTTCTTCATATATGACCGATTATTTTTGATTGTCGTATTACGAAGTGAATCTTGAATAATCAGCTTGAAATTTAAATAAGAAATTTCTGAGTTTGTTGTAAGAAAAATTATTCAATGATTAGTAATTATCTATCTGTTATTTTAGTGGTAATAAAAGGTACGATAATTAGTACCAAGAAAAGTGCATTCGACACTTGGAGTACTATATGGAGAAAATCAAAGTATCAGCATTCGAAGGTGTTGATGTTACCCAGGGCCTAATTTTTGTTGATGAAGAAACATATGACATCAGCAATATTACTGTTGTTGACCATGTCATTATTGAACCTAGACGATCAATCTACCGAATATGTATTTTTGGTGGATGTTTTTCAAAGGGTTTTTAGCAGAGCTGGGCATTATTCTAATGTTGCTAGGACTGACTTTGTGGGGGTTTTGCCAGACCTATACACGGTGTGCTTATTAAAACATTGTCAAACAATGAGCGACTATTTATGAGCCAGAATTTTGAAGAACTTGAAAAGATTGGTCGTGCTGTGAGAAATGGTCGGTACTGGCAGAAAAACTATCTCCACCCCTCCAACTAATTGCACTCAAATAGTGGCACAACGATAGGTTATTAAAATCTAACTCTTATTGCTAGCTACTCCCAGCTTATCTTTTAATCCTTCTGAATTTTCTGACGTGATTGCTGACCTGATTTTAGATGGAGTATAGGCTTCACACTTATCCCATGTGCTAATACCGAAAGCGTAACCACCACAAGTGTGAAGTGAGTGAGTTGAATAGCTAATTCATCTGGCAAACCATGTTGAATAGCATACATCAGGTAATAAATCGATCCAATTCCCCGAACACCAAACCACCCTAAAATGCTTGCATTAATTATGGAGGTATCTGTCCCTAGTAAACTTGTAAATGTACTTAATGGGCGAGCAATAATGAATATATATATTGCCAAGCTGATAGTCTGCCAATTCCAGAAAACAGAGGAAAGCATTCCACCAACTAAAAAAACTAAAATTAATTCTGAAAGTCTTTCCAGATGCTCTTTAAAAACTAGTGATTCTGAACTTACAGTCGCCGGCTCTAATTTATCATTTTCTTTACTATTTTCTTGCAGACTTGCAGCTGGGTGATTCGGTTTAGCTTGTACCGATTTTGCAAGTTTGAATTCTGTATGTCGTAATGCTACAGCAGCAAAAAAAACTGCCACAAATCCCCAAGCGCTAACTGACAAACTAAGTCCATAAACTAGTGCGATTAGCCCTAGTCCAACAAGATCATCAAGTATTTCATGTCTTCCCTTTTTCTCTCTTAATCTCCACACCGTAATTGATACAATTACACCTCCTAAAACCCCAATCACTAACGCTGCAGAAATCGCCCACACCACATCTTTGAGTAACCAAATCCACCCAAATTCCCCTAAGTTATGCAACCCCAGAAGACCTAAACCAAGCATTACAAAAGGAAATGCAGTCCCATCGTTCATACCCGCTTCACTAGTTAACGTGAATCTGAGTACATCTCTATCACCTGGGTATCTTGATTGAACATCGGTTGCTAGCACAGGGTCTGTGGGAGCAAGAATTCCACCGAGTAAAATGCTTGCTCCAATTGGCAAGTGGAATACACCGTATGTAAAACCAGCCACTAAACCTACGGTAGCAATCATAGATAGTGAAGCCAATCTGAATGGTGACTGCCATTTCTTAGCCTCAAAGGGAACAGGCATTTTTATGCCCGCTGAAAATAGTGAAATCAATACTGCAATCTCAGTCAAACTCTCAAGTAATTTTGATTGTTTGATAGGATCAAAGGAAAACAGATGAAGCCCAGTTGGCCCCATCAGAATTCCTATAGCAAGATAGAATATAGCAGGAGTGATTGGTAGTTTGTTTAGAGAGGTTTGACCAATTCCTCTAGTGAACATCAAAAAGCCGGCAAGCAAGTACCATAAGGCGTATGTCATCTCTTCATGTCCGGAATTGGTTTGACCAATCTCAAAATAATCAAATATTGAATGAAATTATATTTTTTGATCGGTCTTTTTTGGTTCAGGATTGGATCTCTTCCTTGGTTTAGGTTTAGTGGAGGTGACAGATGAGTTTAATTCTTTCGAACTAGGTGAAGTTATTCGTTTTTTAGGTCGTAAGGGTTTTCGTGCTTGAGTATCATTCGCTATCAAGTCTGGTTTAGCACCAGCCTCTGCAAGTGTTTTGTCTACCAGTGAGGAATTTGATTGAGATTTGATCGGCGACTGTGATGAATTTTCGAGCTTGTTATTATCCTTTGAGCGATTAGTATCATTGGATTCAGCAAATCGCAAATTTGGTTTACCCGTTTTTTTGGACCTGCCAGGCCTTAAAAGGTTAATAACGAAAATTGATAAAGCTATAAAAAGTAACTTTTTCATTTTATCCTCTCCTTAAGACGAAGCCTTGGTTCATTTTCTGATATTTCCCTCAAACCGGTATAGGCATTTTGCTTATTAGTTTGTCCAGGGTCACCGGATAATCACGTATCCTTACTCCTGTGGCATTGTAAATTGCATTAGATACAGCTGCAGAAACGCCACAAATACCCAATTCTCCAACGCCCTTGGCTTTCATAGGAGATGAGATAGGATCTGTTTCTTCAAGAAAAATCACCTCTTGATGAGGAATGTCCGCATGTACTGGAATTTCGTACCCAGCTAAGTCATGATTTACGAAATAACCATAGCGCATGTCTACTTCAAGAGATTCCATCAAAGCAGCTCCGACCCCCATGGTCATCGCGCCAATCACTTGGCTACGTGCAGTTTTTGGATTGAGGATGCGACCGGCAGCACACACAGCTAGCATTCGTCTTATTCGGGTCTCTCCTGTGTATGCATCTACAGCGACTTCGACAAAGTGTGCGCCAAAGGTGGACTGCTTGAATTTTTTATCTAGCTCGCTGAATTCAATCATGTCCTCAGCAACAAGGCCCTGTGCACCCGCCAATTCGGCTAGAGTATAGTTCTTTTGACCTTGGCTAATTTTCTCGCCAGTAAAAACTGCGTTGTTGATGTCGAAATTAACTTTGTTTGCTATTGCTTCCCGCAACTTTACGCAAGCAGCGTAGACTCCGGATGTAGAGCTGTTACCACCCCATTGACCTCCTGATCCAGACGAAACTGGAAAAGTTGAATCCCCTAATCGAACGTTTACCTTTGCTAAAGGAATGCCCAACATTTCGGCAGCGGTTTGAGCGATGATGGTATAGCTACCAGTCCCGATGTCTGTCATGTCAGTTTCAACTGTTAAATAGCCGCGGCGATCCAGCTTAACTCGTGCTGCTGATTTGGTAACAACATTATCTCTATATGCAGAGGCCACACCGTATCCAATTAACCAGCGACCCTCTCGAATTTTACCTGGTGTGGCATGACGCCTTTTCCAACCAAATTTTTCGGAACCCACCTGAAAACACTTGACTAGTTGACGCAGTGAAAAGGGTGGATGCGGATTTGGTTGCTCCTTTTCTTTCGCATCCTTCGATGGTGCTTTTACAGGATTGTCTGGGACGACCTGAGTATCATTTTTTATACGAAAATCTATTGGGTCCAAACCTAATTTTTCTGCCATTTCATCCATGGCTATTTCGAGTGCTGCTAATCCAGAAGATTCATTTGGGGCACGCATTGCATTTGCTTCTGGTAAATTGAGCTCAGACACTCGATTAGATGTCATCCGGTTGGCGCCTGCATAAAGCGAGCGAGTTTGGATGGCTCCAGCCTCTGGATCGCCGCCTGGCTGGTTGCCCGACCAACTTTCATGGCCGATGGCAGTTACCATTCCATCTTTGTTAGCGCCGATGCGAATTCGCTGGATAGTGGCTGAGCGGTGCGTAGTATTGTTGGCTACTAATGCTCGTTGCAAAGTCACTTTAACCGGCCGATTTGCTTCCCTAGCTGCAATTGCTGCAAGTAATGAGTCTGCACGCAAAAATAACTTGGCCCCAAATCCACCACCTATGTATGGAGAGATCACTCTTACTTTTTCTTTGGGGATTCCAAGGGTTTTAGCCATATCTGCAACTGCCCAGCCAATCATTTGGTTCGATGTCCAAAGTGTTAACTGGCCACCATCCCAAGCAGCTATTGAAGCATGAGGTTCCATCATTGCATGTGACTCATGGGACGTTGAATAAGTAGCATCCAATTTTACTTGGGCTGAAGAGAAAGCTTCATCGAAATTACCAACTTTACTTTCGCTTGGAGGAGTCGAGTCAGATTTAGCCTTGCCTTTTGGACGCTCTGTTTCCAAGTCAAATTGTCCTTTTGAACGCTCATATTTAACTTGAATCAAATGAGCTGCAGCTCGTGCTTGTTCAAAGGTTTCAGCCACCACTATCGCTATCGCTTGATGGTAATGCTGTATGTCTGGCCCACCTAACAGCGAAGCGACATTGTGCTCACCTTTAGTTAACTTTCCCGCATTTTGATAAGTCACGATTGTAAGTACGCCTGGGTAAGCTTTAGCCGCTTTCAGATTAATTGAAACAATGCGGCCTTTAGCAATACCTGAACCCAATATGTATCCATAGGCTTGATTGGCTATGACATCATGCCTGTCGTATGCATAAGGGGCTTTTCCAGTAGTTTTGAGTGGCCCATCAATACGAGAGATTGGCTGACCTACAACCTTCATTTGATCAATCGGATTGGTTGAAGCGGGGGTATCAAATTTCATAAGTTATCCCTTCGCTTCGTTGATCACTGACGCAATCGTACGTTCAACAAGCAACACTTTGAAAGCGTTGTCATGCGTCGTCCGAGCATCAGCCAGCAATTTACTCGTAAATGAATTGGCTCCATTTTTCAAACTCCGCTCAGCTTCTTCTGAACGCCATGGTTTGTGTGCCACACCACCTAAAGCAATTCTTCCTGAACCATCTTTTTGTATAACTCCTGCAACAGAAACTAGCGCAAAGGCATACGAAGATCGATCCCTGACTTTATGGTAAATGTGTGTCCCACCTATAGGGGGTGGTAAGGTCACAGATGTGATTAATTCACCTTGATCCAAGCTATTTTCAATATTAGGAGTATTACCAGGCAGCTTGTGCAGATCTACAATTGATATTGTTCTGGTTGATCCATCTGACCGCACAGTTTCGACGGTTGCGTCTAATAAGCGCATCGCCACAGCCATGTCACTAGGGTGTGTTGCAATGCAATGGTCACTCACACCTACAATTGCATGATTCCGACTATATCCACCGATTGCAGAACAACCCGTTCCTGGCTCTCTTTTGTTGCAAGACTGATTAGTATCGTAGAAGTAGGGGCAGCGAGTACGCTGTAATAAGTTGCCTGCTGTGGTTGCCTGATTTCTCAATTGGCCGGAAGCACCAGCAAGTAGTGCTCTTGAAAGGACTGCATATTTTCGTCGTACGATGTCGTTAGCGGCGAGATCGGTGTTACGAACTAAAGCCCCAATTCGAAGACCTCCGTCTCTAGTGGATTCAACTTTGTCCAAGCCCAAGTCATTAATGTCGATCAAATGCTCAGGAGTTTCAATCTGTAGTTTCATCAAGTCGAGAAGGTTGGTGCCGCCAGCAACAAACTTTGCATTTTTGATATGCGCTGCTTTCAGAGCCGCTTCCATCGGTTGATTCACCCGTTCATAAGAGAATGCTTTCATATCGACTTCCCTGCCACTTCTGAAATTGCTTCTTGAATGTTTGAGTAAGCCCCGCATCGACATAAGTTACCGCTCATGCGCTCCCTAAACTCTACTGTGCTTAGTTCAACAGAACGTGTGAGGTCGTCAGTGACATGACTTGGAATCCCTGCTTTGACTTCCTCAAGCATGGCAACTGCTGAGCAAATCTGTCCAGGAGTACAGAAGCCACATTGATATCCATCATGCTTAATGAAAGCAGCTTGCATGGGATGCAAATTATTCGGAGTACCTAAACCCTCAATTGTTGTAATGTCGTGGCCTTCTTGCATCACTGCCAATGTAAGACATGATGCAATACGGCGCCCGTCTACAATTACTGTACAGGCACCACATTGACCTTGATCGCATCCCTTTTTTGTTCCGGTCAAATGTAATCGCTCTCGTAATGCATCTAGCAACGTCGTGCGCGAATCAATTAATAATTGATGTTCATTTCCATTAACCCGTAGAAGCACATTCACATTGGATGGTTCGGATGTTTGTGAAGGATGCATAGCTGATCTTGCCTCTGCATCAGCCGCAAATTTTGCAACGGCCACTGCTCCACTTGCGGCAGCAGTATTCTTTATAAAACTTCGTCTGTTGGGATTGAATTCTGCCATTGCATTCCTTGGATAAAATGGTCGCTAAAAAATTTGCGTTCGAGTGTTTAATCCCTAGAGAATGAATTGCTTCCAGGAAAAAGTTTCTCAGGCATCTAAGTGGAGTGATTTGACTATTTTGAAGTTTGGATCAAAGTTAAAGGTTTCAAAGTGAAACTGACAGTAATAATGTTGAAACAATTAAAAATCCACCCGAAGGTGGATTCGTAAAGGGATCTACAAACGGCTTGCGTCTGAATTTGCCCATTCAGATTGAAAACGACGAGTATCTTCGTCATTTCTCGAGTTGACACCGATTAGAATGCCGCCCTCTTTCACATCGGCTTCATACTTTTTCAAAGTATCTTCCGGGATGCCCCACCCAATCAATGCACCAACTAAGCCTGCTGAAACTCCACCAGCCCCAGCCCCGGCAATGCCCGCTGCTAATGGACCAGCAATAACCAATCCTAAGCCAGGTACGACAATAGCTGTACCTATAGCAGCAATTGCCCCTGCAATTGCCCCAGCAGTTGCACCTAATGCACCGCCGACTGCAGCACCTTCTGCAGCTTTGTTACCGACTTCAGTTTCTAATGTTGCGTTTTTACCGTAGTAACGTTCACGGGTTTCTTCGGACATGATTACGTGAATGTCATTTGCAGTGTAACCCGCATCTGCAGCAGAACGATATGCACGTTCTGCACTCTCTTGATCTCTAAACAAACCGGCTACTGTCGCCATAATCATCTCCAAATTATTTATTTTAAGAGTACCCAGTATATGAAAGGGACATTGTTGCAACGAGTATGATTATTCTGATATCAATGTAGGAGAAGTCGCACTTTTGTTATTGAAATGAGAAATGACTAAAGCAAATAGCTTCAGGCAATAACACACCGGTTATTTGAACTACAGGAAGATTCTCATGATCGGCAATGAGATTAAATTTTGTAACTCATGATCAGTCATTCGATTAATGAAGATAGCAACTTACAATATCAACGGTATTAATAATAGAATTGGAAGGTTATTGGAGTGGTTAGCCGAAACTGCTCCTGATGCTGTTTGTCTTCAGGAATTGAAAACTGAAACCAATAAATTTCCTTATAAAGCCCTGGAAAAAGCTGGTTATGGAGCTTTATGGCAAGGGCAAAAAGCGTGGAATGGAGTAGCCATACTCAGCAAAGAAAGTGTGCCAATTGAAATTCGCCGCTCCTTGCCTGGTGATCTTGGGGATAAACAAGCACGTTATATTGAAGCAGCTGTAAATGGGTTACTTATTGCCAGCATATATTTACCCAATTGGAATCCCCAGCCAGGTCCTAAATTTGATTATAAATTGGCATGGTTTAAACGGTTAAACAGTCATGCTAAAGATCTACTAGATACTGGGTTGCCAGTTGTACTTGCGGGCGACTACAACGTTGTTCCCACCGATGCAGATATATACCGAACTTCTTCTTGGGATGATGATGCATTAATGCAACCTGAAAGTCGTAAAGCATATTCCAGATTGCTCAAGCAAGGATGGACTGATAGTTTAAGGAAATGTCATCCTGATGAATTCATTTACACGTATTGGGACTACAAACGAAACCGTTGGGCTCGTGATGCGGGATTGAGGATAGACCATATATTGCTAAGTCCATCGCTGGCTTCGGTTTTGAAAAGCGCGAATGTGGATAAGGCGGTTCGGGGTAAGGAAGGTGCTAGTGATCATGCGCCTACTTGGGTTGAAATTGAATGGAATCCTGATTAGATACTGATTTTCGGATTATGCCAACTTTGATTACAAATTATGTTCCAATTTACAATTTGGACGGGCCACCTTAAGCTTTTGTTGCCCGAGGATTCCGACATTAGATTCGGATGTAATCGGATAACTAAGCAGTTTGGATGAAATTATTATCTTCACAATTTAATAGATCCCAATATTTTCTTTTTCAGAGAATTGCAGCGGATAAGTGAGGAAAGATATGTTCAAATCAATTGCTGCAATACTTATGGCCTCAAGTTTTTTTACATCTACTCTAGTCTTTGCCACAGACTCAGAAGAAATCCCAAAAATAGCTTATTCAAGTAAGTTTAGAAGCCTCGATTATTACTTTACTGATATTGCCGAGAAGGAAGCTCTCATTGATGGCGCTGACTACAATGTGGCAATCAGAGAAGTGGGTTGGGATCTCATTTCTGCTGTTGGTCGAGCCTGTGATTCGGTAAATAACGTTCAAGCAATTTACATTGATAGAATAAATTTTAAAGGTCGCCACTCTTTTGTAGTGAGAGGTGTTCTAGCAGATCTAAAATTTCAAGCCTTGCAACCTGAAGGCACGCTTTCAAACAAAACTTTAAAAGACTTGGCAGCTGCTTTCAAAAGAGAAAATATTTCAGTCATCGAATCTCGTGATGCAAAAGGTGTCGAGCTAAAGTTGGCGGGTAAATAGGTCCCTGAGAATTATTTGCTTAAAAATGATTGCAATAAACAAAATGCATCATCAACTAGAAATCCCAGAAACAATATGAATTTCAAACCGAAAAAAGCTATTGATATCTTAAATACTCTCGACTATTTAATGAAGGGCGTCTCTTTGGCTGAAGATGGTGACAAAGAAGATATTGAGAATGGGGCTTTCACATATGGCAGGATGATATTGGAAGCTGGGGAACATGCAATGAGAGAAATTGCGATGTACGAAATTCTTCTTCAAACATTTGCGCAAGCAGAAAAACTAGCTATGAATGAGCAATATCAGGATGCGCTAGATTTATTAAGCAACACTGCTCGTCTCCTCAAGGAAAAATCCCAGTCTTCAACCCTCGTGTCGTGAGCAAATGCGAACAAAATATTTCCGGATACCTCCATTTCTGAATCAGTACTCACGAGTGTGCGGTGCCAATTAATATTTTAAATACTTAGTGCATTCCATCTTTTGTCGTTTGGGTGTCACGCGCCTGAGTTTAACTGACAGACTATCCACTAATTTAAATTCTGTTCTACAGATGTTCTATGGAGTACACGTTGCGCTTAAGCTTTATTCAAATCATTTTGATATTTTTATTATCAGGATGTGCCACAGTTCAAAATCCCGACCCATTAGAACCTCTTAATAGAAAAACATTTGCGTTTAACGAAACTGTAGATGAATCAATATTAACCCCCGTTGCACGCGGTTATCAAAAGGTCATTCCGAAAGAAGTCCGAGCAAGTGTAAGTAACTTCTATGCTAATCCCAGAGACTTGTTGTCTTCTATAAGCTTATTTTTACAAGGTCGCCATGAAGAAGGTTTTTCAGACATGTTGCGCTTCGGCGCAAATACCTTTTATGGACTTCTGGGCTTATTTGACGTAGCAACAGATATGGGCTTCAAGAAGCACAATGAAGATTTTGGACAGGCATTAGGTTTTTGGGGAGTAGGTCCAGGTCCATATATCGTATGGCCATTACTCGGACCAGCTTCCGCACGTGATACTACAGCTTTAGTGTCGAACATTCTCGTGACACCACAATCCTTAGTTAAAAACGAACGAATCTTTTATTCGCTTACAGCTTTACAGGTTGTCAGCACACGCAGCGATTTGCTATCAGCTACAGAAGTTTTGGAGGAAGCATCTTTGGACAAGTATCTTTTTACTCGGGATGCTTATCTCAGTTACAGAGAAGCCTTAGTCTACGACAGTGAGCTTCCACCTTTGAACGATGATTTTGAGGACTAACCTGTTTCCGAATTGATCAAATTGCCAGAAGATGATTCCTAGAATACAAACCGTGATAATATTAATTAACATCTTCTGTCCAAGGGGATGTTGTGAGTTCTGCATACTAGGCCGTCGAAAGATGGCCTTTTTTTTACCAATAAGAGGTAATAAGTAAGTATGGGATCATCAAGTAAGCTTGCTACCGAGCCAAGTATGACGAATTTATACACCTTCACTATTATCACTTAGAAGAGGTTGGCAACTAAATTGTGGCTAGAATTTAGTGGTTTATACATTTTTTAGATGTGAATTGGTTAAAAATTACACTTACAATATTTGAATTAATTTGGCATTTCCTACATCGATAAACTGATAAATTCTCAATTGAAAACTAGGATTGACAGAGACTATGCCAAAAGCGCTTGCGTTAGAAACTCTTAAACAGTTTCGTATAATTTATGGAGCAGCTAGACAACACTTCAATGAAATCGAAGCTACTTGTGGCATTTCTGGATCACAGGTTTGGTTATTAAGCGAGATTGCTTCCAATCCCGATCTAGGAGTCACTCAACTTGCTGAAAATCTTTCTATTCATCAAACAACATGTAGTTTACTGTTAAAAAAATTGGTATTGAAAGATTTTGTTGTTAAAACAAAGTTGACGGAAGACCATCGTAAAGTAGTTTTAGTAGTGACTGCCTCCGGCCGCGCACTACTTGATAAAGCCCCAAAGCCAGTTGATGGGATACTTCCCGAAGTTTTGGCGACCATGAAAATGACTGACCTCAATAATCTAAAAACTTCTTTAGAAAAGGTTACTTCAAAACTCGACAGTAAAACTTCTGATTTGGCCAATCATCCTTTGGCAGATCTGTAAATTCATATCGATTTAACTTCGAATATATGGTTTGCAAAAATTAGAAAATCCGCGTTGGCGGATTTGTCTTTTTCCGATTGACTAAATTTTTCTTAATGAGCACTTTATAAAATCGCTGACCTGGGGACTAGAATCTTGGCAGGTTTGATTTTCAAAGCCTCATCCCAGTTCGTATAATCAGGGCTAAGGAAGTTACGTTGCATACCACCGAACTCATGCATTACATTCGCTCCGGACCTGATAGTGCGTCTGTCGTATTTCGTATTGATCTCATCCATCACTGTCATTAGTGACTGTGACTTTGGCGCCTCCTCACTAAATCCAAACATATCCGTTTGAGCACCAGATTTTGCCACTGTATCCAGCAACATCACACCGCACTTTTGGAAATAAACATTCTCCCTGTAGATTTTTTCCATAAGCCACAGCGCAGTCTTAGTGATTTGGAGGGTGCAGTTAGTCGATGCAGGAAAACCTACAGAACCATTGCCTGGATAAAAAACAGCTTCGTCGTGTGTACTGTTTTGCGCAAAAACATACACCCCATTTGCATAAAGTCCTTTGCTTCGCATGCGTTCTGCAGATTCGCCAGCATGGAATGCGACAGCCTGTTTCATTCCATCAAGCGTGGATATTCTCTTCTCAAAAGATCTTGAGCTCATTACCTGCTTGGCTTCTGCCATTTCAGTTTCAACGTCAATCCATATTTCACCATTAAGCTCTCTGACTGTACGCTCAAGAATTACACCAAACTTGTCACGTACACGCTTGGGATCAGCTCTTTTCAATCTTAGCGCCGTTTCGACACCGACGTCGTAGAGCTTTTCTTCGAGTCGATTTCCCACTCCCCACACAGCTTTAACGGGCAACTTAGCTAGGATGGCATCTACTTCAGCCTCACTTAAACTAGTCAAGTCACATACCCCGTCCCAATGAGGCTGCTTCTTGGCACAATGATTGGCCAATTTTGCAAGTGTCTTGCTATAGCCGTAGCCCACACAGATGGGCAGCCCAATGGAATCCTGTACATCGCGCCTGATTTCTTGACCATAATCAGTGTAGTTGATATTGATTCCTGTCATTTCCAGAAATACTTCGTCAATTGAATACTTCTCTGCCAGTGGGGAGTATCTGCACATGATTGTGTAGAAGCGATCACTCATTTCTGCATACAACTCATAGTTTGATGAGAAGACAACAGTGCCTACACTCTCAGCAAGCTCTTTCATTTTGAAGAATGGCTGTGCCATTGGTGAATCTAATAACTGCTTAGCAAGCTTGTTTTGGGCAATGATGCAGCCATCATTATTCGATAGAACGACGACGGGCCTGCCCCAGATGTCAGGACGAAATGCCTCCTCGCACTTAGCGTAAAAATTATTGCAATCTCCAAGCGCAAAGGCGCGTTTAAGAATACTTGTTGATGCCATACTCGATCACGCCCCAAATCATAAGCTCCTGACCCTCTTTAACATCGATTGGCAGGTATGCCTTATCCTTGTTCTCTGATAACAGGCGAACAGTCTTTCCACGCTTATACAATCGACAAATTACATATTCAGAATCAATAACAGCCAAAACAATGTCATTGGATTTAGCTTTTGGTGCCATCGCTCTATTAACAAGCAATCTGGACCCTGGGAGAATGCCCGCATCAAGCATATTGTCCACTTCAAGTTCCACGACAAATGTCGCCGGTGGATCTTTGATGAGTATTTTGTTTAGATTTAATGCTTTTCCCTCATAGCCTTGTGCGGCCGACGTGAATTTGGGTTGGACAGATTTGCCAGCCATATTTCAGCTCCTACTGACAAACAGATTGAATGAAGAAACTACATTAGCCAGGACCGAATGATGTTGTATATTCATAATCTGTTGCTTTTGCTCTATACAACAATCGCTCGCCCTTAGCTGTTTTTTCTTCTGTGAACTCAAAAAGTCCACTGGCTGTTGCTGCTGATTGTAGGGTTTTAAAATGGAAGTTTTTGAAGAAACTGTCTACTTCATTAGGATAATTATTTTTTAGTTCTGAACAGGCGACCTGAAATATGGTCCAGTCATTCTCTTTGGCATTAGTAACCGAATATCTTTCAAGAAAACTTATTGGAATCGAATTCTGAAGCCTAACGATTTCCCACTGTTTTTGGCCTTCCTCTGATTCCCACCATTGGCTATGTGCCTGTGCTGACTCTTGGATAAACAGGATAATCTCATTAAGAGTTTTAATTTCACTATGAATGACTTGGTGTTGATCTTCCAATTCTTTAAACATGGTCTCCAACATTAAGACGTCTGCAAAATTAACCTTTTCGAAATAGTGATGAACCAGGCGATTGCGCTGTCCAACAAATGCTTCGAGTGTTGTTCCTCTTTGACGGATATATTCCGCTGTTGTTTGCAGAGAAAACTTAAACCGCCACTTGGCTTCATTTGGAGTTTCTGTCTTTGCTGTCTGAGCTGATTGGTCATCTTGAGTTTCAGAACTAAAATACAACTTTTCTAATAAGTCCTTCATCAGTTGCCCCATTGATTTCTTGCTCAAGGCTCCATGATGGTTAACTAATTGGTCACGCCAATCCTCTTCGGTCCCAATCAATTCGACTGAAATTCCGGCACTGATCAATTTGATCCGTTTTTCAACTTCCTGATACAGGTAGATACTTTTGCCAACAGCTGTAAATACCTGCCCAATCATAGTTATTTGGGATGTTGGAAGATCCTGGCTCATTTGAATTTCCTGAAAGAGCCTGTGACTACACCGGTAATTTCAAAATGCATTTGTTTCAAAATCAGAATAGGTTCGTATTTGCCTGAAAAGTTTGCTGGCAGTAATTTGGGATCGCCATTTTTCTGTTTTGCCAAAGTCTTGATGGTGAATTCACCATCTATCATTGCAAGAACGATATCCCCTACAGCTGGAAGCTTAGATTTACTTACGATAGCTTTATCGCCCGGTAATAAACCAGCCTCGATCATGGATTCACCCTGAATAGTGACAATAAAAGTGCTACTTTCCTTGTCGATCAAATATCTATTTGGGTCCATATGACCCTCCACATCGCTGTTCGCTGACTCTGGTACCCCAGCAGGAACCTTTGATTCAAATAGTGGCAAGCTCACTTCATGAAGTGTTTTTGACAGCTGTGTAAACTCTTCCACGCTATCCATATTTGTCTTGAGAAGCGCTAAGCGCTGCTTCTTAGCATACGCCTCTAGAAAATTACTAATGGCCGGCTTTTGGCTCTTAGGTACGCGTATAACCTCAGTCTCTTCTCTAAAAGGACCACTGCCTGATTTGCGTCCTCCACCAGGAGCTCTGCTACGACTTTTTTTATCTTCATCATTCATGGTTATTAATGTAACATTATTAGGTAATATTTGTAACGTTAATAATATTAAAGATTTTATAGCGTTGCTTTTCAAAATCTACTTTTAGAAAAGTGGCTATATGGAGTATTAGTTTGCCTAAAATTCATATGAATTTACCCGACTTGAGCTGGTTACCAGATATGGTAGTGCTTGATATCGAGACCACAGGCGGATCTCACCTTTACGATCGGATTACTGAGATTGCCTTAGTGCGGATTCAGAATAGTGAGGTCGTGGATATCTGGCAATCCCTGATTAATCCAGGCAAGCCTATCCCGATCACAATCACCCATCTCACCGGCATTACAGATGAGATGGTGAAGGACGCACCCAAATTTGAAGATATAGCTTCGGAGCTTTATCAATACCTCGAAGGTGTTCCACTTGCCGCGCACAACGTGCGTTTCGATTATGGTTTCTTGAAAGCAGAATACCAACGTATCAATGCCACGCTGATGCTCAAGACACTTTGCACAGTTAGGCTATCTCGAAGGATGTTTCCGGATCATAGAGGTCATGGATTGGATGCCATTATGAGTCGGCATGGCCTTACAACGAATGCACGTCATCGTGCGATGGGTGATGTGATTCTGGTTATGGAGTATTTAGAGAAAGCTCGGCTGGCTCTGGGCTCTGTAAACGTTATAGAGCATATTCAATATCTGTCACAAGGTCCAAGCCTGCCTGTCGGCCTTGAGAAAAGCGTAGTCGATAAAATTCCTGATAGCCCTGGGGTATATCTGTTTTTCGGTGAAACTGACTTACCAATCTACATTGGCAAGAGCATCAAACTGCGTTCAAGGATATTGAATCATTTCAGCAGTGATCATTCATCATCAAAAGAAATGCAGATTGCTCAAGAGGTAAAGCATATTGAGTACATTCAGACTGCCGGTGAGCTTGGGGCGCTGTTGCTGGAATCGAAACTGATTAAAGATCGCCAGCCCGTATACAACAGATTGCTGCGTCGTAACCGGCAGCTACAATCCATTCGCTTGGCTGAGACGCTTAATCAAACACCTTGGTTAAGTTACGTTCCAGCCGATCAATTTGATCCTGGTAACTTTGATTTGATGTACGGCTTGTTCCGATCGAAGAAAGCAGCTGCAGCAACTATAAAGCGGCTTGCGATTGAACATCGACTGTGTCCAAGACTGTTGGGAATCGAGGCCGGGAAAGGTGCATGCTTTGCATATCAACTCAAAAGATGCACTGGAGTGTGTGCTGGCAAGGAAACGCCTGAGATTCATTATCTGAGACTAAAACAAGCTTTGATAGGTTTGCGACTTAAGTCTTGGCCATACGATGGCCGCATAGGCATTCGCGAAGTTGATAAGATTACAGGCAAGAGTCAAATCCAAGTATTTGAGCAATGGTGCCATTTGACTACAGTGGAGGATGAGATTCAGATGGATGAGGCCAGGCAAAGTAGATTTGAAATGAGTTTTGATCTTGATACCTATAAGCTATTGAACAATGTGCTTAAAAAACCAATTGAAATAATCCGGTTTAATAATAAACTCGATTGCAAAAGTGTTGATAGCATATATAAAAACCTCAGATAAATCAGAGTTGAGAAAATGGATTCTTATTCTAGCGAACAGGTGACACGATTTTTATTCAATAAATAGTTGGCGTAAGGGCTATAACACAGCCAGGTTGACGTATCTTGCTGCGAGAACCGAAGATCGATTGATAATTATATCTGCGAGAATTTATTTAGCCGTCGGTAATAGAAATCAATCTAATAACAAATTTACCGCTGGCAATCTGGAGTGTGGTGATTGGAATATCGGAGAAACTGACCAAACTATTGAATCAATTGTTGAGTCGCTTACTTCTTCGAAAGGTTTGACTATACCTTCGGCTAATGGAAACTCACCTAGAAAGTATTCAAACACGTGGCCTAGCACATCGGCACTGCGAGATTTAGCATCCCCTAGCGCAATGTTGCCGACTAAATCAATGAGTTGACCAAGACTAGCGGGGTCTAAATTGTCGCGGGCAAATACTTTGGGTAACACGCCTTTGAGCGAAGCATTCTCTGCTTCAATCGCATCCATAGCGTCATCAGCCAGTTTGCCTATTTGTGGTAACTTGGCTTGCGAATGTAAATAAGACCACTGTGCTTGCTGAGGGACAAAGAAAATATTTTCTGCTGCATATTCTTCTTTGTCCTCGGGATCTGCACCGACATACTCACCTTTACCTTCTTGAAGTTTAGCGAAGTGCTGTTCGAAGGCGTCAGAAATATACTTCAGGAAAATTAGACCAAGCACAATGTGCTTGTACTCGGCTGCGTCGATATTCTTTCGAAGTTTGTCAGCTGCCTTCCATAATGTTTTTTCCAGTGATTCTTCTTTGATTTCTTTTTTTTCTTTTGCCATATAGTGTCATTCAACTACTTATCATCAGGACAATACTCTGCTAACTCATCTAACCTACAATCAAAAAATTTACATAGCTTGTCTAAATTATCAGTAACTGTGCTGTAGCCCTTTTGGTTGATCATCCGTGACAATGTAACTCTATTAATTCCTGTGGTTTCCGTAATTTCAGCCATAGTAATTCTCTTGCCATCTCTGAACTGTTTCTCAGCAATAAGCTTTTGTAAATGAAAGCGAATCATGATTTTCTCGTAAATAAATACATTCATACGTATATATATATTTACTATTTAATTTTATATGTTAATATATATATACATTAAGCAATAAATATTGCCTTTAATGTGTTTATATTAACCAAGGAGAGCTGCATGAGCAACACATTCCTGACAACAGACCAACTCGCAGAGCGTATTCAATATGATGCTCGAACCATTCGAGAACAGTTGAAAGACAGCGTGCTAATTGAAGGGGTGCATTATGTCCGCCCTTTTGGACGGAGGAAGATTCTCTA
Source organism: Methylophilus sp. (assembly GCA_032153875.1). Taxonomy (GTDB): domain Bacteria; phylum Pseudomonadota; class Gammaproteobacteria; order Burkholderiales; family Methylophilaceae; genus Methylophilus. Next base: position 47,372 of record JALDYP010000001.1, read on the forward strand.
TATCTGGGAGCGCATTGAAAAAGACATTCTAAATGCAAGCAACTTAGCATTTGCAATACCTATGGCTAATGGAGGCGTATGCCATGGCTAGTGTTCGCGCTCGCGCTGACACTGGTCAGCTATTTTTTGATTTCAGATATAAAGGTGTTCGTTGTCGCGAACAAACAAGCCTTGAAGACAACAAAACCAATCGCAGCAAAATGGAAAATATTCTCATCAAAATTGAGGAAGATATTAAGGCAGAACGGTTTGAGTATCGTCGCTATTTTCCAAACAGCAAAAATGCTGAAAAGTTTGATTTGCCATCTCAGCTAAAAAGCAAAGTCGCTCTGGAAATTCAGGAGGCGTTTGTCAGAAACTCTTATAGAGGAAACACTCCACTCTTTTCAGACTTTGTTGAGCAGTGGTTTAACGAATTCTCGGTGGGGTGGCGACGAACATACTTGTCGACTGTACGCCAGATTGTAGATAGCAGGCTGATCCCGCAATTTGGTAACAAAGCAGTCAGCGACATTCATCGTGAGGATATCCTCAGTTTTCGTTCAAATCTCGCCAAAGAACCAGGACGTAAACAGGACTCAAAGCTGTCATCACGCAGAATCAATGCAATTGTTCTGGTGTTAACTCAAGTACTCAACGAAGCCGCCGACCGCTATCACTTTAACACACCGGGTGATCGTATTAAACCGCTCAAACTTAAGAAGACACATGTCCAGCCATTTACCTTGGAAGAAGTAAATAAAATGATTGCGACTTGCAGACCTGATTTCAAAGACTACTTTACGGTGAGATTTTTCACCGGCTTGCGCACAGGCGAAGCGGACGGTTTGAAGTGGAAATATGTCGACTTTGAGAAACGCATGATCTACATACGTGAAACATTTACCGCAGGTGAGGAGGATTACACCAAAAACGACTCTAGTCAGCGTGACATTCATATGTCGCAACCGGTCTACGATGCACTCAAAAGACAGCATGAGGCAACCAGCAAACTGTCAAAGTTTGTGTTTTGCAATCGAGATGGCAAACCCATTGATTTACACAATTTCTGTGCACGCGTTTGGTATCCACTTCTACGTCACTTAGCGCTAGAAATGCGCACGCCATATCAAATGAGGCACACTACCGCCACACTTTGGCTGGCGGCCGGCGAGGCACCTGAATGGATTGCCAGACAATTAGGACACACAAACACTGAGATGCTGTTTAAAGTTTACAGCAGATATGTTCCGAACCTAACCCGCCAAGATGGAAGTGCATTTGAGCGATTGTTAAAGCAGCAGGCTACTACATAATCAAATCACGCCCTCTTGATTTAACGCATTCTAGATTTAAGCTAAAACAGAAATATTAGGAGTAGAAATGATGAATCGAAACCAACTAGTTAGTCTGGATAACCATCCGGAATTGATAGAAACAACACAGATCGAGAATTTATTCAGGCTGATTAATTACAAACTCAGGAAAACTATTGATAGCAATTACATCTATGAGGCGACCGTCTTCAATCGCCAGGCAATCATCAAGCTCACCTGGATAAGCAGCATTGAGTTTACGGAAATGAACAACGGTGCTGTAGTGAAAGTACGCTGGTTAACCAGAAGATTCTTTGTTAGCGGCACCAATATTGTCTCTGGCGTCGAACGAGTCAACCAGTTAAGTAGTATTGAAGATATTTTCACAACTGTCCCAGACAACTGGATCTCTAACAAAAAATACTTCCAATTTTTAGTGAAGGTATTGAGTGAGATGGAAGATCAGTTAGCAACATTAATTACGTACATACTTTTGGATGAGCAAGTACTTTATCGCTTTCTCACCCTGCCCTATCCAAACCTAAAATCCTATAATAGAAAAGGCGGAAACTTTGAAGTAACAGTGACAAATCTAAACTTAGCTTTGCTGGGCAATTATCATGAACAATATCCGGCTGAACGAGAAACCTTTACCGCTGCCGTCATTATCATGGGTATTTCACGCCAGTTGATGTGGATGTATGATGACCATAATAGGCGATTCTTTATTCCAGCCGAGAATAAAAAAATGCATCTGAATATTCTGGCCGCGAGATTAGTGAATGAGACAACTAAACGTTATAAAGTAGCTTTAAGCGATCACTATATGCATGAGCTGGATAAAGTATTCAAAAACAAATCGCAGATGCATAGCTTGACCAGGCACCTGTGGTAAGTTTTATTAAAAAATTTTTGTAAGGAGCAAAAATGCTTAACGTTGCTTACTTTCTAGCTGTGATTGGAACGATTGCCAACATCGGATTGATAGCAATATTTATTTGGTTTCGTAAAAATAAACGCCAGCATGAGAATTGTTACCACACTGAAAAGTAGTTTTATCACCGTCTAGTATGGTCATTAATTAAAATGAAAGTTCTTGATGGTAAATTTTGATTGGCAGGAAAGGCCATTTATTAAATTGGCCGACATGGAGGATTACATTGCATTAGATGCAGATACAGCCAAAAGGTATGGCAAAGTGATCAAGGCTGCTGAGATATCAAATCGGGACTATAAATACAGATATCAAAAGCTTCGCAAAGCAAATAATATGAAACCACCTCCAAGCAGCCATATTCATATCATGCTCGGCTTTATCGTTGTGCGAAATCTTGGCACGAACAAGCAGTATGAAACATGGATGCCCGAGTTGGTTTTCGAAGAGCTGTACGAGAAAAACCTCAGCGGCTCTCAGATATAGTACGGACTACAAGAAACTCAACTTCTCCTCAAAGTCAGAAACCTCTTTTTTGACACCCTCAAGTATCTGATCCATATTACGCAATGCTATTAGTTTGTTGTATGGGCATTGCCTCTTGGATTTAATCATCGTGATCAAATCCACACTGACTGTCAGCTCAGTTCCTGAAGCAAGTAGCAAGGCTTTGTATTCATTCGTGGATGTGTCCACCTCTATACAAACTAAAAGTTCATTTCCAATACTGGATTGCTCTACGTAATCCTCCGACATTTTGAGGATAATCTTTGCATTGCGCCCAATCTTGTTCACTTTTTCTACTTTTTCAACTCTGTAATTTATGAGAGAGACTGGATCCCCTCCTCTCCACTCTTTAGGAATTTCAAAACTCTCTACTACGTACTTTTCTCTATCGATATAGATCGTCATGCGGGGCATTTCCTGATTGCGTATAACCTTCTTCAGAAATGGGGGATCGGACGCTTTCTCAATGGCACGATCCAACTTTTCATAACTGAGTTCGCCACTACTGATTAAATCACGCAAGAAGTAAATGCTATTAATTCTTGCGATTAGCTCCAGCTTCCTTTTTGCGAGCTCATTTTCTGTGACAGGCTCATCGACAATGAGTTGTAACCGCACATTCTCAGCCCCTTTTACAATTAAATATGGCTCCCGATCATTATCAAGAACAATCGACTCAATCAGGATAGTTTGTAGCTCCTTTAGAACCAGCGACGCTTTATTTTTGTTTTTTCCGTTAAACTTGCTTTCTATTCCATTTAGTTTTTGTTTAAGAGTGGAGACTGCCAAGATTTGCCCCGACTTGATCTGCAAATCAAACTCTGCCACCACTTTATGACTCTCATAGCGTCCAGTCATCTCAACATCCTTAAGTTATTGAATAATGATCAGTCTAAGCAATATAAAGAAGCAAAGCATGGTTAAATAACATACGTTTCCAAGCTAGAATTGATCATGCTTGCCGTATAAAATTGAAGTAGGCGTCAGCTGCCAACAGGGATAGTTAAAAGCACATATTCCAAGAGCATAGCGATCATAAAATGGCCTATCACTTTGTGAAGTTCTTTAGCTTTAAACAATAACTGTTCACTTTTGAATGACATATACACAGTACCTTTTCTGGGAAATCTTGCTTTAGCATGACGTGAAATGTTGCGATACCCCAAGTCATAGTGCCTATGCGAACTTAACTGAATACCCTTATCTGAGAGTGGAAATTTCAGCCAAGTTGAAATACCGAGTTTTGTTAAGTTTGCCAATAAAACCTCAGAAAAAATCTCAAGATCTGCCTCTTGAACTAACCACCAGTTGCCTTTTACGCGCAGGTTTCTAATCAGATTCAACATTTGATTGAAGCTCATTGGATCTAGGTGAGTCATGTAAGGCGACAGTTTGTCTGACAATTCCATAAACTTTTGATCATCCATAGCTAATAAGCTTGCAGACTCTCCAACACAACCTGCTTTCTTCAAAGCTGAAAATGCAAGTTCACATCGTGAGGATTCGTCGTCCCGAATATCGGCATAAAGGCATGCTGCCTCGAGGTTGTTAGTCTTTTGTCTAAAATAGATAAACCTGAACAACTTTCCTAAGTGCAGCTTACTGTCTGAGTCTGATGGTACGACGCCCGCTTTACTTTTATGTAATGTTTTAGAAAAATCTTCAAGCCGATGGCGGAAAGGATTATTATTAATTTGAATACTGGCTACGCCAGCATGTCGCTGCAGTCTTTTCGTTGCCGCACTAAGTGAAATGCCAAGCAACCCTGAAAGAAAATTCGGATGTACAGGGTACCGATCCATAATTAGATGATCGACCCATTGCCTTCTTAGCGTATCAAAACAAAAAATATAGTTTTTGATGGTCACATTGGGGTCTGCATGACCAGCCTCCGCACTTAACTCATACAGTCGATTTCTGAGTTTCAGCACATCAGTCTCTAGCAGATTGGGCCTCAATGTCTCTAAGTAATAACGGGTTAAAACCTTCGCCCTTAATGAATGCGGTGAAACATGTTTCGAGCCTGACACATCCTTAAGAGCCTGATCAACAGTATCCAGCAACTCTGTAATACCGCCAAAAGAGTGATTGGCCTCTGGTGATTGAAACAGGCCATCCGTTGCAGTATTCTCTGATACCGCATTCTTTTGCAATTGAATACGTCTGAGTGCTTCAGCATTTTCTTTATCCAGGAACAGTACGCGTTCGGCATTACGGGATTTCCTGGTGCCACCGGATGCACGTGTTATAACGATACTGCAATTGTCTGCATCGCAAACAACATCTTTCACTCTTAAATGAATAATGTCCTCTCGCCTTAATGGACTACTATTCATAAGATCTAAGATATCTGATGCCTGCCTATGCCACGGAGACAAATCCGCGTTTCGTATCAGTGAAGTGACCTTACGAACCTCATACTCACTCGGGCAGTCGATGTAACTACGAGAGGCTGCGGCATTATCAACGCCCATTCTTTCAATCTCAGGCAATCCATACAATCTGAAAAAATAATTGATCGCAGCTATTTTGCTCACTTGATCATCAGCATTGAGTTTTCCATAGGCCTCGGCCCAACTGATCTCGAACAGGTCCCCTTCATCTTCGATATCCCCTATCACCTCAGCTAACAGCGATTTGACGATCGAGTGATACTTATAAACAGTTCTGGGTGATTTGATTGTTGTGCAAACAGTACATAAATATACAATGTACCTGCCAAGCACTCTGTCCTCAACGTTCAATAACTCACGCCATATACTGTCCATTTCTTTGGCAAGCACTTTGAGCCTAAGCTCATTACTCGCCTGATTAGCCTCCATATCAGTCGCACTTCTCAGAAGATTTTGTATAAGGTCATGGGATTTGATTTTTGTGCCGTGTCGGAAATGCGATTGCCCCTCTTTCATTCTTTCTGACAATCGTAGCTGATGCCTGGCAAATGCTGCGGGATATAGCGTTCTGGAGTGTTGTCGTCCGGCGATCCACTCGCGTAATGGGCCGGGAAGATATACTGAGTAATAGTCTTGCGCTATTTCCAGAAGTTTTAGGAGTGTAATAGGCTCTCTTATACCAAGCACTCTAGCAGTTAGAGCGTCCAACTCAGGCAGCGCATCGACCAAGATATCCTCGGTAGGATCTTTAATGGACATAACAACCGCACTTAGAATTTGTACCGTTATTTTTGACAATTGAATTCGTCGAATTCCAAGAGTTTCCGTACCCACGTCAACAAAGTACAACTGATCGACAATATAGATACCACCCGTTAATAACGTCTTGACTGCCTGAGTCAGTTCCTCCAGATGTAAGACTCCATCACAAATGACCAGACTGATGATCAAAGTACCAATGGTTTTAGGGGGCGACTGGCGAAACCACGCTTGAACGATCTCTTGGTAATATCGCCGGTGAAGCAATGTATCCTCATGAAATGGACATCGCTCACCCTGCATGCGTTTGTCCAAAGAGACCTTAAATGCATTTTGCTTTTTATTGGGGCGATACGCTCCTAGCACTGACGTCTTAAACACCTTTGGCTTAGCTGTCACTCTGGGTGGCTTGGGTAGCATCAGAGCCTGTATTTTATTATTAAGAATATTACGTAGCTGATGATGAGCATGACTGACTGATAATCCGCTTCTTTCTCCAAACGCCTCCTGACCTGGATTGGCCCGGCCACAATAAGTATTAATCAAGACGCTACCTGCCTCATCTCTGATTAATTTATCAATCAGATGCCTACCGAAATTAGATTCAAATCCTGAATCCTTTAAAAGTAGACTGACGTGCTTACTGCCGACTGGTCTGATCTTCTTTTTATCGAAGTAAAATAACAACGGGATACTGCCATAATCACATCGAGTATCAGCTACAGTCGCGACTTTTAATGCCAACTTCTTTTCTATATGACTTAGACGACTGGCTAAGGACTGAAGCCACGACTTGTAAAAAAGTAGCCACTCAATGACCATGCTCGGGATTGGCACCAATCTGTAGATAAGATAAGTGGTACTGGCTTTATCACGAATGAGTGCAAGAGCAGCATCTAAATCGATTGTGTGATTTGCTAAAGAGTATTCCCGTGCTTTTCTTAACCCGAGGAACGACACCAGCACAATCACGACCGCGCGCATTATGCTGTTGTGCGCAACGATCAGATCATTGAATGTTGAGCGGTTATGAATATGTGTATAAGCATCCTTAGCACGCTGTAAATGTTCAGAGATTAGTTTTACTGCCAAATCTGCTTGCATACCCATGTGAGACCCAACGTCCTCAGTCAGGGCATGCTTGAAGTTGCCGCTGAAACCCAGACCCTGATATACCTGCCGACAAAGTAAATTAAGCCTCTCCGCTTTGAGCACCATGTAATTGAAATTTGAAGTCAGCCCGATCGAAAAGTCAGCTGTCATCGCTGCAGCATAATTTTCGTCACTGCAAATATCGAGCACATACCGTCCATAAGCGCTGTATAGCCGGGTTAGAAATGGTTTATGAGTGGAAGAGGAAATCCTCCAGGAAAGCGCTCTAACCTGTCGTTTTAACTGTTTCAAAGGTGTATTGAATATCTGACCCAGATGAACTTGTCCAGATGCGTATTTACTCAAAATGGCATCTGCTATCTCAATCGGCAAAGGAATTTTCACCACACTTTGGCCATGCGTGCTTCCGATTACTGTTGATCTACTCCAACACAGATATCCATTCTCAACATCTATCCATATACCGGTACCCATATTTCCATAATTGAGCATGTCAAATCGTTCAGCATGCACTCGAAATAAGAAACCAAGCAAAAATCCAAGCGCCTCTTCACTTTGAGTTTCAAAATAATGTTGATAGGCACTATGGATAATTGAGGTAAGCTCTTTAGGATGATAATGTTGATAAAGATTTGCAATGCCGGACAACTGTTTCCTGTTAGCGAAGGGAAGCTGTGACATATGATATCTAAGTAAATCATCATTATGATGAACAGGCTTCTCAGCAATGGATGCATCAGCTTGAGGCAAATGAAAGGTAGGCTTAGAGGTAAACCTCGGATCGATATTCATCTTGGAAGATGTATCAGGTTGAGCGATATCTTTTTCAAAGAACATCAGAGCATTGATGAGATTGGAAATAAGCCTGAATTGAGGACTGCTGTCCTCATATTCATTTTGCAGGTCAATTAACTCATCAGTCTTTAATGTGAGAAGCCCTGCAAACTCCTTAGAAGAATGAGACTTACATATAAAAAGATCGCTCAATGACTTCGCTAGCTGCCTAGGAAAAGCGGTTTGGCTTAAGTAATAATATGCAGTAAGTGCACCTCGAATAGCAATAATTGTTCTGGTGGATTGGGCACTCAACCGATGGTTTGGTTGTGTGACCAGCAATGATGCAGAAAGACTTTTATCTTCCTTCAACTCTTGAGTTGCACAAGCTATGTCACGCTCGCTAAATTTGAAAAAGTTAGAGCCAGCTGCCAGAGACTCCAACTTAAATATGCCAGTCTGGCTTTCCTTTGAAAAAATGGAAAATTCTTTGAGTAGTTGCTTGAAGAGTACTGCCTGAAAAATTTTATTATCAGCAACATCAAAGCTATGCTGAATTTTACGATGTGGGGACGAATCGCTTTTTAGCATTTCCATTTATTACCATTAATATATAAAGGTAATAAATATATAGTGACCGAAATATTTAAGCGTTGTTACATAACATCGGTTTTTGTGAGGTATTCAACAATGCCTCTGTACTGGAAGATCGTAGTTGATAGTCGTGTCATCTGATTGTCTAGGTAACTTCAGAAGATAACAATTGAGTAATTCCTGATTGAATAATCTAAAATTTTTATTCAGTTTGGATTTTGAATAGTGTATAGCTGGATATACTCATTTCAGGAAAGTATGTTGGGAGAATGTAGTACTAGACCAACTAAGTATAATTGCTGTGAATGACCGCAATAGAGTGTTCCCAGTAATACCTAATAGCTATCACTGACAATTCAAGATGAATGCTTTGATTTGAAATGCTTGGATTTCATGTATATTTGACATGCAGCTGAAATCTCTTTTTTACTTTGACGCAGCAACTCAATTTCTAATGTACTAAGCAGCCCAGCCCCTTTTCCTTCACGCAATTGATTTAGCTTTAAAGTCGATGGGGTTAAAGAGTTTTTTTTGAATATGAGTACTGAATTATCTTTGATCGAACTCTTTTGCATTGTAGCTTCCTAGTTTTATATGCATTATATTACTCAGCATAGCTTTACAATATGTGCGCACTAAATGTCATCCAGATTAGTAATGGTTTGTGTAAGGATTAAACTATTATTTTATTATTGAGTCTAGATTTGCTGACATCTAGACTAGCAAATAATTGACTCAGGGAATACTTTTCATGAAGTTTCACGTCCAATCAGCAAAGACTAAACAATTCTTGTACGAGTCAGTCCATATGTCGAATAAGAAATATGACCGAGCATTATGGACTAAAGATTTGCATGATGCCAAAATCTTCAAAACCGCCATGGAAGCCAACCAGGCGACATTGCGTTTATCTTATTCAATACGCGCACGGGTCGTGATTTGGGAGGATAGTATATTTTGGACTGTGGCCCCAGTAAAGCCATAGTTTTGTTTTTTATCTCTTAAGCATTTTTATTGCGAGACTATAAGTCTAGAAATATTCCTACAACTTGAATTCATGCGAAAATAATTAATTCACCTCGTAAATTAAGTCTTCAACAAATTTGCAAATTCTTTAAAACGCACTGCTTTACTAAATAAGAAACCTTGCATTTGATTACATCGCAATAACCTCAAGATTTTGGCTTGCTCTTCAAATTCGACACCTGAAACTTTCGGAAGGTGAAAGGAGTTAAGCATGACTCTCAGGGCCGTATCGGATGTAGAAAATATGTTTGATTTCTTGTTAGGCGTGATTGCCTTTGCAAAAGGTGGGGGGACGCAAGAAATTGAAGATTGAGCTTTTGACTATTCCAAAATGGTTTTACAAGCTGCGGAAGAGCCCATGAAGGATTTAGATTTATTGGACAAGAGGCTTCAGACACTTAATGAAGCGGAGAGATTAGATCTCAATAATGACTTCAAAACCGCATATTAGCCTCTCCACCGAGCGAATTGTGAGTCGGTGCAAAATCTGAAACTACCGATCAATTAGAAATCTTCTAGATAAACTTCTTAAAATTTATTAGAAAGGCTTTATAGTGAAGTTTGTTTTGTATACCAGTAATTTAAATGAGCCCGAATACGACCCTTCAATAGTGTGCGATATTGTTAGATATGCACGCAAAGAAAATATCAAACACAGTATAACTGGCGTTTTGATATTCGATGGACAAACTTTTACACAGTATGTTGAGGGTCATGATGATGATGTGGATAGGCTCTTTGAAAATATCATGTTCGATGAACGACACAAAAACGTTTTTGTAATTACAGTCGGCACGACCACAAAGCGCTTGTATCACAAATGGGAATTAGGGTTCATCGATCTCACTATCCAAAGCGATGATTCAAAGAATATCATTTCAAAAGATGATTTGAATCCAGAAGCTTTTCATAGGTTGATTGATCGATTCGTTATAGTATGACGACTGAAGACTCAACGCAGCCTCCTGGTCTTCACTTTGCACACTGTTTGTAACTAAAATTAGTCTCAATTAATAACCTGAATTTCAATATTAAACTGATACTTAATATCTTTAGCCTTTTTCCATTTTCTCAAAAATCTTTGTTAATTTTTCTTCTAAGGTGGCCGATGTGAAAGGTTTTACAACATAGCCGTTGGCCTTTGCTTGGGCAGCGGCAATAATATTTTCTTTTTTGGCCTCTGCTGTCACCATCAAAACAGGTAGATTACATAAGTTGGGATCTGCACGAATATTCTGAAGCATCGTAAGACCATCCATGTTTGGCATATTCCAGTCAGAAACTACGAATTCAAAATTACCTTCGCGCAACTTAGCTAGTGCATCAACACCGTCTTCAGCTTCCTCTACATTGTTGTAGCCCAACTCCTTTAATAAGTTACGAACGATTCTCCTCATAGTTGAAAAATCATCTACCACAAGAAATTTAGTATTTGGGTTACCCACAGTTGCTCCACTTTTCAGAATGAGGTTTAAGTTGCACATGATAATGCTATAGACAGCGTTGGTTGCTGAAAGTGTTGAAATTTAATAAACGATCGTTCAGATTAATGTTCAAGAAGTTTGTTATTAATTGGAGATTGTCCTGGTACATGCACATCCTATCTGAGCTTTTCATGAAAGAATTATAGGAGATTAATATTTCCCCCAAAAAAGTCTGAGGATATCGGCTCCTTAAACAATCGAATAAAAATATTTGCCTATTCAAATTTTGAATTTTCACTGAAGATTTAGTGTTAAAAGCCGTTAACTGGGTATGGACTTTCTTTCTCAAAAAAATTGGATTCGTGTTTCCTTAGCGATAATCGCTTTACTCGGAAACACTGCAGTTTTTGCTGGTACAGCAGATGTAACTGAAATCCCGTTCGAGAGCCTGATGCAGACGGATATCATCACTGCATCAAAGATCGGCCAGCAAATCAGCAATGCCCCTTCTGCAGTCAGCACAGTCACTGCGGAAGATATTCGCAGATTCGGTTACCGCTCGCTGGCTGACATTATCGGCAGTATGCGCGGGCTATATACCACCAATGACCGCACTTACACCTATATGGGTGGCCGCGGATTCGGCCGTACAGGGGATTATGCTGGCAGGGTGATGCTGTTAATCGATGGTTACCAAGCGAATGACAATGTGTATAACGCTGCCTACCTGGGCAATGACGGACTGCTGGATGCCGAGTTGATCGACAGGGTCGAATATGTATCCGGGCCTGGCGGTGTCACTTACGGCAACGGCGCCTTCTACGGCATTATCAATGTCATCACCAAAAAGGGTAATGATGTCAATGGATTGCATACCGGCCTAGATCTAGGCAGCTTCGGCAGCCAGAAAGAGCGCATCACTTATGGCAAGACCTTGGATAACGGCCTGAATGTCTTACTGTCAGCCTCACGTTTAGGCAGTGACGGTCAAACCCACTACTACCCTGAATTTGACTCTCCAGCCACCAGTAATGGCCGCTCCCGGAACCTGGACGACGAGCGCAACCGGCGTTTTTTCGGGAAGCTGATCTTTGATAAATGGACACTTACCGGCGCATTTGTCAGCCGCCGCAAAAGTGACCCGACCGCGCAGTTCGGTGCGGACTTCAACACCAGCCCTAACTGGATTCAGGACAGCAATGGTTTTGTAGATCTCAAGTACGATGAAGATTTTAGCGAAGCATTGAAAGCCTCCTACCGCATTTATTACGGGCAATATCAATATGAAAATCGTGCTGTTTATAGCGGTGATTTTTACTTTGAAAAAAACATAGGTCGTTGGTGGGGTTCGGAAGCGAAATTCACCAATACAAGTTATGCAAACCACAAATTGCTGTATGGTGTGGAATACCGTAATGATTACCAGCAAGACTTTTACCTGCCTGCTTCTTCAATTGAGCATAGCCAGTATCTTCTGAGTGGCTATGCACAGGATGAATATCAATGGCGGAACAATATTAAATTTAACATTGGTGCCAGATATGACTATGGTGGTAAGCAAGCCACCTACGTCAGTCCGCGTCTTGCCGCTATTTACTCGGCGAATGAAGAAACAGACCTGAAGGTGTCATATGCCTCGGCATTCAGAAGACCCAATGTCTACGAGAAGTATTATTCCGACCGCAGTTTTCTGCTGCCTAACAGGAATCTCAGGAAAGAAACGGTTGATGCTACCGAAATCGTGTTAGAAAATCGTCCGGATCACCAGACCAAAATACAGAATTCCTTTTTCTATTACACAACCCAAAACCTGATTGCCACCAGCGAGGTCGGAGGACCCGGTATCATCCAGTATGGCAATTGGGATAAAGCCATCACTAAGGGTGCAGATATCGAGCTGGATTATTTCTGGAAATCCGGTATCCATTTGAAAACCAGCTATGCGTGGCAACTGGTCGAAGATGGCAATGGGCAATGGATGGTCAATTCACCCAAGCATTTGTTTAAATCCAATCTTTCGATGCCATTGGTAAGCAATAAGGTATACCTGGGATTAGAGTTGCAATCATTCGGGCGCCGGTTAACCGAGCAGCGTAACGAAATGGCCGGCTACAGTTTAATGAATGTCAGCCTATCTTCCACGAACCTGATCCCGCATGTAAATGTTAGTGCCACGGTGCGTAATATTTTCAATCGTGATTACGCAATCGTAGCTTCCGGTTTCAATACCCAAGAAACAATCCTTCAAGATGGCAGAAACATCTGGATACAAATGGTGTATCAATGGCCATAAGAAAGCTTTCTCTTCTAATCCTGAGCATCTTCTGTTGCTATCACAGTAATTGGCTGGCTGCGGCCATTCCCGAGCTGGATATGCGCTCTGCCTACCTGTATAACTTTGCGCAGTTTGCCGACTGGCCAATCAATAATCAGGAGACTTTTAATATCTGTACACTAGAAAAGGTATCTGAAAGCGTCAGCCCTGAGGTCCTGATAAATAAAACTGTCAATGGTAAAAAGATAAAGCTTTCCCGTTTCTCAGAATTTGCAGACAGTTCTGAATGCCGGATGGTGTATTTGAATTCTACGGATGCGGCTTACGTGGCAAAAATAGCCAGGAAACTAAGTAGTGAACACGTATTGACCGTAGGTGAAGAGACGGATGGAAACGGCCCCGGAATCATCAATCTATCCGTGAAAAACAACCGCCTGGTATTTGATCTGGACTTGGCTAAAGCACGCCAAGCCAATATTTCCCTAAGTTCCAAATTAATATTACTTGCTAGAAAGGTTAGAGAATGATGATAGTTGATCTGCTCAAAAACCTCTCAATAAAGATGAAGTTATTATTGGCGCAAGGTGTTGTGACCATTACCGCATTATTTGTTTTGTTAACCATTATCCTAGTTTATGGCTATTCAAGTTTTAAGAATGATCTGTTCGATGATATCAATACGCACGCAACCATTATTGAGCATAGTAGTACTGCCGCAGTGATATTCGATGACAAGAAGGCAGCTAATGAAATATTGGCTACCCTCAAATTGATAGAAAGCATTAACCGCGCTTATCTGTTTGATAACAGCGGTAAATTTTTGGCTGCCTATGAAAAGGTTGGAATTGTACAGAATTCATCCATAGAACTTTCTGTTCTACGAAAACAAAAGGCCGACTTTTCGACATATTTTGTCGAGAAAAATATCGTTCTAAACGAGCAGATGATAGGCACTTTATTTATTGAAGCGAATCTGGACAAACTGAATGCGCGTTTAAGTATGTTTGTAATAGCTGTACTTATAGCTGCGATCTCAGGCTTAGCTATTGCACTTTTGTTATCTCTTAGGATAAATAAATTCCTTACGCAACCTATCTTAGCTTTGACAAGTCTAGTTCGTAGAGTATCCGTCACTCATGATTATTCTGTTCGTAGTCTGCTTATGACAAATGATGAAATCGGTACTCTTTCCGTTGGTATCAATGCGATGCTTAGTAGCATCGAGTTACGGGATGAAAGACTAGAAACTGAATTATCTAAACAAAAAAATTCTGAAAAAGCGTTGGACCGTCTTGCCTATTTCGATACGGTTACTAACTTGCCAAACCGACATAACTTCAACCAGCAATTACAACAAAAAATTGCAGAAGCAGTCAAGGTGAACAGGGTTTGCTGCCTCATGTATATTGATATAGATGATTTCAAAGTCATTAATGATTCTCATGGACATAGAATTGGTGATCTATTATTAACTGAAATTGGCGTTCGTCTGAATGAAACACTTGAGGGTAATGGGGAAGTATTCAGAATTGGGGGTGACGAATTTGCTGTCTTGTTATCAGACAACAATCAGTTCTCTCATTCAAAAGAATTAGCCTCAAAGATTATCAATTCTTGCTGCGAAAAATTTATTATCGATAACAATGATTTGTATATTGGTGTCAGTATAGGGATAAGTGGATCTCCGGAACCTTCCAAGGAGGGAGCCGATTTATTACGGTCAGCTGATAGCGCCATGTACCGTGCAAAAAATGAAGGCAAGAATAACTACAAAGTCTTTTCAAAAGAAATCGATGAAGAAACCCATTTCATAAATTACCTAGAAAATGCTCTTAGGGGTGCATTAAACCGTAATGAATTTGAAGTGTATTACCAGCCCATCATTAATTTGAGAACTGAGCAGATCGTAGGTTTCGAGGCCTTATTGAGGTGGCAAGAGCCTATTTATGGCAATATAAGTCCGGGTATTTTTATTCCGTGTGCGGAGCGAATCGGCGTCATTCTTCCGATAGGTGAATGGGTGCTACGTCAGGCTTGTTTACAACAAAAAAAATTGCTTAATGAGTTTGGTATTGATTTCATGATGAATGTGAATCTTTCTGGTAGGCAGCTTCGCGAATTCGATGTGGTGCATAAGATTCTTGATATTGTGTCTGAGACAGGCATTAAACCGGCATCACTAAATATCGAGTTAACTGAAAGTGTACTGATGGATAACTCCCAGTCTACGATCAATAAATTCCATGCCTTGAGAGACGCCGGCGTAAGCATATCGATAGACGATTTTGGGACTGGTTATTCATCTTTGAGTTATTTAAAGAGGTTCCCAATCAACACAATCAAGATTGACCGGAGCTTTATTATGGATATTTCGCATGATTCTGAAGATCAGGCCATAACGCTTGCTATTATTGCATTGGCGAACACGCTCAAAATGACTGTAGTTGCCGAGGGCGTTGAGACTGAAGATCAAAAAAAGATCTTAAAGGTAAACAATTGTGAGAAAGCACAAGGATATTTGTTTAGTAAGCCTATACCAGCTGGTGATATCAAATCGGTTATTGAAGCTAACTATAATATAGTTTATCCACGTACCGCATAATCGCTATAAAACATATCATCTGTAACGTGAATCAATTTCTTCACCTAAATGGTCAGGTTCATCCGTTAATGTGATAATTGCTCCACCAAAAGTAGCTGCGTTCATTATCTTTTGAACATCTTCGGAGGATTTACTATTTTGATCCAGAACGAATCCAAGGCCTGCCCTTGCAATTCTAATCAATTGTTCGGTGGGTTTATCTTCGAAGCTCATCAGTAAATCCTTTCCTTAAGATAGGAGTACTTATTTCGCTGGATCTCCAAAGCAGTAGGTAAGAGAAAATTTGACTGTATTTCATGCCGTAGAAGTTCAAACAATACTCTTATTGATATTATATGGCTAACATTTTTTTTACTCCTCCGGCTCATAAAAAAGTATGTGTAATACTCATCCCTTAAGATAGAGCGCTCTGATACGTACCAATAAACATTTCATCATCGTTAAACTTCTTGAACAGATGATTTCTTGAGTATTAATATGAATGCTTATCTCGTTTATTAGCCGGTGCAATATTTATTGCTGACTCAGCATTCTCGACGGCTAAGATTTCCTCACTTATAAAAGCCTGTTCAAAGCCGTTAGGAGTCTGAATAATGATGGCATAACGCACTTTAGCAGTTTTGTAGAGAACGAATCCCGCCAGCATAGCAACTAAACCCAACGCAGGAAAAAAGCCACTTAAAAACAAACAAGGCAGACCCCCAAACATTAATAATCTTGCAAATATACATTTGGGTTTGATCATGACTGATTGAACTGAAGCGATATGTTCAATCAAGTGATATTTTTGATCGATGATGAAGTGATCATTACTAACAGCCACATTTTTATGACAGTAAATGATTCTATCGTCCATTTCGCTTCTCTAAACTGCATATTATTGATCGTTAGAGTCTTAGTTGGTAAATGTAAGGCACATCCGATTCTTTTTGATCACCCAAAAATTTCAATTACATTCAAAGTTTTTTAATCGGTGTAATAAAGAACTCTTCAATAATTTGGAGGATTGTCCAAAGTTACCACGGTTGATTTAATCGATAAGAGTGTACGCGTCAACTCTTCGGCCGATTGAGGTTCTGAAAAAGAAAAACCTTGCAATACATCGCAGCCAATATTTTCAAGTTGAGATATTAGTTCTGCCTCATCAATTTTTTCAGCAACCACACGAAGTCCGAAAGAATGACCAAGCATTGTTAAAGCCTGAATTAACTTCAACGATACTTCGTCATTGCTCAAACCTCGTATAAATGAACTATCGATCTTGAGCTCATTTGCCGGAAACTTCTTAATACTGGCCAAATTAGCGCAACTTGAACCAAACCCGTCAATTGAGATATTTATTCCTTGATTACTTAATTGTTGAAAAACTTTTGTGACCTCATTTGAAACGTCAAAAAGCATTGACTCATTAATTTCGAAAGTAATTAATCTTGGATCAACATCATATTTATTGATTAAATGAAGCGTAGACTCAAGGAATCTGGGGTCTCTAATTTGAAGTGCAGATATATTGATTGAAACTGGTATTTTCATACCCATTTCCGACCACTGTTTTATTTGGTTAAGAGCTGCATTTACTACCCACGTTCCGATCTGACCAGTTAAGCCCACTTTTTCAGCATATGGTAAAAATTCTCCAGGCAACATCAAACTAGACAAAGGTCCTTGCCATCGAAGTAATGCTTCTACCCCCAACACGTGGTGCGTTCTAGAAGCATGCTTTGTCTGGAAAAATAGTTTGAATTTATTTTCTGCTATGGCATTTGGAAGACTGGCAAATATCTGAGTAGACATTGATGATTTGGCTTCCAGCTCCTTTGAGAATAGTAGCCACCTGTTTTTGCCGAGCCTTTTCGATTCGTACATAGCACTATCGGCTTTGCTAAGTAGCATTTTGAAATCCAAATCGGAATCATTTTCTACTACCCCCATTGAACCAGTTAACTGAACTGTCGATCCGTTTATATTTAAAGGTGTTCGAATTGATTGTAAAATTCGATCAAGAATGATTGCAAGTTGATCTAGTGGTTTATTTTCGAAAATTACAACGAACTCGTCTCCTCCCATCCTGACAACGTGATCGTGATCCCTTACGTTGCGTTTTATACGAGTCGCTATAACCTTTAGAGTCTCGTCACCCGCATCATGCCCCCAGCTGTCATTGAGAATCTTAAACCCATCCAAATCTATGAAAACCAAATGAAAGGGAATTGATTTTTTTCTTTCTGAACGAGAGAGTTTGTTCAAATATCGTTGAAAAAACAAACGATTTTTCATCCCAGTAAGCGTATCTGTCTCTTGTATTTTGAAATGTTCAACACGTCTACGGTCGTAATAAGCAGTGAAAATTGCTATTAGTAGTATGATGACTGTTGGAATACTAACCAATATAGGCATTTGGGCACTGTTCAATTTTCCCGCTGCAAGGCATATTGAACCTTCAACAAAATGAGCGGCCCACATTCCTGTGTAATGCATGGCAGATATAGCCAAACCCAATATAAAGCTGACGACAAATTTAATCCAAATACTATCCAGTGAACGATCAATCAAGAAGCGCATTGTAAAAAGAGCAATTCCGCTGAGTCCAATTGCGAAGATTGCAGATAGACCTACCAACTTCCAATCATAAGATATGGATGGAGACATCTCCATAGCAGACATACCTAAGTAATGCATGAAAAGAATGGCTCCCCCCATTGCAGCTGAAGCAACCAACAAACCTCTAGTTTTTATTTTTGGTAAATGTACGAGAGCGAGAGCTAATCCTGAAAATAGGACCGGTGCTACCCATGAAATAAAGGTTCTTGTAGGCTCAAACCCAATTCGGATGGGTATACTCAAAGCTAACATTCCAATAAAGTGCATAGCCCAAATACCCGATCCAGCAGCAAGGGCCCCTGCAATAATCCAAATACTCTTCTGAATGCCAGTGTTAATATTTACCCGGGCGGATAATTCTAAGGCTGAATAACTAGCTAAAAACGCTATTAAAAGGGACAACCCTACCAACTCTGGAGAATATGATTCAGGCATAAAAGCTCAGTTCAGTGTTTCTAAAAACAATGGTTTAAATCTACTCATACCAGATTATGCCACTAGACACTTCATGTATTGGATGATAACAACCAAAGAATGGCGCCTATTCCATGCATGATATCTTCTGGCAATGCATATTTATCACAATTCTATTGCAAGCCAATATCCGGTAATCATACCTACGAAGCAGGTGTGAGGGTAACGAGTCCAATGACCTATTTTTGGTAAACTTTGTATCTCCCTCTTCCCTCTCCTTTGGCCGTATAGAGTGCCTCATAGGCTTGCTTCATTATTCGTTTGGTATTAATAGATTGCCCAGCAAGATTAGTGGCTACGCCTATACTCAAACTGAGTTTTATTAAGGTGCCAACAATTAATATCTATTTATATTGAATATAACTTTATATTGTTTTGGCTAGATCAGAGGTCAGACTATCACTGAATAAAATGCCAGATAAATGGGTGAGTAAGTAAACCTTGGAGTCATTTTCATAAGAACCACTCAAAAATATCGTTTTTTAAGAAATACCAATTTGGACATGATCAACAATGGCTTAATTTTTATTTGGCGTAATATGTCCAAATTCTACTTTCAATAGTTTTAAATAAAACAATAACTTAACAAAAGTGATGTCGATTAAGCACATTTTTAATATCTATACGTCGCTCAAAAACTATTAATTTTTTAACATTCATAATCCTGGGTCGAGGGTTCAAGTCCCTCTTTCACCACCAAAATTTAAAACGGCTTCCAGAAATGGGAGCCGTTTTTCTTTGTGTGCTATGTTTTACCGAATATCCATTTTGGTTATGGCAGCAACGTAAAAAGCTTTGCTAGTGCTCAAGAGCTTTATTAAAATAAGCTATTGAATCAAAATAAATTTATTTCAAATTAAGTCCCCGCATGGAAATCAACAATAGTTTTGAATTAGAGTTTATTGCCTGTTTTTCCATGCACCTGGAAAATATCTACAGCGAACTCAACCATCCTAAAGACACTAAACAAAGAGACCGCTACTCTCAATTGATCGTATTCATCAAAGAGTCGCCCTTTGAAGCCGCGCTCGAAAAATACAGGCAGATATCACTCGCAGATACTGACATCAACCTGTTCGACGACGCTACCATTAAAATGGCGCAAAGGCTGGCGAGAATCGAGATGGATCTGCCGCTAGTGCTGGATAACTAAACGCCATCAATTCCTTCAGGTAGTCCGCCATCAAGTTAATCGCCAATCTCGCCATCTCAGAAGACCTTAAAGCCATCTTTAAGTATGTGATTTCTGTGCGCACGCTTTGTGAACTGACTGCCAAAACCGGTAGTCTGGATCAGCGCTTCACGCCCTCACCTACCGCCATCGAGGGCATGCTTGGTCATATGGCTGTGGCTTTCCGGCGTGAGCATTACTACCAGACTGAAATCACGCTCACCGGGGAATACCAGAATATCTTTGTTCGCGGCCGGGCGGATGGCTATGACCCTGAACTCAACCAGCTGGAAGAGGTGAAAACCTACAAAGGGCATCTGGACCGCATGCCTGAAAACCACCGGCTACTGCACTGGGCGCAGGCAAAGGTGTATGCACATTTGATGTGTTTGGAGAAAGAGCTGCCATCCATCAACGTTGCCCTGGTGTATTACAACGTGACTTCCAAGGAGGAAACGCTGCTGGTGGAAGAATATACGGCAGCGTCTTTGCAGGCATTTTTTGAGTCATTGTGCATCAAATTGCAGGTGTGGGCCGAGCAGGAGTTAGCGCATAGAGCCAATAGAAATAACGAATTATCCAGGCTCAGTTTTCCTTACCCTGAATTCAGGACTGGTCAAAGAGTACTGGCAGAGTCCGTTTATAAATCTGCCATGAAGCAGCGGCACCAGTTAATCCAGGCAACCACGGGCATAGGAAAAACCCTGGGTACTGTGTTTCCCCTGTTAAAAGCCATGCCAGAAGCCAAACTGGATAAGGTGTTCTTCCTGACAGCCAAATCCTCAGGTCGTCAGCTGGGGCTGAATGCCATCAAAACCGTGCAAAAAAGTAATCCGGATCTAGCGATCAGGACATTGGAACTCACCTCACGCGAAAAGTCTTGCGAGCATCCGGACAAATCCTGCCACGGCGAATCATGCCCGTTGGCAAATGGTTTTTATGACCGCTTGCCTAAAGCCAGGGATGAAGCACTCAAACAAGGCATGATGGATAAAGCCACACTCAGAAAGGTCGCGCTTAAACATCAGGTCTGCCCCTATTACCTATCGCAAGACCTGGCTAACTGGAGCGATGTAGTCATCGGTGATTACAACTACTACTTTGATTTATATGCCTTGCTGTATGCCGGCACTGTGCTCAATGAATGGAAAGTCAGTGTGCTGGTTGACGAAGCGCACAACATGGTCGAGCGCGCACGCAAAATGTATAGCGCAGAATTGAATTATGGCGCTTTCAACGAAATGCTGGCCCAGGCGCCAAAGTCATTGAAAGGTGTGCTGGACAAACTGAATGTGAGCTGGGCGGTATTAAATCGCAGCCAGACTGTGCGTTATGAAGTGTATCCGTATATCCCTGAAGAGTTTGAAGAGTTATTGCAGCGCGTGATCTCAAAAATCACTGATTACCTCGCTGAATACCCTACCTTTAACGATGCCAAAGTGCTCAATTTCTATTTCGACGCTCTGCAATTTGCCACGCTGGCTGAATCATTCGGTGACCATTCACTATTTGATATCACCAAAACCGAAACCAGCGTCGGCCTGTTTCAGCATGACGCCACGCTATGCATACGCAATGTGATTCCTGCCAAGTTTTTAAGCTCCCGTTTCCAGGCAGCCAACTCAAGCACTTTGTTTTCAGCCACCTTAAGCCCCTCCTCATTTTTTAATGACATGCTGGGCATGCCTGAAAAAACCAGTTTTCTGAATGTGGAATCGCCTTTTGATCCCAAACAATTAAAAGTAAAAGTCGCCAGGCATATTTCCACCAGGTTCAAAGAGCGGCATTCTTCACATGCGCCGATTGTGCATCTGGTTGCCAAACAATTTAATGAGAGGCCAGGCAACTACATCTTATTTTTGAGCAGCTTTGATTACCTGAGCGATGTCCAGGCATTGTTCAATAGCCTATATCCCCACATTCCCACGCGTTCCCAATTGCGCGTCATGTCAGAGAGAGACAAAGAGCAATTCGTGAATGACTTCACCCTCACCTCTGAAGGCATCGCCTTTGCCGTGTTAGGCGGCTCATTTGGTGAGGCGATTGATTTAACCGGTGATCGATTGATCGGCGCTTTCATTGCCACCTTAGGTTTGCCACAAATTAATGATGTGAATGAGCAAATGCGCCTGAGAATGGAAAAGATATTTGGCTTGGGCTATGAATACACCTACCTTTATCCCGGCTTGCAAAAAGTCGTCCAGGCAGCCGGTAGAGTGATCCGCACGACTGATGATATTGGTGTGATTCATTTAATGGACGACCGCTACACGCAATCCAAAATTAAGAAACTATTGCCCAAGTGGTGGCCATCTCCTGGTCACTAGGCTCCAGCAGTTATCAAACACCTTCAAAAGAATGAACATTTTCAAACGCATAAAATCATAAAGGTTTACTCAATTGATTTGTTTACCTAACCACTGCGCATGAAGCTTTCGGCAAAAATAAAATTAAACCGCCTGGAAATCATCAAAATCGTTGAGAAAAATCACGCCTTATATCCCAGAATCCTCATCAACGACTTGCACGGTTATGACCTGGATGAAACATTCCTGGAAATTGTGGTGGACCGCAGTTATGAATTCATGCCAGATGACATTGGCAAAATTCAACAGCAATTACAGCAGTTGCTAGATGTCGCTATATACGCTTATACACCAAACCAGTTACCAGACTCCCATCGCGAAAAACTGTTAGCGATGGCCAGAGTCATCTGATTTCACACCTTGACTATTCAAGGCATTAATTTGTTTGAAAACTTTTCTAGATCCGAATCACAAGTCGTTAATATCACGAGCCTGACGTAATCCATTACTCTATATAATTGTGTATGGTTCAATATGACTATTGCGCCTTACATCAATGATTCGTTATCCTCAGTTTCTAGTAGTAGACAGATAATTACTTAATAGTGTTTTGTTTAAAACCTATGCGTAATCAGGTTTATGAAACAATTACATCACTCATTAAGGAAGACCATGTACAAAATCCTAGCTTCTATTTCTTTACTTCTATTCACTACACTAGCCAACGCCTTAATTATCCAAGACTCAAGACAAATTGTATTTGATTGGAATGGAGATGTTTCCACAATTTACTCGCTTGATATTCAAGGCAAATCATTTGACGTGTCCTTTGACCAGTCATTTGGAACTCCAGACGTAAAAAGCTTGGGTTTAGCTGATCCCATTGATGCTCTTTATACAATATTAGAGTTCACTAATAACACTTGGATTTATGAGACCGATCCACCATATCCTCTATCTTTCAAATTTGCTTTTGCCACTTTTTCAAATGGTTTAGGTGGCAGAGTAATCTTTATCCCCAAAGATGATCAGACTTATTATCGAGCAGAATATGCAGCAGGCTGGATATGGGATGAGGTCACCAGCGCTGATCCACAAGGTTTAGTTTATTTTAGACACGCAGTCCCAAATGCATTTCTAACCTCAGTGCCAGAGCCTAGTTCATACAGTTTGCTATTCGCCGGTATATTTTTAATGGCGATTGTTAAACGAGGAAGTAAGCTGTAATCACAGACACAAAAAAGGGCTCCCAAAATATGGAGCCGTTTTTATTTGTACACTTGGCTCAATCAGATACCTATATTTGCTCTCAAGCAAACTTTCACTGAATTTAAATTAGCTGCAGTAGTCGTATTTGTTCCATTCAAATTAAGGAAGAACAAATGCACGTAAGCTTTGAAGTCGCACAAGAAATCATAGAAAAAGCAGTTGAGAAATCCAAAGAAATCGGCGTCAAGATGTGTATCGCCGTGCTGGATTCTGGCGGCAACCTGAAAAGCTTCACAAGAATGGATGATGCCTGGGTAGGCAGTATCGATATTGCCATCAAAAAAGCCAAAACCGCCTGTTACTTCGCCATGCCATCCGGCGAAATCGGTAAACTCTCAGTGCCTGGCTCGCCTTTATACGGCATTGAGCATTCCAATGATGGCTTGATTACTTTCCCTGGTGGCTTACCAATTGTGGATGAAGAAGGTATGTTAATTGGTGCGATCGGTGTGAGTGGTGATACGGTTGAGAATGATCATTTGGTTGCGCAAGCGGGTGTGAATGTAGCGGGTGTCTGTGATGTGCCTAAGCATCCTTGGAGGACTTAGTTCTGCTCACTAGCGAGTAGTGCTTGAAACATTAATTCAGAGGTAGGGCTCAGTCCCTCACCTCCAAATTCCAGATTAGCCATTATTTAAAATTAATGGCTAATTTTTTGCCAAAATTCGACATGGGTGGTGTATAACGACGCTGCACATTATGCCAATCAACTTCAGTCATCAACATTAAATTGGTTGGCAGTCGTCGTATTTCATTTACATCTTTAAGCAAGTCCATGTCGAATCACTCAGTCCCACAGATCCAACTCTCTAAAGCCAGACAAAACCTGATTATTTTTGCGCTCTCAATCGGCGCATTTGCAATCGGTGTGAGCGAATTCGCCAGCATGGGTTTGCTGTTAGAAATCAGTCGTGGATTAGAGGTATCCGAATCCCAGGTGGGCGTTTCCATCAGCATTTATGCTTTAGGTGTTGTAGTGGGTGCTCCCTTGCTGGCTATCTTTGGTGCTGGCCTCAAAAGAAAAAACTTACTGCTTACGCTCGCATTTATGTATGCACTCGCCAACATTGCCAGCGCGCTTGCTCCCACATACGGCACGATGCTGATCGCAAGATTTATTTCAGGGCTGCCACATGGCGCATATTTCGGCATTGCCTCGTTAGTGGCGGCATCCATTAGCCCACCTTCTCAAAAAGGCATGGCCGTCACTAAGGTCATGCTTGGCCTGGCCGTCGCAATACTGGTGGGCAATCCACTCGCGGTTTGGCTGGGTCAACAATTTACATGGCGGTTAGCCTTTGCCTTAGTCGGTTTACTCGCATTCATTACATTGTTGATGGTTAATAAGTCGTTACCTTTAGATGCAAACGAGAAAAAATCCAGTCCTATGGAAGAGCTGGCAGCATTTAATCGACTACAGATTTGGCTAGTGCTACTCATTGGCGTATTCGGTTTTGCCGGCATGTTTACTGTCTTTAGCTACATGGCACCGGTACTGGTCAATGTCACCAAGGTTTCTGAGTCATATATGCCGTGGCTGGTTGTCGCCTTCGGTATAGGCTCAGTTATCGGCATGTTGTCAGGCGGCAAAATTGCAGATGCCATGAAATTCAAAGGCGCATGCCTGCTGATTATATGGTCAATATTTGTTCTGGCTATGATTCCACTTATTTCCGGCTCATTGCCTGGGATTATCATCGCAGCAATTGCAGTAGGCACTATGATGGCATTGCCAGTCACGCTGCAAACCCATTTGATGGAAATTGCTGGAGATGCGCAGGTATTATCTGCCGCCGCCATTCAAGCCGCTTTAAATACCGCGAATGCTTTAGGGCCTTGGTTGGGCGGAATGGCGATTGACCATGGATTAGGTTACAACGTATTTGGTACGATTGGTGCCGCTACTTCAGTTATAGGGTTATTGATTTGGGTGGCATCTTTCAAATTGGCTCAGGCAAAGATGCATCCCAATCAGTAATTAAATACAATACTTATTTCCTGTTTTGATATGGCAACCGCAAAAGCAATAGAATTGTGCCTTCAGTTTTACTGGTGATGTAGCTTAGCTAGTTAGAGTACAGAGTTCATAATCCTAGAAGAGAGTTCAAGCCCCTCTTTCACCACAAAATAAAAAACGGCTTCCAGAGATGGAAGCTGTTTTTTAAGAACCGCCTAACGCTCAAGGGCTACTATCAAGGCCCATTATAGTAATTACCCCATAAATTATAGATGAACTAACTTTTAGTTTCCTTCATCATCCTCTTCATCCTGACCGAGAGACTTATCTTCCGCTCTTAGTATCCGCCTTTCATGAGAGCCTAATTTAAGAATTAACTCATTATTCTCATATGAAGCTAATAATGGGAGTAGATTTTCATGTGACGGCTTCGCTTTACGCTCTTGATCTGCTTCATAGCTGGAAACCTCAGCAACAGGTTGTCTGACATATTTCTCAATGAATCTTGACATGGTTGAACCTGCCTGTTCTTCCAAATGTTCCCAAGCTTTAGCTCCAAGAAAGGCACTACCTCCTCGCGCTTCATAAGCCGCTTGTAAATCCACTAGTCGATGATTCATTGTGGGATCAAGAACAATCAGAATTGGAGTTGCTCCAGAAGTCTCACAATCTTCAGCAAAACTTAACTCTTCTGCAAAACGCCCTTGCCCACTGGCAGCGATGGTAACTCTGAGCTTGAATTCATATGCAAAGCTATGCCCTTCAGGTGTAACCTTCCAACAATCAACCTGCCTGCCTTTCGAGTTGTCATTGGTGCGGCGAACAACTTTATCTCTAGCACTTTTAGGCTCACCCCCAATTGCAGCAGCAAGTATTGGTTCAAATAAATAACCAGTTTCTTGAGCGGACCTATTATCTAAATCGTAAAAAAACTTTCTCCATGTAAGCCAAGATGCCAATGCTTCAGGACTAGAAGATCCATACTCTACAAGTGCTCTTGGGGAAACTTGAATCATGCTTGGTAAAGGTTGGGCAGCAAGAATTAAGGAATACTTTCTTCATCTTTTATGTATTTCACTTAGGCATCTCAGATATGTTACAAAATCTTGGATTTGCTCTTTACCGGTTTGTATCAGCTCGATATGTTCAAATGGCCTAAGTTCAATTGGCTCTAAAAACCAAGTAATATCAATTTCATAGTAATCATTACTTGGATTTATCTTTTCCCAAAGCCCAGGGTGTTTGGCTTCAAGCTCCACACCTTTACCGTTGTCATGATATATAACAGCAATTAATTTTATGATTTCACTTTGACTTAACAAAACAGGTAACTTTGTTCCAGTGCCCATTGTCATTATTCTTGTTAGAAATTTGGAGTCCTCTAAAGATAATTTAGATATGCTTGTCATTCCAATTCCAATTCTTTTTGATTATATAAAAGGCTTCTTAGCATTGATGCAGTTCTTTGTAAGGCTGGGCTCATTCCACTCGAATCAGTAAGATTAAATCCAAGTAGTCTTGGTTGCTCATACTGCTTTATTACTTGTACGCCTGAACCAAACTTCCCATCAATATCCTTCAAGCATTGAGCTAAAGTCAAAGAGGCTTGCGGGGGTACAGCATTTCCTATTTGCTGAATCACCGCACTTGCATTACCAATAAATTGATAGTGATCTGGAAAAGTCTGGATTCTTGCACACTCTCGAATAGATAAGGGTCTATTTTCCAAAGGATGAATAAACTCACGAGTTGCCGCGCTAGTTATCGTTAAAGATTGAAACTCTCCTTGAAGTCGCTTAATGCCGCTTGGAGCCCCTCCTCGCTTAGCAGTAGGAGTACCATCTTTTACTCGTCTAAACGCTCTACGCTTAAAACTTTCATGCCAATATTCTTCAGGCAAATCTTTCATCGTTTGTCCTGCTTTTAGCAATGAAAATCTAATCTCATCATCTGGCTTGATACTTTGATAATGCTCAGTGACAAAAGAATATTCATTACCAAATCTCATCATGGCATCGAATTCATTTATCGGGTCCAAGGAACCATATTGAGACAATAATTGGCGCGTGCTAGATACAACACCAAGCCCGCTAATAGCTTGAAATAAAGTTGGAGCAAATGGCCTCCCATTTTCTTTCTTGGCCTTACCTGAGTCATAAGAATGTGTTTCTTGCGGGAATTGAAAATCGATTCCCATGCAGTTACCAATGATAAAAACTCTTTTTCGAGTTTGGGGCACTCCAAAACCGGCCAAATTAAGTTTCTGAATGCGCACGGTGTAACCGATAGCCAAAAACTCTTGCACTAATGAAGAAATAGACGCTCCAGCACCTGACGTTAATAACCCCTCAACATTTTCGAAAATGAACCAACGCGGCTTAACTTCTTTAACAATATTTAGGTAATTAAAAATAAGTCGATTTCTTTGATCCTCATGTTTTCTTGAGCCAGCAGTACTGAAGCCTTGACATGGTGGCCCCCCAATGACAACAAATGGTTTTTTGCCGCCGAGAGTTTCTTTGAAAAAATCTGGGCTAATCGAAGATAGATCAATATTGTGACAAACCCCTCCTATGTTTTCCTCATAGGTCAAGCAAGCGTTCTTATCAATTTCGGCACCACATATGGGTTTCAACCCAGCTTTAGTAAAGCCATATGAGAACCCACCTGCACCTGAAAAAAGAGATAATACTGAATCATTACTGTCTGTCATGGAGGAATTTTACACGATTAAATCATTGGTGCTTTAGGTTTAAACTCTCAAATCTGTATAGTTGTTACCGATTGGTCTTAGACTCATCTAAGTTTATTAATGCCTCAATATCAGCATCTATTTCTCGCGCCAAATCGGAAATAAACTTCTTACTAGCCACAATCTGCGCCGGCTCAAATAACATTATCCATAATGAAATTTTATGTGCTGCATCCCTAGTACGAAAAAAGTGAACAGCTTCATCTTGATCAAAACTATCAATGTTGAATGTTCCTGATAATCTAACCAGTTCGTTCATTCTTTCTCCAAGAAAGCTTAATGCTGATCTATCCGAAATATTTTCATCAAGTGTTTGTTGAAATTCGTCAAATAAAATAGCCACCATGTTTGCAAAGTGATTCACTGCTGCGATTTGAGATTTCCTTATTTGTTTACGTTGGTACGTTATTTGGTGGCGATAGAGAAAAACAGTAATCCCCAAGGCTACTAATGCGCCAATAGCTTGCATCCAGGCCGCGACGTCAATTGAGCAATGACTATCCCAGAACCAGCAAAATTGATAAGTTTTCATCGTATAAATCACTCTATTTACATTTCAGATTTCGACTATTGTATTCAAATCTACGAACTGAATCTCCTTAAAAACACATTTGAATTGTAACCTTTATAAATAAACTTTACAGGTTACATAATTCATGCAATCATTCGCACCAATGTAACCTTTTAAATTAAATATTAAAGGTTACTAAATTTGAATCACGAAAGGAATGAACATGAAGAATCATTTGTTATCAGGTTTATTTTTAACCCTATCCACTTTTTCATTTGGCTTAACTGAAGTTGTGCAAGCGGCTGAACAGCCGCATCAGTCTGTTGAAATCAAATATCTGAAAACCGATATGCAAGATACCAAGATCTTTTACCGTGAAGCGGGCGACCCTAAAAAGCCTACGATTATTTTGCTGCATGGCTTCCCAACTTCTTCATTTATGTACCGCAATATCATCCCGGTATTGGCTGAAAAATATCATGTGGTTGCGCCTGACTTGCCTGGCTTTGGCTTTACCGAAGCGCCCGACAGGAGCAAGTTCGAATACAGTTTTAAACACCTGGCCGAAGTGATGGATGGCTTTACGCAAAAGCTTGGCCTGAATAAATATGCTTTGCAGGTATTTGATTATGGCGCGCCGGTAGGTTTACGGTTGGCGTTGGCGCACCCTGAACGCGTGACTGCGATCATCACGCAGAACGGTAATGCTTATGAAGCCGGTTTGGGCGATGCGTGGGACCCGATCAAAAAGTACTGGAAAGAACCGAGTTTGGAAAACCGAGAGGCCTTGCGGCAGTTTTTGAAACCGGCAGGATTAGCCTGGCAATATACCCATGGCGTGAAAGATACCAGCCTGGTCGCCCCGGAAACCTATACGCTTGATTCTGCCTGGATGGCGCGCGGTGAGAATGAAGAGATCCAGCTAGACCTGTTTTTAAACTACGCCAGCAATGTGGCGCTGTACCCGAAATTCCAGCAGTATTTCAGGGATCACCAGCCGCCAGTGTTGGCGGTGTGGGGCAAGAATGATCCGTTCTTTATCCCTGCCGGGGCGCAAGCTTATAAAAAGGATATCCGGCAGGCTGAAGTATACTTATACGATACTGGCCACTTTGCACTGGAAACCCACTGGCGTGAGATTGCGGCGCAAACGGTACAGTTTCTCGACAAGCATGTTAAACAGTAAGACAACTTAACTTAGTACCGACGCGATGCGCTGGCTTTATACACATATGGCTGATTTGAAATACCTGAATACTTCTGTTGGCGGGCATTGCGCGATTGAGTTGATCAACACGCAAGAAATGGTCAATGGCGTGCTGACTGATCGTCTGCAGGATGATGCGGCGGTGATTGCCTGGGTGGAGCAGACGTTTATGCTGAAACCGGCGATTGCTGCCAAAGCATTGAATGGCGATTTGCTGGCAGGTGTGCTGGAACTGCGAGCCATTTTGCAACGCTATTTAAGCAACCATCAGTTAGCCAAAAAAGACATAGCCCACTTAAACGAAGCACTCTCACAGTTTAAGTCTTACCAGCAACTGGTTGAGAAAGTCGGCGGGTTTGATAGCCAGCAACGGATTGTCCTCGACTCGACCGATACTTTAATCGGCTTGATTGCCGATGCAGTGGGCGAACTGATTGCGCTGGGTGATCTGGCATTGATCAGGAAATGTGAAAGCGATGATTGCGTGCTGTGGTTCTACGACACCACCAAAGGCCATAAACGCAGGTGGTGCAGCATGGCGACCTGCGGCAACCGGCATAAGATCAGAAAGTTTAGGGCTAAGTAAAACGCAGGTGCATTTCCCTCACTCATGACAAAAACGGCTTCCATCGGAAGCCGTTTTTATTGAGTCAACCCTTAAATTAAATTTGCGCCTGACCACCATCGACAAAGAACTCGATACCGTTGATAAAGCTGGCATCAGGCGATGAAAGAAACGCGACAGCTTTAGCCACTTCCTCAGGGTTGCCTACTCTGCCCATAGGAACCTGGGAACCCAGATAGTCCAGCAGCCCTTGCTGCTGAGCCGGGTCATCACCGGCCAGTTCAACCAGACCAGGTGTTTTGATTGGCCCAGGACTGACCACATTGACGCGGATGCCTCTGTCTTTAAGATCCAGGATCCAGCTGCGAGCGAGATTGCGGATAGCGGCTTTTGAGGCACTGTAGATACTGAAAGCGGCGGTACCTTTGACGCTGGTGGTCGAGCCGGTCAATACGATGGAAGCGCCATCTTTAAGTAAAGGCATGGCTTTCTGTACCGTGAAAATCACGCCTTTTACATTCCGGCCAAAAATATCCTCATAGTGGTCTTCAGTAATCGCGCCCAACGGCAACATATTACCGCCACCCGCGTTGGCGTAGATCATATCAATTTGTGAATGGTTTTGTTGTATTGCGTCATAGAGTCTATCGATATCCGCCAGTTTGGACATATCCGCCTGGATGCCTGTTACTTTACCGCCTACTGTTTTGGTCGCGGCTTCTAACTCAGTTTGTCTGCGGCCAGTGATATAGACATACGCACCCTGGTTTGCAAAGTGTTTGGCTGTTGCAAGACCAATGCCGCTAGTACCACCGGTAACGACGACGACTTTATTTTCAAATGTTGCTGACATGATATTTCTCCTTAAGTGATTAAATGAATGCTTACTGCATGGATGAAATATTGCCAGTGAGCCAATAAATGCACTAGACTGCTTTTGTGAGATTAATTGTTCCAAATTTGAGCCAATATGCGTGATATCAATGATTACATTCTGTTTGCCGAGGTAGTGAGCGGTGGAAGTTTTGCTGCCGCCAGCAGGCGCGTGCGTATTCCTAAATCCACTATCAGCAGAAGAATAGGTTTGCTAGAACAGAGGCTAGGCGTTCGCCTGATTGAAAGGTCCACCAGGCGATTCCGCGTGACGGAAATCGGCCAATCGTTTTATGAACGATGCAAAGTGATTATGCTCGATGTGGAACAGGCAGATTCGATTGTCTCCGAATCACTCAGTGAGCCTAAAGGCCTGGTGCGATGCAGTTGCCCTTTGGGATTATATGAAACGCTGGGGCCTATTTTTTCATCGTTTCTGTTAGCGTTTCCGCAAGCCAGATTGCAACTGGTTGCCGGCGACAATCCGGTTAACCTGATAGAAGAAAGAATCGATGTCGCCATCAGGGTACGCACCGTGCTGGATACCGATGGCTCATTGGTAATGCGGACGTTGGGCCATTCAGAGCGTATTTTGGTTTCCTCCCCTGCCTTTGCGAGCAAGATAGATCAATCCAGCCTGGATAACTTGCTTGCACTTCCTACCATTGCCACCTCGGACCAGAACCATGCCATCGAATGGCAATTTCATCATGCGTCATTGGGCACAAAGTCTATCGTGCATGAGCCAACATTGAGTTGCGTGGACTTTTCCACAGTGAAAGAGGCTGCGATTGCAGGTATAGGGATCGCGTTGCTGCCAGACCATACCTGCAGCCAGGATTTAACAAATGGCAGGCTGGTGCGTGTGTTTCCAGAATGGAGAACGACCATGGGTATTCTGCATATCGTATTCACGACACGACGTGGATTGCCACCTGTTGTGCGTGCGTTTATCGATCACTTGGCAAACAAGATCAAACAGAGCGATCAGGTACTCAATTAGCAATGTACATGTCACGACTAAGCATTTACAAAAACCAGGCATTTACAAACACTAAGCATTTATAAACTGCTGCCTTAGCCAGATCATCGCTTCATCGTCCTGGGATTTTGTATGCCAGGCCATGCCTAACTCAAAGGGTGGTATTGCAAACGGCAGTTCGATCAAATCCAGAACGTCTTGATACTTTTCCAGTAACTGCTTAGGTAAGGTGGCGACACAATCGCTATTGGCCAACACCAGAGCGATTTGATTGTAGCTTGGTACAGAGGCCACGATGTTGCGCGTCTGCGACTGCTCAGACAACTGATGATCGATAGCGCTGGATAAGTCACCTTTCGCTGAAACAATCACATGCGACAACTGGCAGTATTCTTTGAGCGTAGGTTTTTTTGTGCCTCTCAAGTGCCCTTTTTTCTGCGCCATGATAAAGCTGTCTTTCATTAAATACCGGACTTTCAGGCTGTCCGGCATTTTATTGATGTCACCTATGTATAAATCAATGCCACCTTTTTCCAGGTCTTCTTTCACATTGATTCCAAATACTGAAACAAAGGAAATCTGCAGCCCCGGATTATTAAAAGACAGTACTTTTTTTAATACTGACAACCCAAGAATTGTGAACACACTATCGTTGGTTGCGATGGTGAATTTGCGGCGAGAGTTGAGCGGGTCAAAGCTGGACTTGAAATTGACGGCGAATTTGAGTTCATTAATGGACGCGCGTAATTTTTGCTGAAGATTCAGCGCCCTTTCCGTCAGCACCATGCCTCGCCCGACTTCAGCCGGGACAAGCAAAGCGTCATCAAACAACGCCCTCAATCTGGCTAATTGGGTAGAGAGCGCTGGCTGGCTGATATTCAGCCGTTGCGCCGCCTTGGTTACATTTTTTTCCTCAAGCAGAATATCCAGCGAGATCAATAAAGGAAGGTCGGCTCTTTTTATATCCATGATATTTATACATCCAATACAAATATTCAATTTTAAATAATCATTAATTATACGTATTCTGACAGCACTTTAAATGAAAACGGAGAATATTGATGAGCAAGGTGGAGAGCAGAAAAAGAGCGGCCTTCAAGAAGACGGTTTTAATTGGCTTATTTTTACACAGCCTGGCTTATGGCCACATTTCTGTTGCCGGTGCTGAAGTACCAACGGTTTCAGCTGCTAAATACCAGGCTGAAACCGGTTATTACACTTTCAAATTGGGCTCATATCAAATCACGAGCATTTCAGATGGCTCCGTGCCGCAAGACTTGCATGTATTGCTAAAAGGCGCTTCGCAGCAAACGGTCGATGGCTTGTTAAACCAGGCGCACTTGCATAACCCGGTCGAAGCATCGATCAATGTTTTTTTGATCAACACGGGCAGTAAATTAATTCTGGTTGATACTGGCGCGGGTGATTTCTTTGGCAAGGGGTTTGGCGGCAAGTTTGTTGAGCGTTTAAACAAGTTAGGCGTTAAGCCTGAAGCTATCTCTGACATATTGGTTACCCATATCCATACCGATCATACCGGCGGCCTGGTGCATGCAGGTAAAGCGGTTTTCCCAAATGCGAATATCTATGTAGGTAAAGCCGATGTAGATTTTTTTCTGGATGCGAAAAATCAAAACGGAGTGAATGGCTATGACAAAGGGTATTTCCAGCAGGCGCAAACGGCGATGCAGCCGTATGTAACGTTGGGCCGCGTCAAGCCACTCAGTGGCACAAAAAAGATATTGGGTGATTTTACTGCGTACCCCACACCAGGCCATACACCGGGGCATTACTACTACAGGCTGGAAAGCCAGGGCCAGTCCCTCACATTCATAGGCGATTCCGTGCATGTTGAAGCGGTGCAGTTCCCTAATCCTGACATCACCATTACTTACGATGTTGACCAGCCCGGCGCCGCAAAACAGCGACAAACGCAATTTGCACAATTAGCTAACAGTAGCGCCATGATTGCTGCGCCGCATTTGCCATATCCCGGCATTGGGTACATCAACGCTCAGAAGACAGGATTCACGTTTATTCGCGCTGAATTCCATGATAGAGAGGGACTCTGATTAAGTATGATCCAGGCTGACTTAGATTAATCAATCTATGAGTGCAGCCTGGAGCATACAGATGTCAATCTAGAGAAATTTCTCAACCGCCTGAATAAACAGTTGCGGCTGCTCTGCATGTACCCAATGGTCAGCAGGCAAGCTGACGATTTCAGCATTTGGGAACTGGTTTAGAATCTCAGCAACATCACTCTCACTCACATAATGACTACGCTCCCCGCGGATAAACAGGCTGGGCTTTTCAAACTGCACCGAAACAGCAGAGATGAATGCTGCGTAATTTGCCTTGAGCGCTGGCAGGTTGATCCGCCACTGCAACTGCTCTCCTGCTTTCAGCAGGTTCGTCAGCAAAAACTGGCGTACCATCAGGTTGCCGATAGGTCCACTTAATGCTTTATCCACCTCGCTGCGCGATTGCATGAGACTTAAATCTACAGCCAGCATGGCATCCATCAAGTGCGTGTGTTCATCTACATAAGCGCGCATGGCCATATCCACCACGATCAGCTTGCTGACGCGCTCAGGGTATTGCGTGGCAAACTGCATGGCGACTTTGCCGCCTAGCGAATGACCGAGTAAATAAATCTGCTGCAAACCCAACGCATCGCATAGCGCCAATAAGTCCTCGGCCATTTCCAAGTAGGTTTGCGAATCGCTATGCGGCGAGCGGCCGTGGTTGCGCAAATCTACGCTGATGACTTGAAAGTGTTGCGCGAAATGCCTGGCGATGCTGCCCCAGTTATCGGCGGAGCCGAACAGGCCATGAATAAGGATTAGCGGTTGGCCTTGGCCGGCGGTTTGGTAATGTAGTTGCATGCTTTAGGTTGCCGGTACTCACCGGCAATAATGAAATTAGGTGACTTTTTTCTTGACCGAGGCATCAAAGATTTCATGGTTGATCGGTGATTCAAGACGGCCGTTATTCAAAAGTGTCAGCACCAGATCAATGGAGTCTTCATTGATTACAATGGCGCCATCTTCTACCGCCAGGCCCCAGTTTTTAAGCTGATTGACCTTGATCAGTTCTTCCAGGAATTTGGCATCTTTGTAGTAACCGCTTTTTTGGATGGAAGAGACTTTGCGCAGGTAATTCAGGTTGGCGCCTATATGCTCTTTGAGCAAACTGGCATCGTTAAAAATCTTCAGGTCGACGAACTCCTGCAGCACCACATCACGGTTTTTCTCCATACCGGCGCGGAAATTCAGGGTCTTTTCGAATTCCTTTTTGTTGGTGATAAAGGTCGTGCCTTCGTAGGTAAAGAAATCAATCTGGGTATCAATGGTGAATATCTCTTTTTCATCCAGGTCTTTGAGTTCCTTGTCTTTGAACTGGATAAAAGAAACATGCGACAGCTTGGCCGCATTATTGAGTTTATTGTTTTTTCTATAAGCGTAAATGGCTTTATCCTGGTGTTCCAGTTTGATCACCATCGCCCATGAATCCAGCAGTTCTTCGTATCGCTCGACTTTCGGGTTGGCGGTGCCTTTTTCTATCTCGGCCTGGATCAGTATGACATCGGTATCGGAGGAGGCAATGGTCAGCAGGCCTTTATCCTGGTCCGCAGTCAGGAAATCGTAATCGTCGAGTTGATAGTCTTTATCCTGGATTTTTTCAATCACTGCCTGTTTGAGCTTTTGCTCCAGCTTTGTGTCGGTATCGACTTTTAACACTGAGTACTTGGCCTGTTGTTGGCTCAGTTTGCGCTTCACCAGCCAAAAGGTGGTGACCCAATGTTCAAAATCACTGCCGCGCAGGGTTTGCAAGGTTTGCTTAACATTACTAGTCACTCTTTGTCCTCTCTCACCTGTACTTGCGTCACAAAATACATCAGGTTTGAAAGTCGTTTGATGCCGCAGTAATCACCGACTTGAAAGTGTTGTTTGGAAAGCAGCAGGCCCTGCTTTTCTTGCGTGCCTTCCTTGAACTGGCAGTCATACAGGCCATAGCCAGCCAGCGCCAGCACCGGATTTACGAATACATTTTGCGTACGGTAAGAAAGTACAAACATTAGGCTCAGGAAAATGGCCAGGCAGAGCAGCAACTTCCAGTCACCCAGGTCAAACTTATAAAACGACATCATGTAGGGGATGGTATAAGTGAACATATCGCCAGATTTGTTGGAGACTTTGGAGATTTTTACCTGCACGCCCTGCTTGATATTGCGGGCGGCGCTCAAGGTAAATAAAGCGCTCAGCGCGAAGATAACAAAGATAACCAATGCGCGGGTCGGATGCTCAAAATAGAAGGCATCTTCATTCAGATCTTTGATGATCAGAATCAAGCCCAATGGGGCGTAACCGCTGATAAAAATGGCGAGCGCCGATAAGAAATGCAGTTGCATATTGCAAGCTTAGATAAGTTAATCCACTCAAGAATACAGGCAGTTTGCATTGCAATCAAATGGCATGTAAAGGTAACCAAAAGCGAGTCAGCCCATTCCTACGTCAGTATCAGAATTAAGTGTATTCACGGCATAAGACGATTTTTGAATAATGGAACCTCCTAAATCCACTCAAGAAGGAAACATCATGAAAAATACAATCAAATCATTATTGCTGGTAAGTGCTTTGGCTCTGCCTATGGCTGGTTTTGCTGCTGACGGTGACTCACTGGGTACCAAAGTAGAAGATTCAGTAATCACAACTAAAGTTAAAGCTGCTTTTGCTAAAGATAAAGTTGTTAGCGCAACTGACATCAGCGTAGAAACTGATAGCAATGGCCTGGTACAACTGACAGGCAATGCAAAATCTAAAGCTGAAGCTCAAAAAGCAGAAAAAATTGCCAAGAGCATCAAAGGCGTAACTGCCGTTAAAAACGAAATCGTTGTTGCTAACTAAGCAGCAATCGATACTTAGATAGACAAGACTTACAACTCGCACATCTAAGAGCAGGACTTACCCATAGGAATTGCAAAATTCCTATGGGTATTTAATTTCCGGGACGCTAGTTCCAGATACCCTTTCGGCTGTAAACCTCCCAACTACATTCGCAATCATTGCTCTGCTACAGGCAGGTTTTACACTAGTAAAACGTTAAGAATCGCGTGCCTGTGCTAACCTTCCCGTAATGACTTGAACAGTCCGGGGAGAATGTCCATGATCGCGCATGCATTAACCATCATTGTGAATGAGCTGAATCATCAGCTGGTAGAAGCATACGGAATCAGTACCCATGCTACGCCAGCCGGACTAAGTAATATTTCCTCCGCAGAATCTCAGTCAGCCACACAAGATGGCTTGAACCTGACATTGGTCAATATCCAGGAAGATGCCGGACTCAGGAATGCCCAGGCCAGGCCTAACCATTCTGACGCCGCTTATCAATCCCCGCCCCTGCAGTTAAACCTGCATGTGTTGCTGACGGCGACTTATTCTTCTTATACTGAAGCATTGTTGATGCTGGGCCGCGCCATGCAGTTTTTCCATGCGCAACCATTGTTTAGCGAGATGAATGTAAAGCATGAATCCATGACGCAGAATGCACCTGCGCATGCGCTGGACAGGTTACGTGAATTCAAACTCGCAATCGATTTATACTCACCGACGCTGGAAGAAACGCATCATGTGTGGTCGGCATTAAAAGCCGCGCCAGTGCCCTCTGCATTATATAAACTGCGTTTACTTACTGTAGCCACAGATGCACCGGATACCAAAGTGTTGCCTATGCTGGAAAGAAGGCTGCCCACCCCTAACCGCGATAAAAATTAACTAAAATTTCATAAAAACCATGGCCCAATATAAAACTCCCGGCGTCTACATCCAGGAAACCACCCTGTTCCCTTCGTCTGTCACTGCGGTTGAAACCGCCCTTCCGGTGTTTATCGGCTATACAGAGAAAGCTGAGCGGTTAGAGGATGCTAAAGGAAAAGTAACACCACTGGCTAATGTCCCTACCCGCATTGACAGCATGGTCCAGTATGAAAATATGTTTGGCGGACCACCTGCCGAAGAAGTCACCCTATGGCTGGACGCTGAAAATAACATAGTCGATGCTGCAGTCAACCAGGCGTTTTACCTCTATCACAGCCTGCGCCTGTTTAACCGCAACGGTGGCGGCGCTTGCCTGATTGTATCGGTGGGCGATTACAACAGCGAGATTACTCACACAGCATTACTGCAAGGGCTGGAAGTAATAAAAGATATCGCAGGACCCACCATTATCGTGCTGCCAGAAGCTGCACAGCTTGAGGATCATGGCACGATTGTTTATGCCGCGGCGCTGGCGCAATGCGCGGAGGTACGCAACCGCATGACTCTTTGCGACTTGGGTTACCAGAATAAAAACCATGATTTTGCGCAAGAAGCAGAGGATTTCCGGGACAACATCGGTTTTGACCATCTTGGATACGGCGCTGCTTACGGCCCGTGGCTGCTGGCTTCTTTTACCCGTGAGCCACGGCTGGGCAATCTTGTGCTCAAACGTAAAACCATCGGCACCGACGCTGGGCAAGCCGATACGTTATTGGATGTGGCTTCACTGCTGGGTCAGTTAACCAGCGATGTCGACCTCAAAAACAAGGTGATTGATGTAAGCCTGACTGAGCGTGTTTGCAAACTGCTAACTACCGGTGAAAAGCGCCTGCTGAATAATGCACCGACTTTAAAACAAGCGGCCGCCAACCTGGCGAACAGGGTCACCGCATTAAACAGCACCGCGAGCATCACTGATTACCAGGCACCGTTGCAGGTGCAAAGCATATGGCTTTTGACGTTGCTCGAAATGCTTTCCAGCGTGGTTACAGATTGCCCGGATACAGGGTTGATTACCTTTGCCGGTAATATCAGCAGCCAGGCTCAAGCCCGGATGGCAGACAGCATGCGCCAGTTAATTGCGCATCATCTCGCGCTGTTGGCACACACTGGTTTATCACTGATCAATGAAACAGCGAGCTGCCCTTTGCTCGGGCTTAAAGATCAGGCAGCTATGCTGGCAGTAAGCCCTTTACCGGAGGTTACAGCAGAGTATGTCGCAGACCAAACCGATAGTGCCCGCATACTGGTAGCCCAGCAGGCACTCAATGGCATCATCAATACAGCGATTACCTGGTTTAGCGAAATACACCTCAGCGCACACACAACCTCGCGTGCAATGAACCAGTATCTATATCAACAGCACGCGGTGTTCCGCACCTGGGTAGACCGCGCAACGCTGACTTTGAACGCCCTGCCCACCTGTGGTGCCGTTGCAGGCATTTACGCGCAGGTTGACGCTGAACGCGGTGTGTGGAAAGCGCCGGCCAATGTAGCATTGAATGAAATTATCAAACCTGTGCTGGCGATCAACGACGAGGAGCAGGATGACTATAACGTGCATCCGACGGGCAAATCCATCAATATCATCCGCGATTTTTCCGGCAAGGGCACTTTGATCTGGGGAGCAAGAACGCTGGCGGGCAACGACAACGAGTGGCGTTATGTCAGTGTACGCAGGTTTTTTAACTTTATTGAAGCATCAATTACACAATCGGTACAGGCATTTGTATTTGAACCCAATGACGCGAATACCTGGGTCAAAGTTAAGGCAATGATTGAAAACTTCCTGGTACAGCAGTGGAAAGCTGGCGCATTGCAAGGCGCAAGCCCCGAACAGGCTTTTTACGTGGCGATTGGTTTGAACAAAACCATGACAGCGCTGGATATCACAGAGGGGCGCATGCTGTTAGAAATTGGTATGGCGAGCGTGAGGCCGGCTGAATTCATTGTTTTGAAATTTATGCAAAAGATGGAGCAGAAATAGGGTTGTAGCTATTTTTGATTAAAAAATGCAGAGGCTAAAAGCCTCTGCATTTTTATTATGTATCATATTTAGCGTACTCTTAATCAGTCAGGCATATGCAGCAACGCCCACTTTAAGGCATTCTTCCGCACAACGCCTGCAAGCTTCGGCACATACACGGCAATGCTCGGACGCATGTTTTTCACACTCTTCTGCACAGGCAGTACAAATCTCGGCACAATCCTGGCAAACCAGATCAACAAACGCACTGCCGCGGGCAATAAATGAAGCGGTCAGACGGCAAAAATCTGCACAATCCATATCGTGCTCGATACAGCTGCGCATCATTGGGTTAGCTTCGCTTTCGCAAGCGATGGCACAGCGCTCACAGGCATCAGCAGCTTTTTTGCAAAGCTCCATGCACAATTTTAAATTCTGTTCGTTCATTTTAACCCTCCCAAGAACATGCAGTTGTCAGCAACTGGATTCTAAAAATTATTTGCGTTTTCACCCCTGTACAGGAGTGAAAACGGAAGATCACAACAGCTTATTTACCCTGTTGAACATTAGTACCACCTTCAGCAGGTTTTTCATGGAAGCGTTTGCTTTTTTCCATGTTGCTACCAGGCTTGGATTGTTTATTAGCGCTGTCACCAGTGTTGCCACTGTTGTTATCCTGCTGGTCTTGCAGGTAATCGCCATTTTTAGTGCTATCAGGCACCGCCTTTTTCTGCTGGTGCGCTGGAGGTACATCGCCAGTGGCAGGCTCAGCTGCAAATGCGGCACCCGTCGCACACATCATCACGCTAGCTAACAACAAGTTGAGTAATTTATTCATCGTATTCTCCTCATGGTTTTAGGTTTTTGCCCTTGCAGGGGCGTGATACCCATAGTACGCAGGCCTGTTTTTTTTGTATGTAAGCAGGCCTACGAATGTCATGTAGGATAATGACGATAGTTAAAAAACAATGACTTAACTAGCTTCGTTACCAGTTAAACTGGTGTTGTGGCTACGAATCCAGGCAATCACTTTCAGCAATTCATCTGGTGAAATACCATTGTTAGGATCAGATGGATCCATCAGGCCCTTGCCTTTGGCACCCATACCGCCGTTGGTACCATGCCAAACGGTTTCAAACATACCTTTATTGGTAGCATCTTTGGCATAGTTATAGTTAGGGCCAGTCAACGCCGGGCCAACCTGGCCGCCGGCCTCAGGGCCATGACATTGGGTACATGAATAAAGCTGGAAAATTTTCTTACCGGCTTTAATCGCATCATCTTTACCCACATAAGGGTTTTTACCTGTAGCTAAAAACTCTTTCGCAGCAGGCGTATCGAATAACTCAGGTTTGATCTCCATGGGAGAGCCATCCTGGGTAGTAACGAATTTGATCGCCGGGCCGCTGGCACCTGCAGAGGCTGCTTCGCCGGAAGACGCGGATTCATTTTTGTTACAGGCGGTAAGCCCCGTGATCAGTACCAACATGCCAAGTCCGAGCTTAGTATTCATGCTTATTTCTCCTTAGTATTAAATGTTCTCTTGAAAGATTATTGTAATGACTGCTTATAGAAGCATTTCTTGCAAACTGATTATGAATAAAACAGAAACACCCGCCCATGTAAGAATGGCGCAATCTCTTGTAGGACAATTCGGACAAAAGAATTTTTACTGGTATTAAAAATTAAGCGTTGATCCGCTAGTCCAGCATCAAATGGACAGCAAAAAAGCCCGGATTTCTCCAGGCTTTTCTTTATGCAACTAGTTAGAATTCAGATGTTCTAGCCTTGTTGCTTGTTACCTTGCTGGCGGGATTTATCTTGCTGGCTACCAGGCGCTTGTTGCTTCCCGCCTTGCGCATGTTGCTGCTGCTGGTCTTTACTAGAGCCAGAAATTTTTGAGCTGGATTTGTCCTGTTGCTGATTTTTGTTATTTTGCAAATTTGCCATTGTTAAATCTCCTTCGGAATATTATTTCGGTCAAGCCGTTACCTGAATGACCTAAATGTTTCTTGAGAAATGTAGTAACGTGAGTTCATGATAAAAGTGTTTTAGAAATGGCATTATCGTGAATGCGCCTAATCTGCTGTCAGAATATCCAACCTTACTGAATATCCCTGGACTTAGTTAAATAAATAAAAAAACCTGGGATGCTCCAGGTTTTTTATGATCAGGGATAGCAGGCATTAACTACCGCTATCGCCTTCACCTTGCTTGTTAACGGCTGATAAAGGCTGGCTGCCAGGTACCTGATCCTTACCAATATTTTGTTGCCTTTGGGCAGGGTCAAGTTGCTCGGTGCCTGCATCAATGCCTTGTTGCTGTTGACCTTGTTTGTACTGGCCCTGGCCTTGCTGGCTTTGATTCTGACCTTGCTGACTTTGGTTATGCTGACCCTGGTTTTTCTGATCCTGACTGGATTGACCCTGGTTCTGCTGTCCTTGTCTGTGCTGATCCTGACCAGGCTGAACCTGATTATTCTGGCCTTGCTGGCTCTGGTTCTGCTGGTTTTGGCCTACTAGCTGTTGCCCTTGCTGGCCTTGACCCTGCTGTTGCTGACCTTGTTGACTTTGATTTTGCTGGCCTTGATTTCTCTGATCCTGGCCTACTTGATTATCTTGTGGATTTGCCATGTTGCTTCTCCTAATGTGTAAGATTCAGCCAATGGGTTAATAGCCCGAATCCTCAATTTTGTAAATTTAACCCTAAGCTATGTTAGGTGACCAGAACAGGCGCGGTTATCATCCAATCACGCATTCTGTTGTCAGACAAAGTAATGCTAAGTACCTAAAATTTAACTGAAAATTAGAGCTGATAACGCCTAGCCATTCACGACTTCGCCGCCATTGGCATGCAGAACCTGTCCAGTCATATACGAAGAATCCTGGCAGGCTAAAAATACATAGGCCGGCGCAATCTCGCTGGGCTGCCCCGGACGTTTCATCGGTACCTGGTTGCCAAACTCGCTGACTTTTTTCTCATCAAAAGTGGAAGGAATCAATGGCGTCCACACCGGACCTGGCGCCACCGCGTTCACATAAATCTCCTCCTCTACCAATTGCTTGGCTAATGAACGGGTAAATGAAACCACTGCGCCTTTGGTAGAGGAATAATCCAGCAATTCCGGACTGCCGCGATAAGCGGTGACTGAAGTTGTGTTGATAATGTGGCTTTTTTTCGGCAAATGCGGCAG
The DNA here is from genome assembly GCA_032153875.1 of Methylophilus sp. Classification (GTDB taxonomy): domain Bacteria; phylum Pseudomonadota; class Gammaproteobacteria; order Burkholderiales; family Methylophilaceae; genus Methylophilus. The sequence continues at coordinate 90,717 of JALDYP010000001.1, forward strand.
TGCGGCTTTTACCAGGTAAAACATGGAGAAGATATTATTGCGGAAAGTGTGTTCGAGCTGGCGCTGCGTGATATCGAGGATACTTTTCTGTGGAAACTGCTGTGCAGCATTATTGATGACAATATCCAGCTTGCCGAACTGCTTTAAGGTATTCAGCACAGACTGCTGGCAAAAGCCTTCATCCGAAATATCTCCCGGCAGCAATAGACATTTGCTACCATAAGACTCAACCAGCTCTTTAGTCTTATGTGCATCCTCATGCTCTTCAAGATAGACAATGGCAACATTGGCGCCTTCAGCGGCGAAGTGCACGGCTATTGCACGGCCAATGCCACTATCGCCACCAGTAATGATGGCAACCTTATCCTTTAATTTGCCGCCGGCACTGTATTCAGCATCAATATAAACGGGTGTCGGGTTCATCTCTTCTTCCGAGCCAGGCTGTTCTTCCTGATGCTGAGGGGGATTCAATTTCTGTTTTGCTGCTTCCATTCAAATCTCCTTACCGCCAGTTTGCAGAATCGCTAACTGGCAAATCACTGTGCTTACACATGTATCTTTTGAAATAGGGAAAACCAGGTTGGTACCTGGCTTTTCCAGATCGGTTTTTCTAAACTTTAATTCTGAAGATTGTTTTCAAATGAGGTTGGCTGCATAGGCTCTTTGGGTGGAGGAATATCTTTCTCGCGATTTGGCAGGCCTTCAGCAGGGACTTCCGGCGGCACAATCACACCGCGCTCATGTGGCATCTTCGGTGGCACATTGACGCTATCCGAATCCATATCACAGGAAGGTTTTTTGGAGTTAGGGGAGTTATCACAGGGTGGTACTGCATTATTCACCGGTGGTTTACTACCAGGCTTTTTAACCGGTTTATCAGCGGCCCAGGCCGAGCCTAACATGGGCATTGTTACTAGTATCATCAAAATTAATTTACGCATAACCACTGCTCCTTTATTGTTAAGAGAAAGACTACCGAAACTGATGAATCTGAAAATTTGACGTTTTTGTTAAATTTAATGCTTATTCTAGGAGAGCCTATTTAGATGACGTCATAGGTTAAAACTGATTTCACTGTAGGAATCGGTTTCAATTTCCAGTTTGCAAGCCAATTTAAAAAGCCAGCATTCTCACTCGCTTTTTCCCACAAATTCATGGCCTTAACAGGCGTAAACCCATGTGTCAGACAGGTCTGACAAGACAATCAGAAGCAGGCCTATGTTGAAAAATACGCTTCATTTTTACACTCAAACCTTCGTTTGATAGCAATACATTATGTGTGATCGCAGAAACCACTGCAGCACAGCCTGGTGAAAACAATGGATAGCCATTTTTAAAGATCAATTCGGAGACAGAGAACATGTTAAGCAAAGCCAACCACCTGCTTCAATTCGATCAAACCTGGCAATTTGACGAAGCCAGCCTGTCTTTTCCATCCAGCTTACCTGGCGCATCCAACCAGTTATTCGATACTGAAACGGATAGCGCAATTAATCAAACGTCCAAAGCACGCTTTATCCTGAACCGCTTATTCCAGGATTACAGAGGGTCTTTTGCTGTCCGCTTGTGGAATGGCAGCATGCTCTACATCGGTAATGACACGCCCGCCTTTACGTTCTGCCTGCAACAGGCATCAGTATTACGCGATATGGTGTTTTTCAGCGATCCGGCGCGTCTGGCAGAAGCCTACTTTTCCGGTGAAATACAGATTTTGGGTGACTTTAACGCGGCTATGCAGCTGCGTTATTATTTTGAGTCGCTGTCACTGCCCTTGCATGAAAAGCTGGGGCTGGTATTCCGTGCGCTGACACTCGCAGATAACCAGGCTGAAGCAGAAACAGAGTCAGATGTTGCTTCAACCATCTATCCACCACAAGCGGAATCAAGCGCAATCGCGCTTGATTACAACTTGCCCAGTGATTTTTACCGTTTATGGCTGGATGAAAGAATGCTGCATTCATGCGCGTTTTTTGGCGATGCTTCGCAAGACCTGGCGCAGGCACAACACAACCAGCTTGATCTTGTGTGCCTGAAATTGCACCTGCAACATGGAGACAGATTACTGGATATCAGTGGTAGCTGGGGCGGACTGGCATGCTGGGCCGCAAAAAACTACGGTACGTTTGTACACACACTGGTCCAAAGCCAGGCGCAGTATGCACATGTATCTGCCGAGATCAAGAAGCAGGGCCTGGAAAAACTGGTAACCCTGGAGCTTGGTGGCTATCACGATTTGGCGGATATTGCCCGCTACAACAAGGTCGTGAATATTGATATGTGCGGCCATGTTGGCGAGCAAAATGTGCCCGCGTATCTGGCCAAGATCCATGCCGTTCTAAAACCGGGCGGATTGTTTCTCAGCCACACCGTCACCACTGAAAGCCCAGGCCGCCAGCATGCGCTGTCCACTGATGTTATTCACCGCGAGATTTTCGCTGATGGCCCCTTGAGCTCCCTGTCCCACTTTCGCGAACAAATGCATGCTGCAAAGCTGGAAGTGTTTAATGTTGAGGGGTTACGGCGGCACCAGGCGCTGACCTTACGCCGCTGGCTGGCAAAATTTGAACAACGTCACCAGGAAATTACAGATATCGCCGGTGAGCGCGCCTACCGCATCTGGCGCCTGTATATGACTGCTTGCGCCATCCAGTTTGAACAAGGCGTCACCGGCACTCACCAGATTCTCGCAGTCCGCACAAAATAATAAAAATCATAATAAATCGCCATCATTAAATAGCCTGAGGAATTTACAACATGCAAACTACACCACCACATTTACTGAACGCTTCATTACTGATGATCGCCCTGAGTGGTTGCTCGCAACCCGCCAAGCTGCCTGAAGCGGCTGGCTATGGCCCGGAGCCGGATTTATCTTCCTATCAGACCGGCCTGATCCCTACCGTGAATGTAGCCAAGGCAGTGGGCTGGCCTGAAGGAAAAAAGCCAACTTCAGCCCCTGGCACCAATGTTGTAGCGTTTGCCACTGACTTGCAACACCCGCGCTGGCTGTATGAATTACCGAATGGCGATATCCTGGTGGCGGAAACCAACCATCATGAAAAAAAAGAAGGCATTGATCTTAAAGGCTGGTTCGCGGGTCTGTTTATGAAAAAGGGCGGTGCCGGTGCCGAAAGTTTCAACCGCATCACTTTGCTACGGGATATTGATGGCGATGGTGTTGCTGACCAGAAACATGTGTTCCTGAAAGACCTCAATTCCCCTTTTGGCATGGCGTTGGTGGGTAATACTTTCTATGTTGCCAATGCCGACGCACTGGTTAAATTTCCCTATGAAGAGGGCCAAACCCAAATCACTGCGCCTGGTGTGAAGGTGACTGATTTACCTGCCGAGCGTAACCACCACTGGACCAAAAACATCCTCCCAAACAAAGATGGCAGCAAGATTTATGTCACGGTAGGCTCTAACAGTAATGTCGGTGAAAACGGCATGGAAACTGAAAAAGAGCGTGCCGCCATCTGGGAAGTCGATCCCGCTTCAGGCCAGCATAATATTTTCGCTTCCGGCTTGCGCAACCCGAATGGCATGACCTGGGAGCCGGACAGCGGCGCCCTGTGGGTAGTGGTGAACGAAAGAGATGAAATCGGCAGCGACCTGGTGCCTGACTATATGACCTCTGTATCGCAAGGCGGGTTTTATGGCTGGCCTTACAGTTATTACGGCCAGCATGTGGATACCCGCATCAAGCCACAACAGCCTGACCTGGTAGCAAAAGCGATTCCACCGGATTATGCGCTAGGCTCGCACACCGCTTCACTGGGACTGACTGCTGCAAAAGGCAACAACCTGCCCGACCAATTCAAAAACGGGATGTTTATTGGCCAGCATGGTTCCTGGAACCGTATCCCTTACAGCGGCTATAAAGTGATCTTTGTGCCATTTGAAAGTGGCAAGCCTGCAGGTAAACCAATTGATGTGCTGACCGAATTCCTGAATGTGGATGGCGAGGCCCAAGGCCGTCCGGTGGGCGTCATCGTCGATAAACGTGGTCACCTGCTAGTCGCTGATGATGTCGGTAATGTGGTCTGGAATGTCAAAGGTAACAGTAAAACTGCGAAAAAATAAGGCTGGTATTTACGCTGCGCTCCTTTAACCGGGAGCGCAGCGTTTAATTATTCATGGATATGTTTTTTTAACTGATTATGGATTCCGAACTGTCAAAAAATACGCTATCGCTGGCTGCTTCAGACGACACGCATACGCCGGTTGATATTGACATTGCGCGTGAAGCAAAACTGAACAAGCTGCACTACATCCAGGACAACACGCCAGGATTTAGCAGGGAGCGCTTTCGCGGAAAATTCAGGTATCTGGATTTGCAGGGACAGATCATCAAGGCAGAAAAAGAAATTACCCGTATTACCTTATTAAGAATTCCACCAGCCTGGGAAGCAGTCTGGATTTGCGCCCGAGCCAACGGGCATCTCCAGGCCACCGGGCGCGATGTTAAAGGCCGCAAACAATACCTTTACCATAGTGAGTGGCGTCAGCTGCGGGAAGCCAAGAAATACGAGCACATGATTGAGTTTGGCTGGCAATTGCCTGCCATCCGCAAACATATTGCACACGACCTGGCGTCGGCCGGGCTAGGTAAAGAAAAAGTGCTGGCGATGATGATTTACCTGCTGGAAAACACCTTGATCCGCATCGGCAATGACGAATATGCCAAAACCAATAAATCATTCGGCCTCACTACACTACGAAACCGCCATGTGGAAATAGAAGGCAGCGAAGTCAAATTTCATTTCCGCGGCAAAAGCGGTGTCGAACATAGCGTGAGCCTGAAAGATCGCAGGCTGGCACGCATGATACGCAATATGCGCGAACTGCCGGGCCAGGCACTTTTCCAGTATGTCGATGCTGAAGGTGTGCGCCATACCATAGGCTCCACCGATGTAAATGAATATTTGCAGCAGATCACCGAAGGCGATTTTACCGCCAAGGATTTCCGCACATGGTTTGGCAGCCTGCATACGCTGCTGGCCCTGAGCGAGCTGGAACCTTTCACCAGCGTCGCCGAAGCCAAGAAAAACATTGTCGCAGCGATTCGTATTGCCGCTTCAAAACTGGGTAACACACCGGCGATCTGCCGCAACAGCTATGTGCACCCTTTTATTCTCGAACACTATATGACCGGCAGCGGATTCACGAATAACGTGCAGGAAGCTGAATATAAAGAAACCGAGCTGAATCCGGCCGAGCAATATATGTTGTGCTTATTGAAACAAAGGGTAAGCGCACAATCATGAAATTATGGATCACAAGTTTAGTTTGTAAAAATTGGGAATTCACGAAAGAAGCCATTGAGCAAGATGAAGCGCCAGGCGCACGGCTAGCAGAAACCGGGATAGCATGTGCTAAACGGCGAAGTTACGAAGCTTTGGTTAAAAATTTTGCGCAACTGCACAATTTCGCTCGCGCAAATACTTCATTTGTGAATTCCTGGCTTTTGCTGACTCTTCTTCCCTTTGATCAGGAGACGAGGAAATGAAAAATATACTATTACTCTATGGCCATGAGTTAAGCCATAACGCGCTCAAAGTTTTGATTGGTGCCGATAGCGCCATGCACCTGGTAGAAGAAGTGGGCGATGTGAGTGCAGCGATTGAAAAAATCCGCACTCATAAATTTGATGTGGTGGTTCTGGATGTATCTGCTCCCGACAAAAACGGGCTTGAAACCTTTTGTGACTTGAAACAGGCGTTTCCAGCTTTAGCTATTTTGATTATCAACGGCAGTGACCAGGTAGACCGCATGGCGAATTTTACCCGCCTTGGTTGCCGGGGTTACCTGTCTTACACTGCCACCAGCGCACAGGTGGTTCCGGCAATTAAAGCGTTGGCGCGCGGCCAGACTTATTATGCTTCTACACATGAGAAACTGGATGAGAGAGATCACCCGCTGTTGCACGAGCGCCTTTCTATCCGTGAGCTGCAGGTGTTTTTTAAACTGATTAAGGGACAGGCGGTCAACTCGGTGGCGGAGGAGCTTTCAATCGCGCCAGGTTCTGTCAGTGTATTCAGGTCCAAGATACTCAAGAAAATGAATATGCATAACAATGCTTCGTTGATTCACTATGCGCTTGATCATCATCTGATTAACTAGCCCCTTAATTTCAAGCAGCGCCTGGTGTTTCCACTTACTCAATATAAAAAAACCCTGCACTCAATCGAGTGCAGGATTTTTAATAGTTGCAGCTTAGGATTTCTTGACAGCGAATTGCAATTGTTCGATGGCTTCCCATGAAATCAGGGAGCCTATCATCACCACGGCGAACCCCAAACCGGCGGTACACACAATCGCCAAAGTCAGAGTGGCAATTGCACCACGTTCCTGAATCGCCAATATGTATTTAACGCCTCTGTATACCAGTGCAATGGAAATCAGCACAGCGACCGCATGCACAATGACATTAAAGCTCAGGCTAGGCACCACATAAAAAATGGACGTTAGCCATAACGGTGTCGTCGCAATCGCAATCATCAGCAATGAGTCACGGAATGATGGTTTCCTGTTCACCATTTCAGCCAGGTTCTGCGTGATCCAGGCCATGGCTAAAATGACACCCATCTGCAGCAGAAGCAGCTCTGCACTAATCACCATCAAACGGTTACCCGGCAAGGCGTCCATAAACTGCGCTGGATAATTGTGGTAAAGCCGGAAATACATCATTGCGCACGGGATAAGTGACAGCGGTAGCACATAAAACAACATCAGCTGCAGGGAATTGGGTTTTTCCGCCTTAAAGCTTTTTTCCCTGCTCTTGGGGGTAACGTAACCGAACAAACGGATGAGATTCATAATGTGCTCCTGACTACTATTAAAAATTGTGATGGCTTTAACCATTTATTGAATCAATAAAGCTGGATAAACCGGAATGCCGTTAATAGCCATTATGAAGCGTTGCAGAAAAGTCACTACAAGACTGCGTCTGATTTAAATGTAGGAAAAAGCACATTCGTATCAGGGTGAATTCCCACAAACTGTTGCCATTTACAGCCTGCAACCCATCGTAGTTCCCTGCATCTGACACTCAAATCAGTTGATTCCTACAGCCTGCAAGCCATGTCCTGCCTAGAATGTATTTATCCTTATAGATCTGAAAGGTTAAAGAATGGAAGATTGGCTTACGGCAAAGATCCTGCTCGGAATATCAACTTATGAATGGCTATACGCCGCTCTCATCTCATCAGTTATCTATCTTGTTTTTTACAACCTGTTGCAAATCAGCATCAAAAAACTTTCCAAAATGGCAGCACACACTGCCACCCGCATGGATGACCTGGTGATTGAAGTGATGCAGGGCACTCAACAATTCACTATCCTGTTGCTATCCATATTGCTGGGATTACACTTTCTCGACCTGCCGGTGAAATGGGAGGTGCGCCTGAACCATGCCATGTTTATTACCATCGGTATACAGATCGCATTCTGGCTGAACAAAGGCGTGGGCATCTGGGCACGCGAGCATATCACCGCGGTCAATGGCTCATCGCCCGCGGCTAACCCTGTGATCACCACCGTACTCTCATGGATTTTCCGCGTCGCGATCTGGTCGGTCGTGCTGTTAACTATTCTGGATAACGTAGGCGTCAACATCACTGCATTTGTTGCCAGCCTTGGTGTAGGTGGCGTAGCAGTCGCTCTGGCCGTGCAGAATATCCTGGGTGATTTGTTTGCCTCACTCTCCATCGGCCTGGATAAGCCTTTTGAAGTGGGAGATTTCATCGTGTTCGGCGATGTGTCGGGTGCGATTGAACGGGTGGGATTAAAAACTACCCGTATCCGCAGTATCAGCGGCGAGCAGATTATCTGCAGCAATACCGAGTTGCTTAAAAACACTATCCATAATTACAAACGCATGGATGAACGGCGCGTGGTGTTTAACTTTGGTGTCAGCTATTCGACTACCCCTGAGATGATCGCACAGATCCCGAAAACCGTGCGCAAGGCGATTGAATCATTCGACAAAACCCGTTTTGACCGCTCGCACTTTAAGGAATTTGCCCCAAACTCGCTCAACTTCGAGACGGTGTACTTTATTACTACCACCGACTTTAACTTATATATGGATATTCAACAGAGCATCAACCTGACTTTAATGACGGAATTCCGCGCGCATGATGTGTCATTTGCGCTGCCGAGCATGACAGTCAATATGCCTGAGCGTGGCAACCGGCACCGTGAAGCCATGAAAAACAACCTGACTGAGAAACCGCGTAAAGCAGCCTCGAAAAAGCTGCAGGAAACCAATCATTAGCCGGTCATAAGCGAATGGGAATTTCTTGTAAAGGCATTCCTACAGGGATTTACGACTCTCTCTGATTCAGCCGGTTTTGCGCCATTGGCATACTGGCATTTCTACTCTTAATCTTAACTTTGGAGAACGACATGGCAGATAACGACGAAGTAATTTCTACATTAAATGATTTGATTGAAACCTCTAAAGATGGTGAAGAGGGATTCCGCAGTTCAGCAGAAAATGTGGATGACCCACAATTGAAAGCGTTCTTCTTGCGCCGTTCACAGGAAGTTGCTTCCGGCGTACAAGAGTTGCAAGGCCTGGTGCGTTCATTAGGTGGTGAGCCTGCCGATTCAAGCACTTTAGGTGGTGCTTTGCACAGACGCTGGATTGATTTGAAAACAGCATTGACCAGCAATGATACTGTTGCCGTGCTGAACGAAACAGAACGCGGTGAAGATGTTGCGCTCAAAGCTTACCGTAAAGCGGCTGAAAAAGACTTGCCGATCAATGTGCGCATGGTTGTGACGCGTCAGCTCGAAGGTGCTAAGCGTAACCATGATGAAGTGAAACATCTGCGGGATGCAGCACGTGCTGCGGCAGAAGTGCACTAATTTTCCTGGCATAAAAAAGCCCTGTCATCTGACAGGGCTTTTTTGTTGCTTGAACTGCGGAGAAATGTTTAAACGTTTTCCATGGATTTAGTCGTCCAGTCCTTTTTCACCTGCTCCAGCGTGCGGTTGATTTTTACCACACCGCCTTCAGTAGAAATCACCCAGCTCACCGGAATATAGTGGTGAGTGCCTGAATCATCTTTCTTCAATTTTATCGAATCCGGACCAGTGGTATGGTCCACCACCGCAAACTCTTCCGCCTGTGCAGTTACGACTGGCATATCTTCTTTGATTTCATGCGCTTCAATCATTTTAACTTCCCTTCATTGGCATTAGTTAATTGAGATTCATACTGAATTCCAGCTTTCATTTTGCCTTCAAGCCGCTATTAGCCTCTAGGGCGCTATGACTGAATGTATTGTAGGAATATTCAACTAGAACCTCCTTTAATACTTCCGGCTTATGGCTGACATAAAAATAAATGTTATCTGACAACTTTATCCACGAATGTCCTACGGCGTGTTTGAGAGTGAAAACTTAAGATACATACAGACAGGGTCCAACTTACAGAAACTCAGAACTACTTCGTATGTTTGACCTCTCAATCACAGGAGAATTTTGATGGCTTTATTTTATGTAAGCGCTAGCAAACCCAAGGATGAGTTACCTTTCTGGACATCCAGCGTGATTGCCCAGGATATGGAAGAAAGCTACCGGATCGGTAAAGAGCGCTTTGAGACGGAAAACCCGGATTTAAATGTAGAAGATTTTACGTTGGTCGCAACCGGGGAATCCGCTGAAAAATCGATCACCACTTAAAGCAGCTTTATATTCAGCTGACACCTGACTATTTAATTAATTTGCATTGAGATATCAATAAGGAAAAGGAATGAAAATTCACCCTCAAACTACTCAAGAGTTAACCAAACTGGGCGAGCTGATTGAAGATTTCAAAATCGCCATGCTTACTTTTATTGATGACAAAGGTGCGTTAATCAGCCAGCCTATGGGGCCGATAGAAATGGATGCTGATGGCAATATCTGGTTTTTTACCGATAGCACTTCTGAAAAAGCACAGCATCTTGATGAGCTGAATCTCGCTTTCAGCGGCGAGCCTGATGGTACTTATGTTTCCCTGTCAGGATATGGCGAGTTGATCACCAATCAAACCCGCAAAGAAGAATTGTGGTCACCATTTGTAAAACCCTGGTTTCCGGAAGGCCCGGATTCGCCAAATTTAGCCTTGCTGAAGTTTGTACCACACACTGCTGAATACTGGGATGCACCGCATAGTTCAGTGGTGCGCCTGTTTGCAATGGCAGCTTCCATCGTTGCTGCCAGACCAATCGGCATGGGTGAACACGAGCGTTTGAATCACCTGTAACCAGACCTGGCATTTAAATCCAGGTTTCAGAAACAACAAACCCGACGCAGAGTCGGGTTTGTTTATGCAAGTTAACGCTTGAATTATTTGTTCATGACGTACATAGTCACTTCAAAGCCAAAACGCATTTCTGTAGCAGCTGGTTTAGTCCACATAGTCATTCTCCTGGAAGGTTAATGAGCGCATCACTTGATGCACCTCGTTAGATACAACTATACGCAGATGCGTTGCACAAGGCTTGCGTGGCATCCCTAAAAATGACTCATGATTTTACGTAGCCTTGTTGTCACGTTCATTAAGTCCGTCCACCCTGCTTTGGCAGCATGAAATACAGCCAGCACCAGCCCAACACACCTGCCATCAGGGAACCGGTCAATATCGCCAGTTTGGAAAGATTGATCACATCATTCATCCCGGCAAAAGCCAGGTTGGTGATAAAGATAGACATGGTGAAACCGATGCCGCCCAGCATGGCCGCACCGATGACATGCACCCAGCGGATAGCGGCAGGTAATCTGCATAAGCCGGCCACCACTGACAAGCCTACTGCCAGGGTGATGCCCAAAGGCTTGCCCAATAGCAGTCCTGCCAGGATGCCTGTGCTGTGCGTCTGCAACACTAGGTCATGCAGGTTTTCTATGGCCACATGCACACCGGTATTGGCAAAAGCAAATACCGGCAAAATCAGGTATGCGACCGGCGCATGCAGCACATGTTCCAGCTGGTGGGATAGTGATGTTTGCGGATGCTGGTCATTAAACGGAATAGCGAATGCCAAGGCAATGCCTGCCAGCGTGGCATGCACCCCGGACTGCAGGGTTAACCACCACATCAAGGCACCGCCAAGCAGGTAGGGAATCAGCGAATGGACCTTGAAATGTTTAAGCACAATTAGACCCGCCAGCACGGCAAGCGCAGCAAACAGGTATGGCAGTGAAATGGTAGCGGTGTAAAACACGGCGATCATCAGCGCGGCACCCAGGTCATCGATGACCGCAAAAGCCACCAGGAAAACCTTGAGCGGTAAAGGGACGCGCTTGCCGAGCATGGATAACACACCCAGCGCAAATGCAATATCAGTCGCCATCGGGATGCCCACACCGGCCTGATAGTCCGTGCCCTGGTTCAGCCACCAGAAGATTGCGGCTGGTACCAGCATGCCACCCAGGGCGGCAACGGTTGGTAACAAGGCATTGTTGAGGCTGGACAGTTCTCCCGCATAAAGCTCGCGCTTTAACTCCAGGCCGATCAACAGGAAGAAAATAGCCATCAGGCCGTCATTGACCCATTCTTCCAGGCTTAAGCCAGACCAGTGGCTATGCCAGAGCGCATGGTAATGCTGGGCAAGTGTGCTATTGGCAATCCATAGCGCCAGTATAGTCGCCAGAAGCAACAACACACTGCTGGCTTGTTCCAGGGCTAGAAATCGTTGAAAAGTCTGGGTTAACTGGCGCATACGGATATCTATATCAAACTACGAAAAAGAATAGCCATGGCGTTGAATGCCATGGCATGTGATGTTAAAACCGATGATAACGTTTATTCGCCGATAGCGAAACCCAGGCCAAACATGGTTTGCGCCTGATTGTAATCCAGCAGTGATACGCCATAGCCGCTGGCCAGCAAGGCGTAAAATTTCACGCTTTCACTCTTAAACGGCTTGTATTGCACATCAAGCTTCACATAGCCTTTGTTATCACTACGCAGATTGTTACGCACGGTGACGCTGGCGGCTGTGGTATTGGCTTCGTTGTCCCAGCGCACGGTCATGTCGCCATAACCCATGTACTTGCTGATGTTCGGGTTATCGTCTTCGGATTTGCCTTCCGGGATACGCCACCACGGCCTGACCAGCAAGCTGTAACGTTCATTCAATTGCCAGCCGCCCTGCAGGTAGATCCGGCTCCAGCTACGCGACAATGGTTCAGAACGGCCGTTGGATTCATGCACCACACCCAGGTTGAGCATGTCTGGCATCGCCCCCCATTGCTTGGGTTCACCCGGTTTATTCAGGCCCAGGGATAAAATCAGTTCAGGTGAATAATTGTGTTCACGCATGGGGCGTGACTGGCCGCCATCATAGACCTGCCAGAAAGATTGCTGCGTGTATGCGCCCCACAAGCGCGCACTGTGCACCCATTGGTTTTCCGGCAACCAGTCTGTTAAATTCATCAATTGTGTTTTCAGGCTGATCTGGAAATGCAGGTCGTTATTATCCAGGTTACGGTCCTGGGTATTTGGTCTGGAAGGGGAAACCGGCACATCGTTCGGGTTAGTCGAATACGAAGCGACAACATAGTTAAGCTGGTGGCTCTCAAGGTCGGTGAAATGTAATTCATCCTGTCCATTCAAATGCCATTTGCGCGCCAGGTAATTGGTTTTCGCATCCACCGTTTTCACCAGCTCCTGTTGCTTGGTCTCGAGCACAGCCGGAGCAGCCACCTGGGCAGAGGCATACTTTTGTGCCACCTGGTCAAAGCAAACCAGCCGGCGGCTGGCATCATCGATAAATTCTGTCTGGCATGTGTGTAATGCGGCCTGCATCTCGTTGCCGGTAGCCGCCTGCGCGACGCCCGACATCATCACCGCAGCCATCACCAGGCTGCGCCTGTCAATCTTGATCATATGTATCCCTTATTCATTGGTTCTGTTGTTTATAGCCAGTAACCCTATTCATACTTGCCAGTTGATTAATGCCTGAGATTTTTATGTTTTTATAGAAGAAGCTGGTGCTGTAAAACACTGCAGTGATTCACGGCGCCGGATTCATCATCGTTAAATGCAGCTGTTCGATTTCTTGCAAAATATCCTCGCTTAAATGCACCGTATAAGCGGCAATATTTTCCTGCAGTTGCGTCATATTGGTCGCGCCTATGATGGTAGTCCCCATAAACCAGCGGTGATAAACAAAACTCAATGCCAGTTGTGTGGGCGTCAGCCCGTGCGCTGTTGCCAGCTCAGCGTATGCCGTAGAGGCAGCCAGCACACCCGGTTTTTTGTAACGTTGCGCATAGCCAGGAAACATAGTGACGCGGCCCTGCGCTGCAGGATTTTTGACGTATTTACCGGTTAAATGCCCAAATGCCAGCGGGGAATAGGCAGCCAGGCTGATGCGTTCACGGTAGAGGATTTCAGCCATGCCAAACTCCAGGCCGCGGTTCATCAGGTTATAGCAGCTTTGCAGGACAGAAATGCGCGGCAAGCCCTGTTCGCGTGCAATACGCAAAAACTCCATCACGCCCCAGGGCTGCTCGTTGCTGAGCCCGAGTGCGCGCACTTTGCCTTCCCTGATTAATTCAGCAAGACTTTCCAGCTGGTCCTGGATAGCCACCCATGCAATCGGTTGCCCGTTGCTATCAAGTTCAGCTTTAGGATCAAACTGGTATTGGCCAAACATGGGCACGTTGCGTTCCGGCCAGTGCAAATACAGCACATCCAGGTAGTCGGTCTGCAAGCGCTGCAAACTGTCATGCACGGCCTGGCGGATATTTACCCTGTCCATGGCAGTCGGGCCGCCACGTATCCATTGCATGCCGCGGCGCGGCCCGGCGATTTTGCTGGCGAGCACAAAGCGGTCACGTGGCTGCTTTTTAATCCAGTGACCCAGGATAGTTTCAGTGCGGGTGACGGTTTCCGCTTTCGGCGGCACCGGATACATTTCAGCAGTATCAATGAAGTTGATGCCTTGCGCGAGGGCAAAGTCGAGCTGGTTTTCTGCATCTTGCTGTGTGTTCTGGTCGCCATAAGTCATGGTGCCCAGAGCAATTTTAGAAACGCGGATGCCGCTGTCTCCCAAATACGTTTCATCCATTAATGCAACACCTGCTTTTCTGTTGGTACCTGCATTACGATGCTGGAAACCGCTTCTGGTTCCTTTTCTGCCGGTAAAACCCAACCGGCGTCTTTGCTGGCGATCATGAGCATGCGGCTGATCGCCAGCACCAGCTCTTTATTCAAGCCCATATTGACGTTCATACCGCCTGCGCACACCAGTTGCATGCTGTTCAATTGATCGTTAATAGACACAAACCGTGTCTCTATTGCCAGCAACTCCTGCTCGCTCACTGAAGATGCACGTTGCTGATAAGCTGTATCGAAATCGAGCGCTTCCAGGTTCTGCACTGCTTCAGCTTCCTGTTCAAACTGGCGCGTCGCTTCGGCCGGGGATTGCATATCGAGCAAAGCAGCAGTCGTCGAGGACGCTGCCACCGGCAAATGCGCCTCGCGGTTTAGCACAATGAAAATCTGCCGCGCGACACGGAAAGTGATCCATACGCGGATTTCCTGCTCATTGCTGACAGCCGCTTTCAACAGCAGGCGGTCCTGCTGGTTGTCATAAGCCAAATTGATTTGCTGGACTGACTGTGACTGAGGTTGTGATGGAGGTTGCATATTGTACTTCCTGGAATCAAGCAATTTGCTTGCGCACTTTAACCATGCGCTGGCGCATGATGACAAGTTACTAAAAGCAGCCTCAAAAAGATAGGCTCTCGGGCGGCTTTTTATGTAAATGTTTCAGTTTGGGCGCATTGGCAACAACCGTAGCGCCAGTGCAAGACTGTTTCGAAAACTAAAGATACAAACCGATACAAAACAACAGCGGTATTCACGAATAATTTTCTTTATTCTCCGGTCTTAATTACTAAGTGTTTTATCGCAGTTTTTTGGGAGTCAATGATGAAAATGAAATCAAGTATCCTGGCCGGTGTACTGGTTAGCCTGGCGCTGATCAGCAACCTCGCACAAGCGCACCCGCCGGGTCACCGTGGCGGCTGGCGTGGTGGGGTCGGTGTGTATGTCGGCAGCCCGTTCCCGTTTTATGCGCCTCCGCCAGCGTTTGCATACTCTTATGGCTATCCTTACTACCCATACCCGTATGCTTACAGCCAGCCGCAAGTCATTGTGCAGCAACCGCCACAACCCCAGGTGTATATAGAACAAGGTGGCAGTGTCACTACAGTGCCGGATGCAAATGCCAACGTTACGCCACCCGCACAGCCAGCACCAACCACCAGCGCAGGCAATAGCCAGGGCTACTGGTATTACTGTGAGCAGTCGGAGAGTTATTATCCTTACGTGAAAGAATGCCCTGCCGGCTGGAAACAGGTAACACCGACACCTCCAGCGGCTACGGGTAAATAAGCAGGCGAAATAAGCATATGAGCACAACCAGAAATATTGCACTTATTGGTTTAACGCTGGCTTTAACGGCCTGCGCGACCACGCCAACCGGGCCAAGCAATATGGCCCTACCCGGCACCGGCAAAGACTTCAATGCATTCAGGAGTTCGGACTTATCCTGCCGGGACTTTGCCATGACGCAGATCGGGTCCAAATCGGTCAACCAGCAATATAACGAGAGCCTGGCCGCAACTACCGCTGTCGGTACCGTGATTGGTGCTGCCATAGGCGCCGCTGCTGGCGGTGGCCAGGGTGCCGCGATTGGTGCCGGCGTCGGCGCATTATCCGGTGGTGCGATTGGTGCGGATACCGCCGCAGCCAGTGGCGACAATGCCCAGCAGAAATACGACAATGCCTATCTGCAATGTATGTATGCGGCTGGCCATAGAATTCCGGTCCCGGCCAGCATGGCAAAAACCTATTCGCAAGGTGGCACTTCAACCACGACTACCACAACACAAATTACCAGAACACAGAGTACGGTAGGCACACCACCTGTAAGATCCACTTATTACCCTCCTCCACCGCCACCACCTGGCTATCAGCGTTAGGCAAAACCTTACTGACAGTCATCATGCGCGCCTGATGACTGTCAGACACGACAAAAAGTGTGCTACAAATTGACCGCATCGCAAACTTAGCATGACAGTACTTGTCGTAGAGAAATGCGAACAATCAAAAACTTTTTTATCCTCGCGCTTGCGCTTGCCATCATCAGTTGTAGCCTGGTAAAAACAGCTTACAACAATGCGCCTGCCCTGATTGCATGGCGGCTGGACGATTACTTTAATTTCAGCGATGCGCAAAAAGCCAAACTTAAACCAGCATTGAAGGACTTACATGCCTGGCATCGCAAAAACGAGTTACCTCGCTATGTATCGTTTTTGAATGAACTGAATAACGACTTCAGTCATGAGGTGAGCGCACAGACAGCCTGCCAGCGCATTGAATCGATCAAATCAAATGCGCAAACGCTACAAACAAAAATCGTCCCTATCATTGTTGACATAGGCGAAACCCTCAGTGAAAAGCAATTGCAGCACTTCCAGCAAAGGCTGGAAAAGCGCAACGAAGAATGGAAAGAGGAATGGTGGCAGGAAACAGTTAAAGAGCAGCAAGAGGCGAGATTGGACAAATCCAAAGACTTTGCTGAAAAGGTATACGGCGATTTAGACGAAAAACAAATCAATATCTTGAAACAAAGCATTGCTAAAAATAACTTTGATCCGGCTCTGGTCTACTCTGAAATTTTACGGCGTGACGAAGATGCGCTGAATATTTTAAAAGCATTGCGCAACCCAGCGCTATCAAGCGAAGAAAAATCGCAACTGGTACGCGCAGGTTTTGAGCGCATGCAAAACAGCCCCAACCAGGCTTACCAGGCGCATATCGATAACATCACGCAACAAACGTGTGAAACTATCGCCAGCCTGCATGCAACGACCAACGCCAAACAACGCTTGCATGCCCAACAGTGGGTAGAAGATTACAAAGCGCAATTCAGCACCCTGCAAAGCAAATAGTTTTGCCGGGCTCATATCAGGTTCAGCGATTAAATTTCTTCAACAAGTAAAACCCGGCAATAAAAAAGACAGGCAGAATACTGCCTGTCTTTTTTAAACGGTCATTAAATCAGCATCCTGCCCGACACTTCAATCCGTTGCGCATTCACCCAGCGGTTACTTCAGATAACAAACTGGTGATCATAGGCCCGATATCATCCGGCACCCGAAGCGGCCAAGCGCAGTTTGCGAAGCAATAAATGCATTCACATCTTTGTTGTCACGCACCAGTGCCTTGCCAAAAACGGTTTCAATCGCATCCGGTGCTACGATATTCACCCCAATCTGGCTTGCGCCCAGTTTTTTCGCCGTATAACTGGTAAAGCACAAATAAAAATAGCGAACCCAAAGGACCCGCTATTTTTTTGGCAGTGCCATTAACAAGCGCAATAGTGCTCACAGCATAATTTATGCTTAGAGTATAAAATCACTCGCGGTTAGGTTATTCACTCCGATGAGTGAGATTTGAAAATCAGAAATACCATCGCCATTTACATCACCATAAACAGAATGTGTACTGAGATCGAATCTCAGCTGCCCGGCTCCTCCAGCACCGCCACCTGAAAATGCCGCCGTTCCAACAAAAGTGAATGCGTCATTGACTCCCGTCGTTAGAGAGTTTGCGTCTATCAGAGATAAATCAATGAGGTCTGATTGGGTTTGACTAAAATCTGTAATTTCATCTGCAGTTGCAGCGTAACCCACGTCAGCAACGCTAGAAAATATGAAATGGTCGCCATCTAATCCACCAGTAAGCACATCTTTTCCTGCACCGCCATTTAACGAATCTGCTCCTGCGCCACCATTTAGCACATCGATACCTGCTCCACCCAATAATATATCGCTGCCATCCAATCCATTTAACGTGTCATTACCACCCAAGCCATTTAAGCTATTGTCAGCATTATTTCCAAGCAAGGTATCTGCAAAACTTGAGCCGATGAGATTTTCAATACTGACAAATGTGTCTCTACCAGCGCCCACGGTATTCTGAGAAGTCGTTAATGCCAGATTCACATTAACGGCTTTTGAAGACTCGCTATAGCTAGCGGTATCGTTACCATCACCGCCGTTAATGATGTCATTACCTAAACCACCGTTTAGAGTGTCATCTCCGAGTTCTCCATAAAGCTGGTCATTCCCTGCCTCGCCTCTTAAAGTATCGTTACCATCACCGCCGAATATAGAATCATTACCAAAGTAACCTCGTATTGAATTATCGTCAGCATTACCTGTAAGCTTGTCACTGAATTGTGAGCCAAGAATATTATCAAAGTTAGTCAAAACATCCTTGCCGGCACCAATCGTATTTTGTTCTCCAACGACAGATAAATTTACTGTGACAGCAGATGTTGAATACACATAGCTCACCATATTAATGCCAGCACCGCCATCTAACGTATCATTACCAGCCGCGCCCTCAATAGTGTCATTATTAGTACCCCCAACAATAAAGTCATTGCCGGCACCTCCATACAGATAGCTATTGTTGCCATTGCCTCCGATGATCGTGTCATTGCCTGCGCCACCGTCTATGAAGTTACCTAAACTGCGGCTATTACCTGTTAACACATTATTTCCGCTATTCCCAATCAGGTTATATATGTCGTTATTGTCAATTAAAATGGCGTTCTCAACATTTTTACCAAGATAATATGTGGTTGCACTACTATCTATTATTGCAACTTTTACAGTATCTATTCCGCCGGTTTTACTTGCTTCCGTCACTCGGTCTTTTACATTATCAATAGTGTAAGTGTCATTACCATTGCCACCAGTCATCGCATCAGCGCCCAAACCACCATCAAGCATATCCGCACCGTCACCGCCTGACAGCGTGTCATTACCTACCCCGCCGTTCAATTCATTATCGCCACTATTTCCTGTAATCACATTATTTAAGGCATTCCCTCTGGCATTAATGTGATCAGTACCTTGTAAAATAATGTTCTCTACATTTTCGACCAGATTCAGGCTGTAACTAAACGTTGTTTTTACGGTATCAATACCAGAGTTAAAGGCCTCAATAATGACGTCACTGATATCATCATCCAATATGTAAGTGTCATTTCCCTTACCGCCTTCCAGGATGTCTGTTCCTGACCCACCGTCTAATATATTCGTACCTGTGGTTCCGATAATATGGTTATTTAAGGCATTACCATTTCCAATGACAGCATTCCCAGTCAGAATCAAGTTTTCCAGGTTCACCCCGAGCGTGTAGTTACTCAATGATGTTTTGACAGTATCGATATCCGTTAAGCTAATCTCGTTAATGATGTCAGCTAAATTATCAATAATGTAAGTATCGTCACCATCGCCACCGCTAAGGCTATCAGCACCTTTGCCACCGTCCAGGATATCATCGCCATCGCTACCGTTAATGGTATCGTTGCCCGCTAAGGCCTTGATGACATCGTCATCTAATGTGCCATTTAACGTATCAGCACTAAGAGTTCCATTGATGTTCGACATGCACTTCTCCTACAGATTAAAAAAATCTGTTTATATTTTGCTATGGGAAGTAACTTGAACTAGGCTTTCAAAATTACGCTAAAAATATCTTTGACTAGAGATTCCAGATTACAGAGCGATTGTAATACAGAAAATTAGTGAAACTACAGACAAGATACAATGTAAAAATTGCTGTTTTTATTAACATTTATGAGATTTTATTTATTAAGCCTCAAAGATATGGATATCACTTTTTTCATTAAACGATACCCGTCACTTAGCGCGCATGCCCTTACTTCGATTTGTATATCATTTCATTTTGATTCCGTGCATCCAATACTGATTTTTGCAGTGAATCATGTAAACGCCATGCAGATTCACCTCATGGATAATGTCCGCAATCGCCATCGAATCTTCAGCAGGATTTAAATAACTTGACATGGCCAGTGTCAGGTTCAGCTATTAAATTTAGCTTCAACAAGTAAGACTCGGCAAAAAAAGACAGGCAGAATACTGCCTGTCTTTTTCTAAACGGTCATTAAATCAGCATGCCACCGGAAACCTCAATCCGTTGCGCATTCACCCAGCGGTTATCTTCAGATAGCAAACTGGTGATCATAGGCCCTACATCATCCGGCACCCCAACCCTGCCCAACGCGGTTTGCGATGCGATAAAGGCATTCACATCTTTGTTGTCACGCACCAGTCCCTGCCCAAAATCGGTCTCGATGGCGCCAGGTGCCACTGTGTTCACCGCAATCTGCCGCGCGCCCAGCTCTTTCGCCATATAACGGGTCAGCACTTCAATGCCGCCTTTCATCGTGGCGTAAGCACTGTACCCAGGCAATGCAAAACGCGCCAAGCCACTGGAGATGTTAATAATGCGGCCACCATCATTCATCAATGGCGCTAGTTTTTGGGTCAGGAAAAACGTCGATTTCAAATGGATATTCACCATATCATCAAACATTTGCTCGGTGGTTTCCGCAAATGGCGCATGGATCCCGGTACCGGCGTTGTTGACCAGAAAATCGAATTTGTCGGTTTGCCATTCTGTTTGTAGCGCTTGCTTCAAGCTTGCTGCGAAAGCATCAAAGGTTTTAACCTGCGCCACATCCAGTTGCAGCGCCACCGCTTTGCGGCCCAACGCCTCAATTTCACTGACTGTTTCCTCAGCTAGCATTTGCTTGCTCTGGTAAGTCAGCACCACATCTATACCCTGCCTTGCCATCGCCAATGCAGTATTTTTACCCAAGCCACGGCTGCCACCTGTAATCAAACCAATCTTGCCATTCATGTTGCATCTCCTAATGTTATTGAACGAATGTTGCTAAACGATGGAATGCAGTTTATTGACAAACAATCTAAAGATAAATAAGCCAATTATGATTATACTGTTCACAATATGTGAACAATTGCAGAAAGCTTGAGCATGGATAGCAGTGAAGGTTTGAAACGGTTTGTGCGTGTAGCTGAACTTGGCAGCTTCACCAAAGCTGCAGAAAGCCTGGGCCTGCCTAAAGCCAGTATGTCACAAGCAGTGCAACAGCTCGAAAGCAAATTGCAAACGCAGCTATTCCACCGCACCACACGCAAAGTGCAACTCACACCTGATGGCCAGCTGTTCTATGAAAAAAGCAAAGATGTACTGAGCGAGATCGAAGAACTGGAAACGCTCTTCATCAGTGATGACAGCCAGGTTTCCGGTATTGTCCGCGTCAATATGTCACAACCCATGGCAAGACACCTCGTGATTCCCGCCCTGCCCGCTTTCCTGCAACGCCACCCCAACCTCAATATCGAGATCAGCAGCGAAGACCGCAAAGTGGACCTGATCAGTGAAGGCTATGACTGCGTGGTGAGAACCGGCGAGGTGGCAGAGTCAGGCATGACCATGCGCAAGATAGGCGAGATGCAGCAGACCAATTTTGCCAGTCCCGGATACATTGAGGCCTATGGTGAACCACAGTCCGTTGATGATCTTAACAATCATTACCTGATCCACTACCAGACCAGCAGCAACAGGCGCTTTGATGCATTTGAATATCAGCAAATCGGTGAACTACACACCGTAAAAATGCAAAGCCGCATCTGCGTGAATAATACCGACGCCTACCGCGTAGCCTGTGCCGCCGGCCTGGGTATCATGCAGGCGCCACGATTCGGCGCTCACGAACTACTAAAAAGTGGTGGCCTGGTGGAAATCCTGCCAGATTACCGGGCACCGGCAATGCCTATTTCGATCCTGTTTCCGCATCGCAGAAACCTGTCAAAACGGGTAAGGATTTTTATGGATTGGATGAGTGGAATAATTCAGTCATGTTTATAAATTCAATCCGGTACAAAATGCCAATTCAAACTGAACCAAACTCCACGAGGCGCTCCCGGGGCAATAAAGTTAGTGCTAAGCCAATCACCAGAATTATGGTTATAACCATCAGGTCCAATCGCACCGCCTAAACTAGGCGAAAATGGATTACGCCCTAAACGCCCGGCTGTAAAATATTCCTTATCAAAAATATTGTTGACCAGCATGGTCGCGGTCCATTCTTTACTGAGCTTGTAGCTGGTCTGAAAGTTAAAAGTAGCGTATCCATCAACTTTGCCGGGGTTATTTGTTGGCCTGCGTAAAGCATTACCCGCTGCGCCCTGACCTCTATCCTGAATAACTCCTACCCTGTGCTCATTATTCTCGTTACCGCGCAAAAAGCTCTCACTATGCATGACAGTGGTTAAGCCCACACGCCATTCCGGGGTAATATCGAAACTGACATTTGCGTTCAGATTTTGCAATGCGACCCCTGGCATGCGGCTGCCTTTGGAAACTTCGATTACGTTGCCAAAACTGTTCGCTACGCTGCTACTGTTATCTTGGCTCAGCATCAAGAAATTATCTTCAAAAGTTGCATCCGTGAGCGAGTAATTGACACCAAAACTCCAGCGGTCTTTTTGCCCTGAAAAGCCAGCCTCAATCCCTCTACGCCGGGTTTTACCAATGGTTTGAAAAAAACCTGCCCCATTACCAACTGCCACGAAATAAATGTCATCTTTTAAATCGGTTTGGTAGGCTCCAACATTCCAATTCAAACGATCAAAGTAGACTGTATCGTCAAGCGTGCCACGCAATCCTATGTCATATGTTGTTGCCTTAATTTGCGGTAAGAATGGGTCGCCGGATAAAGTCGTTGGCAGTGTGCACTGGCGATTTTCTGCAAGACTTCTAGGCATTATCACCCCTCCCATTGAAGCAGTAGGTGTGTCATCATAAGCACAACCCAGTTCAACCACACTTGGCACACGTGTACCCTGCGCGAGGTTGCCAAAAACATTCAAATTAGGGGTTGCCTGCCAAGTTGCACCTAATGAGGGATTAAAAGAATAAAAACTGAATTTTTCTGTTTCAGCAGGGTCAAGCTGGTTGGTCAAAAAACGTGATTCGCGGTAGTTGACAGGGGGACGATTTGTAGAACAATCACCATCACAGGTATTGTATTGATCAGGTACCCCGTCTAAATCCCCAATCCCGATAGCCCCAATACCATATCTTGCAGCGATTTTATTTTTCGTAAAAGTTTGGTTATATCTGGCAGAGGTAGAAATGTGCAGCGTTTCTACTGGGGTCCATGTTTCACTAAAGTAGATGCTCTGCGTGGTCTGAGTACCCTCAAAATTATTATTTGAAATAGGTTGCATTGCTCCAATGAATTGAGGCGCTGCTTGCGCCGGATCAAGGTAAGCATTGCGGTTGGCATCTAGGAAAGCCAATTGACTTGTATTACTGTAGTCGGCACTCGCCATATCAATTGACATGCCAACCATAAACTTATGCTTCTCTAAATTCCAATTAAACTGCAGCGAGGCCCCATCCACTATTTGATCAACCTGATTATTATTGATTATTGCAGTTGGAGTGCCCTGCACTACTCCAGGAAAACTTCGACCAGTCAAAGGATCAATACCTCCAGCCCAAACACCATCTACAAATATTGGGTTACCTGCGGCATCTTTCTGGCTGTAAGGCTCAGTAGGGACACCGTTTTGCTGATTGTCATCTCTTGCTGCAGTACAGGCAGCTAAATTGGTCGGAGCAGTGAAAATGACATAATTCTTAATTAAATTGCCACCCACTTCTTTGTAGAAATAAGTCGTGTCGCTGTAAAGAATGTTATCTGAAGGACCAAAAGCGGTATTAAAAGTTGAACTATTAAAGACATCTGCGCCGGTTGTAAATGACGGAGCTAGGCCATTAGGAGTCATAATAGGTGGACCACCACCTGTAGGGTTAGCACCGCCCTGAACATAAATAATGCTTTCTGTAGGGTTTCTAAAATAATCATGAGTTAGTTTAAGAGCTGCCGCATACTCAGCGTCTAATGGTGTATTTTTAAAACCGTCATAAGCGGATGTTACAAACCCATTATTACCGTAATCATCTTGAAAGCCATTCGGGCCTCCTAACAGATTCACATCGGACAAGGATTCTCCTGCAGTTTCATTTACTGGTATTACGTAATAATCCGGAATACCAAGCCCATTAGAGCTCCTAAATAAACAGGTATATTCCTCACCTGGATTAGGTCTACGTCGCGATAGTAATTCGTCCTTATAATCTGTAAAAACGTCAGAACCTATTTGGCTACGCTTGCTGTTTCTTCTGTAAACCTGTCCAGTAATGGTGAAACTGTCATCAACAAAATAGCTGCCAGACAACTGAAATTGCGCTAGTCTATTTTTGGTAGTATCAGGTGCCGTAAAAACATCGCTACGGCTTTGTTCATACATTTGCGATGGCACTAGGCCATTGCCGACTAAATCTGTTTGAACCAGCAAAGTACTGAAGTTCAGGTCAATTTTCTCCCCTCGAAAGCTGGCTTTGGTAAAAAGTTGATTAACCCTGCTTGGGGAATTTTTTCTCCATCCATCCTCCAGGAAGAAGTTACCCGCAGCGAATAATCCAATCGTGCCGTTGTTCCACCCGCCCTCTAGTTGTAATTGCTTACGGCCAAACGAACCGGTGAGGATGTCAGCATCAGCGCCCGCATTGCTAAACCCGTCTTTGGTTTTCATTGCGAATGCACCACCCAATGTATTTAATCCAAAGATAGGGTTAGAGCCAGGGAACACATCCACCCCGGACAAAGCATTCATGGGAATCATGTCCCAGTTCACGACATCCCCGAATGGTTCGTTAACACGAACACCATCAAGAAAAACGCTTAAGCCTTGCGGGGTACCAATTTGCGGACCTGCGGTAAAACCGCGGTATTGCACATCCATTTGAAATGGATTGCCTTGATAGTCATTGACCGTCACAGATTGAAGCTTGCGGTTCATTAAATCAGTGATGCTTAACGAATGAGCTTCTTTGATTTCTTTCGCAGAAATACTTTGAACGTTGCCAGGAATCATTTCTTTGGTAAGACCTAAACCTGGTAATGGACCCACCTCATAAAAACGCTTGGCACGCACTTCGACTTTATCGAGCGCAACGCTTTTATCTTCTTTTGCCGCACGCTGAATCAATATCTTTTCGCCTTCGACGCGGCCTTGCAGACCTGTGCCATCCAATAAGCGTTTGATCGTTTCTTTACGCGTCATTCGACCTTTCACAGCGGGTGACTTTTTATCGACGATCAGTGCGCTATCAACTGTGAGCGACAGGTTGGATTGGATTGAGAACTGGCGTAATGCAGCGGCCAAAGGCTGGGCTGGCATATCTACATTCATCGGGATAGAAAAACCTTCTTCTTGCTCTTTAGGCACTTGGGTATTGAGTTCAGCATTAGTGACAGTGGGTGTCAGCAGGCTTATCAATACAGCCAGTAAGGCATTTCTAATGTTGTTATTTTGCATGAAAAATCCGTGAGTTACAGGTCTTGATAGAGATGTAACCGACGGAACGGCAAAACGCCTGATATGCGGGATTAAAAAGAAATGTAAAGAATCACTTGCGTGGCTCGATCACCAGTGCTTCTGGCTGGTGTTTCAAAGTGACAGGTACTGAGCGTGGCAGGGTTTGCACAAACTCTTCCAGCTCGGAGACTTTAAGCACCGCATTCACCTTAGGTGTGTGATCGCCATTAAACACGGCGGTGACAGGTTGTTTGCGGTAGCGGGATAAGGTCTCGGCGACTTCAAACATATCAGCACGATCAAACACGATGCGGCCGCTGGCGAACGTGAAGCTATCCGCCGCATTGCGGTTCACTTTAGCCGGTGCATGAGATTGTTGCGAGATTTCTGCGACCTCTCCGTTTTGTAGTATCAATGCCTGTTCTTTGCCATCTGCACGTGCGACTTGCACACGGCCATGGTCCACACTGACACGCACTTTTTTGCTTAGCTGGTTTACCGCAAAGCGCGTGCCTAACACCGTTACTTTGGCTTGCTGTGTCTCCACCACAAACGGGCGCTCGGCATCTTTGGTGACTTCAAAAATCGCTTCGCCGCGATTGAGTTTCACCAGGCGCTTGTGTCTGTAATAAACAATTTCGAGCGCGCTATTGGCATTGGCGGTGATCACAGAGCCATCTTCAAGCGTGTGTTTGGCGATCTGGGCGACGGCAGTGGTTTGCACCTGGGTGGAAAGCGGCTCGGCTTGCCATTGCTGGTACTGGTTGCGGCCGATAAACCCAAGGCCTATACATAGCAACATGACGGCCAGGCCAGAACCAAGTTTGGAAAGCTTTTTGCGACGCGCGGTCTGCTCGAAAAACAGTTTTTGCGAGAGGGCGTTGGACAGATCCTTCAACCGTTCGGTAGAAGAAAAATCATCCATGGTGGATTCAATCAACTGGTATGCGGCCTGGTGCCTTCGGTCTGACATCAGCCACACTTCGAATGTGGTACGTTCAGGCGCATCAGGCGCAGCTTCACGCATGCGCATATACCAACGCGCGGCGGCTTGCTTGATTGATTCGTCCTGTTTGCTCATTGCCTGTTTTTTATTAGTCGCTGGTAATCAACTCACGTGCGCCACTTAAATCAATAATGGCGCGCATCACATGCCGCTCAACCATATTCTTGCTGATGGCCAGTTTCTCGGCGATTTCTGTATGCGTGTATCCCTCAACGCGATACATCCAGAACACCTGGCGGCAACGTGGCGGCAATTGCTCCAGTATCTGCTGGATCATCTCCAGCCGTTGTTTAATGTCGTTCAGGTGCTCAACCGACAATGTGGGGGTTTCCAGCCACTCGCGGTTCAACCCAACTTCAGCCTCAAGCGACACGAAGCGCTGGCTGGTGTTATACGCATCGACGATCAGGTTCTTGGCAATGCTGCGCATATAGGCATGCGGCTCTTGCCCTTTATTTGCGCTGGTCGAGACCGTAAAGCGGATAAACGCATCATGCAAAATATCTTTGGCTACATGCGGGCACGCGACCTTAAAGCGTATATAGCTCAGCAGGTCGGTGTATGCCCATTGCAGGTTAATACCACTCCACATCATTGTCTTTTCCATGGCAGCTTTACCGCAAAATTTGTGCCATGCTTCTTAACTTAATTTCAAGCCTGTTAGAGATGCATTAAGAATTAATTGGCTTTAATCAACCACCAATATGGTTGTTAAAAACCAATTGTGGTTAAAGGGTTTTGTGTTTGAATCTGAATCCAAGCATTAATAAACCTAGGCAAAACATCCAAGCAGACTCAGGCTCTGGTACTGGAAAAGGATCGGGCGTGCGAACCGTCCAGTTTATCTTTAAAGTGATATCACCTCGCTCAGTGATTGTTCCATCTGCCGCTCCGGATGCCAAACTGTACTGGTAAGAACCCGTATTTGGCAAAGTTAGATTTCTAATATCTTGTTCAAAAACGCCACCTAAAATCAAACCGGTGGGTTGATCTTCTGAGAAAGAATAATCCGGTAAAGAAAAATAATAACTGAAGTTGCCTGATAGCGATCCCATGCTATATGTTCTGGTAAAAGTACCAGCGCCTGGATAATGACTGGGTGAAAAGTCAAACATTGGATAAAAGAGGGTTAAAGTAATATCCCCATTCACCAATGTACTTTGACTGGTAAAGCGTTCAGGAACATTAAAGATATCCGGATCAAAATTATCCGGGTCAATCACGCTAGTTTTAACTATCGTCCCGGTGAATGTTTCTTCAAATATTTGTATTGTGGCTTGCGCATGCGTGCTGCCGAACATGGCAATACACAGCAGTAGTTGAGTGATGTTAATCATGCCGCAGACTTTTTATTCAATTTCAAAGCATGGTGAATACGCTTGGGAAAAGCCTGTTTACCACGCATGTAGAAAAGTGCCAGTAAGCCAAAACATAGCATCCACGCTGTTTGAGGTTCGGGAACGCTGCTGACCGCATTACCTTTTACAGTCGTCCAGTCTATCGTGAAGCTGACGAATTGCCGGTAGGTGATAAAGCCTTTCAACAGCCCAAACCCATAATCGTATGTCAATCGTTCACCGGTGACGGGCGAATAGATGGAGTGATCATATTGAAAGTTACCTACGATTTCGTATGGAATCTCTGGATATTGCCATGGGTCATGCCAGATGAGCGGGTCTGCAGAATAAAGATTGATATCAAAGATGCCAGAAATCTTGCGGGTACCATCATCTCTTTCAAAAGTACCGGCTACAAAAAAGAAACTATAACCATCATCAAGAAGGTCGTAGTTGGTACTTAATGACACATTGTTATTGATGAAAGAAGACTGGCCGCTGTACCAGATAGCGTCATTCATAATGCTGCGGTCTAAATAACCGGTAAAACTGTCCTGAAACTTCTCTACCACCTCGGCTTGTGCATTGAAACTTATCAACACAGCAAAACCAAACATCAAAATTTTGATTGCTTTTAAACTCATTGTCTTACCCTCCCTTAGTTATTCTTTAATTCATCGTACTTATTATTCAAGTTGGCCGACAGGGCATTTATCCCGGATTTCTAGGCTTAACAAAAAAATCCCCTGCGCTAACCCGGAGGGACCGGTAGCGCAGGGGTTCAAGGCAGGTGTTATCAGTATTGCATTCGGGAAAAGGCGTTCTGATAACCCCTGCACCATGGCACTATTATTGTTGTTATTACTTTTATTGTTATTCCAATTTAAAAGACACCGGGATAGTGATCCTGAAGGTTTTCTTCCTTAAGCTTTCCTTGACACCCAGTTGTTGGATGGCTTTCTTCACCATGCGCATGGCTTCTTCATCCAGGGGTACGTGCTTGCTGGTCTCCGCCAGCGAGACATTGGTGAGTTCACCCTTGGTGAATTGCGCGACGATAGTGACTTCCCCTTCGAGATGCCTGCGAATCGCTATGGTGGGGTACTGCTTGCTTTTGTTGACCAGCGAACGCAGTTGCTCGCCGTAATCGCCCCAGGCATCCGCGTCATTGGCAGTCATTTCATCTGATTCAGTGGTGACGGGCGGCGGGTTTGTCGCGGCTGCACGGATGTCTTTGGCAGGTTCGTCTGACTGGCGGCTCTCGCTGGTCTGGGTGGTGGTATTCGTCGTGGTTGCAGGCGCAGCCTCTGCCTTTACCGGTGCCGGCTCCTTAGGCGCTGGTTGCTCCTGTACCCGATACTCAGCATCACTGTTAGGGGCAGCCAGCACCGGTTTCGGCGTAGGCACAGGTGTCGGTGTGACTTGCTTTTGCACAGGCGTTTCTTTTGGTGGCTGTGGCGGCACCGGCTCTGCGGGTGACACTTGCTGCGTGGGTGCAGGTGCTGGCGCTTTGACTGAGAAGAGTTCGATCTCCATCCGTTCCGGGATGTCCGGCAATTTCACTTTATTCAGGTGCGGGTAAATGACTACGACCAGCAGATGGATCACCAGTGACACGATGACTGCACGCCAGACGTGATTATCGCTGCCGGTAACAATCAGCGGGTTGGTGAAGGCTGTGTGCGGGTGGGCAAGTCCTGGTTGATGTGGTTGATGGTATGCCAGCGTGCTCATGACGTTAACTTGCCTGTTTGCCTGATTCGGGAGACATCACAAAACTGAATTTGCTGATGCCAGCCCGCTGTATCGCTGCCAGTACTTTGGCAACGATGCCGTATTCGGCATGCTCATCCGCATAGATTTCTATGGCCGGGTCCTGGCTGACTTTCAGGGCGTTGAGGTCAGCAGTGAGTTTTTCCAAGGCCATTTTTTGCTGGTCGAGGAATACATCACCGGCATCAGTGATGCTGATATGGGCGGTCTTGGGCACAGTCACAGCCACTTCGGCACTGGCTTGTGGCAGCTTCACCTTCACCGCATTCATCAGCAACGGTGCGGTCACGATAAATACGGTCAGTAACACCAGCATCACATCCACCAGTGGCGTGACATTGATCTCACTGACCAGGTCTTCCTGTTCTGCATCGCCCAGAATCGCCATGGCTTAGCCCTCTATACCAGACTGGGTCATCAAGCTGTGAAAGCGGCTGGCGACTTGCTCCATATCCGCTCTATGCACTTTCTGTTTACGCATAAAATAGTTATAGGCGAGTACTGCAGGCACTGCGGTGGCGATACCAATGGCGGTGGCGATCAATGCTTCACCTATGGGTCCGGCCACTACGTCCAGCCCGGCAGAGCCAGTGGCCGTGATGGTCTTGAGCGCATTCATGATGCCCCATACCGTGCCGAACAAACCGATAAAAGGCGCAGTGGAACCGATGCTGGCCAGTATGGCGACACCGCCATCCATACGCTTTTGTTCAACATAAGCTTGCTGCTTGAGAGAAAGCAGGATCACCTCTTGCCTGTCGTTACGGCGTAATACCGAATTCGCCATCACTTCATTCATGGCATTCATGCCGGCATTGCATAACCGCGCAAAACTGCTATCGCTTTGAGAAATCAGCTTGGGCAATTCATAAATTGACTTGATGCCATGCCAATCCACCAGAAAATTACTGGATGCATGCTGTGTCCTGTACCAGGCCCAGCTTTTCATAATGATGATGGCCCACACCACGATTGAAAGAACGCCTAGGAAATACAGCACCAAATCTACAATGTCGGGTACGTGGTCCATGAAAACTCCAAAAGAAAATAATCAAAAATTAATTCGATTTAACCAGGCAAGACGGATGAAAACCGGCTTGTCTATACAAAGTAACAACTCAGGAAAAAGTCCCGACAAAAAAGGGAAGTTTGCGTATTCACTCTCTACACATGATTAATCGCTGAGAGAGGCAAAACCCTGATGTTTTTAACAATTATTTACATTTAATCGTTATAAATCTATTAATCCGGCACAAAATGCCAGTTCAAACTAAACCAAATACCTCTAGGAGCACCGGGCGCAATAAAATTGGTACTTAACCAGTCACTTGAGTTATGGTTGTAGCCGCTTACCCCAATATTTCCATTAATACTGGGTGAAAATGGATTAATCCCTAATCTACCAGCACTGAAATACTCTTTATCAAATAGATTGCTAACGATCATGCTAGCGGTCCATTCTTTACTCAACTTGTAACTGGTTTGAAAGTTAACGGTAGCGTAGCCAGGTATTTTCCCTGGGTTGCGCGAGGGCTGCCTGGTAACTGTGCCTACAGCTCCATTTCCTAAGCCAAAATTTCTTACGCTCGCTACCCCTACTTGGTGATCATTATTTTCGTTGCCTCGCAAATAACTTTCTGAATGGGCAACTGTACTAAAACCAACCACCCATTTATCAGTTACGTCGTAATTCAAACTGGCATTCAGATTATGTAATGAGACACCAGGCATTTTGTCCCCCGGCTCAACTTGAATAACACCCATTCCCAAACCCTGGACAGTTCTTGCGCTACTGTTATCCAAGCTAAACATATCGAACTTGTCTTCAAATGTTGCTTGAGTAAGCGAATAATTCACACTTAACTTTGCCTTCCCAACAGTGCCCGATAGTCCTGTTTCAATTCCTCTTCTGCGTGTTTTCCCTACCGTGTCAAAAAAACCCTGTCCATTGCCAACATTGACGAAGTAAATATCATTTTTAAGATCCGTCTGATATGCACCTAAATTCCACTGCCATTCACCCCAAACATTCCCGCGCAAGCCAATGTCATAAGTAGTAGCTCGGATTTGTGGCAAAAAAGGATCGCCCGAAAGGCTAGTTGGCAGACTACATTCTCTGTTTTCAAACAAGCTCTTGGGTACAAAGAAAGGGTTGCTTGAGTCGCTAATATTGATGGGAGTTTTATCGAATGCACAACCAAGTTCAATCACACTGGGTGTACGTGTACCCTGCGCCCAACTACCATAGACGTTTAAAGTCGGCATTGCCTGCCAGGAAACTCCAAGAGAGGGATTAAAAGAGTAATAATTGAATTTTTCTGTTTCTGCAGGATCCAGCTGTCTGGATAAATCTGCTTTTTTATACCCTTGCACATAGCTCTGGCATTCTGCATCAGTGGCGCATGTATCCCAAAAATCTGGCAGCCCCAACACCTCTCCTATAGAGAAAGCACCTGTGCCATATCTGGTAGCGATCGTATTTTTGACATTTGTCTGGTTATAGCGCCCGGCGGCACTAAAATGCAAAGTTTCTATAGGTGACCATGTTTCACTGAAGTAGATACTTTTCGTAGTGGTTGTACCTTTAAAATCATTATTGCTAACCGTCTCATCTGCTGCAGTGAACATGGGATGAATATCATCTGGCGCAAGATAAGCGTTACGGTTCGCGTCGAGTAGGCCTAACTGTTGTTTATTCTTATAGCTAGCCTTGGCAGCATCGATCGAAGCCCCAACCATGAATTTGTGTTTTTCCAAGTTCCAATTTAACTGCAAGGATGCGCCATCTGTGACTTGCTCTATACGGTTATCGGTAAACACAGCCGTTGGCGTGTAAAAACGTTTACCGGTATTAGGGTCAACTTCATAAACAACACCGCCTGTACCGTTATAAGCACCATCCAGCGTAACAAGGTTGCCGTTGGCATCACGATATAAATATGGCCTGATATTCGTTTCCGGATTGCCTCCGCCATCCAGGTTTCTTGTTGCTTCGCAAGCAGCGTTGTTGATTGGGGCAAAAGGTATCATATAGTTTTTATGAGTACTGGTTACATTTCCAGAAGCATCTTTGGTGGTTGTGTAGAAGTAGCTGCCAAAAGGCATGTTGAAATAGTCAGGTTCACCATCAGGGATACCTAGCATGAACAGTCCTTGTGCCAATGAAGCTGTTGAATAGCTAATGGCTCCATTCAATTCAGGAGATTTTGCGCCATTCACCGGTGGCAATCTGCCGTTGGCATCCGTTAAAAAATTGTTTAGCGGATTTGCAAGAATATCAAAGTAGGCTTTAAATGCATTTTCGAACTCAGAGCCCAGTGCACCATTAAATTTGACGTTCGAATACTGACCTAATTGTTGAGCTGCTGCCAAATCATTAGCATTAGTAATTCCACTGAATACAAAAGGGTCTGAGAAATAATCACCGCCAGTATCATCAGGTGGATTATCAATAGTCAAAAGGAAATAATCAGGTATACCTTTACCATTACTGCTTTTGTACAAGCATGTATATGGCTCACCATCTAGAGGTATTCGTCGTGCATAACTTTTGTCCAAATCCTCAAGCAAACGATCAGCCATATATACATCCGCCCCTTTTTGATGGCGATCGCTGTTTCTTCGATAAACTTGACCAGTAACAGTAAAGTTATCATTTACAAAATAATTTCCGCTCAGCTGAAACTGACCTAATTTATTTTTTGTTCTATCAGGCGCAGTAAAAATACCATTCTGGTCACGTTCATACATTTCGCTAGGATACAAACCGTTACCAACAAGATTAGTTTGTACGATTAAAGAGCTTAGGTTCAAATCAAGCTTATCCCCTCGATAACTGGCTTTACTAAACAATTGATTCACCTTACTTGGTGAGTTTTGACGCCATCCATCCTCTAAAAAGAAATTACCCGCAGCAAATAAACCAACCGTACCGTTATTCCAGCCACCTTCAACCTGAAGTTGCTTTCTGCCAAATGATCCCGTCAGTACCTCAGCATCTGCCCCCGCATTATTGAAACCATCTTTGGTTTTGAGGGAGAATGCACCGCCCAATGTGTTTAAACCAAAAATCGGATTGGACCCTGGGAACACATCTACACTGGCTAGAGCATTCATGGGAATCATGTCCCAGTTGACAATATCGCCAAAAGGTTCGTTGACACGAATGCCGTCTATAAAAACGGACAGCCCTTGTGGAGTACCTATCTGCGGACCAGCTGTAAAACCTCGGTATTGCACATCCATCTGGAATGGGTTTCCTTGGTAATCATTAACTGTTACCGATTGCAGTTTACGGTTCATCAAATCAGTCAGGCTTAATGAATGCGCTTCTTTGATTTCCTTAGCAGAAATGCTTTGTACATTGCCGGGGATTTCTTCTTTGGTTAAACCCAGCCCAGGTAATGGTCCAACCTCATAAAAACGCTTGGCGCGGACTTCAACACCATCTAATTGCAGCATTTTATTTTCAGCTTTTTCCGGTGCGCCGGGGATAGGTTTTGGTTTGACTGGCGCCCGTCGTAGCTGATATTTACCATCCTGGCTTTGCTGCACTTCAAGCCCGCTATCTTTGAGCAGTGCATCAAACCCTTCCAGTACGCCATACTGTCCTTTAAGCGCGGGGCTGCGTTTGCCTTGGGTGAGGATAGGGTCAAAGCCAAGCAGAATGCCTGATTCGGCAGCGTAACCAGGCAATGTTTCGCTCAAATCTCCAGCGGGGATTTGGTAAACCTTTTTAGGTAAACTGACATTGAGTGCTTCAGCGTTGGTATCCGTAACAGTCAGCATGATGGCTACGGATAATAAGCAGGCTGCACGCTGGATACTGTAGGACTGATTTTTAAAATTCATTCTGTTGCACTTTCTGCTAGCAAAAATCTGTGTGATTACTGCTATGCCGAATGAAAAATAAAAACCGGAAGTGAAAATTGAATTTTTTTGAAAAAAACCTGTGAGAACAAGTTTAGGCTGGACCCAGGCTAGTCCAGAAGCGGGTGAAGCGGCGCACTTTGACAGGCAAGGTTTGCTCGATGGTAGTGAGTACTGCTTCCATATCGCCCACCGGGAAAGAGCCGGAAATGTGCAAGTCGGCCACGGCGGGGTCGCAGCGCAATGCACCAGACTGGTAACGTGAAAGTTCATTTACAAAGTCTTCAAGCCGCATGGCATACACGACGATCAAGCCATTCACCCAGGCCATCTCTGTGGCTTTTAGCCTGGTTTTGGCAAGCGATTGTGATTGCGAAAACACCAGTGACTCACCCTGATTGACGCGGATGGGCGCATTTGCGCTTTGTGCAGGACGCACATCGACCATGCTCTCATATACACTGACTTTTACCATGTTGGTTTTTGACTTGCCTGACTGTTGCTGCCACTCGCGCACGCTGAAACGGGTACCTAGTGCAGTGACGCTGCCCTGATTGGTGAGCACGCTAAAGGGACGGTAGCTGCGTGACGCTTCGTGCGCGGTTTCTATCATGATTTCGCCGTGGACCAGCTCGACCACACGGGCAGTCTCAGTGAAAACAATATTGATTGCGGAATCTGTATTGAGGTGGACTGTGGTGCCATCCACCAGCTTGATCTGCCGACGCTCGCCCACGCTGGTGCTGACATCTGCCAGTACGCCACGCCATGGCTGCTCGCGATAGCCGTAGTAGCCAACACCGCTCACCGACAGCAGCAGGACCATGTGTTTAAGGATGCGTCTACGTTCAGCCGAGGCAGGTGCCTGCAATGTGGCTAACGCTAGCGCACCGGGGACTTTGCCGAAGTGCTGCTGTACCCGCTCAATTTTCTGCCAGGCACGCAAGTGCTCTTGGTCGGCATCCAGCCAGGTCTGCCACGCCTGTTTAGCCTGCTCATCCATGTCACCGGAAAGCCAGCGTGCGTACCAGTTGCTGGCTTGCTCCATGGCCGGGGTGACGTGGTTGAAAATTTCGGGGCGCATATGATTAGTCTTGCAACAAAGCCATGCATTGCAGCATGGCAGTGGCAACATAGGTGCCGACCGTGCGTGTGGAAACCTTTAGCTGGGCCGCGATCTCCTGATAGCTGGCGCCTTCCAGTTGCGCCAGTAAAAACGCGGTACGCGTGTTGGCAGGCAACCCATCCAACAGCAGATCGAGCCTGACCAGTAACTCCAGCATCAATGCCCGTGATTCAGGTGATCCTACTTCGTCGGACCCCATATTCACCAATGCATCCAGGTAGGCGCGTTCCAGGTCGCGACGGCGCACGTGATCAACCATTAGCCCATGCGCTACACGGCTCAGGTAAGCCCTAGGTTCATTGAGTACGGGAATATCGGCTTTGAGCAACAGATTAACGAATGTATCCTGCGCGAGGTCAGCCGCGCCAGTAGCACAGCCTAATCTTTTGTTGATCCATGCGCGTAGCCAGCCGTGATGCTCTACATAAAGCATGCTGATGACACTATGCGCATTTGGAAATTGGCTGGACATACGACACTCAAATTAAAGACTGATTATTTGAGCGCAATATTGATGCCAGAAGCTAAATACCTGAATCCACAATCATTTTCAAAAATTCCCGGCTTTGAATTTGGCTGATAACAGCCATTTCACAACCAATCCACAACCATTTATGCTGGGCACTGATACATGTAATGCTTTATGGATTGCTGCATCAACGGGCTAAGATTTTGCCTCTTTTTCGATCAACGCTTTTTTACGTTCCACGCCCCAGCGATAGCCAGACAATGAACCATCCAGCCTGACCACCCTGTGGCAAGGAATCACCACAGCGAGTGTATTAGCGGCACAGGCGCTAGCCACTGCCCGTACCGCTTTTGGCACACCCAGTTTGTTGGCGAGTTCACTATAGGTGACCGTCGTTCCGCACGGAATTTCGCGCAGGGCTTGCCACACTCTTTGCTGAAATACCGTCCCTTGTATATCCAATGGCAAATCCAGCCCAAGTTTGGGTGCTTCGACAAAACCAATCACCTGCGCGACCACCGATTCAAATGCCGCTTCACCGCCAACCAAGTTCGCGTGCGGAAATTTATCCTGCAATACACGTAATAAGCTATCCGGATCATCACCTATAGAAATCGCACAGATGCCTTTGGCACTGCGTGCCACCAGAATGCTGCCAAGGGAACACTCTGCCAACGCAAAATGAATCTCGGTATTGGCGCCGCCTTTCTTGTACTGCAAAGGCTTCATACCCAAAGTCGAGTTTGAGGTTTCATAGAAGCGGCTATTCGATTCATAGCCTGCGGCATAAATCGCATCGGTAACCTTGGTATCTGCATTTAGTTTCTGCCGCAGGTTTTTTGCCCTGCGTGCTGACGCATAGGCTTTTGGCGTTAATCCAGTAATCGATTTAAACAACCGGTGGAAATGGTAAATACTTAATTCTGCTGCCTCAGCCAATTGCATCAGGGTAGGTTCAACCTCTGCAATTTCTATCAAGCGACAGGCCTGTGCGATTTTTACTGCCTGCAACACAGACAAAGCCAATTGATCCGGCTTGCAGCGCTTGCACGGACGAAATCCGGCTTTTTCTGCATCGGCAGTGGTCAGGTGAAATTCAACATTTTCAGGGCGTGGCTGGCGTGCGCCACAAGCTGGCCGGCAATAAACGCCGGTGGTTTTAACTGAGTAGAAAAATTGCCCGTCTGCAGCGCTATCCCTGGCAAGCACTTGCTGCCATCTGGGATCATCCATGGTTTCTTGAGCACTGCTTTGGCTAGCTGTTTTTGATTGCATCATGTGTATATCTCCTGTCGACCTGTGAAAGATAGCGGAGATGGATGGTTTAAAAACTCTGACTCTTGCTTTTGAATTCTATTTCATCTGACAAATTATTGGTAATTTACAAATACCATGACTACTCGTACAGGCTTTGTTTCGGCAAAAAAAACGGGGCTTACGCCCCGCAACACTTGTGAATCTGCAAGTTAACGATTTACAAGGTGGTGATCCATTGCACAACTTCTTTAAACTCTTCGTCGCTTAATTTACCTGCGTTGGGCGGCATGGGTAATACCCCCCAGGTACCACGACCGCCTGTCTTGATTTTCTCGATCAGCGTCGCCTGGACATCCTGGTCTTTATATTTGGCAGAAACATCTTTGAAAGCCGGGCCGACTTTACGCGAATCCACATTGTGGCAAGCCATACAGCCACCTTTATCGGCAAGTGCTGCAGCATCAGCCAGCGCAGCTTTCGATGCCAAACCTAGCGCCGCAGCTACCAGCAACGTCGCCGTAAATTGTGAGATGCGAACAAATGAATGCAGTGATTGGGTACGCATAATAAATCCAGTAAATATGTGAATGTGGTAAGGGAATTCTAATTGCATGATTGAAGATTGAATGGCAAGAATCGGCAGTAGCTAATGGGTTGGCTAGTAAAAAACGGCAATACTTTTATGCTTGATTAGTCTTGCGCGACAACCGGAATGCCTTTGAATGTATTGGTCTTTTTCAGGCTGAGGCTCATAGACAAAGCGCCGGTTGAACACTGGTCCAGGCAGGCGCCACAACGGGTGCAATCGCCATTGGTGACATAGTCCTGTTTTTTGGATACTACCGGTGCCAGCACATGCGGTTCCGGGCAGACTTTGATACATTGCGAACAGCCATTACATGCGCCTGACTGGGTGGCTTTTACCCGTAACTTGCCATAGCGGCCAAGCTCTGAATAAAACGCCCCAACCGGGCAAATATGGCTACACCACCCCCTGCGGGTGACGAAGATATCGAACAGGAAAATGCTCGCCACCACCATCATGCCGGCCACTGAGCTCCACATCAGTTCGCGCTGGAACATGGTGATGGGATTCACAGCCTCCCATGCCAGGGTGCCGCCTATCAACGACAGGATCAGTGACAACACCAGTATCGAAACCCGGATATCTTTGGAGATGGTGAAATTACTTTTGATACTTAACTTCTGGCGTATCCAGTAAGAAATATCCGTCAGCAAGTTGATCGGGCAAACCCAGCTGCAATAAATACGGCCGCCGAACAGCGCATATAAACCGGCGACAATCACAGTGCCTATCAATGCACTTTTGCCCAACGGCGCGCCAGCCAGCATGGATTGCAGCCAGATAAAAGGATCGGTCAGCCCTATGCCGAACCAGACACTGGAAGACAGATTACCATCGGCAAAATAATTGCCTGACGGCAGTTTCACCGCAAACGCCAGGATGATGAGTATCTGTACTATCCGTCGGCTGAACAACCAGCGGTTACGGTATAGCATGGCGCGGAAGCGACGCATGTTGGCTCCCGTTTACCAGCGCCCGACTGACTGCGCGCCGGACACACCCAGGCCCAGCTCGCGTGGCAACACCCTGATGGCTGCTTCAGCGAGCACGCAATGTTTCTCACAGGTGCCACAGCCGGTACATTTACTGCTATCCACGGTCGGGATCTGCAATAAACCAAGCTCGTTTTTAACCGGTTTTAAGGAGATGGCTTCACCAATAATCGGGCACACGCGCACACAAATACTGCAGGTCAGGCCTTTGTAGTTGAGGCAGGTCTCATGCCCTACCAGCACCGCCACCCCCATATCGGCTTTCTTGATATCGGTTAGCAACGGGCTGAGTGCGCCTGTCGGGCATGCACGGGCACAAGGGATATCGGTGCACATACGGCAGGGATCATCACGTCCGACAAAATAAGGTGTCCCGGTAGGCGCCGGGTCGCTCCAGGTGGCCAGGTGCAAGATGTCATATGGGCAGGCTTCCACGCACAGGCCACAACGGATACAGGCCGCATTGAATTCCGGCTCTGGTAAAGCACCTGGCGGCCTGAGTACACTGGCGGCGCGTGCCGGCCGTGACTCTAAAATCGCTTTGCCGAACACCGTAATCACGGTGGCAGCCCCTAACTTACGAAAAACTTTGCGAAAGACTTTCCGTCTTTCAGGCTCGGCTATTTCTGCTTGTACAGATATTTTTTCTGCCATTGAATATCTCCTGGCTGGTAAGGCGCGATGAAACTAATGAAGGCAAAGAAACGGTTGTGGACGATGAAACAGAAGAAGAAACGTTTGTTACGTTGACAAACAATTGGGCGCGAATGATGGGATGTATCCAGCATTGCAGTAAAAACTCACCTTTTGCATCTTTGGGAATCACCCAGGTACGCTTGGCACCCGGCAATTGCACGCCCAGATTGACTACGGTGCCATCTGGGTAGGTTACATAAATACTGTGTGCAATATCCGAGCCATTGATGATCAGGATTTTTTCACCTGGCTGCGGTACAAACTCAACCGGCGCAAACTCGTGATGCGACAAGGTCATGGTATGTGTGCTGACAGCGCTGGAATTACCAACGGTAGCACAACCCGCCAGGTACAGGGCCAGCGAGATCAGCAATGTGTACATCAAAACCCAGGAAGTCAGTTTGCGTGACATAGCCATTAATATTTTCACTCCCATAAACAACTTATCGCTCACTGTTATTGCGGCATCGCCGGCGCCTGGATATTCAGCGGCCCGCCATCCAGGCTTTTAATAAATGCAACCAGGTCGCTTTCTTCCAGTTCTGAAAGCTCAAAGCGGTGCATCTCATTGGAAAGGCTTTGTCGTTGTATTGCCTCACTTTTGTAATGCTTGATCACGGTTTTCAGGTTATGCATGGACCCGTCGTGCATATAGGGGCCGTCTATCGGCAGATCACGCAGTGACGGCGTCTTGAACGCATGCTGCATCAGGGTGATTTCCGCCGGCACTTTGGTGCCGCGGCCTAAATCCTGGCTGGACAAGCCGATGTCATGGAAGCTGTCATCGGTAAAACGCCATGAGGTATGGCAGGCGGCACAATTGGCTTTGGATTTATTATTGAAGATGGCAAACCCGCGCTTGGCTTCTTCACTGATGGCTTGCTCGTCGCCATTGACCCAGTGGTCAAACGGCGCCGGGTTGGAAACCAGCATGCGCTGGAAACTCGCGAGTGCCTGCGTGATGCGTTGCTGGTTAATGGTTTCATCGCCAAACGCTTGCTCAAACAGCGGGCGGTAACCCTGAATCTGGTTCAAACGGCTCACCAGGCTGGCGAGGTCGAAATTCATTTCGTGTGCAGTGGTGATCGGCAAGACTGCCTGCGCTTCCAGTGAGCTGGCGCGGCCATCCCACATCAGTGCGCTCAACCAGGCACTATTTAATACAGTAGGAGTACGACGGGCATTTTTTACGCCGTCGGCTTGCAGTGGCAAGATGCGTGCATCACTCCAGCGTTTATCCGGTGAGTGACAAGTCGCACAAGCCATCTCCCCTGCCCTTGAAAGGCGCGCATCGAAAAACAGGGTTTTTCCGAGCGCCACTTTTTCAAGTGTCAGGGGATTGGACAGGGGCGCCGGGATACTGTCTGGCCGCTTGAATTTTTCCCTCGGAGGAAGTTCGGCGGCACAGACAGCATCCATCGCCATCAGCGTGCTTGCAATTAGAACTAGGCGTCTAAAAAACATACTGAATTTACTTTGCTACATCTAAGCTAAGTTGCGTTACGCAATTAGCTGGCTTTACCAACGATTGGTGAAATCGTGCAGTGGTAAGTCATGGCATCATTGTCAGCACCGAAACACCATACGATGTCGTTGTTGAACTCCGGACGGTAAACCGGCAACTCACCTTGTGTGTTCACGCAGTTACAACGGCCGCAAGTCTGTTTGCCACAACAATCGCGGTAAGCGATCAGGTAAGTCTGCTGGTCTCCAGGGTTAAAACAACTGGCTACCCATGAGCTTGGAGACAAGCTGCTGCCCGGAGGGCAAGAAGTTAAGGTACCGCCGCAGCAGTCACACAAGTTACCGTCGATCGTACAATGGCGCCAGTAATCACATGCGCGCGGATCTTTGTCTTGTGGCTTGAAACCGCCCCTGGTCAGGTTGCCAGTGGTTGCTGCCTGTACTTCACCACCCAGACGTGAACGACGGTCTACCGGCAACAATGGCAGCAAGGCTGAGCCTGCCAGGAAACCGCCCAGACGGCCGATAAAACTACGTCTGCCCGTTTTGCTGGCAGTGGTACGAGCCAGCTTCTCAATTTTTGAGTCAAACCCAGAATTTTTTTTCATTTCGTTTAGTTTCTCCGTATTGTTCGCGACCTGGCAATTAATGCACTTTGCTCGCGGTCACTTGTTTGAATTTGGTCGCTGTGGAATCATCTTTCAGGTAATTCTGCAAAGTAGAATGGCCATGGCGTATCGTTTCAAACAGGCTTTCTACATGCTCACGGGTGTTGCACAGGCCTTTGGCCAGAATCTTGCCATCCTGGTCCAGTAACACGCCGTAAGGCACTTTGGAAACCTGGTAGCGCATACCGATCTCGGCAGACACCACATACAACTCGCCATCCAGTGGATGATCCTTGAGGAACTGGCGATGCTCAGCCTGGGTACCATCACTGATCAGCACTACATCTGTCTCCTCGATACCGGCGACATCGCGGATGATAGGCAACAGTTTCTGGCAGATCGGGCAGGATGGGCCGGTGAACATCAGCAGGCTTGGGCGGCCCGGGGTGATGGAGCGGCCCACCAGCACAGGCTGGCCATCAAAGGTATTGGCATTGAAGATAGGTGAACGCTCGCCTACATCCGGGCCGTTATCAATCATCATTGCACCCAGTGGCGCTGAACGCTCGTGCAGCAAGCCGATCTGGCGGATCACGCCCAGCATCAGCGCGGCCAGAGCCAGGAAAGAACCCCATAACAGCACATTTGAAGCAATCAGAATTCCGTTACTCATTTGAATTTCCTTTATAAATATCTAAATTGTTTTTTGCAGATGGAAAGCCAACAATCATGTCAGCACCCAGGTAGAGCAGGGAAAGCATGGCTGCTGAAGCCAGCCCGATCAGGACCGCTTCCACAGAAAGTCCACTGACTTCCAATGGCACTGCTGCGGCATACAGGCTCACTCCCGACAGCGCCAGTGCACGCAGCACATGGAACATGCCGATACGGCTCATGCTGGTCGGGCGTCTGACGCAACCACAATCAATGTGTGTGCGTCCCCTGCCGACGTTGATGGCAATCGCGATCGCAAACAGGATGAACAGGCCGGCAGCCACGCAGGCTGCGGCTGTGCGTAGTGAAGGCACTAACAATGCTGCTGCACATGCCAGTTCCACCCATGGCAATAACCTGGCAAAAGGCGCCACCAAGAAACCCGGCAAAAGCTTGTAGTTAGCCACTACGCCCAGGAACTCGTCCTGGTTGCGAAGTTTGGGAATTGCTGCTGCTGCGAGGATCAGCGCCACAAACAATGACGCAAATATCACAACGGTAGGATCATTCACCATCGAGTCCATATCGTTCTCACTTATCCGCAATGTAAATCATGGAAGGTGCGCGACCCAGTTCATCCAGAGAGCCGACCGCTTTACCGCTGACAGCATCAAAAGTGAACAGTGTTTTCGCTTCTTCAGACACCGCGTACAAGTACGGCTTCTCATCCTGGCTGACGGCGATAGAGTTGATTTCATGCTTCAGCTCGATACGACGCAGGCGTTTGCCAGAGCTGGCGTCAACGACGAACACATAGCGGCTAGGCAATTTATGTGTCCATTTCTCGCGCTGGTCTGCCAGCAGGTACAACTCATTGCGTGCCTTGTGGAAAGTAATGGTTTGCCAGCCACCCGGACGCCATTTGTCGGCTTTCTCTTTATCCGTGAACACTTCGATCGGCTTGAGGAACTCGGCGCCGGACTCAGACAATTTGGCCTGGAAGATCTTGCCTTCGTAAGTCGGCCATGCCAGGCGGTTGTTAGAGTTCGAGTAGTAAGG
The DNA here is from genome assembly GCA_032153875.1 of Methylophilus sp. GTDB lineage: Bacteria > Pseudomonadota > Gammaproteobacteria > Burkholderiales > Methylophilaceae > Methylophilus. Next base: position 133,921 of record JALDYP010000001.1, read on the forward strand.
ATTATTCAGCAGGTACTCTTTCTCGGTATGGAATACCTTGGTTGGTTTCTGCTTGGTAGTGCCCTTGGCGTCATAGGTGAACTGCATCAGGGAACCATCCCTACAGTGCATAAAGAAGTTCTGGTTAGCTGTCGGGAAAATATGGTAACAATCAGGCACATTCATCATTTTCACGAATGCCTTCTTCTCCAGATCAACCAGGCCTACACCCGGTGATGGTGAGAACTGCTGGAACAGCAGGTGCTTGTCATCGAGGCTTAAACCAGCCGTACGCTCAAATACACCGGTCAGGAAACGACCTTCAGGAATATCGATATCGGCGATGGGCTGATGCGTTTGAGTGTCGATCAACTCCAGGTAATCATCACGTTTACCACGGGCTACGCGTGAATACATGGTGCTGGCAATGGCCAGGAACTTGCCGTCCGCAGCCACCATCACGTTTGGCAATTTACCGGCATCGGTCATGCCGAGTAACTTGCTGGACTTGCCATCTATCGTATAAATGGTAGAAGTCATATGGAAGTTACCTGGATCCATCACGTAAACACGTTTGGAATCGCTGGGTGGTGCCACTGCGATTGAAGTCTCGTCCTGCAACTTGGCAGTGATCTCTGAGCCGAGCTGGTTTGGCGTTGCATCTGCCATCGCCATGCTGCTGGATAACATGAGTGCTGCCAATACTAACCCTCCAGCCAAGCCTTTTGCCGGCTTAGCTTGACGAATCATCGATGGATGATCGATTGTTGTCATAAATCCTCCTGATATTTTTAAATGGATTACATCTTCTGGTTTCACGTCGGGCTTACAGCGCCAGCAGCATTAAGGCTGCGGCACCGGTCGCCAGCAACAGGAAACCATCGATTTCTACTGCACTTTCCTGCCAACGGGCCAGCCAGGCTTGAACTGACTGATCCTTAACAGGTAAGAAGTTAACCGCCACTGGTAAACAGCGGCCGATATTGAATACGGCAATCGCCAGGATGGCTGCCTTTACACCACCACTGAACAGAGCAACACCGGTGACGATGTACAGCATTGGCGTTTGCACGTAGGTGAGGTAATTCATACCCAGTGAGAAGCCATATAGCAGGCCAATCACGGATGAGCGGAAACGGAAACGTGCGTCATGTGGTACCTGTGCACGACGTTGCGGGTATGGCATGCTCAGGAAACCAAATTGATGAGCACCGTAAGCAAGCGCCAGAAGTGACAGGCCGCCGATGGAGTACTGCGCAGGCACTTCGGAGAACAATAACCAGCCGGTAAAGCCGAGCATGCTGCCCAGTACCACGGCACCTATCGCATAGCCCACCGCATGCGTGAAAAACGTTGGTGCCCAGCGCATGACAGAACCCAGGCTGTAACGTCCGGCAGGCCTCAACAGGCTAAGGCTTGAATAACCACAAGGCGACCAGGTGGACAGCAAACCACCGACAAATGCCAGCACCACAAATAGAGAAGTGAGTGCGGCCTGCATGGTCAGGTTGTCATGCATGAGTTTGCCTGCAAATACACCTGAAACCAGCGCAGTGGCCATCATGACCAGGCGCATGCCCGTAGATTGCGATTTTGAAAAATGATATGCATCAGGGACACAGGTCTCAGCTGCATGATGCTGGGTTGAACGACTATTTACAGTTGCCCCCATATTCATAGCCATATTTCCTCCTTCGGCTTTTTCGCCAGTAGTTGTATTGAATGAAGCGTCAATATAACGAGCTTGATTGATGTGCCTTAGCAAGAATCGGCATATCCTTTTTCATCACTGTGGCATGAGTGCAAGTGATGCCGTTTTTTACTATCGGTGGAAAAAAAGCCCCCTTCGAAGTGAAGGATTTGGAAGCAGAAAGGGGCTGTTAAAACGATTTACTTTAGAAACCTGCCCAGAAATCATCGGAGTGCAGCAATACCAATTGCTTAGCAGGCAATGACAAAGCAGGCTGGCAAACACAAACGTTGCCCGGTTTACATATTCAGGCGGATATAGCCAAAGAATTTGTTTTCTGCGGTTTTATAACCATCACTGACCACATACCAATCGTGGTCAGCATCCAGGACAACATAACTGATGCCGGCATTCCAGCCCTTCACACCAGCCACCGTAAAATCCTTGTTCAGGCCAACTGAATAGTCTGTGTAATCCGCAATGTGATAGTTTTTAACCGACTGATGCCCTACATGAACGAAGCAGTTAACACTGGTATTGGGCAGTTGCGTGGTATAGGTCCCTTCCAGGTAATAGCTACCTTTGGAATCGCCGGTGCCCATTTCGTGGCTACCTATCATGCCGTGCCCCATAGACACGGTATTGACACCAAACCAGTCTGTCAGTGAGTGGGAGTATTTAAGGTTAAACTGCTTGTAATCAACCGCCACATTGAGCTCGGCCACATGCGGATGCTGGTGCACGTAGTGGTTATTCTGCGGGTAATAATAGGTAATAAACCCGCTGGTCACCGTGACATCATTGGCGAAGGTCTTTTTGAATCCACCATAGATATCCGTTTCGTAGGTATTGCCGTAGATGGCATCCTTATCTACATTGGTATAGCCCAGCCCAAAAAACAGGCCGTTATCATTGGAATAATCGATGGCGGCCTGGAAAGCGCCTCTGCCACGGCCATAAGAAATACCCCTGAACAAATAGTCGCTATAAATGCCGACATTGCCTGACCAATGGTGCGTCGATACTCTTGATTCACTGATGACTTTCCTGGCAAGATTCGCATCATCAGCGCAGGCATTGCCTGCACCCAAGCCGAACAACAATAGCCAGCTAAAACATCGCTCCTTTTTACGTTTCATACAAACCCTCTCAATTGTTATAAATGTTTTTTTCATTTACAACCGGGCACGACTGAAGGGTGCGGTGTGTATAAAGCTATCTGGCACTTAACTAAGGCAAATCCATCTCATGCAATACTTTTAAAAACGCTTCAAATCTATAAAATCATTTCACCTTGTTTAAAAACGAATGCCATTGCTATACCCCCTCACCCGGATTCTTGGTGTCCAGTTGTTAATAAGCATTGCAGCGATGCGACAATAGCTTTATTGATGAAGGGGCTATAGCAAGAATTGGCAAACCTGTCTTTTTAACCCGGAAAACCACCCAAGTTGTGCCAATTATTGCTATTCGCACGGGCATTTCAGGTCTAAAGTAAGATTTCCAGCAGTGTATTCAGAATAAAAACAATCAATCTGAATAAAAAGGACGTATAAAAGTCCGAAATAACAATAAAAACAGCAAATAAGTCCGAACTTTTTACATAACTGGACTATTGAGAGGTATGACCAGCACACGTTTGATGGTTGATATCAGGAGCGATAACATGGGGTTTAGAGAAACATTTTTGGGGATTGACCCGCTGGGCAGTCCTGGTTTTCATATCGTAAGACGCAACACGACAGATGTCCTTGAACAGGCGGACGCCGTTCCGTTCTGGTCACAGGATTACACACAGTTAAGCAAGGGAACGTTCTCGGGCTCGGTGAACAGTATCAGCCATAACGGCATACAGATATTCACGGAAACAATGAACCGTGCCGTCGACCAGATCGCCAGTGCGCCGCAAGACTGTTATGTCATTGGCTTGCCCACTATTGTTGAAGGGGAGGCCAGCTGGGGATTGCTGCCAGTAAGGACCAATGCACTGATTACGCTCGATAAAAATGCCGAGCTGTATTTCAAAACCTCCACTATTTCAGAAATTACGGTGGCGGTGATTCCGGCTAAACGCCTGGAAGACTATGCAGAAAAAATTGACTGGATGGACTTCAGGAAAGTCATGAGCACCATCAAGCCGGTCGAGTTACTGCAACCCAATGTGGCCAAATTACTGTTGACCACTTTGCAATATGGCATGCAGTTTGACACCGATTGCGAACAGGAAATTAACTTGACCGAAAAATGGCAGGTTTTTGAAGAAGACCTGATGTCTGCCTGTCTGCATGCACTATTCCATGCCAGCGAAAACACACATCCGCACTTTGATCACCGGATTCCACGTTACATCGTTAATCGTGTGAGGAGTTCTACCCTGGTGAATGCTGCTTTTCCGCTCACCATTGAAGAGCTCTGTAAGACCTTGAAGGTCAGCCGCAGGACCCTGAATCATGCATTTATCAGGGTACTGGGCATCACCCCTGTCACCTATATGCGCAATGTCCGCTTGCAACGGATACGGGTCGAATTACTGAATAGCGCTAAAGATGTTTCCAGCATCGCCCATGTCGCGACCAAATGGGGTTTCTGGCATATGAGCCTGTTCTCGCGCTATTACCGCGAGCTATTCGGAGAATGCCCTATCGATACCCTGCAGAGAGCGAAAGGCCTCAAATAGCGAATGACTCCAAGTTGTGGATATTGGAGTCACGGCTTTACTTCTTAATTTTGCCCTAGCCAGATGCGCCGGGCAGCACTGAGGTGATTGCGCGGTCGCGCTTGTAGATCAGCACTCTGGCCACCAGCACACCCAGCTCATACAGCAGCCATAAAGGGATAGCTAACATAAACTGTGAAATGATATCCGGCGGCGTGAAAATGGCGCCAATCACAAACGCGCCGACGATTACATAGCTCCTGATCTCTTTGAGCGTGCTGACTTGCACTAGACCCATATAGGCAATCGCCACCACGATGATCGGTGTTTGAAAAGAAACGCCAAATGCCAGTATGATGGAAACCAGGAACTCCAGGTAGTTACCTATCTCAGTCATCACCGCTACGCCAGCCGGTGCACTGCTGATAATAAACTTGAATATCACCGGAATCACCACATAAAACGCAAAGCCGGCACCAAGCATGAAAAGCACTATGCTGGACAACACGCCGATCACGCTGACCAGCTTCTCTTTGGGATACAGGCCAGGCTGTACGAATTTCCATAGCTGGTAAAGCGTGTTTGGTAAACTCAGCGCAATCGCAACATACAGCGCGATCTTCAACGGGATCATGAATGGCGAGGTGACGGACGTGGCGATCATCTGGCCACCGGCGGGTAACTGGCTTAACAGGGGTGCAACAAAAAACTGGTGCAGGGTATTTGCAAACGGCAGCGTCGCCACTAACGCCAGGATAAGGCCGATGACGATATAGATGCAGCGTGTGCGTAATTCATAAAAGTGGCTGAGGGTGTCGCTTTGTTGCTTGATTTCCATCGCCATCCCCTATTTCACGAGCTCAGGCTTTTCCGGCTGCGTCTTTGCCATGCCCGCTTTTGCCGGCCTACGCTTTGCGGTATTGATTTTCGCAGGGGCAGCCGCAGGTTCCTGCGCCATCATTTCAGTAAGTGGCAGCTCTGAAATCACTTCCGCTTCGCCTTTCAGCGTGAGCATTTGCGACTGGAAAGCCAGTAACTTCTGCTGCGCTTCCGCCGTCGCTTTTTTCATCTGGTCCAGCGCGACTTCGCGCTCCATATCCTGCTTGATGCCGGAGACATAACGTTGCACACGGCCATATAACAGGCCATAAGTTCTTGCCAGTTTGGGCAGCTTTTCCGGGCCGATCACAATCAGCGCCACCACGACGATGACGATGATCTCAGAAAAGCCGACTTCAAACATGCTTGGATTGATCCTCTATTACCGGTGGCTGTTCATTCATCGCCTGCTTGAAGTTTTTGACGGCACCACCGACATCACTGCCAATATTACGCAAGCGCTTGGTACCGAAAATCATGGTCACCACAGCCAACACAATCACCCAATGCCAGATGCTGAAACTACCCATTTAAATCTCCTTATCGCGTGTGATGCCATCATCCGCCATAAGCTTGCATTCAATTAGCAAAAACTGGCACAACTTGAGTAATGCATTGGTTAAATGGTTAATTTCTTTGAAGCTTATTCACCAGTTATGCGGAATCACGCTTACCAGGTAATCCACAAATGTCCGCACTTTATTGGTAATGGCATGCCTGTCGCGAAAGCATGCGTAAAACTCCAGCGGGACAGTATCTGACCTGGTGACGTGTACTTCGGGAGCATTGGATGGAGGGTTGCCGGGCTGGAACAGTGCAATCAACTCCCTACGCTCGATCGCCTGATTGGCAACAAAAGTCGCCAGCCGGGTGATGCCCGCCCCTTCCAGCGCCAGGCGATACAAGGAATCAACGTCGTTACAGATGATACTGGGTTTGATCACCGGCTCATAACGGATGCCATTACGGACAAATGCCCAATGGAATAAACGGCCATCGATGGGGATACGGAACATCAGGCAATCATGCCCGGCGAGGTCTTCCGGGTTGACGGGCATGCCTTTGCGTTGCAGGTAAGATGGCGAGGCGCAATAGACCACGGGCACAGTGGCAATCTTCCTGGCAATCAGGCCAGGCTCCAGTTGCTCCTTGAAGCGGATGCTGACATCAATATCTTCGGTGACATGGTCCAGGCTGCTATCAGACAGCACCACTTCTATAGCCAACTTGGGGAATCTGCGGGCAAATTCCGGGATCAGCGGCATCACAATATGCCGGCCGAAAGTCACCGGCGCCCCAATTTTCAGGCGCCCTTGCGGCTGGCCGTGGAACTCGGTCACGGCAGACTGGGCACGTGCCAGGCCGGCTATCAGCGGCTCAACTTCAGCATAATACAACTCGCCACTTTCGGTCATTGCCAGTTGGCGCGTGGTGCGTATCAGCAGGCGCGTGCCTAATGACTTTTCCAGCCGCTGGATATTCTGGCTGGCCGCTGCTGCTGTAATGCCTTGCAGCCTGGCTCCAGCCGCGATACTGCCGGCCTGTACAGCCTTAACGAAACTTTCTATGCTCCTTAGCGTATCCATTAGCTATCGAATTAAAAGATGATTCGATAGTTTAGCTTTATGATGAATGAAGAATCAAGCCTCTACCGGGTAACTGTGATTACGAATACAGTGTCACCATCAATGATGGAGGTGGTGATGAAACCAACAAACAGAGCGCGAAAAATCCCGAAAAAATTCACGCCATATGTATTTGCTTTCCTGATGGCAGGCATCATGGCGTTCCTGATGTCCATGGTGATCGTGGCCGCGAACAGCGGTGTCCATCACGGATATCTATTCCAGGTACTGCATGCGTATGCACTGGCGATGCCGGTGGCATTTTTTTGTGTGCTGATCGTCAGGCCTGTCGTGATGCACCTGGTATCGGCGCTGGTGCATATTGATTAAAAATACTTCACCGGCTATCGTTCACGGCTTTAAACGATAGCCGACCAACTTTGGCTGTTACGTAAGAGTTATCACTTGCTGTCTGGATCACACATCGAACTGTTGAATCTCGCCCGACAACAATACGCGTTTTCCATGTTGTTTCGGCACTTCAGTCACTAGTGCCCTGGCGATTTTGCGCGCATCTACCGCTTTGTAGTTCGCTGGCAAGATTGGATTCAACAGCTTGCTTATCCAGATGCCTATTTTTTCGCCTGCGCGTGCTGGCTGGTTCAGTTTTTCCCTGTCGCCTACAATCAATGACGGCCGGGCAATCACCAGCGACTCAAAACTCAGTGCGGATAATGCCTCTTCCAGCTCACCTTTGACACGGTTGTAAAATATCGATGTATTGGCGTTTGCGCCCATGGCACTGACCAGTCCCAGGCGTGTTGCTCCCGCGGCTATCCCGGCCAGCGCAACGGCCAGATTTGCTTCGAAATCCACCGCCCGGAATGCAGACTGGCTGCCAGCCTGTTTGATGGTGGTTCCCAGGGCAAGGTAGATTTCATCCAGCGGCGGCAATGCAGAGATTGATTTGAAATCCACGATATGGATGGTTAACCTGGGGTGTGACAAGGCTAACGGACGCCGGCTCAGTACATGTACCTCGGCTACGGAACCATCCTGCAATAAATAAGCCAATAGTGAGGAGCCCACCAGGCCAGATGCACCGGCCAGTACAATTTTACGATTTGCCATTGTTGAACCCTCCACCGAGTAAAATCCGCTGTTCCTGACATCATTTGGACATCATTACTGTATATCATGCATGCCTGATGCCGAGTCTATGGCAAAACCAGCAAATCACAAAAACATGAAGTCACAAACATCAGTCTACTTAAAAGTATCTACACCGGAATATCATTAGGAAATCAATGCCCGCTTTAAACAGTAATGCCGCGCGACTGGCCACCAGGCTAGCCTTTTTTGTAGGCGGATTTGGTCTTTCATGCTGGGCACCCCTCATCCCTTTTATGCGTGAACAACTGCATCTGAATCCCGGCATCTTGGGCAGTTTGCTGTTATGCCTGGGGCTTGGCTCGGTTTCAGCCATGGTAGTCGCCGGCGCCATCAGTGCACGTTATGGCAGCCGCGCCATCATCATCCTCAGCGGCTTCACCCTGGCGATCACGGTCATGCTGCTACCGGTGGCTGAAAGCACGTTACAACTGGCAATCACCTTGTTGTTCTTTGGCGCATCGCTGGGCTCACTGGATGTATCCATGAACCTGCATGCGGTAGAAGTTGAAAAAGCTTCCGAGCGCTCGCTGATGTCCGGTTTTCACGCCATGTTCAGCGTAGGTGGTTTCGCCGGCTCGGCCATCATGACCGTGATGCTGAGCATGCACATGACTACCGTTCATAGTGCATTGGTTTCTGCCATTTTACTGGCGGTACTAATGGTGCTTACCTGGCCGCGCCTGGCGCAAACACCGAAAGGCGAGCATGGGCAGCTGTTCTCACTCCCCAGAGGCATCGTACTTATCCTGGCGTTGTTAACCGGCATCGCATTCCTGGTTGAAGGCGCCATGCTGGACTGGAGTGCCCTGCTGATCACCGATGCAGGATTGGTGCCTACCGCGCAAGGCGGCCTGCCTTATATCGTGTTCTCCATCGCCATGCTCAGCGGCCGTTTTATGGGCGATGGATTAAGCAACCGTCTCGGCGATCGCACACTGTTGCTATGGGGCGGCAGCATCGCTGTGGCGGGGATTTTCCTGGCCGTGTTTGCCAGCTCCCCGCTCACTGCGTTGGCAGGATTCCTGCTGATAGGCGCAGGTGCCTCCAATACGGCACCGATATTATTCAGGCTGGCAGGCGCACAAACCGAGATGCCGACCGGCCTGGCGGTGGCGGCCATTTCCACCGTGGGTTACTCAGGCGTATTGCTCGGCCCGGCCTTGATCGGCTTTGTCGCACAACAAGTCGGCCTGCCCAATGCCTTTATCATGCTGGCACTGCTACTCAGTCTGGTGCCTGTTTGCTCTTTCCTGATCACTAAAAATCATCCGAAAAAGTGATTCCCACTGCTGCTTTGCTGTATATCACATGCCTGCAAAGCAGCAACTCACAGACGCCTGATCCCACCTCATTCAAGCTCCATATCCTGGCCTGCTGACTCAACGGCATAACACCAGCAACCATGCCGGTTACACAGCATATCCAATGCATCAAAACTTAATTTAAGCCATTGTTTTAATTAATTTTTTATGATGGCACGCTTTCTGCAACAGGCAGATTGGTATCACTTCGTTTTGCGCCTGAAAAACGCTCGAAAGTCTTATTCCAATCTTTCAAACAGCAGAGAGTTAAAATGACAACAAAATTAAAAATTCATCGTAAACAGTTAGCGGTTCTCACCGGGATGATCCTCAGCAGCCAGGCCTACGCAGACCCTACTATCCAGCGGGATGAAAACCTGTTCCTTAATATCGGCCTGGCCTCCCGTGTCAGCTTCAGTTCGATCAGCGATGCCGCCCCTAACGGCAGAAGCCGCTCAAAAGACTTTGAGGTTGAAGAGGCGCGTTTGTACACCAATGGTAAACTGCACAAAAACGTCACCTATGAATTCAACTTCGCACGCAATGTCGCTGATGACAAAATCGAATTACTGGATGGCCACCTGGGCTTGGAGATCAACAACTACGTGAATATCTGGGCAGGCCGTTTCCTGCCGGCAGCCAGCCGTGCATCCGCCTCTGCGCCTATGTACTCCACCACTTTTGATTTCCCGATCGCCGAGCAAGGCTCTTATGAATTTGCCGGCCGTGATAACGGCGCGGTATTTTTTGGCTGGGACCAAAGCGCCGCATTTAAATACTATGTGTCTGCGACCAATGGCCGGCAAGGTGGCTCTAACCAGTCGGATAACCTGTCTTATGCCACCCGCCTGCAGTACAACTTCTGGGATACCGAGCCAGGCTTTTACAACCTGGCCAGTTACGACGGCAAGAAATCCATTCTTTCCGTCGGTGCGTCATACCGCTACCAGAAAGATGGCACCGGTACGATCATTAACCAGGGTGATTCCAAATACTGGAACGTAGATGCACGCCTGGAAAAACCTTTGAGCAATGGCGCGGTGCTGGGCGCTGAAGCGTCTTACTACAATTACGACAACGACAATACCGGAGACACGGTGTTACCGGAAGCAAAAGGCTTTTTCGTCAACGGCAGCTACACCTTTGCCGATACCGTATGGATAGGCAAACTCCAGCCGAAAGTGATCTATCAGGAATTTAATAACGACACCACCGGCCTGGACCGCAAGCGCGTGGATGTGGGTGTGGGCTACCTGATCGATGGTGACAGCAATAAACGTATTGATGTGTTTTACTTCCGGGAGAACCGTAATAACCTGCCGGATATCGATG
>JALDYP010000069.1:0-8567 GCA_032153875.1 Methylophilus sp.
CACCTACGCCTATCACCATCCCCAGCATGGTCAGGAAAGTGCGCAACCGATTGGCGCCCATGGCATGCCATGCCTCACCCAGCATCGCACTAAACATGGCATTCCTTTGTAAAACTGGAACCCAGACAGAAGTAAGAATTAAGCTTTATTTTTTTCATTTCACTGTTCATTTGCTGCGTGACAAAGTCGTGACTGCTGATTTCATTCAGCCTGCTCACTGTCAGCCTCACTTAATTGTCGCGACTCCGTGAAGGTATCCTGCACGATCTCGCCATCCAGAAAGCGCACCTGCCGTTTGGCATGTTCGGCAATGTCAGTTTCATGCGTGACCAGCACGATGGTGATGCCTTCTTTATTCAACTGCCCGAACAGTGCCATGATTTCCTCGCTGGTGACACTATCCAGATTGCCGGTCGGCTCATCGGCAAGAATCAGGCTAGGTGTATTCACCAGCGCACGTGCAATAGCCACACGCTGTTGTTGACCGCCTGAGATTTGATTAGGGCGCGAGTGAAGATGTTTGCTCAGCCCTACCTTCTCCAGCAACACTTTGGCTCGTGCATGCCGCTCGGATTTTTCTATTCCCGAATACACCAGCGGCAAGCCGACATTATCCAGCAAGCTTGAGCGAGCCAATAGGTTAAAGCCCTGGAACACAAAGCCTATGGTTTGATTGCGCACACCGGCTACGGCATTGGCTTCCATGTTGGCTACCGCATGGCCATCCAGCACGTATTTACCAGAAGTGGGTTTATCCAGGCAACCAAGAATATTCATAAAAGTGGATTTGCCTGAACCGGACGGCCCCATGATCGCCACATAATCGCCTTGCGCGATGCGTAAATTGACATCTTTAAGCACCGGGAAAGGTCCGGCCGCCGTCTGGTACTCTTTGTACAGCTGGCTGACCTCAATCACATTTTTCTGCGTCATACGGATACCCGGTCAGAACATTCTCGGTCCGCGGGCATTATTATTTCCACCCGGTTTTGACTGGTTATCCGTCTGCAACTCACTGACAATGATCTTGTCACCTTCAGCCAGGTCACGGCTATGAATCTCTGTTGAGCGGCCATCAGTGATGCCTACACGTACTCTCACCAGCGTGGGTTTACCTTCCCGCAACACATAGACCTTACCCATGTTTCCGCCACCAGCGCGCTTACCGCGACGTTCGCCATGTCCTGGACCACCACTACCTTCACCACCTCGCCCTGGTCCTCCGCGGTTCCAGCGACTATCACCGCCGCCATTTTCACCGCGGCGGGCACCACCCCATTCGCCGCGTTTTTCACCGCCAGGACCACCCTTTTTCTCACCAGCAGCATCGCCTTTTTTATCACCACCATTTTCTTTTTGCTTGTCGTCTTTGCCTGCTTCAGGATCTTGTTTTGGCTTATAGCGTAGCGCTGCATTCGGGACCAGCATGGCATGTTTTGCATTTTCAACAGCAATATTCACGTAAGCAGTCATGCCTGGCAATAAAGTTAAATCTTCGTTATCTACAGAAACCACTACGTTGTAAGTGACAACGTTTGAGGTATTGGTGGAGTTCAAACGAATCTGTTTCACGACGCCATCAAAATTGCGGTTAGGGAAAGCATCCACATTAAAACTGACCTTTTGGCCGAGTTTGATTTTGCCTATGTCCGCTTCCGCAAAACTGGTATCAATTTGCATTTTGGCCAGGTCTTGCGCAATCTGGATCAAGGTAGGTGTTTGGAAACTGGCTGCGACCGTCTGGCCCACATCGACAACCCGGTTGATAACCACGCCAGACACCGGCGAGCGGATGATCGTAAAATTCAAATTGGTCTGGTCACGTGCTAACAAACCACGTGCGCTTTCCAGTTGGGCTTTGGCAGATTTCATTACCTGCACAGCGGTATCCAGCTCTTGCCTGGAAACATAATCTTGCTCATACAATTCACGCATACGCTTTTCGTTTGCCACCGCCAGCTCGACACTGGCCTGGTTGTTACGTACGCTGTTTTGCGACTGCACAATCTGGGCGTTGAACAGTGCGCTATCCAGTTCAAGCAATACCTGGTCCTTCTTGACCTGGTCATTAAAGTCTACATACAGCTTGCGCACAATGCCCGAGACCTGGGTGCCCACACTGATGAGGCTGACAGGATTCAGTGTGCCATTGGCGGATACTGACTGCTCAATGTCGCCACGGGTGACTTCATCCAGGCGATACAAATCTTCCGGTTTGGGTTGATGCGTTTTTTGATAGTAGTAATAAGCACCAGCGGCCATTGCCACCAGTAAAATAAACACTACCATTTTTTTAAGTAATTTCATGATGAGGGGATTAGATCTAATTAATTGTTAGATGAGGTGTTCGCATTGGGTAAAGACTGGATCATGGCATTATCCAAAGCACCCATTGCCTGTGCCAGCGTTGCGCGTGCAATATTCGCCCCCAGCCCGGCCTGAATATTTTGCTGGCGCGCATTCGCCAGCGCACTTTGTGCATTCAGGGTATCGATGATATTGCCTACCCCTGCTTTATAGCGTCCTAACGCCACCCGGTATGACTGCTCGGCACTGTCCAGCAACACTCTGGTGGCCGTTTTCGCTTCAAGGGAAGTGCGCAAGTTTTGGTATGCGTTCCAGACATCCAGAGAAATTTGTAGCCGCAATTGATCACGTTGCGCGGCACGCAGGTCAGCGGTCGCTTCGGCTGCATGAATACGGTAGGTAGGTGCATACCCTGCAAAGATGGGAATGGAGACATTCAAACCAAGTACGGCGTTATTGCTCGAGCTTAATTGTGAGCCATCCTGAAAACCATTGGAAACGGATACCGAAATCGTAGGCTTCGCCAGCGCCTTGCTGGCATCAATGGCTGCAATAGCTGCCTTAATTTGCGCCTCGCTGGCAATCAAGTCCGGGCGGCGCTGGCCTGCCTGTTCAATCAGGCTATTCACATCCCCCAAAATACTGCCAGGCATATCAATTTTACCAGTCACGTCGCTTACATTATTTGCGAGTTCAATTTGCTGATTCGCTGGCAAGCCCATGACGTTGACCAGATTGCCGTTTGCAATCTTTAAGTTTCCCTCGCTGGTGATGCGTGCCAACGTCAGCTGTGCATAAGCAGTTTGCGCCTGCAGCATATCCGCTGGCGTCGCCACGCCCGCTTTATATCGCGCGTTCGCGGCCTTGTAACTCTCTTCGCCCGCGCGTTCCACTTCACGGGCAGCATTTAAAGCGGCGATATTTGCCTGTACCTGATAGTAGGCCACGGTGGCAGAAAGCAATACCACTTGCACGACACTGCTTTGGGTGGCACTTGCGGATAGTAGCAACTGGCGTGCATTTTCAAGGTTGGCATTCCTGTTACCAAAATCATATAAAAGGTAACTTGCCACCAGGTTATTACTCAGGTTGAAAGATGGATTGCTACGTGTAGTAGATTCAGGCCGGGAAGCGGATAAGTTATTCGATACAATGTCAGTTACCACTGGCAAGTAAGCAGATTTTGCAACCCCCAATAGTGCGGCTTGCGCACGCGCACTTGCCCATACCTGCCCAGTTTGCGGATTATTACAAAGACTGCTCTCGGCCACCTCCCCCAATGTAAGTGGTTTATCGAGAGCAATAGATCCACATGGCGCATTTGAATTTCTGTAGCCTTCAGGGATTTTCGGTAATACGTATATGTGGGTATCCAGCGGGTCGTTATCTTTGTACCAGATTGACTCTTGCGCAAATGCTCCGTCCATCATAATGGACAGCATGAGTGCGAACAGATACCGACCAATGTTAAGTTTGCAGCCATTCATTCCGCGTTTAATCCATTCACTCTCTTAATTTTTTGTTTTCTAATTCACTTCAGATATGTGCATATCACATACATAGCCACGTATACAGAACTTGCAATAATAAATGAGAAACGTTATCATTATCTCTTTGATACATATTTATACATTCTGATACATTTCGAAAAGAACAGCGTATTCATTACGCGCTTGCGAATTGATATTACATGTGAGCAATTTCTAAACGTCGATTCTAAAAATTTAGATGCGAAAGTTCGGCCACCGCTCGCAATAAAGCGCGAATCATCTCTTAAAAACATTCACTTGTATAGCTATATACAAAGACGATTTGTAAGGGTTTGTATCGGCGCTCATTCCAAATAAATTATATGTTGTATTAAAGCCCATCGTGCCAGCCAGCGGCTTTGCCGTAGCTAGCAAAAACATTATTTGAGGAAAGAAACAATGAGTCACATCCGCAGTCGGAAACATCATCCCGCGCGTATCGCAGCGTTAGTCGCTGCCACTTTTTCAATGACTGCAATTGCAGCAGAAGAAGCAGCCCAGTTACCAGAAGTGGCTGTTAAATCCAAAAAAGAAGTGGCACCGTTCAAAGCGGATACCTCAGCCAGTTCCAAATTCACCAAACCGCTGATTGATACACCTCAGACAGTACAAGTTATTAAAAAAGAATTACTCACTGAACAAGGCGTATTCACTTTAGTAGATGCTTTACGCAACACGCCAGGTATCACTATCCAACAGGGTGAAAACGGTAATACATCCACAGGAGACACATTCTCCATGCGTGGATTCAATGCATCGAACCAGCTGTTTGTGGATGGTATTCGCGATTTGGGGGCTGTATCACGTGACATTTTTAACACCGAACAGGTTGAAGTTGTCAAAGGGCCAGCAGGCGCAGATATCGGCCGTGGCGCAGCAGCAGGTTATATTAACTTGATCACTAAATTACCAAGCTTGACCAATAGCAACTCTGCAACTGTTGGTTATGGCACAGCCCAGAGAAAGCGCGCCACGATTGATATCAACCAGGCACTTGATGCGACGACCGCGGTGCGTATCAATGGCTTGATCACCGAAGGGAATGTTCCCAAACGTGATGAAGTCGACAACCAGAACTTTTCCATTGCGCCTTCTATCGCCTTTGGATTGGGAACAGATGCCCGCGGGTATTTTTACAGTCAGCATATCCGCCAGGACAATACGCCAGACGGCGGCATTCCTACGATAGGCATGAGCGGTTTCTTTAGTACTGATGCTGCCTTGAATGCGGGTTCCAAAGTTGATCGCAAAAACTTTTATGGTGCCAAAAATGATTACGAGCGTGTTGAAGCTGATATGATCACTGCAAAACTGGAATATGATCTCTCGGAAAAAACAACCATCCGCAATATCACCAGATATGGAAAATCCAGCATTAACCGCGTGGTAACTGGTGTAGGTTTAGGGCCTAATGGTGGATTAGTTGCAACGAATCCCGCTGATCCGGCCACATGGACAGTCAGACAGTCACGTCAGCGTGTAGATCGTGATGACCAGATCATCATCAACCAGACAAGCTTGAATACCTTATTTGATGTTGCAGGGTTTAAAAACTCTTTTACCGGTGGTATTGAGCTGATTCATGAAGAGCAACAGGCAAGAAACATCCCGGCTGTGACTCTTATCCCAGGCGCAAACTTATACAATCCCAATAACAACCTTCCATTGGTCACACCAAACTCGACTGCCAGTACAGATGGCCGCACCGGCACCATTGCTGCCTATGCGTTTGATACTATAGACCTGAACGAGCAATGGCAACTGAATGGCGGCGTACGTTTCGATTGGTATAATACCAGGGTAGGTATCATTGATGCGGGTGGTTTACGGACATCAAACAGTGACTCAGATAATCTGACCAGTTACAAAGGCGGCATTCTGTACAAACCAGCGACGAATGGCAGCATTTATCTTTCTTATGGTAGTTCCTATACACCGCCGGCAAGTGCCAATTTTGCGTTGACCAGCACTACAACCAGTGTCAACAACGCACAAAACAACCCTGATTTCGACCCTCAAAGAACAGACAATGTTGAATTGGGCACCAAATGGAACCTGCTGAATAACCAGTTGAATGTGACTGCTGCCATATTCCAGACTGAAAATGACAAGCAGGTTTCCTTTAATGATTTGGGACAAGCACAGCAATCAGGCAAAACCCGCGTTTCTGGTTATGAATTGTTTGCGGTAGGTCAATTGACTGAGAACTGGCAAATCTCCGCTGGCCTGACCAAGCTGAACGGCAAGGCCTTGGACCAGAGGAGCAGCGCAACCGCGCTTGATACCACCGGGGTACGCTGGTTACCAGACTACAGCGCCACGCTATGGACTCAGTACTCACTCAATAGATTTACCATTGGTGGTGGCGCGCGCTACATGGGCGAACAGAAACGCCTGATTACAATTGATAACCCAAGCACCACCAGCATGCCGGAAATTCCGTCTTATACTGTATTTGACGCGATGGTGGCATATGCACTGAACGATAGCGTTAACTTGCGCTTGAATGTATACAACTTGTTTGATAAAGAATACATCAACACCATGAATAATGGTGGTGGCCGTGTACAGTTAGGTTTAGCACGTTCTGCATTCGCCAGTGCAGAAATTAAGTTCTAAATGCATTAAACTGAACGCCCGTCAGATCATTCTGGCGGGCTTTTTTATTTGTAGGCGAGAGTGATCATGCTGTTGCATATTCCCGAGATATTTAATCCTTCTCAAGTTGAAACGTTGCGCAACGCTTTACAGAGTGGGTCGTGGGTTGATGGCGCTGCGAGTGCCGGACCAATGGCGGCTGAAGCAAAACATAACCTGCAATTTTCTACCGAGTCGGCAGAATATCCGTCACTTGCGAAGACCATCGCTGCCGGACTGGAACGCCACCCTCTTTTTCTTTCTGCTGCATTGCCGCAGTTCGTTCTGCCATTCATGTTCAACCGCTATACCGGCGGCGGCAACTATGGTGACCATATCGACAATGCCATACAGACTGACAGGAACACCGGCCAGCGTTTACGCACGGATATCTCCGTCACCGTGTTTTTATCAGACCCTGAAAGTTATGAAGGCGGCGATTTGATCATTGAAGATACTTATGGTGCCCACGAAGTGAAACTGCCGGCAGGTGATGCCATCATTTACCCTTCCTCCAGCCTGCACAGGGTGGAGCCGGTGACTGCAGGTGAACGTATCGCCGCCTTTTCATGGGTGCAAAGCCTGGTGCCGGATGCCTGGCAGCGCAGCATGCTGTTCAACCTCGACATGACGTTGATCAAACTGCGCAGCCAGATAGGAAATTCTGAAGAAATAGTTGCGCTGACCGGCCATTACCATAACCTTCTCAGGCAATGGAGCCGCTAATGTCGTCGCCATCCCCCCTGGCAGCGATACCTCAGGATATCGTGTGTGCCGCTGATTATGAACGGTATGCCCGCGAACACATATCAGATCCGGCCTGGTCATATCTGCAGGGCGGCGCTGCGGATGAGCTGACACTGGATGCCAATATCACTGCGTGGCGTGATGTGAAATTGTGGCCACGCGCGTTGACAGCAGTGGCGGGCGGCCATACGCGCTGCATGCTGTTCGGCGAAGAGCTGGTGCATCCTGTTATCCTGGCACCCGTGGCTACCCAGCGTTTATTTCATGAGCAGGGAGAATTGGCAACCACACTGGCCGCAGGTGTGATGGGCGGATTGGCTGTGGTTTCGACGCAAGCATCGGTCCCGCTGGAAGAAGTGAGCAGTCAGGCGCAAGGCCCTTTATGGTTCCAGCTTTACTGGCAGGCGAATCGGGAAGCGACGCTTGCACTGGTCAAGCGTGCCGAAGCTGCAGGCTATCGTGCACTGGTACTGACAGTTGATGCGCCCGTCTCCGGCGCACGCAATCGCGAACAGCGCGCAGGTTTTTCTGTACCACCCGCCATCGCGCAAACCAATGTTGCCCCGCTCAGGCTGCCGGTCCTGGATGAGCATTCCAGCCCTGTTTTTGATGGCCTCATGACCCTGGCACCCACCTGGGCGGATGTTGAATGGCTGACCCGGCAAACCAGCTTGCCGGTTCTGTTGAAAGGCATCATGCACCCCGGGGATGCTGCAAAAGCGGTCAGCGCCGGCGCTGCCGGCATCATCGTGTCTAACCATGGTGGCCGGGTGCTGGATACGGCACCTTCCACCCTTTCGGTATTGCCCGGGGTTGTGTCTGCCACACAGGCCGCAATCCCTGTCATCGTCGATGGTGGCATCCGGCGCGGGACGGATATCCTTAAGGCACGTGCGCTCGGTGCCACAGCAGTGATGGTTGGCAGGCCTTATATTCATGCGCTGGCTACAGCCGGCGCACTCGGTGTAGCCCACCTGATCCGCTTGCTACGGGAGGAACTTGAAATCGCCATGTCATTAACGGGCTGCCGGACTTGGGATGATATTCATGCTGGCGTATTGGTAAATAAGGTTAGTTGATTGGAAATTCGTGTTGTGAAATATCTCACGAACCAGATACAAAAAGATACATAGCAGACGACTCTGATTGCCTAGTTTTACCCACCCTCTGATATAATGAGACTAGTTCTCATTAACGTTAAATACGCTCATAGCTGATTGGCTTCGGCAAAAACATCAGTCGTTTGAGAATCCTCTATTTATTGCCAGCTATGCAAATACAACTTAATTCTAACCGGGCATTCTGGCTTAAACACCTCTACCGCTGGCACTGGATCAGCTCGGCAGC
>JALDYP010000070.1:0-8206 GCA_032153875.1 Methylophilus sp.
AGTGCCTGATCCTGACCATGAAGGCCAATCAGAAATACTTTCCATTGCTGGATGCAAGCGGAAAACTGACCAATAAATTTTTAATCGTCTCCAATATCAACCCTGCGGATGCCGGCAAAGTGATCGGTGGTAACGAGCGCGTAGTTCGCCCGCGTCTGGCCGATGCCAAATTCTTCTTTGACCAGGATAGGAAAAAGACATTGGACAGCCGTTTGGCCGGCCTGGCTAAAGTGGTGTACCACAACAGGCTTGGTTCACAGGGTGAGCGCAACGAACGCGTGGTAGCGATTGCTTCCGCGATTGCCCGGCAAATCGGGGGTGATGGATTTGTGGCAAAAGTGGCACAAGCGGCGCGTTTATCCAAAGTCGATTTGCTGACTGATATGGTCGGTGAGTTCCCCGAGTTGCAAGGCATCATGGGCCGCTACTATGCGCAGCATGAAGGCCTGGCCGATGATGTCGCTTATGCGATTGAGGACCATTACCGCCCACGTTTTGCCGGGGATGAACTGCCCCGCAGCCAGGTGGGTGTGGTTGTCGCCCTGGCGGATAAACTGGAAACATTGGTCGGCTTGTTCAGCATCGGTGAAAAACCGACTGGCGACAAAGATCCATTCGCTTTGCGTCGCCAGGCTTTGGGTATTTTGCGTATGCTGATGGAAACCGATTTGCCGCTGGCTTTCGACCAGCTGATTGCCCAGACATTGAGCGTATTTAACGGCAATGCTGATGTGGCAGAAGCGATCCAGGCATTCTGTTTTGACCGCCTGGCTGTTAACTTGCGTGATCAGGGTGCCAGCGCGCTGGAAGTGGATGCTGTGTTGTCATTGTCCCCCAGACAGCTGGCAGAAGTGCCGCGCCGTTTAGCCGCAGTGCAGGCTTTTGCTAACTTGCCGGAAGCACCAGCCCTGGCAGCCGCTAACAAGCGCGTCAGCAATATCCTTAAAAAAGTCGAAGGTGAAGTGAAGGCAGAGGTAAATGCCAGCTTGCTGCAAGAGCCCGCCGAGCAGGCTTTACACCAGGCATTGGCAAACACCAAACCCAAGGCAGACCAGCTGTTTGAAGCCGGTGACTACGCTGCTTCATTGCAAGCGCTGGCAGCCCTCAAAGCGCCGGTGGATACTTTCTTTGAGGATGTGATGGTCAACGCTGAAGATCCTGCACTGAAAGCTAACCGTTTGGGCCTTCTGGCGACCTTGCACCAGGCCATGAACCGCGTAGCGGATTTGTCGAAATTAGCCAGTTAATTAAGATATTCCCGTTCACCGGGAATGTCGGAGAAACCGATGAAACTCGTTATTCTTGATCGCGATGGTGTCATTAACCAGGACAGCGCGACCTTTATCAAAAATCCCAACGAGTGGATTCCGATTCCCGGTAGCCTGGAAGCGATTGCTTTGCTCAACCAGCGTGGCTATCGCGTGGCTGTAGCGACCAATCAATCCGGGATTGCGCGAGGCTATTTTGATATGGCGACCCTGAATGCCATCCACGAAAAAATGCATAAAGCCGTCGCCCATGCGGGCGGCAGGATAGATGCAGTATTTTATTGCCCGCATGCCGCCGGTGACAATTGTGCTTGCCGCAAACCAAAAACCGGCATGATAGAAGAAATCGGCCTGCGTTTTAATCTTGAGCTCAGCAAGGTTTACGGTGTTGGCGATGCCTTGCGCGACCTGCAAGCATTTGCGAATGCCGGTTGCCAGCCTTACCTGGTACGCACCGGCAAAGGCGAAGAAACCTACAACCTGGCCGAAGTGCCTGCAAACACCATCGTGGTCGCTGACCTGGCCGCTGCGGTGCAAGACATCATCGCGGGAGATAGATAATGCGGCATGCCTTGCTGTATGCGCGTGCGCTGCTGTTTTATGTCGGGCTGTTTGCATTAACCGTGCCTTTTTCATTGCTCGCGATTATCCTGATCCCCATGCCGCCCGTCACGCGTTCCCGCTGGGTAAGTGGCTGGGCGGACTGCGTATTATGGTGGCTGAAAGTCACCTGCAATTTAAGCTATCAAGTCAAAGGCCGTGAGCATATCCCGCATTCTGCATCTATCATTTTGTGTAAACACCAATCCGCATGGGAAACCATCGCTTTGCAATCCATTTTCCCGCCGCAAGTATGGGTGCTGAAAAGAGAGTTGCTGATTATTCCTTTCCTGGGCTGGGCATTGTGGGCGGTTGGCTCCATCCCGATTGACCGCAGTTCAGGCCGTGAAGCGCTGAAAAAACTGGTTAATCACGGCAAAGACCGGCTCAAACGCGGCTTATGGGTGGTGATTTTTCCCGAAGGTACCCGCACTGCGCCAGGCGCGCGTGGCAAATACCATATTGGTGGAGCCTGGCTGGCCTCGCACACTAACAGCACCGTTGTCCCGGTTGCACATAATGCGGGACGGTTCTGGCGCAAAAGTTCTATCCTTAAATATCCTGGTGTCATCCAGGTGGTCATTGGCCAACCTGTAGATACCACCGGCCTCAAGCCGGATGCGGTGAATAAACTGGTGGAAGAGTGGATAGAAACCCAGATGCAATCTCTGTGATCACGGCATGATAGAACAAGTGCTGCAATTGCCTGACGGGCAAACCATTGCTTACCGTCTCGATCTGCGGGTGCGCAGAACCATAGGCCTTAAGATCACTGCTGAGGGTCTGGTAGTACATGCGCCCAAACGCATCAATGCCAGCCAGTTACAGCAGGTGTTATTGCAAAAAGCTGGCTGGATCCAGCAAAAACTCGCATTGCGTGAAAATAACCAGGTCAGCGCTATGCAATGGGTGGATGGTGAACCGCTGATGTTTATGGGGCAGGATATCGTGCTGTCGCTGCAACACCATGCGACTAATAAAGCGGTGACTTTGCAGGGCAACCAGTTACTGGTGAGGTCGCCTCAAATAGATCAGCAGCCGTTTGTCGCACGCAAGGTATTACAGTGGTATGCACAACAGGCTTTGCCGGATTTTACGCGGCGCGTAGCACTGTTAGCGGCACAGATGGGTGAAAAAGTCACTGGAGTGGCACTGTCAAATGCACGTTCGCGTTGGGGTAGCTGTAATAGCCGCCGGCAGATACGCCTCAACTGGCGGTTGATACAAGCGCCACCGCATATTATCCAGTATGTGATTTGCCATGAGATGGCACACCTGAAAGAGATGAACCATTCTGCAAGGTTCTACGCGGTGCAGGCCAGCCTGTTTCCCAATCACGTGCAGGCTGAAAAAGAGCTAAAAGCCTTGTCAGCAATTCTGCACCGCATAGCCTAAAAGCTAATACTTACTTTTTACAGTTGATGCAGCAATTGGGTTTTAAACCAATCGCAGCACTAGCGTGACCGTTTAATTGCTGCTACCAGCTGGTCCAGCACCATACTCCAGCCTTGTTCAAAGTCCATTGCTTCATGCCGCTGTTTGGAAGCCGCATCCGAATGCAGCGCGTAGGCCGTGTAAAGCGTGCCTGTTGCTGTCGGTGCCAACACTAAACTGGCGGTCATCATGAATTCTGCACACTCATGGCCGGGAGATTGCTCGGGTACCTTTGCAGGCCTGAAGCCTGCTTGCAGCGCATTTGTCCATGTCAGCACCCGGTTAGGCGTTACTTCGAGGTAACAGCCGCTATTGGGAAACTGCTGGCCTTCGGGCGATTGCATGACGGTGCGGAAATGACCACCTGGTTTCAGGTCAATTTCGCATTCCACGGTTTTCCACGGCAATGGACAAAACCATTGTTTAAGGTGTTCCGGCGTCGTCCATGCATGCCAGATTTCTTCCGGTGTTACATCGACTTCTCTTTCCAGTACCAGATCCAGTTCCGGGTTGATTGCCATTGCCATACACGCTCTCCTTTAGTCTGGGAATCATCTGCTTTTGGGCAGCGGTTATAGTTTGTTGCCCCTGATGCTGATCAGTTTATTCTATTCGCAAGCCAGATGCCTGTGAAGATGGTGAGCATGCCCAGGAATTGATACAGATGAAAAGCCTCGTGTAACAGCAGTGTGGAGAGTATGGAACCGAAAATCGGCATGGCATGGATAAACACACTGGCACGTACTGAACCCACCAGCGTCACTGCTTTTGAATATGCCAGAAGTGCGATCACGGATGGGAAAATACCTATATAAGCCAGTATCCACAATGTTTGCGGGTTCTCCAGGTGTAGCGGTGTGGTCTGCAGTTCCCACAGGCATAGCGGTAACAGGAAAACCAAGGCAATCATCACCTGGCATAACATCAGCCCGGTGCGGTTGATGGATGCCGGAATGTCTTTCAGCCATAGTGTATACAAGGCCCAGAACACCATCGCTAAAAAGATAATCACATCGCCTTCTGCAAAGGCCAGCGTCAGCAGTATTTGCACATCACCATGCGAGACCACAACCAATACGCCTGTCAGCGAAACCAGTAAGCCGGCTAATTGGCTGGCGGGCAATGTTTTCCGATAAAGCAGAAAGCCAAAGATCGCAACCAGGAATGGAATGAACGAATTGAGGATAATGCCGTTGGTCGCGCTGGTGGTGTGCAAACCCCAATATACCAGTAAATTAAAAGCGGCGACGCCGGTGATCGCGGTGCCAAAAATATGCCAGCGATAAGCGTAATAATAGATGCGGTCACGCAAGAATGGCCGCAGGGCAAAAGGCAGCAGGCAGGCGAAAGCAATGCTCCAGCGTATCAATGACAAGGTCACCGGCGGCACTGAAGCACTAACAGCGCGCCCGGCGATAAAGTTACCTGCCCATAATAAAGGCGGCAGTAGCAGCAACAATAATATGCGCCAGTGTAAATTGGGTGCCTGGTTGTCTGACATAGTTGAATGCTGGGAATAGCCCGGTACGACTGGCAAGGTGACTAGATTAAAATACTGTGATTGTATGGAGGATTAGGCTAACTGCAAAGCCTGAAGCATGAAATGCAAAAAGGGGCTAACAGCCCCTTTATCAAATTCGATGCACTGATGTGAGTTAAGCCGCGCCTAATTGCACAGGTGTTAACTGAATCAGTTTTTTGACCAGGCTTGGATGTTGTTCAGCATGCGCTTCTTTCAGGCAGGCTTTAGCGCAACTGACACATTTTCCACAGTCGGCACCCACGCCCAGCTGCTCTTTCAGATGCTTAACGGTTTTAGCGCCGTCCCTGACTGCCTGATGAACCTGGCGCTCGGTTACTGCATTACAAACGCAAACGTACATATGCTCTCAAATTAGGTTACTAATGATAATTATTATCATTTATTGAGATATTGTCAAGCGCAGTTTGGTTCTGGCATGGCGTGAAAAAAGCCGCAAAAGCGGCTTAATTCGTTGCTTCATTCAATAGATCTGAAATACCAGCAGTTATTCAGATTCTATTTGTGTTTGCAGGTAGTTAGGCAAAGTGACATCGACGATCAGGCGTTGCTGGGTTTCCAGCCAGTCAATGGCTTCTTCGCAGGCTTCCAGCAACTCAGTCAGCAAATCACGTGTGACGTAATCCTGTAACTTTTCAGCTTCGGCAATCGCTTCAACCAACTGTGGACGTTGTACATCCTTTTCAAAGCTGAGGTCACCTTGCAGGCATTCCACAACCTCTTCGCCGATCAGCAATTTGCCGAGGTTTTGCAGGTTGGGCAGGCCGTCCAGAAACAGGATACGCTCAATCACCTCATCCGCTTCCTTCATCACGCGGATGGATTGTTTGTACTGGTAATCGTTGAGTTTTTCCAGGCCCCATTTCCTGAACATGCGTGCATGCAGGAAATACTGGTTGATGGAAGTCAGCTGGTTTTTAAGCACTTTGTTCAAAGTGCCGATAATTTGTTTTTCGCCTTTCATACCGGCTCCTTAAACTGCAACCGCAGGGCCGTCGCCCATCTGGCTTTGGCAATAGTTTTCAATGCCGATAAGTTTGATCAGGCTTAACTGTTTTTCCAGCCAGTAAGCATGATCCATTTCGGTGTCTTCCAGCTGCACCAGCAGCATTTCTTTAGTTACAAAGTCTTGCGCTTGCTCACAGGCTTCCATGGCTTTTTTCAGATGCTTGACCACGGCATATTCCAGGTCAAGGTCAGACTCGAGCATGGACTTAACATCTTTACCGATATGGATAGGATCGCGCTTGGTGAGGTTGGGGGTACCTTCGAGGAACAGGATGCGTTGAATCAGTGCGCGGGCATGTTCACGTTCATGCAGGGATTCGTGGAGGATGCGCTGGGAAATCACTCCCAGGCCCATGTCGGCATACATTTCGCCGTGAATCAGATACTGGTCGGTAGCAGTGAGCTCTCCGGCTAGTAAATTATTCAGAATATCTACAATTTTTTTATCGCCTTTCATGATCGGCTCCTGTATGCATTTTCAATGAAGTGCATGATACAGGAAAATGAAAAGTATGCAATAAAAAATATTATGTAACTTATTGATTTAAAATGAGTTTTTAAACACTAATATAAATGAAAATCGTTCTTGATCCAGTCTTTCAATGTGAGGGTTAAGTCTGCCCGACACTAGATTAACAGCTGCAAGTCATGCGCGATATTGGCTGGTTTTTCACCATAGCCCAGGTAGATGCGCGGTGCGCCGGTTTTATCAAATACATACAGCCCGGCACTGTGATCCATGGTGTAGCCTTCCTGACCAGCTTCACTTACTTTAGCGGCGTAGACTTTATATTCCGCCAGGTTGGTAGCCACTTCGGCAGGCGTGCCGCGCAAGCCAATAAAGCGTGCATCAAAGCCGGGTACAAATTGCGCCAGCACTTCCTGCGTATCGCGCTCCGGGTCTACAGTAACGAATAACACCTGCACATCATCTGCCTTGTCTCCGAGCAATTTCATGGTTTGCTTGAGGTCGTTCATGGTGGTCGGGCACACATCTGGACAGTGAGTGTAACCGAAAAACAGCACGACGACCTTGCCTTTGAAGTCATCAATACTGCGTAACTTGCCGGTGTGGTCAGTCAGGCTTAATGGTTTACCAAACTGGGTACCGGTCAGGTCCGTACCGATAAAGCTGGAGGTTTTGTCAGGTTGGCACCCTGCCAGCAGCCCAGTCACTAATGCTGCGATTAACCAAAGCCACGAGAAACGAGCGCGCATACAAAAATCCTTGTAAATCATCATTGAAATGGATTCTAGCATAGGCGAAAAGCGTGCAGATTGGTTTACAATACTGGTTTTTGACGATAGACGGATTAAGGGCGAGTTTAAATGGCAATACCGAGTTCGATGGCAGACCGTGACGGTGTTATCTGGTACGACGGCAAAATGGTCAACTGGCGTGATGCCACTACCCATGTATTAACCCACACTTTGCATTACGGCATGGGCGTGTTTGAAGGCGTGCGCGCTTACAAAACAGACAAAGGCACGGCTATTTTCCGTTTGAAAGAGCATACTGACCGATTGTTCCGCAGTGCGCATATCCTGGGCATGAAAATGCCGTTTGATAAAGCAACCCTGGTTGAAGCGCAACGCGCAGCGGTACGTGAAAACAAGCTTGAATCAGCCTATATGCGCCCGATGGCATTCTATGGTGCCGAGGCGATGGGTATTTCTGCCAAAACATTATCTACCCACGTGATTGTTGGTGCCTGGAGCTGGGGTGCCTATATGGGTGAAGAGGCAATTACCAAAGGTATCCGCGTCAAGACGTCTTCTTTCGCGCGTCACCACGTGAACATCACCATGTGTAAAGCCAAAGCGAACGGCAACTACATGAACAGCATCCTGGCACATCAGGAAGCTGCGCAAGATGGTTACCAGGAAGCATTGTTGCTGGACGTGGATGGTTTTGTGGCCGAAGGTTCCGGCGAGAACATCTTTATTATCCGGAACGGCAAGCTGTATACACCAGATTTAACTTCTGCGCTGGAAGGCATTACCCGCGACACGATCATTACCTTGGCTAAAGATGAACTGGGCCTGGAAGTGATTGAAAAACGTATTACCCGCGATGAGGTTTATAGTGCAGATGAAGCCTTCTTTACCGGTACCGCTGCAGAAGTGACGCCTATCCGTGAACTGGATAACCGTGCGATTGGCGAAGGTACCCGTGGCCCGATTACTGAAAAACTGCAAAGCCTGTATTTTGATGTGGTTAAAGGTAAAAATGCCAAATATGAACATTGGCTGACTTTGGTTTAATACCTGGTTTAAGTTAATTAGGTTTCAAGTCATTAATGGCTGTGTGTGGGAGAAGCTGAATGTCTGATGTAAAAGAGTTTGAAGTAGACGG
>JALDYP010000071.1:0-8169 GCA_032153875.1 Methylophilus sp.
TTTCATCCGTTTTTACTTTCAGGAAACGGTTATATGGCGAGTGGTTGCTTGCCAATATCAAACCTAACCAGCAAGACCAGCACCGTTTTGGTTTGGTGGTCTCAAAAAAAATTGCCAAACTCGCGGTCAGCCGTAACTATATGAAGCGCGTACTGCGCGAGTTGTTAAGAAATCAACCATCCCCGGCAACAACCGGTTATGATGTGGTGCTTCAGGTACGCAAGAAATTTCAGCATGCGGATTTTCCTGCGGTACAACGTGATTTATCACTGTTACTGGGCAAACTGAAAAAAACCGCTGTTGTTTCCTGATAAATCTGATGAAAATGGTGCTGATTTTTTTGATTAAGTGTTACCAGTGGGGTTTGAGTCCCTGGCTGGGCCGTCAATGCCGTTTTCATCCAACCTGTTCACACTATGCAATTGAAGCTTTAGGGCGCTATGGCGCGGTTAAAGGCTCGCGGTTGGCATTGGCCCGTATTGGCCGCTGTCATCCCTGGCATCCTGGTGGTGTGGATCCTCTTCCTTGACTTGTAAAAACGAAACCTTATGGATACTCGCCGTTTAATTCTGTTCGTCATTTTTTCTTTCTCCATCATGCTGCTATGGGATGCCTGGCAAAAGGAGCATGCACCTGAGACCCCTGCGACACAAACGGCAGCAACCCCGCAAGGTGCTCCTGCGGATAAACCACAAGAGAACGGCGGCTTCAGCCTTAAAAAAGGTGAACGAATTTCGGTGAAAACCGATCTTTATTCGGCAGTGATTGATACCGTTGGCGGTGATTTGCGCCAGCTGTCTTTACTGGAACATAAGGCAGATGATAACTCCGGTCCTTACGAGCTGATGAGTGATCAAAGCAAAGATAAACTGTATGTGGCGCAGACAGGCTTGAAAGGCAATGGCCTGCCTACGCATTACGAGACGTTTACAGCAGCGAATACCAGCTATGTGATGCAAGAGAGTGAAAACTCGCTGGAAGTACGTCTAACTGCAGCGGAAACCAATGGTATTGCGGTAGACAAGATTTATATCTTCCATCGCGGTCAATACCAGATTGATGTGCGCTACGAGATCAAGAACAACAGCGCCCAGGCGATTTCACCTTCAGTGTATTACCAGATCATTCACGACCGTGAATCCAACCAGGGTTCTAAAATGATGCCGACCTTTACCGGCGGCGCCTATTTCAATGAGGCTGATAAATACAACAAGGTCAAATTCGATGAAATGGCAAAAAAGGACATCTCATTGACCGCCAAAGATGGCTGGGTAGGCCTGGTGCAGCACTATTTCGTCAGTGCCTGGATTCCGCAATCCAAGGCTGAACAAAAATTCTACACTACTAAGCTTAGCGACAGCGACTTCTCAATTGGCACTATCCTGCCAGTGGGCGAAATTGCTGCAGGCAGCACCAAAACAATCGATGCCAAATTATTCACCGGCCCGCAGGAACAGGATGCTCTGGAAGCTGCTGCGCCCGGGCTGGAATATGTAGTTGATTACGGCATTCTGACCATCATTGCCAAGCCATTGATGTGGTTGTTAACCCATATTTATGACCTGGTCAAAAACTGGGGTGTGGCTATCATTATTCTCACGGTGCTAATCAAGGCTGCATTCTTCAAGCTCTCAGCCTCTGGCTACCGTAATATGGCGCATTTGCGTGAAATGGCGCCACGCATGCAGGCGTTGAAAGACAAGTTCGGCGATGACAAACAAAAGCTGCAACAAGCCATGATGGAAATGTACCGTACAGAGAAAATCAACCCTATGGGTGGCTGCCTGCCTATCCTGGTGCAGATTCCGGTGTTTATTTCCCTGTACTGGGTATTGCTGGGCTCAGTCCAACTTCGTCACGCACCATTCTTTGGCTGGATTCAGGATTTGTCGGCAACTGATCCATATTTCATCCTGCCTATCCTGATGGGCGCGACCATGATTATCCAAACCACCCTGAATCCGCCACCTACTGACCCGATTCAGGCCAAAGTGATGAAAGTCATGCCGGTGTTGTTCAGCGTGTTCTTCTTCTTTTTCCCGGCTGGTCTGGTGTTGTACTGGCTGGTGAACAACATTCTTTCCATCTGGCAGCAATGGGCGATCAACCGCATGATACATGCGGAAACAGTTGCCAAAAAAGGACATGGCAAATAATCAACAAACCGGTAATGTTGACTTAGGGATTACCAGCGCGGAAGTTACTTCGGCTGGCCTTGAGGAACATAACCGTTCTCCGATTGATTTAACTATCGAAACCATTGCCGCTATCGCCACCGCACCTGGTGCTGGTGGTATCGGTGTTGTCAGGATTTCTGGCCCATTATCCAGGCAGATTGCCGCGCAAGTGCTTGGCAACTGCCCTCCTCCCAGGCTTGCTGCCTATTTACCCTTTCTACAGGCAGATGGCAGCCTTATTGATCGCGGCATCGCGATTTATTTCCCCAATCCGCATTCTTACACTGGTGAAGATGTACTTGAGCTTCAGGCCCATGGCGGCACGGCGCTGATGCAAATCCTGCTGGCGCGCTGTATTGAATGTGGCGCTCGCCATGCTGTAGCTGGTGAGTTCACCCAGCGCGCCTATTTAAACGATAAGATAGATCTGGCGCAAGCGGAAGCTGTGGCTGACCTGATCAATGCCGCCACTGCTGAAGCGGCCCGCAGTGCGGTACGTTCATTATCGGGTGAGTTTTCACAGGCCATTCAGTCGTTATTGCAGCAATTGATAGACCTGCGTATGTATGTCGAAGCGTGCCTGGACTTTCCGGAAGAGGATATTGATTTTATCAGCCAGGGTCGCGTATTGGAAAAGCTGCAAGCAAACCAGCAGGCCTTAAATGCTATCTACACCAAAGCCAGGCAAGGCGCCCTTCTTCGCGAAGGGATGAATGTAGTTTTAATCGGCCAGCCCAACGTTGGAAAATCGAGTTTGCTTAATGCCTTGTCTGGTGAAGATATTGCTATTGTGACACCTATCGCGGGCACCACGCGCGATACGATCAAAAGCGTAATTCAAGTCGAAGGCGTGCCTTTGCATATCATTGATACTGCAGGCTTACGCGACACTGAGGATATCGTAGAGCAGGTCGGTATTGCCCGCACCTGGAGAGCCATTGAAACTGCACAGGTAGCTTTATTGCTGGTAGATAGCCAGCACGGTATTGGGCCCTATGAAACCAGCATTCTTGAGAAGTTACCCGCTGAAATCCGAAAAATTTGGGTACATAACAAGATAGATGTTTCACGTGAAACATCGCGCATAGAAAATCGCGAAAAAGAGACACACTTGTTTTTATCAGCAAAGACAGGCGAAGGTATTGCTGCCCTGCAAAAAACACTTCTTGAAATTGTAGGTTATCAGCCGGGAAGTGAAGGTGTTTTTATGGCACGTGCCCGGCATCTGCAAGCTTTGCAGCAAGTGGAGAGTCATCTAGACTTTGCAACCAAACAAATGCATGCCGCCGAATTGATAGCTGAAGAATTGCGTCGTGCGCAGGATGCACTGGCTACCATCACTGGCGAATTCACTCCTGATGACTTATTGGGTGAAATATTCAGCAGATTTTGTATCGGTAAGTAATCGATAAATAAAAACCCGCGTTAGCGGGTTTTTTTCTGTCGGGGAAACGGCGTATTTCTTCGGCTATAGCGTTCATCAATCAGGCAAACACGCTTGGAGCCGGTAATCATGGCCCAGATCAGGTTGTCTTTATGAATAAAACTTTCAAACAATACCCCGAGAACATGAATAACCACCACGCCTAACCAGGTCCAGGTGACATAGTGATGAATCATCTGGGCTAAGTCATCATCAATAAATCCCCAGCCACTGTTATAAACAATACAACCTGAACCCACAGCCAAAATACCTAGCCCGAGCATGGCATAAATCGCGATCGAGCCTACAGGGTTATGGCCAACATAATGCCTGGCGGTGCCTTTAAGCAGTTTGAATAAATGCTTGGCTGCCCACACAGGGTTTAATGGAAAGCTTTGAAAGTTGGCGTAGCCGGTAGCGACTACGCCCCAAATAATGCGCGCTACGATCAAGGTGCCGGCGACATAGCCCGCATAAGCGTGGTGTAACCTGTCCCACATGGAACTATGGGTGTAAAACGCATAGGCAAAAGCCGTTGCCAGCGACCAGTGGAAGATCCTTATAAAGGGATCCCAGACATAACGCAGCATTCTGGTGATTAACTTGGCTGGTTATTTAGATGGTTTAGTTTCAGTTAGTAAGTAGGCGATAAAGTTAGCTTTTTCTGCTGGCGCACAATCCGCACCCAGAATATCGTTGCAGTGCTTAGTAAACTCTTCTTCCACTTTATCTAGATCGGTAAAGCGTTTGGTATTCACGCGCGGCGCCAAAGGCGGGATTTCCTTATTGGTCACAATGTTTTTACCCACGTTGGCCGGGTTATTGGTGTGACATGACGCGCAGGCTGCTTCTTTACCGCTAGGTGTCTGGAACTTACGGTTAAAAAAGATTTTCCCATCCGTAATCGATGGCGCTTTGTAAGATGGATTCACTGACTGAGCGATATTGGTATATTTGTATACCAGTTTTTCAGCATTCGTGACATCAGCCAATGCATTTACAGAAAAAAGTACCCCGAATGCAGCAATAATTGTTTTGATTTTCATGGTAAGAGCTCCTTTGGTTATTATTGGAACGAATTTTATTAGTTTTATGTTAAGTAAATATGGCTTGCTTGTAATTGATTTGTATTAAACCGTAATTAATTTGTATTAAAACTGTATTAAAAGCAAGTGTAAATGTAACTTGCAGCTGATTAAGTGTGAATTAAAATATCAGTCAGGCTGAGTTTACGCTAAAATCTCATCTCTTTTAAAATCAAACAGTTCAATCACTTTATGATGGATTTTCCTGATAAATTCGATGTAATCGTTGTCGGTGGTGGACATGCCGGTACCGAAGCGGCATCGGCAGCTGCACGCATGGGTCAGAAAACCCTGCTGTTGACCCATAATATCGAGACATTGGGGCAAATGTCCTGTAATCCATCGATTGGCGGTATTGGTAAAGGGCATCTTGTAAAAGAGGTGGATGCACTCGGCGGCGCCATGGCTGCTGCCACTGATATCGGCGGTATCCAGTTCCGTATCCTGAATTCGAGCAAAGGTCCGGCGGTGCGCGCCACACGTGCACAGGCTGACCGTATTCTTTATAAGGCAGCAATCCGCTACCGTCTGGAAAATCAAGCTAACCTGTGGCTGTTTCAGCAGGCGGTGGACGACATTATTCTGGAAGGTGAAAGAGCGGTTGGTGTGGTGACGCAAATCGGGCTGCGTTTTCATTCAAAATCTGTGGTGCTCACAGCGGGCACTTTCCTCGGTGGTCTGGTGCATGTCGGTTTACAGAATTATAGTGCCGGACGCGCCGGAGACCCGCCAGCCATTTCGCTGGCAGCCAGGTTGCGCGAGATTGGACTCCCGGCAGGCCGCCTTAAAACAGGCACGCCACCACGCATTGATGGACGGACCATTAATTATAGTGTGATGACCGAGCAACCAGGTGATACGCCGGTGCCTGTGTTTTCGTTTTTGGGTAATGCAGCGCAACATCCACAACAATTACCCTGCTGGATCACGCATACCAATCAGCAGACACACGACATCATCCGCAGCGGGCTGGATCGCTCGCCCATGTATACCGGCGTGATCGAGGGTGTTGGTCCTCGTTACTGTCCTTCTGTTGAAGACAAGATTCACCGTTTTGCAGACAAAGAGTCGCATCAGGTGTTTCTTGAGCCTGAAGGTCTGACCACACACGAAATTTACCCGAATGGTATTTCTACCAGTTTGCCGTTTGATATCCAGTTATCCCTGGTGCGATCCATCCATGGATTAGAGAATGCACATATCTTGCGCCCCGGATACGCCATAGAATATGACTATTATGATCCTAGAGGGTTAAAGTCGACTCTGGAAACCAAAACCGTAAATGGTCTGTTTTTTGCCGGTCAGATTAATGGTACTACCGGATATGAAGAGGCGGCTGCACAAGGATTGCTGGCAGGTGCAAATGCCGCACTCTATGCGCAGGATAAAGAAGGCTGGTGCCCTTCCCGCGAGCAGGCTTATTTAGGTGTGCTGGTTGATGACTTGATTACTACTGGTGTAAATGAGCCGTACCGCATGTTTACCAGCCGTGCAGAATACAGGTTACAACTGCGTGAAGATAACGCCGATATGCGGTTGACAGAAATTGGCCGCAAACTGGGCTTGGTGGATGACGCACGTTGGGAAGCCTTTAGTAGAAAGCGGGAAGCTGTTGAACGCGAGCAGGCAAGATTGAAACGTACATTCCTGCAACCTGACAATGGACAGGTTAATTCTTTAAGCCAAAATAAAATTGTTTCACGTGAAACACAACTGGAAGTTTTCGGTAAGGCGTTGGAGCATGAGTACTCATTGTTCGAATTGTTGCGCCGGCCGGAAATCAGTTACCAGTCTTTGCTGGATATTGTGCCCTCACCAGAATTGTTAGCTGGCGACGTGATTGAACAGGTTGAAATTGCTGCCAAGTATCAAGGCTATATTGACCGCCAGAACGAAGAGATCGCCAGGCAGAAAAATAGTGAGCAAATTAAATTGGGTGATGCAATTCAGTATGATGATGTTCATGGTTTGAGTAATGAGGCGCGGCAAAAACTGCTGGCGCAAAAACCTGAAACCATAGGTCAGGCCAGCCGTATTCAGGGTATTACCCCGGCGACGATTTCGCTGCTATTGGTCTATCTCAAACGCAAGCAGAAAAAACAAAGCCTTTCTGGTGATAGTGCTGCTGCATGACCGGTCTGGAATCGCAATTAGCGCAAGGCGTTGCAGCGCTGGATTTAGAGTCGGTCGTCACTGCCGAAATGCAGGCACAATGCCTGGCCTACATGGCCTTGCTGAAAAAATGGAATAAAGTCTATAACCTGACCGCCATTCGTGATCCGCAGGAAATGCTGGCGTTGCACTTGCTGGATAGCCTGAGTGTATTGCCATACGTGCACTCAGGGAATTTGCTGGATGTTGGCAGTGGCGGTGGTTTGCCTGGGTTGATCATCGCAATCACTCGCCCCGATGTGCAAGTGACCACCATTGATACTGTGCAGAAAAAAGCCATTTTCATGCGCCATGTGAAAGCTGAGTTAGGGTTGGAAAATGTACAGGTTGTGCATAGCCGTGTTGAGGCTTATCAGCCACCCTCGCCTTTCGGGCAAGTGATTTCCAGGGCGTTTTCAGACATTGCCTTGTTGCGGCGGTTAACCATGCACTTGATGGTGCCGCATGGGCGCTGGCTGGCAATGAAGGGTGTGATTCCTTCTGAAGAGTTACAACTCGCCAGCGTAATCCCTTCAGAAATTATCCGTTTGCAGGTGCCAACCCTGCAAGCGGAAAGACATTTAATTGTGTTTGAGAATTCATAATGAAAATAATTGCGATCACCAACCAAAAAGGCGGCGTCGGTAAAACGACCACTTGCGTCAATTTAGCCGCCAGCCTGGCCGAGCATGGAAAAAAAGTGTTGTTGGTCGACCTTGATCCGCAAGGAAATGCCAGTACTGGTAGTGGTATTGATAAGGCACATCTCAAAGGGAGTATTTACCAGGTATTGATAGGCAATAATACTTTGCAGGAAGTGATTTTACGCGCTGAAGCTGCGAAGTTTGATGTCGCCCCTTCTAACCGGGATCTGGCAGGTGCCGAGGTTGAGCTGGTGAATGAAATGGCGCGTGAAACGCGTTTAAAGAATGCTATTTTAAAGCTGGGTGATGCTTATGAATACGTGTTGCTGGATTGTCCGCCCTCTTTAAATCTGGTGACGGTAAATGCATTAACTGCTGCGCATTCAGTGATGATTCCCATGCAATGTGAGTACTATGCACTGGAGGGACTTTCAGACCTCGTCAACACTATCAAGAAAGTGCGCGCTCACTTAAACCCGGTGCTGGAAATAGAAGGTTTGCTGCGCACCATGTTTGATAACCGCAATATGCTGGCGCAGCAAGTGTCGGCGCAACTGGTCAACCACTTCGGTAAAAAAGTGTATCAAACGATTATTCCACGCAATGTGCGCCTGGCAGAAGCGCCAAGTTATGGCATGCCGGTGCTGCTGTACGACCGCTCTTCCAAAGGTGCGCAGGCTTATCTTGAG
>JALDYP010000024.1:0-40517 GCA_032153875.1 Methylophilus sp.
GTGTGCATACCGGTGACAGTATCACGGTGGCGCCTGCGCAAACACTGAGCGACAAGGAATACCAGATCATGCGTAATGCCTCATTGGCTGTACTGCGTGAAATCGGGGTGGATACCGGCGGCTCAAATGTGCAGTTTGCGATTAATCCGGACGATGGCCGTATGATTGTGATCGAGATGAATCCTCGTGTGTCGCGTTCATCAGCCTTGGCCTCCAAAGCGACCGGTTTCCCGATTGCTAAAGTGGCTGCCAAACTGGCAGTTGGTTTTACGCTGGATGAACTGCGTAACGAAATTACCGGCGGCCAGACGCCAGCATCTTTCGAGCCTTCGATTGATTACGTAGTCACCAAAGTGCCAAGATTTGCTTTTGAGAAATTTCCGCAAGCAGATAGCCGCCTGACTACACAAATGAAGTCTGTAGGTGAAGTAATGGCGATTGGCCGTAGCTTCCAGGAGTCATTCCAGAAAGCTTTGCGTGGCCTGGAAGTGGGCGTAGACGGCCTGGATAGCGTCACCGATGACAAAGACCGTATCGTCAAGGAAATGGGTGAGCCTGGCCCTGAGCGTATCTGGTATGTCGCAGATGCCTTCCGGCTTGGCATGACTATCGATGAGATTTTCGATATCACCAAGATTGACCGCTGGTTCCTGGTGCAGCTCGAAGAAATCATCAAGCTTGAACAGTCCCTGATTGGCAAACATATCGCTGATCTGAGCAAAGACACTGTGTTCAGGCTTAAGCGCAAAGGCTTCTCTGACCGTCGTTTGGCAAAACTTTTGGATACTGACCAGCACGCCGTACGCGCTTTCCGCCAGGCATTAGGCATACGCCCGGTGTACAAGCGTGTGGATACCTGTGCGGCTGAATTTGCGACCAATACCGCTTACATGTATTCGACCTACGAGGAAGAGTGCGAGTCAAACCCGACAGACAAGAAAAAGATCATGGTATTGGGCGGTGGCCCGAACCGTATCGGTCAGGGTATCGAGTTTGATTATTGCTGCGTACATGCGGCATTCGCGATGCGTGAAGACGGCTACGAAACCATTATGGTGAACTGTAACCCGGAAACCGTATCTACCGATTACGACACTTCCGACCGCCTGTATTTTGAGCCGGTGACGCTGGAAGACGTATTGGAAATCGTCAATATAGAGAAACCGGTTGGCGTGATTGTGCAATACGGTGGCCAGACGCCATTGAAATTGGCGCGTGACCTTGAAAAAGCCGGTGTGCCTATTATTGGTACTACGCCAGATGCGATTGACCGTGCCGAAGACCGCGAGCGCTTCCAGCAAATGTTGCACAAGCTGAACCTTAAGCAGCCACCAAACCGTACTGCGCGTGCACCTGAAGAGGCAATTCGCCTGGCGATGGAAATCGGTTATCCGTTAGTGGTGCGTCCATCCTATGTGTTGGGTGGCCGTGCGATGGAAATCGTGCATGAGCAGAGCCAGCTCGAGCGTTATATGCGAGAAGCGGTGAAAGTCTCTAACGAATCACCGGTATTGCTGGATCGTTTCCTGAATGACGCAATTGAGGTTGATGTCGATGCGCTGAGCGATGGCGAAGAGGTATTGATCGGCGGCATTATGCAGCACGTTGAACAAGCGGGTGTACACTCCGGTGACTCGGCCTGTTCATTGCCACCTTACAGTTTAAGCGACGAATTGCAGGATGAATTGCGTAGCCAAACCGTGCAGATGGCGAAGGCGTTAGGCGTTAAAGGCTTGATGAACGTGCAGTTTGCCGTGCAGAACACCGAGCAGGGTGAAGTGGTATATGTGCTGGAAGTGAACCCACGCGCATCGCGTACCGTGCCGTTCGTATCCAAAGCCTGTGGTTTGCAACTGGCTAAAATCGCCGCACGTTGTATGGCAGGCCAGTCACTGAAGTCACAAGGGGTGACCAAGGAAGTGATTCCACCTTACTACTCAGTCAAAGAAGCCGTATTCCCTTTCATCAAATTCCCTGGCGTGGATACCATCCTTGGGCCAGAGATGAAATCGACTGGTGAAGTGATGGGTGTAGGTAATACTTTTGCGGAAGCTTTCGTGAAGTCACAACTCGGCGCATCGGTAAAAATGCCTACCGGTGGCCGTGCATTTATCAGTGTACGCAATGAAGATCACCGCAAGGTTATTGATATCGCCAAAGATCTGGTCGGCCTGGGCTTTACTATCGTGGCAACCAAAGGCACTGCGCGTGCGTTGTCCGAGCAAGGGCTGGACGTGACGCCGGTGAACAAGGTTGCCGAGGGTCGTCCGCATATTGTAGACATGATCAAGAATAATGAAATCAGCCTGATTGTGAATGTGACGGAAGACAAAAAAGCGATTACCGACTCCTATGAAATCCGCCGTAGCGCCTTGCAAAACAAGGTGACTTATTACACGACACTGGCTGGTGCCCGTGCTGCGTGTATCGGTATGGCACAAAGCAAGGATATGGACGTGTATTCAGTGCAAGACTTGCACAAACGTCTGGCATAACTTACACTGAGGTCATTGCATTAAGAAGTATTTGCACTTTTATAGCACTATACTGTTATTGAAATAAGCCACGCTCGAACGGGTGTGGTTTATTTTTTTATACTCTTTTTTTCAAGGTTTTTCGTTATGGCAGTAAATCAATTTCCTGTGACCGTGCTCGGTGCAGAACTACTCAAAGAAGAATTACAACGCCTGCGCGCGGTTGATCGCCCCAATATTATTCAGGCAATCGCTGAAGCACGTGCGCAAGGTGATTTGTCAGAAAATGCAGAATACGAAGCAGCCAAAGAGCGCCAAAGCTTTATTGAAGGCCGTATTTCAGAGTTGGAAGCCAAACTCTCCAACCTGCAGATTATTGACCCAACGACATTGAATGCAGAAGGCCGCGTGGTATTTGGGGCAACCGTTCGTTTTGAAGACCTGGATTCCGGCGACAGCAAAATCTACCAGATCGTTGGTGAAGATGAAGCGGATATCAAAAACGGAAAAATCTCCGTCAGTTCACCGATTGCGCGTGGCCTGATCGGTAAATCCGAAGGCGAAGTGGCAGAAGTGCAATCACCGGGCGGCATTAAAGAGTACGAAATCATAGAAGTACTTTATAAATAGATTTTTTAATAACAGATATCCAATTTCAGTAAGTTTCTTTCAACACTAGGGAAGCACAAATGGCATCTAAAGCTGGATTCACCGGATGGTTAACCCCGGTGCTGCTCACATTATGGGTAGGCGCATTGTGGATGACCGGCATCACTGCCAGTGTGCTGTTCCAGAATATTGTTGATCGCCAACTGGCCGGGCTTGTCGCGGGCAAGCTGTTTACGATAGTCAGTTACATCGGGATTGGCAGCGGCTTGTGGTTGCTGGTGCAACGTCTGGCGTCAGATGGCTTTTCAGCTTTCAAGCAAAGCCTGTTCTGGATAGTGCTGATCATGTGGATACTGGTACTGGTGGGCGAGTTCGGCATCCAGCCATTGCTGGCGCAACTGAAAGCCAGTGCCTTGCCTAAAGATGTGATGCAAAGTGTATTCGCCAGCCGTTTTAAAACCTGGCACGGGATTGCAAGTGTTGCTTACCTAGCAGAATGCTTGTTAGGTTTGTGGCTGGTGATTAAATCCCGTTAAGTCTAACTAAAGCGTAAAAAAACGCGCAATCAATGCGCGTTTTTTAATCAGCCAATCAGCTCGTTATAACTTTGGGATAACGATTTTCGCTGATGCTTTAACGGTGTCGCTGGCGCGGTAAAATACCAGTTGTTTACCAATATGATGCACTACAACTGCATTCACTTTGCTGGCGATTTCATCCAGCATGGCTTTACGTAATGCGCGGTCATCCCCGGATACCTGCACCTTTATTAATTCGTGCGCATTCAGGTTGAGGTCGATCTCTTTCAATACAGCTTCAGTCAGGCCGTTATTGCCAATCATGACCACTGGATTAAGCGTATGTGCCAGCCCACGTAAGTGCGCGATTTGTTTACTATTTAATTGCATAAAAGCATTCCTTCAAGACAAGCTCCATTTTAGCACGAAGCCAATATTCACCCTATGAAACCTTCTAAAACCAGCAAGGCATGGATGCAAGAGCATCTGAATGACGAATACGTCAAACGCGCACAGAAAGAAGGTTACCGTGCACGCGCAGCTTACAAGCTGCTGGAAATCGATGATAAAGATAAATTAATCAAACCGGGTATGACCATCGTGGACCTCGGCTCAACACCGGGTAGTTGGTCTCAGGTCGCCGTGCAAAGGTTAAAAGGCCAGGGGCGTGTAATTGCGCTTGATATCCTTGAAATGCATCCTATCCCGGGTGTGGAGTTTATTTGCGGTGATTTCCGTGAAGAAACTGTGCTTAGGCAACTGGAAGCCAGCCTGAATAACAAACTGGTCGATTTAGTGATCGCCGATATGGCGCCGAATATGAGCGGCCTCAAAGATGTCGATCAGGCGGGTGCTACTTACCTGACTGAACTGGCACTGGAATTTTGTAAAGACTGGTTGAAACCGGGCGGGCATATTCTGGTCAAAGTGTTT
The DNA here is from genome assembly GCA_032153875.1 of Methylophilus sp. Taxonomy (GTDB): domain Bacteria; phylum Pseudomonadota; class Gammaproteobacteria; order Burkholderiales; family Methylophilaceae; genus Methylophilus. Next base: position 4,535 of record JALDYP010000024.1, read on the forward strand.
ATCGGCAGCGGATTTGACGAAATAATCAAGCAGATGCGCAGCCAGTTTGAAAAAGTCGTCACCCGCAAGCCTAAAGCTTCCCGTGATCGCAGTAGTGAAGTCTATTTGCTGGGATTACATCGAAAACCTTGAAATGCAATGGTTTTCGGTGCTTAGTTTCGTCGCTAAACCAAAAAATTGTGTATACAATGCAATGTAAGGCTTGAAATTTTTGGCTTAGCCTCCATAGTCACCTATAGGGATATTCCCGGCCTTTTGTTTTTAAGTTAAGGAACCATCTTGAACAATCTATTGAAGAATATCGCGATTTGGGTAGCTATCGCCTTGTTGTTGATGACGGTATTTAATCAATTCAACGGCACCAGCAAGAATAGCGGTCAGGTGGTTTACTCACAATTCATGCAAGAGGTGAGGGATGGCCGTGTAGCCAAAGTCCAGATCGATGGCCGTAACCTGCATGTGACGACCAATGAAGGTAAAAATTATGACACCTTCACCCCTTCCGACCCATGGCTGGTCTCAGATTTATTAAAAAACAACGTTATCGTTGACGCTAAACCAGAAGAGCGCGAATCCATGCTGATGAGCATTTTCGTTTCCTGGTTCCCCATGATTCTGCTGATCGGCGTCTGGATCTTCTTTATGCGCCAGATGCAGGGCGGCGGCAAAGGTGGTGGGCCGTTCTCGTTCGGCAAAAGTAAGGCGCGTCAATTGGATGAATCCAATAACAGCACTACATTTGCCGATGTAGCCGGTTGCGATGAAGCCAAAGAAGAAGTGGCCGAGCTGGTTGAATTCCTGAAAGACCCAAGCAAATTCCAGAAACTGGGCGGCCGTATCCCGCGCGGTGTACTAATGGTAGGCCCTCCGGGTACCGGTAAAACCTTGCTGGCGCGTGCAATTGCCGGCGAAGCGAAAGTGCCGTTCTTCAGTATATCAGGCTCAGACTTTGTTGAAATGTTTGTTGGTGTGGGTGCTGCACGTGTGCGTGACATGTTTGAAAACGCCAAGAAAAATGCGCCTTGCATCGTGTTTATCGACGAGATTGATGCCGTAGGCCGTCATCGCGGTGCCGGTACCGGCGGCGGTAACGATGAACGTGAGCAGACATTGAACCAGATGCTGGTCGAGATGGATGGCTTTGAAGCTAATTCTGGCGTGATCGTGATTGCCGCAACCAACCGTGCCGATGTGCTGGATAAAGCATTGTTGCGTCCTGGCCGTTTTGACCGCCAGGTCATGGTTGGCTTGCCAGACATCAAAGGCCGTGAGCAGATTCTGAACGTGCATATGCGCAAAGTGCCGATTGATCCGGATGTGAAGGCTGACATCCTGGCGCGTGGTACACCTGGCTTTAGTGGTGCGGACCTGGCTAATCTGGTCAACGAAGCAGCATTGTTTGCAGCCCGCCGTAACAAGCGCACGGTCGATATGCAGGACTTTGAAGATGCCAAAGACAAAATCTTCATGGGTCCTGAACGCAAGTCTATGGTGATGCGTGAAGAAGAGCGTCTGAATACGGCTTATCATGAGTCTGGCCACGCTGTCGTTGCCAAGTTGTTACCTACTGCTGACCCGGTACATAAAGTTACCATTATGCCGCGTGGCTGGGCGCTGGGCTTGACCTGGCAGTTGCCTGAGCATGACCGCATCAGCAACTATAAAGACAAAATGCTGCATGATATCTCGATTCTGTTTGGAGGTCGTATTGCTGAAGAGTTGTTCATGAACCAGATGTCTACCGGTGCTTCAAACGACTTTGAACGTGCAACCAAGCTAGCGCGTGACATGGTGACCAAGTATGGTATGTCTGATAGCTTGGGTACTATGGTGTATGCAGGTAGCGAGCAGGATTCATGGATGGGCAGCATGTCTTCCCGTACTGTGTCTGAAGCTACCCAGCAAAAAGTGGATGCCGAGATCCGCCGTATCCTGGATGAGCAATATGCACTTGCCCGCAAACTGCTTGAAGATAACCGCGACAAAGTGGAAGCCATGACCAAAGCTTTAATGGAAATGGAAACCATTGATGCAGACCAGATCAACGACATCATGGCAGGTTTGCCGGTGCGTCCAGCCAAGCCAAAAAATGGCCCGACTGTGACTACAAGTGGTGGTAGTGGTACTGGCGGTACTGTGGTGAACACATCGCCACAACCTACTGCAAAAACTGAGGAAACTGATTTAAAACATCAATAGGCTCAGGGCTTTAAGTTAGAATGTAAAGGCTGGCTTTGCCAGCCTTTATTTTTTTATAGAATTGTTTTTATATGCACTTTCGCTGCGGCGCATTTACATTAGATCTAAACACTCCCCGGGTGATGGGTATTATCAATGTCACCCCGGATTCTTTTTCGGATGGCGGACAATATACGCAGACACAGTCCGCTGTGTCGCATGCCCTGAAGCTGATTGAAGATGGTGCGGCCGTGCTGGATATCGGCGGTGAATCAACCCGTCCTAATGCCACCCCGGTGCCATTGGAAGAAGAGTTGCAACGCGTGATTCCGGTTATTGAGGCATTGGTCTCACAAAATATTCCTGTCCCTATTTCAATCGATACCTATAAACCTGCCGTGATGAAAGCCGCGATTGATGCGGGTGCCAGTATCGTCAATGATGTGCGTGCCTTGCTGGAGCCTGGTGCATTGCAGATCGTGGCAGCAAGCAATGTTGGCGTTTGCCTCATGCATATGCAGGGCACACCCCGGACCATGCAAGAAAATCCACATTATGAAAATGTGGTCGCTGAAGTCAAAGCGTTTTTGCGGCTGCGGCGTGACGCCTGCCTGGCAGCGGGTATTTCACAAGATCGCATTTTGCTGGACCCGGGGTTTGGTTTTGGTAAAACACGCGCGCATAATATTACCTTGGCTAAGTCACTGGCCGATCTGCTAGATCTGGATTGCCCGTTGTTAGTGGGGTTGTCCCGAAAATCTGTACTAGGGCAGGTGACCGGCAATGATGTCGATGCCCGCTTGTATGCCAGTATCGCCGCCGCAGTTGCCAGCGCCATGCAGGGCGCACAACTGCTGCGGGTGCATGATGTCAAAGCCACTGTAGAAGCTTTAAAAGTTGTCACGGCGCTAAAGTAAAGCAACTATAAACTCAGCAAAAATTGAGAGTAAAACAGGGAAATTATTAAGTATGAGCAAACAGTATTTTGGTACCGATGGCATCCGTGGACGCGTAGGTGAGTCAGTCATCAACCCCGAATTCGTCATGAAACTCGGTTACGCAGCAGGACGCGTATTGGCTAGCCAGGAACAATTACCCAAAGGCCAGCGTCCTGCCGTATTGATTGGCAAGGACACCCGCATTTCCGGGTACATGCTGGAAGCCGCGCTGGAAGCCGGATTATCCGCGGCAGGCGTTGATGTGCTGTTGACCGGACCAATGCCAACCCCCGCAGTTGCTTATTTAACCCGTGCCCTGCGTGCACAGGCTGGCATTGTGATCTCTGCTTCGCACAACCCTTATTACGACAACGGTATCAAGTTCTTCTCCGCCCAGGGTACTAAACTGCCAGATGATATCGAGTATGCGATTGAAGCTGAAATTACGAAACCGATGCAGGTGATGGAATCCTCTAAATTGGGGAAAGCCAAACGTGTCGATGATGCGGCCGGACGCTATGTCGAATTCTGTAAAAGCACTTTCCCTAGCCATCTGGATTTGCGTGGCCTGAAAATTGTGCTCGATTGCGCGCATGGCGCTACCTATCATGTAGCGCCTGATGTGTTTCATGAGTTGGGCGCTGAAGTCATTGCCATCGGCAACCAGCCGGATGGCCTTAATATTAATGAGCAAGTGGGTTCTACCCATCCTGAAGCTTTGCAAAAAGCCGTGGTTACACACCAGGCCGACTTAGGCATTGCATTTGATGGTGATGGTGACCGGGTCATGATGGTCGATGGCGCCGGAAATTTACTCGATGGCGACCAGTTGCTGTATATCATTGCCATGGGCCTGTATGCCAAAGGCAAACTCAAAGGGGGCGTAGCGGGCACGCTGATGACCAACCTGGCGCTGGAACATGCGCTGCAAAAGCATCAGATTCCGTTTGGACGTGCCAAGGTGGGTGACCGTTATGTGCTGGAGTTATTACAAAGCAAAAACTGGAAACTGGGCGGTGAGAATTCCGGTCATATCCTGACACTGGATAAACACAGCAGCGGTGATGCGATTATTGCTTCCTTGCAGGTATTGCATTCGCTGCGTGAAAGCGGAAAAACGTTAGTGGAGCTGGGCGCTGATCTGGCTCTGTATCCACAAGTGCTGATCAATGTGACTACCAGGCAGAAGCTGGATCTGGAACAAGCTGCTGTGCAGCAGGCTGTTGAACAGGCAGAAAATGCACTCAATGGTGAAGGCCGCGTGTTACTGCGCGCTTCCGGCACTGAGCCGAAAATTCGCGTCATGGTTGAGGGCTTAAATCAAGCTCTGGTACAAGCGCAGGCTGAAGCAATCGCAACGGTCATCCGCCAACTGGCTGCTTAATTTCAATGGATTGATTTCAGGGGGAAGTACGCATGGATACTTTTAGTCACGCGCTATGGGCCTATGGCCTGTTTGGTATTCGCAAATACCCCAAATTTGCGGCGCTGATGGGTGCTATGCCAGACCTGATTTCGTTTGGCGCACTGATGCTGACACGCGTGATTGATGGCACTTATCGCTGGGGGAAGCCGGCGCTGGCTACATTACCGGCCTGGATTTATCCGGCATATACGGTGGGCCATAGTTTTGTGATTGCTTTTACGGTGATTGGCCTGGTAGCTATCTGGCGTAAGGATATAGCATTTGCCATGCTCGGCTGGCCGTTTCATATCACACTGGATTTTCCTTTCCACAGCCTGGAATATTTCCCCACACCTATGTTCTGGCCGATCTCGGATTACAAGATCGACGGTATTCCCTGGTCACACTGGTATATCTGGTTTCCGAATGTCGCCGGCATTATATTGTTGCTGGCTTACCGGCAGCGGCAGAAGAAAAAACGCCTGAACGGACTTTGATCTGACCGCGATACAGTTACCTAAGAATTAGGTTTTAATTCAATCTGCTGCCGGGTAAAGGCAGTTTTGAGTCGCTTAAAGTATTCACGTTTGACTGCGGCTTTCTCATGTGGCAACACTTCAAAGCGGCAGCGGATGACGACTGCAGAATCGGTTAGCTTGTCCAGGTCGCTTATCTCAGCCCGCCCGATAATCTTGTTTTTAAAGTCAGCATCCTGATTCAGGTTATCCGCGACGTCCTGCATGATCTGGATAGCCTCAGGAATGTTCGCTTCATAATCCAGGGTGACTTCAACCACAGCATAGGAAAAGTCGCGTGAACGGTTGGTTACCGTGAGAATCTGCCCGTTAGGCACATAATGTACATTGCCTTCTTCGTCGCGCATTTTTATGTAGCGTAGCGTGATCGCTTCCACCAGCCCCGATTTACCCGCTACCTCAATCACATCATCCTTGCGGATCTGGTTTTCCAGCAACAGAAAGAAGCCGGTGAAATAATCTTTAACCAGGCTCTGTGCGCCAAAACCAATTGCCAGGCCGACGACGCCAGCGGCTGCCAATACCGGGGCAATCGAAATCCCCAATTCATGCAGCACCTCAACGATGGTAATCGCAATAATGACGGTGGTGATAATGTAGCGCAGCACCATGGTCACGGTATTAATGCGTTTCACTTCTTCCACATGATTTGATGCCTTATTGCTCAGGCTGTCGCGCAGGGCATCTAACGCCCGTTTGCTCAGGCGGTTGAGGAAGTAAGCAACCGCAATAATCAGCGCAATGCGCAGCAGGGTTTTGGTCAGTATAAGTGCTTCAGCCGGATTGGCGACGCCAAAATATGTAAACCATTCAGTCATTAAGAACTCTTTCTTTAATTAGGCGGCCAGCCAGTAAGCGGACAGTTTAGGCAGGATAATGGCATCATCTTCAACCTGTACCGCCTGGCCACTGCATAAATCAACCAATGTGCCTCCAGCTTTGTGCAACCCTTTTTGTTTGAACAAGTACAATGCGGCGCGCTGCGGATGCACATCAAAATTGGCAATCACCACTACGCTAGGGTTCATGCCGGTTTGCACATAGCGGTGAAAGGCAAACAAATGCGGGTTGATCATATCGATCAGGTCACGGTTATTTAAATCGGCAAACGCGGAGATCTCTTTGCGCATCGCAATCATCTGCTTGATCTGGCTGAACAGGCGTTGTTGCACCGTACCCGGCTCGTTCCTCAGCGCCATCATGTCCCAGTCCAGGGTAGGCCTGTGTACCCAGCGGTTATCGTGCATTTTGGAAGAGTCTTGCAGGTAACCGTCATTGTTGAGGGTGCCGACTGAATCACCATAGTAGATCAGCGGGATGCCGCCAAACGACATGATCAGGTTATGCAGAAGCACAATAGTGAGGATGGCATTGTCGACCGCAGGCTGGTCATTGTTCGCCAGCGCTGTTTCCAGCCCGGCCAGTGACGCTAGGGCGCCCGAAATCCGTGCATCACCAGTTTTACGGTTCACACCGAACGCAAACCCGCGCGCATTCGAGTCAGGGTATTGGCCAGTGTAATAATCAACCAGGAAGCGACGATGCGAAACCGGATCAAAACCTGAGGCGATAATCGCCTGGTCGCTGAAGCCCAGACCGATATCATCATGGCAACGCACATAATTCAGCCAGGTCGCCCGGTCCAGTTTTTCCGGCAGGTCTTTGACACCGTTCGTTAGTAATACTGTATTTTTAGTGGCGACTGCATCCCATAGCAACGCCATAAAGGTGGCGTTGTAGGCGATTTCACATTCTTTGGCATTCACCGCATCTTCACCAAAGTATTTGATGATCTCCAGTGGCGCTACAATCGCTTCTGCAATAAAAATCACACCAGGCGCAGTCACCTGGCAACAGTCTTTCAGTAATTGGAGGATCAGGTGCGCTTCGCGTTCATTCTGGCTTGTACTGCCTATCTTTTTCCACAGGAAAGCCACCGCATCCAGCCGCAGAATATCCACGCCTTTATTGGCCCAGAACAAGATGATATCTACCATTTCTATCAACACTGCCGGGTTGGTGTAATTCAGGTCCCATTGGTAATTATTGAAAACCGTCATCACCCATTTGCCGGTTTCTTCATTGTAGGTAAAACTACCGGGCGCGTGTTCGGGAAACACTTCCGGCATTGAGGCTTCAAACATATCCGGTACCGTACGATCAGGATACATATAGTAATAATCCTGGTAGCGCTGATCGCCTTTTTTGGCTTTCAATGCCCATGCATGCTCGTCTGAGGTGTGGTTAACAACCACGTCCAGCGTCAGCAGGGTATCGCATTGCTGCATGGCGGTGATTAGCTGCTCAAGGTCCTGCATCGTGCCATAACGCGGATCCACATTGCGGAAATCTCTTACTGCGTAACCGCCATCATTCGCCTGTTCCGGACAGTCACAAATCGGCAGGATATGCACCAGGTTCACACCCAGCTCCTGAAAATAACCCAGCTTGTCTTTCATGTTTGCCAGGTCGCCAGCAAAGCCTTCGCAATACAGGGCCATGCCCACCAGCTTCTGCTGCATGAACCAGTCGTGATTTTTTTCACGTTCCAGGTCTTTGGCTTTCAGGTGCGGCGCTCGGTTGGCATATTGCTCGGATAGCACCGACACCAGGTTGGCGAGTTGCGGTTTGAAGTCGTCACGCTGACCGTATAAATGTTGGAACAATGAATAGATAGCGTAAAAGTTAGCACCAAGGCGGGTGTAAAAATGTTGCCCATCGCTGGCTGCCGGTTGCTTAAGTTGTGTCAGGATGTCATTCAACAAGGAATGCGAGATTTGTTCGTACATTATTAGCGCTCCCTAAGTCACTTTTTCAACGTTATCGTGCGTTTTTCTGGTCGTGCTTTTCCGCTTTGCCGGGGGCTCATCCTTGGTCTTTCCCGCAGTCGGCATACCAAATTTATAATGCTGCATGCCTTCCAGAATGCCATGCGCATAACTGGCTTCTGCAAAATAAATCCGGTTTACGCCCTTGAGGTGATTAAGCTCTTCACTATGGTTGCCAACCACCACGCCCATGGTATCGCCCATCAACATTTCAGTGTCGTTACCGGAGTCACCTGAAACCAGGAAGTTTGCCAGTGGAATTCCCCATTTATAAGACAGATAGCGGATGGCATGGCCTTTGGAAGCGCGCATGGGCAATAAGTCCAGAAACTCGCCATGCGAATAAATGATCTGTGCATGCAAATGTTCTTTGCGCAAATGCGCATGAATTTCATCTAGCGATGGCATTTTTTTGTCATCAACTATGTAAGAGATTTTGAATTCACGCTGGTTTTCAGCGGACTGTAATTTAATGCCAGGTATTTTCTTCATCGCTTCAAGCAAATAGTCCCGACGCCATAAATGGCGGATATGGTTTGCCCAGCCTACATCCGGAATGCTACGTAAACCGTAATGGATTTCGGAACCTACAGAAGTGATTAATACATCTGGGGCAGGAATACGGTTTTTACGCAGAATCTCAATGGCACTTTCCAGTGGCCGGCCAGTCGCGATGCCAAATATATTGAACCCTGAATTAGCACGCAGCCAGCTCACCAGGGCTTCGTGTCCTTCACGGTTACCTAATAGAGTGTTATCAATATCGGTAATAAAAGCGTATTGCGCTAACGGGATCTGCGATTTGCCGTTATGCGCCGCAACCTGTTGCCTGCGCAGATTTTTGCGTTGTTTGCGTAACAGGTTGCGGATTTCTTTAACATATTTTTCGACGTGACCCGCCCAGGTATAGTGGCGTTTCACATTCAGTACACCACTTTTCGACCACTTGCCCCAGCGGCGCTTATCAGTCAGCGCTGAGAGTAAAGTTTCACCGATGGCGTTGCTATCCAGGGTATCTACCAGCAAGCCATGATGGCAGTTGCTCAAAATGTCGCGTGGGCCGCCATCATCTGGCGCAATCACTGGCAAGCCGCAGGCAGCGGCTTCAAGCAAGGTCAAGCCAAACGGCTCGGTAAATGCTGCGTTGATAAACACGCCACGGCTTTTTGCCGCCATGCGGTACATTTCCGGTACATCTTCCTGCGCATGGGTTTTAGGGATGGCCACTTTCCCCCATAAGTCATACGTGTCGATATCCAGTAATAAGTCTGTCAGCACGGCCGCTTGGGATTTATCCAGATCGCGGATGTTTTCCCGGCTGCCGGCGACCAACACCATGTTGGCACGACGCTGCAATGCCGGGTTATTGCCGTAAGCGGCAATCAGGCCTTTGATGTTTTTGCGCAACTCAGGCCGGCAGATGCAAAGAATCATCGGCTTTTTCGGGTTATCCAAAAAGCGGTTAATACTTTGTTCAACATTGGTTGAGATGGGGCGCCTGCCGGGAGGCAAGAATTTAGAGGTATCAGTGCCGGGCGGAATCACGCGGAAGCGTTTGGGATCAGGCCGGGTATACATGCCATATTGCAACTCGACTTCCTGCCGTGTGCTGGTCACAATCAGCGAAGCATGCTGCACCAATGCTTCTTCTTCAGTGATGCGTTTTTCAAAGTTGAACTGCTTTTCGATTTTTTCTGCCTTGCGGCCACTGGAAAGCAAACGTTCCTGTTTGGGTTTGCCCAGCGAATGCCCGGTATGAATTTGCGGAATGCCAAGCAACATGGAAAGCTGGCGACCGACATAACCGGCATCGGCATAATGTGAATGAATTACATCAGGCAGGCGGCCTTGCTGGCGTAAATAATGCAGGCAACGGTCTACCATCTGGTCCAGATGAGGCCACAAAGCTTCTTTACGCATATAGCGTTTAGGCCCGCACGGCAGGCGGATAATGCGCGCTTTATCACCTATTTTTTCCTCTGGCTGCGCATAGTCTTCGCTTACATCCGGGTCTTCAATCAAGCGGGTAAGTAAATCTACCTTACCTACCTGGGGATGTTCGGCTAAAGCCTTGGCAAGGTCGAGAACATAAGTAGATTGACCGCCAGTATCCGCGTCTACACCAAGCTCCAGCTCCTCGCCGCGGATCAAGCCATGAACGCTGATGAGTAATACATATAACTGATCATTTTTTTGTTGAGGTTGTGCACGCATACATTCCTTACTGCTAACTCTATAAAACCTGGACGACATTCAGCTCGCGGAGTGGCTGATTGTCTAAGTGCTGATTCTGGCTAGTGGTTTTAAGGAGGGATGCAATGCACACACATTTGCTTGTTTGAATGCAGCAGCATCCGATTCAAAGCTTCCTAGGTGAAAGCCCTTGTCACTAACCAGCAAAATTAATACTTCATTTAACTGACATTAGCGTACCGCAGAAGTTTAGGTTTGGTCTGTAGGAATCGTCTGAAAATAAAAAAGCCCCACATTGATTGGCAGGGCTTAGGCGAAGGTTTTGATCAGGGTTAATGTGTCAGCGTGGTTATTTAATATTCGCGTCCTGTGGCAAAAAATACGCCGCCAGCCACATGATGGATAGTGCGCAAGTCATCGTGACCATCAAAATGCCAGTGACCATCGCTGAATACGCGCTCATCCGCATGCGCAGCAACCACTTCAGCAATAAATAAATCGTAAGTATTCTGGTTATGCGGCTCGGAGATGATTTTGCACTCCAGCCATGCGACGCAATCTTTGACCAGAGGAGCGCTGATCTGCTGTGCAGCAAATGTCTCTATGCCATACTCAGCGAATTTATCGGATTCCGGAAAGTCACGTCCGCTAATGCTGCCAACCTTTTTCACCATCTCCATTTGCTTGACGCAGGGCAGGTTAATCGCAAATGCACCTTCTGCTTCTATAACTCCGCGGGTGTAGGTGTTGCTATCGATGACTACGGTGACCTTGGGAGGATTAAAGTCTAAAGCGCATACCCATGCGGCAGCCATGATATTTTGTTTGCCAGCATGGGCAGAGGTTATCAGGGTAGTTGGCCCATGATTGAGTAACCTGAACGCTTTAATGAGCTCGACTGGGTGCATGATCGATATCGGCTTATTTCTGCCAGGTGTCTTTCAAAGTGACGGTTCTGTTAAACACCGGTTTTCCTGGCGCGCTGTCTTTACGATCAGCAACAAAGTAACCATGGCGTTCGAACTGGTAAATATCGCCCGCATTGGCTTGTTGTGCGTTTTGCTCTAATTGAGCTGTGATTGACCTGACTGAATCCGGGTTAATGTCGTCCAGAAAATCTTTATCACCGCTTCCTGGATGTGCGTCTTTAAACAGGCGGTCATACAGCCGGATTTCAGCGGCATAAGCATGTGCTGCGCTTACCCAGTGAATATTGCCTTTTACTTTAACGCTGTCTGAGCCCGGTGTGCCGGATTTGGTATCTGGCAGGTATTCGCAATGCACGATAGTGACGTTGCCGGCTGCATCTTTTTCACAGCTCAGGCATTTGACGACATAGCCGTAGCGCAGGCGCACCATATTGCCTGGGAACAGGCGGAAATAACCTTTGGAAGGTTCCTCCATAAAGTCTTCACGCTCGATCCATAATTCTTTGGAAAGTTTGACTACGCGTTTGCCCAAGTCAGGTTTTTGCGGATGGTTAGGCGCGTAGCAATCTTCTTCCTGATTCTCTGGGTAGTTATCGATCACCAGTTTGATAGGATCAAGTACGCCGATTTTGCGCGGTGCAGATTCATTCAGCACTTCGCGCATGCAGTCTTCAAGAATACTGTAATCGATCCACGAATCAGCTTTGGAAACACCGATACGGTCAGTGAACAGTTTGAAACCTTCGGGCGTGTAGCCACGGCGGCGCGCACCGGCCAGGGTTGGCAGGCGTGGGTCATCCCAGCCACTGACATGTTTTTCTTCCACCAGCTGGATCAGTTTGCGTTTGGAGAGCACCACATAAGTCAGGTTCAGGCGCGCAAACTCATATTGGTAAGGTACAGGGTTAGCCAGCAAGCCAGCTTCCACCAGGCGCGCCATCAGCCAGTCGTAGAACGGGCGCTGGTCTTCGAACTCCAGCGTACAGATGGAATGGGTGATTTGCTCCAGCGCATCTTCGATAGGGTGGGCAAAGGTGTACATCGGGTATATGCACCATTGGTCGCCGGTGTTGTGGTGATGCGCGCGGCGGATACGGTAAATGGCCGGGTCGCGCATATTGATATTAGGCGACGCCATATCGATTTTTGCGCGTAACAGCATGCTGCCGTCCGCATGTTTGCCATCACGCATTTCGCGGAAGATACGCAGGTTCTCTTCTACGCTGCGATTACGGAAAGGCGAGTCTTTGCCCGGCTCAGTCAGCGTGCCGCGGTTGATACGTACTTCTTCGGCGGTCTGTTCATCCACATAGGCGTGACCATGCGTGATCAGCGCTTCAGCGGCCTGGTACATGACATTGAAATAGTCTGAAGCAAAATACAGGTTGGTTTCGGCGCCATTGGGTGTGCTGTTGTTCCAGCCAAAGCCCAGCCATTGCACCATGTCAGAGATGCTGTCTACGTATTCCTGGCTTTCTTTTTCCGGATTGGTATCGTCAAAACGTAAATGGCAGACGCCGTTGTAGTCACGCGCCAGGCCAAAGTTCAGGAAGATGGATTTGGCGTGACCGATGTGCAAATAGCCGTTTGGTTCCGGCGGAAAGCGGGTGCGTATCTTTGCGAAATCTACCTGGCCGGTGGATTGATGTGCGGCATCTCCTGGCGAACCAGCCCAGTGTTTATTGGCATATTTGTTTTCAGCCAGGTCTTTTTCAATAATGGCGCGAATAAAGTTGGAGGGGGCTGGGATAGGTTCTTTTTCTGTAGACATGGCAAATCTTGAAGTTTCAAAAGTCTGGTTATTTTACACGGTTCATCACGCGACCCAAAACGCTTAATACGCATTGTCTTGGCCTTTAGGCAGCGGGCTTGGCAGGGTGATTATGCTAAACTGCGGGCTAATATCCACGCGCTTGAAGATTCGTTAAAACATAATTCCATGAACAAACTGGCATTCCCGATATTGGCGGTATTGGCCGATGGCAAATTTCACTCCGGTGAAGCCCTTGCGCAGCAATTTGGCGTCACGCGTGCAACGGTGTATAACGCCATCCAGGCTGCGCAGACCTTGGGAATAACCGTATTTTCGGTGCGTGGTCGCGGCTATCGTTTGCCTAAACCCGTGACAGTGCTGGATGCGGATGCAATATTGCAAGCCTGTGGCGAGTATGCGCCGTGGTTCCATTTGCAGGTGTTGGCGCAGGTGGATTCTACCAATCGCTACCTGATGCAGGAAAGTGCACGTGGTGTGGCGCATGGCACTTGCGCTGTTGCACAGATTCAAACTGCCGGACGTGGCCGTCGCGGCCGTACGTGGATATCTCAGTTAGGTGGCAGCCTGACCTTTTCATTGTTATGGCGTTTTCAATGCGGTGCCGCCGGTCTATCCGGTTTAAGCCTGGTGATCGGGTTGGCGCTTGTACGCGCCCTGCATGAAATCGGCCTGACTGACGTGCAACTGAAATGGCCGAATGATCTGGTCGTCATGTACCAAGGCCAATGGCATAAGCTGGGCGGCATCCTGATCGAGTTGCAAGGCGATATGGAAGGCCCAAGCGCGGCAGTGATCGGCATAGGGCTTAATCTTGAAATTGAACAGGCCATGCGTCAGCAGATTGAGCAGCCGGTGCTGGGCCTGAATCAATTATTCGGGCAGGCCTTAAATGCGAATGAATTGCTGGGCCGTTGCCTGGCCGCCCTGGCATTACATTTAAACCAGTTTGCCGAGCATGGTTTTTCTTACTTTCAGGAAACCTGGACAAGGCATCATGCTTTTCACCAGCAAGCAGTTAATCTGTTAATGGCGAATGGACAAGTGGTGCCAGGACAAGTGATTGGCGTGGCGGAAGAGGGGAGCCTGATGGTAGAAACAGCGCATGGCCGCCAACGCTTTAACGCCGGTGAGATCAGTGTCAGGAGTGCTGTATGAAGCTGCTGATCGATGCAGGCAATACGCGTACCAAATGGGCATGGCGCCCTGAGAAACCATTGTCACTGGATATGCATTTGCAGATGGTCGCTTTGGAAAATCAGCTATGGCTGAATGACAGCCAATGTGCCGATAGCCAGGCGCTGCATACTGCCATCGCGCAAGCTGATGATATCTGGGTAAGCAATGTAGCCGGTGCCGACTGGCAACAGTCACTGGATGCGGTTAAAGACAAAGTCACACTGATCAAAGCGTCGCCCGGCGCATCAGGCTTGAATAACAGTTACAGTATGCCCGCGCAATTAGGCAGTGACCGCTGGTGCAGTCTGCTGGCTGTTTGGCGTTTGCTGAAACAGGATGCGTTAGTGGTCACTGCTGGCACGGCGATGACGATGGATGCGCTGATTACCCAAGCTGATGCAGAAGAGCGTACTGCCAGTTTTGCCGGCGGCAGCATACAGCCTGGGCTAAGCCTGATGTGGCAAAGTCTGCAGCAAGGCACCGCACAGCTGGATTACGAATATCCTCACAATACCGCGTTAGCGAATGGTTTCGCCCGCAACAGCCAGCAGGCAATGTGGGCCGGTTGCGTGCAGGCGCTTATCGCGCCGATGGCCAGCCAGTTTAGGCAATTACAGGGTATGACCGACGAACGCCAGCCTGCATTGGTATTAAGTGGTGGCGATGCAGTGATCTTGCAGAGATATTTGCCGGATGCATTGTCATTGAATGCCATTATTGTGGATAATCTGGTATTAAAGGGGCTGGCCTGTTTGGCTGAAAGTATATAACAATGAAAAGATTATTCTGGATACTGCTGGTGCTGAATGTGGTCGTATTTGCCTATTTCAAACGCGATGCCCTGTCGCCCCCAGTGAGTAGCCTCAAGCCTGAAGTGCATCCCGAACAAATCAAACTGCTAAGCGCCAGTGCACTGGAGTCTTACCCCAAGCGAACGGTGGCACCGGCGCAAGACACTGCCTTGGTTGCCAGTCCGCAGCCTGCTGAATCTGGCACTCCCGCTGCAACTGCTGCTGAACCTAAAGTGGCTGATAAAAAAGAGCCGGTTAAAACAGCAGAGCCACGCCAGTCAGTGCCTGGTATATGTTATGAATGGAGCAGCTTTAATACGGCGCGAGTCAGTGAAGCCGTTAATCTGGCACAGCAATTAAATATCAAAACCCAGGTTGGCCAGACCGTATACGGCCCGGACAATATCCGTTACTGGATTTATAAACCGCCCATGGCGTCAGCTGATGCTGCACAAACAAAGGCTGAGGAACTACGCAAACTGGGCGTAGAAGATTTCTTTATCGTTCAGGATGATCCGAAATGGCGTAACGCTATTTCCTTTGGCGTGTTCCGCGACGAGAGACTGGCTGATAAACTGATGGAAGACCTGAAAGCCAAAGGCGTCAGGTTGCTGATTAAATCTACCCGCAATGGCGGACAAGGGCAGGCAGCAATTAAACTGCAACATGTGAATGCCCAGCAGTTTGCCAGTTTGCAGAAATCACAATCGCAGTTCCCGGATGCGGTGCTTAAAGAAATACCTTGTCAGTAACTCGTTGAAGGATTTAAACAAAAAGCCCGCAATCGCGGGCTTTTTGTTGTATGAAGCTTTGATAGTGCTAGCGCTTTTTCGGCGGTAACATATCCGTAATCGTGCCTTCTTTAAGCTCGGCTGCAAAACAAACGGTTTCAGACAAGGTTGGATGTGCGTGAATGGTCAAACCCAGATCATGTGCATCGGCCCCCATCTCGATTGCCAGCACAGCTTCAGCCAGTAATTCTCCCGCATTAATACCGACAATACCGGCACCAATCACACGGTGCGTGTCTTTATCAAAAATCAGCTTGGTCGCGCCTTCGGTGCGTGCAATGGATAAAGCACGGCCACTGGCTGCCCACGGGAAGCTGGCTTTTTCGTATTCTATGCCTTTGGCTTTGGCGTCAGTCTCGGTTAATCCCACCCAGGCGATTTCAGGGTCGGTGTAGGCCACGGATGGAATCACGCTGGCAACGAATTCAACTTTGTGCCCGGCAATGACTTCGGCAGCCACTTTGGCCTCATGCGTTGCTTTATGGGCGAGCATAGGTTGACCAACGATATCGCCAATCGCAAAAATATGTGGCACATTGGTACGCATTTGTTTATCGACAGCGATAAAGCCGCGGTCATCGACCGCTACACCTGCATTTTCAGCACCTATGTTTTTACCATTTGGACGGCGGCCTATGGATACCAGCACACGGTCGTATTTCTGGGTTTCTTTAGGCGCATTGGCACCTTCAAAGTCTACGTAAATGCCGTCGGCTTTCGCTTCTAGTTTGGAGACCTTGGTCGATACCATGATGCTTTCAAAGCGTTTTTCCATACGCTTTTGCAGGGGGCGGATCAAGTCGCGGTCAGCGCCGGGAATCAGGCCATCCATAAATTCAACGACACTCACTTTAGTGCCGAGCGCGTCATAGACAGTGCCCATTTCCAAACCGATGATGCCGCCGCCTACGACCAGCATGCGGCCAGGAATGTCAGCCAGTGCCAATGCACCGGTAGAATCCATAATACGTTCGTCGTCTGGTGCGCCAGGGAATTTAGTGGCTTGTGAGCCAGCGGCAATAATAGCGTTTTCAAAGCCTACTAATGTTGCCTTGCCATCTTCAGCAGTCACTGAGATTTGATTCGGGCTGGTAAATTTACCCAGTCCGGTAATCACAGTTACACCGCGTGCTTTGGCCATTTGTGCAAGGCCGCCGGTAAGCTTGTTGACTACATCATTGGCTTTCCAGTTACGTAATTTATCCAGGTCGATATCCGGTTTGCCGAAGCTCAGTCCGTGATGTTCGGTTTCTTCAGCTTCGGTAATGACTTTAGCGGTGTGAAGCAATGCTTTGGAAGGAATGCATCCCACATTCAGACATACGCCACCCAACGTTGGATAGCGCTCAACCAGCACTACTTTTAAGCCAAGGTCAGCGGCGCGGAAAGCGGCCGTGTAGCCGCCAGGGCCGGAGCCCAGTACCATTACCTGGCAAGTGACATCATGGTTGCCAGTGGCAACGGCAGCTTGTGGTGCAGTGGTTTTATTTTCAGGTGCTGCTGGCGCAGCGACAGGGGCTGGAGCTACTGGTGCAGGCGCCGCAGGTTTTGCTTCTGTTGCAGCTTCAGCAGCAGTTTCTACTACAAGAATCAGGCTGCCTTTGGCGACTTTATCGCCAACTGCAATTTTAAGTTCTTTCACAACACCCGCGTGGGATGAGGGAATATCCATGGAAGCCTTGTCAGATTCGACTGTGACCAGCGAATCCTCTTTGGCGATGGTGTCGCCGACCGCCACTAACACTTCGATGACATCGACACTGTCGAAATTGCCGATATCCGGCACCAATACTTCAACCATTTGACTCATGAAAACCTTACCTACAGAAGAATTTTGCTATTTTAACACCAAAAACTATATCAGTTTTAGCGTGTTCAGCTGGCTTAGCGGCTAGTATTTCTTAATCTGCCAGTCACCCTTATCTGCTAGCTACCCTTATCTATTAGTTACCGGAATTTTTCCATTCGCCGGTGCAGAAAGCATTGCAGGTTTTTGCGTGCAAGTTTCATGGCCGTAATTACCGCCGGTATCATCAGGCTCATAATAGTCATTCTTGAATGACCATAGCTTGCCTGTTTTGGTGAATTGGCCGAGGCCGGTAGAGAATTCTGCAAATTTGGCATCAGACAGTTTAAATGTCATGGCGAGCTGTTTATTGCGGGTAATGGCTTGCCCGGTATAACTTTGTTTGTTCTCGGTGTGGGTTGCCAGGTCATACACGGCAATTTGTGAGGTACTGTTTCGCCGGTTTTTTTTCAGGTAGATGGTGACTTCGTAATCACCCACAGTGATGTTGTTACCTTTGCAAAGGTATTCACCGCTGTAATCGATGGTTGGGGCAGGGGCCGCCGAAGCAGGCATGGTGAAAGCGGATAGCAAACAAATTGCTGTCAAACAGGATTTAACGTTCATATGACTTCTGAGATAATTATTTGGCGAGAGAGTGTTTAAAAGTATGCAGTTTAAACCATACTTTTTGAATATCGTTTCATCATAATTCCATTTACCTAAATCACCAAGTCTCTTTTGCCGATATGGGGTTTTAAACAGCTTGTTTGTAGGACTAAAAGAATAATTTTGTAGGACTTGGCGATAAGTTTTGTAGGACGCATGCCGGGGATATTTGTGAGAGAATACAGGCTCTTTCTCGAGAGTTAAATGTCAGAATCCACTATGGTGCAACGTTCGTTTTTCCGTATTCCAGCGTTATTTTGGGCAAGCCTGTTTCTGATCGGAACAGTCATATATATATGGCGGTTGCAGCAGCCGCAGCCATTGATCGAAGTGCCTGACGACGTTCTGCCGCTGCAATGTGTTTCGTATGCGCCTTATTACAAGCCTGGCATGAATCCCACGCTCAAAGATACCTTTGTAGATCCGGTGCAGATTGATCAGGACCTGCAAGCGCTCTCCAAAGTCACTAAATGTTTGCGCACTTACTCTGTCTCCCAGGGCCTGGATTATGTACCTAAGGCAGCGCAAAAGTATGGCA
Source organism: Methylophilus sp. (assembly GCA_032153875.1). Classification (GTDB taxonomy): domain Bacteria; phylum Pseudomonadota; class Gammaproteobacteria; order Burkholderiales; family Methylophilaceae; genus Methylophilus. The sequence goes on from JALDYP010000024.1 coordinate 23,067, forward strand.
TGAAGGTCATTCTTGGCGCATGGGTAGGCTGGGTTGATGCTGACAATATGAAAGAGCTCGAACTGGCAGTGCAGCAGGCAAACCAATATGCTGACACTGTGCGCGGCCTGGTGGTTGGTAACGAAGTGTTATTGCGCGGCGAGCAGACCGAAGCCAAAATGCATGAATACCTGCAATGGGCCAGAGAGCGTACTAAAGTGCCTTTGACCTATGCGGATGTCTGGGAATTCTGGTTGAAGTACCCGACGCTGGAACAGGAAGTCGATTTTGTAACAGTACATATCCTTCCATACTGGGAAGATAAACCAGTGGCGATTGACCAGGCGGTAGCGCATACCGCATCCGTAATGGGGCATTTGGGCACTGTGTTCAAAAAGCCACTCGTCATTGGTGAAACCGGTTGGCCTTCACAAGGGCGTCAACGGTTCCGTGCCAAGCCTAGCGTTGTGAACCAGGTTTTATATGTGCGTGGATTCTTGCAGGCCGCCAAGCAAACCGGCTGGCAATACAATATTATCGAAGCCATGGATCAACCATGGAAGCGCGAACTGGAAGGTACTGTAGGTGGTTTCTGGGGCATTTTTAATGACCAGATGCAACCAAAATTCAATTTGCAAGGTCCAGTATCAGAACGCTCTGATGGCTGGGTGCCTTATATTATCGCCCTGTTGTTAGCCGCAGGCGCTGCCGGTTGGGGTTATCACAAACAATTACCGAATAGCCAGAAAGCCTTGTTAGGCGTAGTGGCTGCCGGTATAGGTCTGCATGGTTTTTTGCAGGTGGATTATGTGCAACTGGCCGCACGCAATGCATTGGAGTTTGCCGCTTTAGGCGGATTTGTCTTGCTTGGCTGGGGATTGGTGCTGTTGCAATTACGTTCCTGGTTAGGACTTGCGCCAAAATCCTGTGTTGAGCAATGCCTGGTGCGACTGTTTGCAATCGGGTTGTTTGTAACCAGCGCCGGATTGGCTTTTAATGGACGTTACCTTGATTTTCCTTTAATTCTGTCCTGGTTACCTTTGATCGCTTTGCTCATTTCACTGCTTGCTGTTGAACAGACTGAGAATTCTTTTGCAGCTGGGCGTCAGACAGGTATCTGGTTCACTATGGTCATGGTACTGCTGGCGGCCAACCTGTCTGTCGCAGTGGCAATGATGGAGCCTGGTAATCTTACCGCCTGGTGGTGGTGTGCATTATGCGGCCTGGCACTGTTTGTATTACCTGCCAGGAGCATGCAACTGGGTAACAATACCAGCTGCGCTTGATACGTTTAAAAAACAATTGTTTAAGAAGGTGTAATAAGTGATGGTGTCTTGGTTTAAAAAACTGGTTCCTGGCCTGGTATTTGCCATTCTGTTTTCTGCATTGCACTTTGGGCTTTGGGCACTGACTAACCGCGCTTTGCCACTGATCAATGTGAAGCCCGCGGTGAATGGCTTTGCCTACAGTGGCTATCGCGGCAACCAGAGTCCGCTGGAAGGGCAGCATCCCAACACTGCAGAACTGGCAGAAGATCTGGACCTGATGTCCAAACATACCAAGCATATTCGTATGTATTCCTCACTGGATTTGAATGAGACAATCCCGCTGGCTTCCAGACGGAATATGAAGGTCATCGCCGGTGCCTGGATTGATACCGATGGCGCCAAAAATACGCGTGAAGTATCAGCGTTGCTCGAAAAGATCGAAAACTACAGCAATATTGATCGCGTCATTGTCGGTAACGAATCGTTATTGCGTAATGATTTGCCAACCGAAGCCCTGATCAAGTACCTTGATTTTGTCCGCGAGCATAGCACGGTGCCGGTTTCGACTGCCGAACCCTGGCACGTATGGCTGAAGCATCCTGAACTGGTAAAACACGTCGATTACATCGCAGTACATTTGCTGCCATATCATGAAGGTGTGCCGGTTGAGGGCGCGGTGCAATACACCATCGAGCGCTATAACCAGCTGATGAAGGCTTTCCCGCGTAAAAAAATCGTGATTACCGAGGTGGGCTGGCCTAGCCGCGGGCCATCTATTGGCGCTTCTGTAGCCAGCGAAGTCAACCAGGCGCGTTTTATCCGCGAGTTCCTGGCACGTAATTCGATTGAAGACCTCGACTTTTACCTGATGGAAGCATTCGATCAGCCCTGGAAAGTCGCGCTTGAAGGCTGGGCGGGTGCCTATTGGGGCATGTACAACGCTGACCGTCACCAGAAATACTCCTTGCAAGGCGCAGTGCCACCCAATACACGCTGGATTGCCAAGGCAACCTGGGCAACCGTGCTGGCATTTATTCCGATGATGTTCATTGCCTGGCGTTTCAAACACTGGGGCATAGGCGGCGTATTGTCGATGGCCATATTGTTCCAGGCATGTATTACCACGCTGACCATCGCCTGGAACCTGCCCGGTGATTACTATTACACCCTGCGCGATTTTGTGGTGCTCATTGGCTTGATCCTGGCCATTGCGCTGACTTCCATGGTGCTGATGATTTATGCCGCAGAGTTCAGTGAGGTGATGTTCAAGCCGCAATGGCGGCGCCTGTTCAAGCGCGCCACGCCTTTGCCTGCTGACAAAGAGCTGTTTGTTTCCATCCACCTGGCCTGTTACAACGAGCCGCCGGATATGGTGATTGCCACCATTGAAAGTCTGCGCAACCTGAGTTACACCCAGTACGAAGTGATTGTGGTGGATAACAATACCAAAGACGAAACCAAGTGGAAGCCGATTGAAACCTATATGGCAACCCTGCCGGACAACTTCCACTTCTACCATTTGCCTTCGTGGCCGGGCTTTAAAGCCGGTGCGCTGAATTTTGCGCTGGATAAAACCCATCCTGATGCGCAAGTGGTTGGTGTAGTAGACGCGGACTACGTGGTGACAACGGATTGGTTATCAGACCTGGTGCCGCATTTCCTTGAAACCCAAGTGGCGGTTGTACAGGCGCCGCAGGCCCACCGTGAGTGGGAAAACCAGTTTTTCCATCGCATGTGTAACTGGGAGTTTGAAGGCTTCTTCCGTATCGGCATGCATCACCGCCATGAACGTAATGCGCTGATCCAGCATGGCACCATGACGCTGATCCGTCGTGAATCTCTGCAAACACTGGGCGGCTGGTCTGAGTGGTGTATTTGTGAAGATACCGAACTTGGCCTGCGTCTGCTCGAAAACAAAATGGAGTTACGCTACATCGATGAAACGTTTGGCCGTGGTTTAACGCCAGCTAACTTCAAGGCACTCAAATCCCAGCGTAATCGCTGGGCGTTTGGCGCGATGCAGATTCTCAAGCATCACATGCCGAAACTGCTCGGTAAATCGACGCTGGATTTCAGCCAGCGCTACCATTTTCTGACTGGCTGGTTCGGCTGGTTTGGTGAAGCGTTGCAACTGATATTTACACTCGGTTCTGTGTTGTGGACGGTTGCCATGCTGGTGTTCCCGAAACACTTCAGTTTGCCGGTCGTAGTGATGATCGTGCCTATCCTGTGTTTCCTGGCGATCAAGGCGATTCTGGGGCCGGTGCTTTACCGTAAAACCATGCATTGCAGCTGGACCGATATTTTTGGTGCCTCGCTTGCCAGCCTTGGTTTATCACATGCGATTGCAAGAGGCATTATTGGTGGCCTGACCCATAAAGCAGGTGTGTTTGTGGTCACCAATAAAACCAAAGGCAAACTCAGCAACTGGCAGTTGATTGACCCGATTAAAGAAGAGTTATTGATCCTGATTCTGCTGGTCTTAAGCGGTTCAGCCATGTTGTATGCGCGTGGATTCAGTAACCTGGATGCACAATTGTGGGTCTCCATGCTGGCATTGCAATCGCTACCGTACTGGAGCGCCGTGGCTTGCCAGTGGATATCTGAAAAGCGCTAGGGTTTATTCAAATACCAATTCATTTCAGAAAAACGTTAATCGATTTCAACCATCGATTAACGTTCTGTATAACTTAAGGTTTTGGCAGGTTAAAAACAACAACAAATAGTATTTTGTCAGAGGCCTTTTTTCAGGATGCTGTTCCATGAATGAAAAACCTCTTATCTACAAAGGTCGCGCGGCGAGCAGTAACCAGGTCAGCCGCTTTGACCCGCACACCCGCGAATCGCTGGATGATGGCTGGGGCAGCCTCGATGAAGAAGCACCACCGTTACGCACTGAAGTCATGCTGGACGCTACCAAGTCCGTGATCAACTACATCCAATCACCAGACTTGCCTTTCGACCGCACCCTGAATCCATACCGCGGTTGCGAGCATGGCTGCATTTACTGTTATGCCCGTCCCACGCATGCTTTTTTAGGCATGTCACCCGGCCTCGATTTCGAATCAAAGTTACTGATAAAACCGGATGTGGTCAACCTGCTTAAAAAGGAACTGGCACACCCCAAATACAAATGTGCACCGATTGCGCTGGCGATGAATACCGATGGCTACCAGCCTATCGAACGCGAATATCAACTGACCCGCCAGGTTATCCAGGTGCTTAGTGAGGCCAATCATCCTTTCAGTATGGTGACCAAGTCGTCGCTGGTCGAACGCGACATTGATCTGATCGCGCCTATGGCTGCCAAAGGCCTGGCTACTATCTTTCTGAGCATCACGACGTTGGACAGGCAGATTGCACGCAGGCTTGAACCACGTGCAGCCGCGCCGGAACGCCGCTTCGAGACTTTACGCAAACTTAGCGAAGCTGGCATACCCACCGGCGTGATGGTTGCGCCGGTGATTCCTGCATTAACCGATTGCGATATGGAGCAGATTCTGGAAAAAGCGCATCAGGCCGGCGTTAGCAAAGCTGGTTATGTTTTCCTGCGTTTGCCGCATGAACTGACCACTCTGTTCGAAGAGTGGCTGCAGCAATATTTCCCTTTAAAAGCTGCCCATGTCATGAGCCTGGTCAAACAAAGCCGCGGTGGCAAGGCTTACCAAAGTGAGTTCGGCAAACGCATGCATGGAGAGGGTGTTTTTGCCGACTTGCTGGCGAAAAGGTTTAAATTAAGTTGCCACAAGCTGGGCATGACAGGCGAGCGGACCGGTTTCCGTACTGATCTGTTTAAGATACCGGAAGCCTGGCGCCTGAAACCAGTGAGTACGCAGTTGGCACTGTTTTAGTATGCATACTATATCTGATTTGCTATTTGTGTATGGAACCCTGCGTAAAGGTAATGCCAATAAGATGGCAGAGTATTTGCACTCGCATGCGGAGTTTTTGGGCGATGGCTGGTTTAAGGGCCGTATGTACCTGATCAGTTATTATCCCGGTGTAGTTACTTCGGATGACAACAATGAACGCGTTTACGGCGAGATTTACCGGTTATATGAGGTACAAGCCGCGCTAACGATGTTGGATGCATATGAAGAGTGTAATGCGAAGCATGCACAGCTTGCTGAATATAAACGTGTTTCAGCAAACATTGACAGCGTCGACGGAAATGTCTTTGAATCAGCCTGGATTTATCTTTATCAATGGTCCACTGCTGATAAAATAATGATTCGCGAAGGGGATTTTATGAAAGCCTTACAGATAGCTTAAAATCCAAAGGCGCTAAAAGCGCCTTTGGATTTACATTACATTTCTGAGTAAAAAATTACAGTAACAAACGTCTTACATCACTCAGCATCACACGCAGGTGGCTGGTGAATCTCGCACCATCCGCACCATCGATCACACGGTGGTCGTATGACAGTGACAATGGCATGATCAGGCGTGCATCAAAGCCACCGGAGTCTTTGTTAAACACCGGCTGCATAGCCGCACGGGATACACCCAGGATCGCCACTTCAGGGCAGTTGATGATAGGCGTGAACATAGTGCCGCCGATACCGCCCAGGCTTGAAATGGTGAAGCAGCCGCCTTGCATCTCTTCCACTTTCAGCTTGCGCTCACGGGCTTTGGCAGACAGGTCAGCCAGGTCGCGGGCGATATCCATCACGTCCTTCTGGTTCACGTCACGCACCACCGGCACCACCAAGCCATCCGGCGTGTCGCAGGCAAACCCAATATTGTAGTATTGCTTGAGGATCAGGCTATCACCTTCTGGAGACAGTGACGCGTTGAAGTTAGGGTAGGTACGCAATGCATTGACCACTGCCTTCATCAGGAAAGCCAGCAGAGTCAGCTTCACGCCGCGTTTTTCAGCTTCGGCCAGCATGGATTTCCGGAAATCTTCCAGGTCGGTGATGTCAGCTTCGTCAAACTGTGTCACATGTGGAGCAGTGACCCAGTTGCGGTGCAGGTTGGCGCCGGACAGTTTTTTGATACGTGACAGCGGTTTGGTTTCAATGTCGCCAAACTGGCTGAAATCGATCACCGGCATAGGCAATGTGCTTAAGCCTGTGCCCACGCCCATGTTTTCGCTACGTGGTTTAGACAGCTCGCCTTTAACGTAGGCTTGCACGTCGCTTTGTACGATGCGGTTTTTAGGGCCAGTTGCTTTTACCAATGACAGGTTGACACCCAGTTCACGTGCAAATTTGCGTACGGAAGGGCTGGCATGTGCCAGTTTGCCACTGTTGCCAACGCTACTGGCAGCCACGGGATTCGGTGTCGCTTGTGGTTGAATGACCTGAGGTACTTCAGCCACTGGGCGAGTAGGTTCAGGAATCGCCACTTTGGCTTCATCTACAGTCACTGTTGCCACGACTGGTGTAGCGGTTGGTTGCGGTGCCGGTTTCTCAGCTGGTGCTGCTTCGCCAGCAGTATCCAGGGTGATGATTAAAGCGCCTTGCTTGGTTTTATCGCCCACGTTGATGTGGATTTCCTTGACGACGCCAGCCAGGGAGGAGGGGATATCCATCGAGGCTTTGTCAGATTCAACGGTAATCAGGGAATCTTCTTTTGCCACCGTGTCACCCACGCTGACCAGGACTTCAATGACATCTACCGTGTCAAAGTTGCCAATATCTGGCACGAGAACTTCTTTTAAGCTCATGTGTTAAACCTTTTATAAAAACGCGGTACTGCAAAGGTGCAGTACCGATAATGGCAAATTAAATCGTTGTCGGGTTAGGGCGGCTAATATCGATATTGTATTTTTTAATGGCTTCAGCCGCTTTTTTGGCTGGTAATTTGCCATCGTCAGCCAGCGCTTTCAAGGCTGCCAATACAACATAGTAGCGATCCACCTCAAAGAAGCTGCGCAGCGCTTCGCGTGAGTCAGAGCGGCCATAACCATCAGTGCCCAGCGCGACGAAACGGTTTGGCACATAGTTATGAATCTGGTCGGCAAATGAGCGCATGTAATCAGTCGATGCAATCACCGGGCCTTCCGCGTTTGCCAATGCCTGTGCAACATAGCTCAGGGTTGGTTTAGCTTCCGGATTGAGCAGGTTTTTACGTTCTGCATCAATACCGTCACGACGCAATTCAGTAAAGCTGGTGACGCTCCAGATATCGGCGGATACGCCCCAGTCTTTTTCCAGCAACTCGCCGGCTGCAATCACTTCGCGCAAAATCACGCCTGAACCCATCAGTTGTACTTTCGGGCCTTTGGCTTTGGATTTGCTGAAGCTGTACATCCCTTTGAGGATGCCTTCAGCGCTACCTTCAGGCATCGCCGGATGGGTGTAGTTCTCGTTCATCAGGGTGATGTAGTAATACACATCTTCCTGGTTTTGCACCATGCGGCGCATACCTTCCTGGATGATCACGGCCAGCTCGTAAGAGAAAGTCGGGTCGTAAGAGACGCAGTTAGGGATCGTCGCTGACATCAGATGGCTGTGGCCATCTTCGTGCTGCAAGCCTTCACCGTTCAATGTGGTTCTGCCAGCAGTCGCACCCAGTAGGAAGCCACGTGCACGGCTGTCGCCAGCTGCCCATGCGAAGTCACCAATACGCTGGAAACCGAACATGGAGTAGTAGATATAGAACGGGATCATCTGCGTGCCGGTGACGCTGTAAGACGTGGCGGCAGCCAGCCAGCTGGCGAATGAACCGGCTTCGTTAATCCCTTCTTCCAGGATCTGTCCGCTCTGTGATTCTTTGTAGAACATCACCTGGTCAGAATCTTGTGGCTCGTACAATTGGCCAACAGAAGAATAGATACCCAATTGGCGGAACATGCCTTCCATACCAAAGGTACGCGCCTCATCCGGCACGATAGGCACTACATATTTGCCGATTTGCTTGTCACGCACCAGCGTTGAAAGAATACGTACAAACGCCATGGTGGTAGAGATTTCACGCTCACCGGTCGCGCCCAGCATGTTTTCAAATGCTGAAAGCTCAGGTACGGTCAGTTCGTTACCTTTACGGCGGCGGGCCGGCACAAAGCCGCCCAGGGCCGCACGGCGTTCCATCATGTATTTGATTTCAGGGCTATCTTCAGCCGGTTTGTAATAGCTGAGGTTTTCTACCTGTTCATCAGTCAGTTGCAGGTTAAAGCGGTCACGGAAAGCTTTCAGTGAATCAATATCCATGCTCTTTTGCTGATGGGTGGTATTCTGGCCTTCGCCGGCATCGCCCATGCCGTAACCTTTCACGGTTTTGGCCAGGATGACGGTTGGCTGACCTTTATGGTTCACTGCGGCGTGATAGGCAGAATAGACTTTATGCGGATCATGACCACCACGGTTCAGGCGCCAGATGTCTGCATCAGACATCGCTGCCACCATTTCGCGCAGCTCAGGATATTTGCCAAAGAAGTGTTCACGCGTGTACGCGCCACCTTTTTGCTTGAAGTTCTGGTACTCGCCATCCACGCATTCTTCCATGCGCTTACGCAGCAGGCCGTCTTTGTCCATCGCCAGCAATGGGTCCCAGTAAGAACCCCAGATCACCTTGATTGCATTCCAGCCGGCACCACGGAAGTTGGATTCCAGTTCCTGGATAATTTTGCCATTGCCACGTACCGGGCCATCCAGGCGTTGCAGGTTACAGTTGATGACGAAAATCAGATTATCCAGGCCTTCACGGGCAGCCAGTGAAATCGCACCTTGTGATTCCGGCTCATCCATCTCGCCGTCACCGCAGAATACCCACACTTTACGGTCAGCCGTATCCGCAATACCGCGGTTATGCAGGTATTTGAGGAAACGTGCCTGGTAAATCCCAGCTAATGGGCCCAGACCCATAGACACAGTAGGGAACTGCCAGAAATCAGGCATCAGCCATGGGTGAGGGTAGCTGGAAAGGCCATTGCCGCCGGTTTCCTGGCGGAAGTTATCCATTTGTTCTTCAGTGATACGGCCTTCAAGGAAAGCACGTGCATACACGCCTGGTGAAGAGTGGCCCTGGAAATACACACAGTCGCCACCGAAACTTTCGTTTGCAGCGCGGAAGAAATGGTTGAAAGCCACATCATACAAAGTGGCTGCTGACTGGAAGCTGGCGATATGACCGCCAATGCCCGGCGATTTTTCGTTGGCGCGCAGCACGGTCATGATTGAGTTCCAGCGGATCAGCGCGCGGATACGGCGTTCCATCTCCGGGTCACCAGGCAGTTTGCTTTGTTGATGCGTAGGAATTGTGTTGACGTATGAAGTCGTTGCTTTGTACGGCAAGTGGCCGCCTGAACGGCGAGCCTGATCAATCATTGCTTCCAGCAGGAAGTGGGCACGTTCTGGCCCTTCATTCTCAATAACTGCGCTGAGTGCATCTAGCCATTCCTGGGTTTCTTGAGCGTCAGTTTCATTGAGGTGTGCTTGCGAATGCGTTGCCATGCGTGAGGATTCTCCGAGTTTTAAGTCGCTGTGCGTATAATCTAGAACTGCAGTATGCGTGCCTAGAGTTGGGCAATTGTTGAGCTATATTTTGATTATCAAGAAGGAATTCCGAAATCGGATACTTGTAGTTTTAATGGTATCACGTTGCGCGCAGCCATGGTGATGGCGAAGCCAACCTTTCAATCAGCCGTAAGTGTCTCTTTTTTAGTGCTTTTGGTCAAGTTTTGCTTGAATTAACAATGCCTAACTGCAGGTATTTGCTACGTTTATTTAATATTTTATATAAGAGTGTTTTCTGACTGTATGCAGATTAATTGGTCCCAATATTTAGCGTTTAACGAATCATCCATACTGGATTCTTCGCAGCATGTTTTACTGGTATTTGCGGATACGCTGCCCACAAGCATGCCATTTCAACCCGCGCTGGAAAAGAAGCTCAAACGTAGCCACGCTACCTTGAAAGATATGGCGGATAAGCCTGTGTCTCTGGAGCTGGCTAATGGTACATTGCTTAGCCTGGTGCAGCTTAAAAGCACACAGTCGGTGTTTGAGCAACAGACCTTGCTCAGGCAAGCGCTTAAGCCTTTGCTGGCTGAGCGCCCGGCAAAACTGGCAATTGCAGTTTATGGAAAATCTGTAGATTCGATTGCAAGGCTCACAGCGTATACCACGCTAGTGAATGCACAGAATTTACCAGCGCTTAAACGTGACGTGAAATTAGCTGAGTTAAAAGATATCTGCATATTTGGTGTGGATGCACTGCCGTGGATAGCCGAAGTAGAAGCCACGGTCCAGGCTAATACTTTATGCCGCATTCTTACGTTAACGCCGCCAAATCAGCAGACGCCACGGTTATACCGGGAGCGTTTGCAGACGTTGGCTAGTGAGCAAAACTGGCAGTATGCCGAATGGGATGTAAAACAGCTGAAAGCCATGGGCGCAGGGGCTTTTGTGGCGGTGGCACAAGGTTCCGAGCCGCAGGATGCGGCCATCGTAAAGCTTTCTTACCACCATGCGCGGGCGTCGAAAACCCTGGCGTTGGTCGGCAAGGGTATTTGCTTTGATACCGGCGGCCATAATCTCAAATCCTCCAGATATATGCAGGGTATGCACCAGGATATGAATGGCAGCGCGGTTGCCGTCAGCATTTTGCAAGCCATTAGTGCACAACAATTGCCAGTTAACGTCGATTGCTGGCTGGCACTGGCGCAAAACCATATCGGGCCGAATGCTTACAAACAAAATGATGTGGTGACTGCGTTGAACGGCATGACGATTGAAATCGTGCACACCGACGCCGAAGGGCGCATGGTGCTGGCGGACACCTTAACGCTCGCCAGTCGTGAAAAGCCGGATGCGATGCTGGACTTCGCAACCTTGACCGGGAGCATGCAAACCGCTTTGGGCACACGCATGAGTGGCATAGTCGCTAATTCTCATCAGTTTGCTTCTCAAGTAGCTGAGGCAGGCAATACTAGTGGCGAGCGGGTGGTGATTTTTCCCTACGCAGAGGATTATGACAGCGAACTGGATAGCGAGATTGCGGATATCAAGCAATGCACCATGGAAAGCGATGCTGACCATATTATCGCTGCACGCTTCTTGGGTAAATTTATAGAAAATGAGACCTCGTGGTGTCACGTCGATCTATCTTCTTATGCGCATAAAGACGGGCTAGGCGCGGTAGCCAGTGAGGTCAATGGTTTTGGCGTAGCATTGACTTTGCAATAGTTAAAACACTTTCTTGCCGGATAGTGTTTAACCGCAAGCGCCGCAACGGGCCAGCCATTCGCGTCCCTTGAGCATCAGGTTCCAGTACAGCCAGGGTAAAACATATTTCTTCAGCAACCAGGCGGAACGGCGTGGTTTGGTTGAATCCCACGGGAAAGTGGGCACAATCTTGCCGCCATAGCCGAATTCGGCCAGGATGATTTTGCCTTTTTCTACCGTCAGCGGGCACGAACCGTAACCATCGTAGCGGGAAGGCAATGCTTTGCCTTCACGTTGTGCCAGCAGATTTTCCGCGGCAATCACAACCTGCTTGCGTGCGGCTGCGGCGGTTTTGGCATTCGGCGTGCTGGTGCAATCACCAACGCCAAATACTTCAGGGTAGCGCACATGCTGCAAATTGTGCTGGTCGACTTCGACCCAGCCATCCGCATTCGCCAGCGGGCTTTGCTTCAGGAAATCCAGCGCTGTTTGGGGGGGCACTACATGCAGTAAATCAAACGGCTTGCTGATGCGGGTCACATTGCCATCCGCATCTTTCACATTGAACCAGGCTGTTTTGCCCGGGCCATCCACTTCTACCAGCGTGCTATTGAGATTAAGGTTCACTTGATAGCGGCGGATATATTGCATCAAAGGCTCAACATATTCTTTCACGCCAAACAAAGCCGGCGTCGAGCTATAGAATGAGGCTTTAATATTGCCCAATCGGCCTTTGCCCTGCCATTCTGCGCATGAAAGATAAAGCGCTTTTTGTGGCGCACCCGCGCATTTGATCGGCATGGGCGGTTGCGTAAATATCGCCTCACCTGATTTTAGTTGCTGCACCAGTTGCCAGGTATAAGGTGCAAGATCAACCCGGTAATTGGAGGTCACGCCGTTTTGGCCCAGCGTCTCGGTCAACCCTTTAATGCCCTCCCAGTTCAGTTTCAAGCCGGCGGCCACCACCAATTGTGTGTATTGAATGGTGTCAAGCTTGTCTGTCACCACTTGTTTCTCGGCTGGCTGGAATTCAGTCACCGCGGCCTGTAGCCAGGTAATCCCTTCAGGAACAGCCTCAGCCATCGGCCTGACGGTTTTATTCACATCAAATTCACCGGCGCCTACCAGTGTCCAGGCGGGTTGGTAATAGTGCTTATCGGAAGGTTCGATGATGGCGATGGTGAGTGCAGGCGCACGCTTTTTTACACTTGCCGCAAGGGCGCTGCCAGCGCTGCCGCCTCCCACAATGACAATGTCATAGGATGAGTTACTCATAATATTGTTTTCCTAAGTAATGAGGTCAGATTATGTGTTAGCTAGCCTGGCAGGCGTGAAGGCAGGTTAAATGCCACACTGCTCTGCGGCTAGCTGCAACAGTCTGGTTTTATTTGCTGGTAAACGTTATTGGCGCGATTGCCGGTACGGCAGAAACCAAGTGCTTGGCCGGAATGTTGTTTAAGCAGGGAGCGTAATTGATTCACATGCTCTGCTTGGATCTGGTTTGGTATGACCGGTATATACGCATAAGCCAGCCCCAATGCTTTGGCTTTCTGCTCCAGCACTGCACTGGCAGGTTGTGCTTCTCCGCCTTCGTTATCCGGGCGGAAATTGATCACAAATTTATAACCTTCAGCGGCGACGGTTTCCAAATCAGCTTCGGTTAATTGACCGGTCGTACTAAAGCGTTGATCAATTTTTTTGATATCCATACTGGCTCCTGGGCATGCTTAAAACTGGACTATATTTAAAACTGGGGCTACATTCGAAACGCGAGTGTATTCAAAACTGTACCGCAACTGCTTTTTGGCAAAATTCACGGTGCAATACCTGAATCACTGCCAGCGCAGACGGGCTGCTGATACTGTAATACATGTTTTTGCCTTCACGGCGGGTAGTCACCAGTTGCGCTTCACGCAATACGGTTAATTGTTGTGACAGGCTGGGCTGGCGTAAATTCAAACTGGTTTCCAGCGCGCTTACTGACTTTTCACCTTGTGACAACTGACATAGCAGCATCAACCTGTCGCTATTCGCCATTACTTTTAAAAGACTGCTGGCCTGATCGGCGGTAGCTCTCAACTGCTCAAAAATATTCGCTGCAATTTCCGACATCTGCGTAATACCCCTATGAAGATCATTATTTTTATATTATGTGAATGGATTAGTTGACCCCCAGTCTCAAAAGCCAGTGATGAAGTTTGTCACTGCGCTGATAGCTGATGACTCAATTATGGTAAAGTTTATCGCATAAAAGTGCGTCTTTGTAAGTTCTGCGTCACTACTTGGCCTCAAAACAAAGCGGGCTCAAAATAAAAAAACAAATTGGGGAACTGGATATTATGCAATCACTGTCATGGATGAGTCTGTTTCCCGAGCTGGAAGCGCTCGAAGAGTCAGGCAAGAAATTATTAATACAATATGCGCGCATCGTCGAGGCGCCGGTCGGTACCATCGGTTACCAGGAGGGCGACCACTGCGGCGGCTATGTTCTACGCCTGAAAGGGCGCTCACGTGTTTATAAAATGTCTGCCACCGGGCGAGAGATTCTGCTTTACCGGGTAGGCGCCGGTGAAACATGTGTGATTACCACCACCTGCCTGCTTGGCAACAGTCAATATCCGGCTTCCACCATTGTGGAAGAAGAAATCCAGGATGTGATTGTGCCTGACGCTATTTTCCAGCGCCTGATGATAGATTCACCGGTGTTCCGCCAATATGTGATGCAGAATTACGGTGCGCTGATCAGCGACCTGATTGTGCTGCTCGATGAAGTGGCTTTCCAGACCCTGGACGCACGCCTGGCGAAATGCCTGCTGGATGTAGGCAATAACACTATTCAACGCACGCATCAGCAAATTGCTGATGAACTGGGAACCGCGCGCGAAGTGATCAGCCGCCAGTTAAAACGGCTGGAACAAAAGGGCTGGCTTTCCATGGGGCGCGGCGTGATAGAAATCCAGCAACGCGGCGAATTACTCAAACTCGCCAACAGCAGCCAGTAAAAGCAAGCCTGTATCTTCCACGATACAAATCCGCGACAGACCGATACATCCACCAGTCATCACTCATGATTGAATGCACGTTATGCAAATAACTGCATCAGGCAGGCTGTTGAGAGGAGAAGTGAATGCGTAAACTGATAGGATTAAGTGTTGTATTGATGGCGAGCAGCCAAATGGCGTTTGCGGACCAGACCTTTATTGACCGGGCACGTGTGCTGTCGGTCAGCCCGCAAGTACAGCGCATCAACCAGCCGCGTCAGGAATGCCAGACTGCTTATGTGCGCCAAAGTGTGTATCAGCAACCTGCGCGCTCAAATACCGGTGCCATTATCGGTGGTGTTGCCGGTGGTTTGCTGGGTAGTGCGATTGGTAAAGGCGGCGGTCGCGTTGCCGCTGCCGCAGTCGGTGCCGGGGTAGGCGCGATTGTCGGTGATCGTATGGGTAACCAGACCGTGTATCGCCAGGAGCGTGTAGTCACCCGCCCGGTCGAACAGTGTGTGCTGGTTGACCAATGGCAGATGGTGACGACTGGTTATATGGTCAATTATGAGTATCAGGGCCGCCAGTACAGCACCCTGATGGACAGGGACCCAGGTCCGTTGATGGATGTGACCGTAGTGATGAGTCCGCATTACACCCAGATTCAACCTGCGCAAGTGGTTTATCGTCCAGCGGCTTACCGCGTTTCGGACTTTCATCCTGGACCTGGCAAAGGGCATGGAGCACATAAGCCACGCCGTTATTGGGAATAAGTGTTAACTCGTTATTTGAATTATATGGTGGATGATTAAGGCTTGAAAAAAACGCGATACCTGACAACGGGATCGCGTTTTAAGCTTTAAGCAGCACAATCACCGCGCCGCTGCCGCCATCGGTCTGCCTGGCCTGGGCGTAGGCGATCACTTCATCTTTTTGCATCAGCCAGTTTCTCAGTTTGTGTTTGAGCACCGGCTCTTTATTCCTGGAACCTAGTCCTTTGCCGTGCACGATACGCACGCAGCGTAAGCCACGTTTTTTACAGTCGGCAATAAATTCGGAAACAGTCAGCCTGGCTTCATCACTGATTAATCCGTGCAAGTCTATGTGGGCCTGCACCACCCAGTGACCTCGGCGCAGTTTGCTTAAAATAATAGGGGATTGGCCATCACGCAAATACAGTAATTCTTCACCGCTTTCCAGTTCATGCGCAGGAATGTAGTGATCGCTGAGTGAATCCCTCAGCGCCTGTTGCTCGTCGCGAATCAGTTGCCGCGGGATAGGTTTGGGCTTTTTGGGCGCATGCAGGATGCGCTTGGGTGCTACCGGGCGTGCGCCTTTGACTGCTTCATGAAACAGGTGAATGTCGTCGTCATCCTCTGTGTTTGGCAGGTCGCTGGTCATAGCGAACTATTTTACTAGCTCAATACCACATTCTAAAAGAAAAAAAGCGCACCAAAGTTTTATTCACTGGAGTGCGCTTTTGATTTACAGCTTATTTGTTTCTAAATAATTGGTGTAGAACGATTATTCCAGATTGGTCAGATAGCGCTCGGCATCCAGCGCCGCCATACAACCGGTACCGGCGCTGGTGACTGCCTGACGGTAAATATGGTCCTGCACATCACCTGCTGCAAAAACGCCTGGCACGCTGGTAGCAGTAAAATTGCCCTGACGACCGGCCTGGGTGACAATGTAACCACCTTCCATATCCAGCTGGCCTTCAAAAATCTGCGTATTTGGCTGGTGACCAATGGCAATAAATACGCCTTTTAACGGCACATCCTTGGTGGTGCTGGAATTTACATCTTTCAGGCGCATGCCGGTCACGCCGGTGTTGTCGCCCAACACTTCATCCAGTGTATTAAATGTTTCCAGCACAACTTTGCCTTCTTTGACGCGTTCCATTAATTTATCCACCAGAATCGCTTCGGCTTTGAATTTGTCGCGTCTGTGGACCAGTGTCACTTTGCTGGCAATGTTAGCCAGATAAAGCGTTTCTTCCACAGCGGTGTTACCACCACCGATCACTGCCACTTCCTGATTGCGGTAGAAGAAACCATCACAAGTGGCACAAGCAGACACGCCCTTGCCAGCAAACGCTTCTTCACTAGGCAGGCCCAGGTATTTGGCTGATGCGCCGGTTGCAATAATCAGGGCATCACAAGTATATTCACCGTTATCACCCACCAGGCGGATAGGTTTTTCCTTGAGATGGGTAGTGTGGATATGATCAAAAATCATTTCGGTATTGAAACGCTCGGCGTGTTTTTGGAAACGCTCCATCAATTCCGGACCCATGACGCCGTCAGCATCCGCAGGCCAGTTATCCACTTCAGTCGTCGTCATTAATTGACCACCTTGCGCCAGGCCGGTGATCAGTACCGGGCTTAAATTGGCACGGGCCGCATAGACGGCTGCACTGTAGCCGGCAGGGCCGGAGCCTAAAATCAATAAACGCGCATGCTTGGTAGCCATACTTTTCTTTCTTTTTTGAATAGGTGTGTTCAATAAAATGGGGATGAAATCACCTGTTGCAAGGTTTCATCCCCAGATTTAATTGCTAATTAAATGGCACCGCTTGTGCAATGCCGTCAAAGGTTATTTGTCCAACAGGCTACGCAACATCCATGCGGTCTTTTAGTTTCAGCATAACCTGAAGGTTCAAGAGTGCCCGCAATTATTTTTCCAGCAAACTTCTCAGCATCCAGGCAGTCTTTTCATGCACTTGCAAACGTTGAGTCAGCAGATCAGCAGTCGCTTCGTCAGCCGCTTTTTCCGCAGCCGGGAACACGCTACGCGCAGTACGACAGACCGCTTCATGGCCGGCAACCAGTTCACTGATCATGTCCTGAGCTTTTGGCACATCGACAGTTTCTTCGATTGAAGTCAATTTGGAGAACTGCGCATAAGTCCCTGGTGCGTATACGCCCAGTGAACGGATACGTTCGGCGATCAAGTCGACTGCCAGCGCCAGCTCGGTATATTGCGTTTCAAACATCAGGTGCAATGTGTTGAACATAGGGCCGGTGACATTCCAATGGAAATAATGGGTTTTCAGATACAAAGTGTAGGTATCTGCCAACAGTTTTGATACGCCTTCTGCAATTTCGT
>JALDYP010000025.1:0-40216 GCA_032153875.1 Methylophilus sp.
CACGGCGAAAGTTAAATTCTTTTCTTAACTCTCATTAGTTGCGTTTTATGCCTTTAGCAAGTGCTTTAAAAGATGAAGCACAAGGCGCACGGCACACAGAAACCGGAATGTACACAAGTACATGAGGATTTCGCGTACCGCGCAACGTAGTGATTCGCTTTTAACACATTGATAAAGGTATAAAACATGTCAGCCCATATTTCTAATGTACGCCCCGATCCCGATCAGGTGATTGTTGATATTGCCAACTATGTAGCAGATTTTGAAATTAACTCTGTGGAAGCTTACGATACAGCGCGTAATTGTTTGATGGATACGCTGGGTTGCGGCTTTGAAGCGCTGGATTATCCGGCCTGTACCAAACTGCTGGGACCTGTGATTGCGGGTACAGTAGTCCCTAACGGCGCAAAGGTACCAGGGACTTCTTACCAGCTGGACCCTATCCTGGCCGCATTTAATATCGGCGCCATGATCCGCTGGCTCGACTTTAACGATACCTGGCTGGCTGCAGAATGGGGGCATCCTTCCGATAACCTGGGCGGGATCCTGGCTTCAGCGGATTATATTTCCCGCAAGAATGTGGCAGAAGGCAAAGCACCCTTGACCATGAAAGACGTGCTGACGGCCATGATCAAGGCACACGAAATCCAGGGCGTGCTGGCGTTGGAGAACAGTTTCAACCGCGTCGGGCTCGACCATGTCATCCTGGTCAAGATCGCTTCTACCGCTGTGGTCACTAAACTGCTGGGCGGTAACAAACAGGACATTATCAATGCCGTTTCCAATGCGTTTGTCGATGGCCAAAGCCTGCGTACCTATCGCCATAGCCCGAATACAGGGTCGCGTAAATCCTGGGCGGCCGGTGATGCGACTTCACGCGCGGTAAGACTGGCATGGATGACTTTGCAAGGTGAAATGGGCTACCCCAGCGCGCTCACCGCAAAAACCTGGGGCTTTTATGATGTGCTGTTTAAAGGGAATACTTTTAAATTCCAGCGCCCTTATGGCAGCTATGTGATGGAGCAAGTGCTGTTCAAGATTTCCTTCCCGGCAGAGTTTCATGCGCAAACAGCTGTCGAGAGCGCATTCCAATTGAATAATGAAGTAGGTCAACGCCTGCAATCATTGGATGATATTGCCAACATCGAAAAGATTGTCATTACCACACATGAATCAGCCATCCGTATTATTGATAAATCCGGCCCGATGAATAACCCGGCGGACCGTGATCACTGCCTGCAATACATGGCGGCAGTAGGATTGTTGAAAGGTAGCCTCACAGCCCTGGATTATGAAGATGAAGCCGCGGCCGATCCACGTATTGATGCCTTGCGTGACAAAATGATCTGTGTGGAGAAAGCAGAATATACAGGTGATTACCTGGATCCTGAAAAACGTTCTATCGCCAATGCTATCCAGGTATTTTTTAAAGATGGTACACAATCCAGCAATATCGCGGTGGAATACCCGATTGGTCACCGCCGTCGCCGTGAAGAAGGCATTCCGGAATTGGTGAAGAAATTCCAAGTGAATCTGGCTCGTCGTTTTGATGCGCAAAAGCAGTCGCAAATTTTAGCGCTGTGCCAGGACCAAAAAGCGCTGGAAAATACAGCGGTGAATCAGTTTGTAGATATGCTTGCGCTTTAAAACTTTACTATCATAATAATCTTAGGGCGCTTAGGTGCCCTTTTTCATTTCAAATATAACTAACTGAATTCACAGAAGATTAGCTTGATGCTGACGTCTCAATAGTTCATGAAATAAAAAAGCGACCCGCAGGTCGCTTTTTTATACAACTAAGTTAATTACTGATCAACAACCAACTTCTGTTGAGCCAGCAAGCTATTGATGATTGCGGCATCAGAGCTTTGACCGGTAGTGATATCAACATTGCTCAATACGATCTGCTGCGTCGTATTACCACTGCTGAAGCTGCCTGACACGTTGTGAGCATCATTCGCAAAACCACCATTCGAACTGATATGGACGATAGTGTCGCTACCTGATTTCTCAAAGTGCAGGTAATTCTGCAGATTGCCTGGATTTTCACCTTGTAACAAATCACGGATATCCAGTACATCTCCACCTTGTGAAACAGTGGCCTTATTGAAATCAGTGATAGTGTCACGTGCAGGGTTACCCGCTACACCGTCATCACCGCGATCCCATTTGAAGACATCTACGCCTGCACCGCCGGTGAGAGTATCGTTACCTTTACCGCCGATCAGGATGTCATTACCATCACCGCCGTTCAAGGTATCTTTACCAGCACCGCCACGCAAGATATCGTTACCAGCACCACCGTTCAAGACATCATCACCGCCGTAGCCGTAAATAATATCGTTACCAGAAGTACCGTTAACGGTGTTATTACCCTCTTGATTGCTTGTTGGGCTAATGACACTTGCATTGCTACTGCTTAACAGATCAATATTGATCAGGTTGCCTGAAGTTGCTGTGTCATGCAGATTAGTACTGTCTGTAGCTGTAATTTTGAAGCTATCCAGAACATTCACCCCTAATGTGCTATCCGTTCTGATCGTAGATAAGAACTCATTTAGCTTCAGGTTATCGATAGTACCGCCATCCATCGCAGTGATTTCCAGATTGCCTTTGGCAAATAATCCAAGCAGCCCGTTATCTTGCGCATAAGTCACTTTAAGGCCCAACTCACTGGCAACTGCCGCTGAGTAAGTAAGGAAATTGACACTCAAAGCAAGTAAGGCACTGTAAGTAATATTTACGTTATTGATGTTGTTGTTCACATCGCTGGCACTGAATGCTTGTCTGCTGGAGAAGTTCAACAGGTCAACATTCAACAAGCCTGGGATCGTTAACAGCCCAGCAGCATTAACACCAGTACTTACATCTGGAGCCACCTGTGGAACGGCATTAATCTTGGTCACGTTAATGCTTAGCGTTGCAGAACTCGTATCACCGTCTCGATCACTCAAGGTGTACTGGAAGTCAGCCACACCAGAGACTTTGGTGTTTTTAGGTGTGAAGACGAAAGTGCCGTCATCCATATCCAGAACCAATGTTCCTTTGCCAGTTGTAATAGACAGTTTATGGCTTGCTGAATCATAAGTGCTTCTATTAGTGCCACTGAAAGTAATCGCACCAGTTGTAGCATTAAAGGTGTAGGTTGTACCTTCAATCGCCACTGATTTCACATACCCACCATCTGCACCAAAACCACCGTTGGTCACCAGGCTGCCAGAAATCGAAGCTGCTACAGTTTCATTCAGTACGCCATCCAGTTGGTCAAAGTTAGTCACTTTGACACCGCCTGTGTTAACACCAGCCTGACCGTCGTAAGCAATTGGATCCAACTGCGTAGTAGAAGTGTTTTGGCCCAAACCAAGTGCGTATGACTTGATGTTGTATGTTTCCAGGAACTGGATCCACGCCCTTTCTTCTGCAGCCTGAATACCTGCGTCAGCAGACGAAGCATTCTCACCACCGCTTAAATCACTTGTACCACCCAGGCCACGGTTAGGCTCACCATCTGTGAAGAAATAAGACACAGTTTGTGCGTTATCTAATTTACCAGGAGATCCATAAGCGTTTATCGCTGTTTCCAGGGCTGAGTCATAGTTAGTGTTGCCATTGGCTGACAAGGTATTCAAGAGTGCATTAGCTTCAGTAACAGTTAACCAGGTAGTACCAAGT
Source organism: Methylophilus sp. (assembly GCA_032153875.1). Taxonomy (GTDB): domain Bacteria; phylum Pseudomonadota; class Gammaproteobacteria; order Burkholderiales; family Methylophilaceae; genus Methylophilus. Next base: position 3,673 of record JALDYP010000025.1, read on the forward strand.
TGTCTGGTCTGCGCATCGCCCGCAAACACAACCAGAGCAACTTTCACATCACCCAGGTCATCATAGCTTGCCAACAGTGTCTTGATCGACTGAATAGCACTTGCCAAGCGGGTCTGGCCGCCTACACCATCCCTGCCCGCCATGCTGCCGGAAACGTCCAGTGTGATCATTACATTGGTGTTTGCCGAGTTGGTTGCATAGACTGTCTGGTTGTTTGCAACTGGAGAGTCATCTTCAATCGTTACCGGCAAGGTTGTCACTTGCGTTACGCCGTTTGCAACAACTTTGACACCGATTTCCGTTTTCAACGTGTCTTCGGTCGTCGTATTCGGATGATCGATCGGTTTACTTAACGTAACGTTATAGGCGCCACTGTTGTTGATCGTTGCAGTCAGTACCTTCTCGGTACCAGCAAAACCGGTTAAGGTTTTACCATCTGCAGACAATGACCATGTCACAGTCACACCACCGGAAGTCAAGGTACCTGCCGTTGGAGCAGTCAGTGTCCATACAGCACCGCTACTGTTACTTGCATTCAGGCTGAACGAACCTGTCGCTACAGCTGAATCGGTTGTGTCACTGCTACCTGCAGTATCTTTGATACCACCAGACAAACCTTCTTCAGACACAGTGAATTTGCTGCCATTCACAACGGTGATACCACTGTCGTTATCAATGATGATGCCTGTGGCTGATTTACCGCCGATATTCAAAGGCAGAGTCTCATTTGGTTCGATCAGTGTGTCATCGATAGTCGGCACTGTCACAGTGAAGCTGCTCACACCAGCCGGTACAGTGATTGTTCCGTTAGCTGCATTGTAAGTAACACCATTGCTGAATACAGCTGAACCGTAATCAGCAGTGGAAGCTGTGCCACCACCTAGGTTGTAGCTGTAGGTTGTCGGTGCATTCGTGGCAGTACTTAAAGTGACTGTATAGACCAGGTTATTACCTTCAACAACAGATCCACCATTCGGACCAGCAGTGATAGTGTCTATCGTAGCCCTGTCGTTATCGACAATGATGCCTGTACCGGTTGCACCACCGATAGTCAGTGGCAGCGTCTCGTTCAGCTCAACAATGGTGTCGTCTACGGTTGGTACTGTCACGGTGAAGCTGCTCACACCAGCCGGAACGGTAATGGTACCGTTAGCGTTCAGTACCACGCCATTGCTGAATACGGCCGTACCGTAATCCGCAGCTGAGGCTGTACCGCCACCCAGGCTATAAGTGTAGGTAGTAGGCACGTTGGTCGTGGCACTCAAAGTCACGGTGTAAACCAGGTTGTTACCTTCAACAACACTATCATCACCTGGGCCAGGCTGACCTGGTTCTACAGTCACTACAGTCGCTTTGTCGTTATCAATAATGATGCCAGTACCCGTTGCACCACCGATAGTCAGCGGCAGAGTCTCGTTCAGTTCAACGATAGTGTCATCCACGGTTGGTACTGTCACGGTGAAGCTGCTCACACCGGCTGGTACTGTGATTGTGCCATTAGCATTCAGTACCACACCGTTGCTGAATACGGCTGTACCGTAGTCAGCAGCTGAGGCTGTACCACCACCCAGGCTATAAGTGTAGGTAGTAGGTACATTGGTTGTGGCACTCAGTGTCACGGTGTACACCAGGTTGTTACCTTCAACCACGCTGTCATCACCTGGGCCAGGCTGGCCTGGCTCTACAGTCACTACAGTCGCTTTGTCGTTATCAATAATGATGCCAGTACCCGTTGCACCACCGATAGTCAGCGGCAGAGTCTCGTTCAGTTCAACGATAGTGTCATCCACGGTTGGTACTGTCACGGTGAAGCTGCTCACACCGGCTGGTACTGTGATTGTGCCATTAGCATTCAGTACCACACCGTTGCTGAATACGGCTGTACCGTAGTCAGCAGCTGAGGCTGTACCACCACCCAGGCTATAAGTGTAGGTAGTAGGTACATTGGTTGTGGCACTCAGTGTAACGGTGTACACCAGGTTGTTACCTTCAACAACACTGTCATCACCTGGGCCAGGCTGGCCTGGCTCTACAGTCACTACAGTGGCTTTATCATTATCAACAATGATACCGGTACCAGTTGCACCGCCGATAGTCAGTGGCAGCGTCTCGTTCAGTTCAACAATGGTGTCATCCACAGTCGGCACTGTCACGGTGAAGCTGCTCACACCAGTTGGAACTGTGATTGTTCCATTTGCAGCATTATAAGTAACACCATTGCTGAATACTGCTGTTCCATAGTCTGCAGTCGAAGCTGAACCGCCACCAAGGGTATATGTGTAGGTAGTAGGCGCGTTAGTTTCTGTGCTCAGTGTCACGGTGTAAACCAGGTTGTTACCTTCAACAACACTGTCATCACCTGTGCCAGGTTGACCTGGCTCTACAGTCACTACTGTTGCCCTGTCGTTATCGACAATGATGCCTGTGCCTGTCGCACCACCGATAGTCAGTGGCAGCGTCTCGTTCAGTTCAACGATAGTGTCATCTACAGTTGGCACTGTCACGGTGAAGCTGTTTACACCAGCTGGCACTGTGATTGTTCCGGTAGCTGCATTGTAGGTTACGCCGTTGCTGAATACGGCTGTACCGTAGTCAGCAGCTGAGGCTGTACTGCCACCCAGGCTGTAAGCGTAGGTAGTAGGTGCGTTTGTAGTTGCACTCAGAGTTACTGTGTAAACCAGTGAAGTGCCTTCAACCACGCTGTCGTCACCTGGGCCAGGCTGGCCTGGCTCAACGGTCACGACTGTAGCCCTATCGTTATCAACAATCGTACCAACAGCTGTAACACCATCAATATTCAATGGCAGCGTTTCGTTTGGCTCAACCAGTGTGTCGTCAACGGTAGGCACGGTGACTGTGAAGCTGGTCACGCCTGCCGGTATGGTGATGGTGCCGTTGGCCGCATTGTAGGTTACGCCATTGCTGAATGTAGGTGGTGTGACATAGTCAGCAGATGATGCTGTTCCGCCACCCAGCGTAAATGAGAGAGTGGTAGGTGCGTTGGTCGTGGCGCTCAAATTCACTGTGTAAACCAGGTTGTTACCTTCGACCACAGAACCGCCATTAGGACCGGCAGTGATGGTGTCTACTGTCGCTCTGTCGTTATCAACGATAATACCGGTACCAGTCGCCCCACCAATGGTCAGTGGCAGGGTCTCGTTCAGTTCAACAATAGTGTCATCTACAGTTGGCACTGTCACGGTGAAGCTGGTCACACCAGCCGGAACAGTGATTGTGCCGTTGGCGTTTAATACCACGCCATTACTGAATACGGCTGTACCGTAGTCAGTAGTCGAGGCTGTACCACCACCCAGATTGTATGTGTAGGTAGCTGGTGCGTTAGGAGCGGTGCTCAAAGTCACGGTGTAGACCAGTGAGGTGCCTTCAACAACGCTGTCATCGCCCGTACCAGGTTGGCCAGGTTCCACTGTAGTAATGGTTGGCTGACCTGTACCGTTAAATTGCAGTGAAGATGAAGAGGTATCACCATCATTATCGATGAGCGTGAAACCTACACTAGTGGTTTCGCCTGCAACAAGCGGACGGCTACCGTTATAAAGATAGGCGCCTGTTTCCATATTGACAGTAATGGTTTCACCTTTAGCGGTGGTCACAGTCAATCGATGGTTAGCTGCGTCATATCCGTAACCAGTCACGGCTGGGGAATTGCCGCTGGCACTTACAGTATTGTTTGTTGCGTTGTAGGTATAAGTAACACCGCCAATCACGATATTTTGTACATGTCCGCCATCTGCACCAAATGCACCCAGGCTACCGCTGGCAGTAGAGGCAGCCGGATCGATTGCCAGATTACCGCTGTTAACAAGGTTAGTCAGGATTTGCGTGCTATCAGTTGTGCCATAAGCGGTTTGCAGGTTTACACCCTGCAATACAATGGTTTGATTTTCAGCTGCCGCATTAAAGCCACCGCTGAACCCGCCTGTACTGCTGATGTGCAAGATAGTGTTGCCGTTTTCAACCGTCACACGTACATAGTTAGACAGGTTAGCCAGGCTTTCACCTTGTAACACGGATCTCAAGTCGATCACATCGGCATTCAGAGTGAAGTCTGTCACAGTATCTACCGCCGGGCTGCCTGCAGTACCTTCGTCACCTTTTTCCCAACGGAAAATGTCACGACCAGCACCCCCTGTCAGGCTGTCATTGCCTGAACCGCCCACCAGAATGTCATTACCGATACCTGCATCCAGTGTGTCATTACCATCACCACCACGCAAGATATCATTACCAGCACCGCCATTCAGCGTGTCATTGCCAGCATAACCATAGATCTGGTCATCGCCAGCTGTACCGGTCAGTGTATTGCCATTGCCGTCACCCTCTTTAAGGTTAGGATTAGCTGTGGCACTACTCAACACGGTTGCATCAACCAGTGTACTGATAGCTGCTGAAGAGCTTGCACCCTGCGAATCGGTCACAGTGATTGAAGTACCATTCAGCACTTCTGCACTGATTGCACCGCCGCTCAAGCGTGCTGTAGCCAGCAATTCATTGATTGCCAGGTTATCGATAGGGCCACCATCCAGGGAAGTAATAACGACATGCGATGATGGGCCAATCAATGTCAGGAAGCCTGGATCATTAGTGATCACAACTTTAAGACCCAGCTCGGCGGCAAGTGCCTGGGAAACTGTGAATTGACGCCCACCCAGCGACACCAATGATTGATAATTCAGCTCAACCTTGCTGATGTTATTGTTTGCATCTGTCGCACCGAATGCGGAGCGTGTGCTCAGGTCAATCAGATTCAATGCTGACAGACCAACCAAACCTAGCAGATTGCCGCTATTAGCAACCGCTGCAACAGGTGCAACGTTCGCAGTATCGGCATTGGTAACTGTCACTGAACCACCGTTTGCTTTTGGCGCATCATCTTCAATCGTGACTGGCAATGTAGTTGTCTGGGTAACACCGTTCACAACAACTTTCACACCTACGTTCGCGAGTACAGTATCTTCGACATTCGCTATCGGATGGTCAACCTGGCCATTCAATACGATTTTGTACTCACCGCTATCATTGATAGTGACGGTCAATACTTTTTCGTTGCCCGCGGAACCGGTCAATGTCTTGCCATCAGCAGACAATGTCCATGTGACGGTTACGCCGCCAGAGGTCAAAGGTGTAGTTGGTGCAGTTAATGTCCATACGGCACCGGCATTGCTTCCATTCAGGCTGAATGAACCCGTTGCTTCGGCAGAGTCAGTAGTGTCACTGCTACCTGTATTATCTTTGATACCGCCTGCCAGACCTTCTTCGGAAACAGCAAACTTGCTGCCGTTTACAGTTGTGATACCGCCATCGTTATCAATGATGATGCCAGTTGCTGTTTTACCACCAACATTAATTGGCAAGGTTTCATTTGACTCAACAAGAGTGTCATCCACTGTAGGCACAGTCACAGTGAAACTGGTAACACCAGGAGGCACTGTGATCGTATTATTGGCTGCGTTGTAAGTCACGCCATTGCTGAATGTAGGTGGAGTGTCATAATCCGCTGAAGAGGCTGTACCACCACCCAGCGTAAAGCTGTAGGTAGTGGACGCGTTTGTTTCAGCGCTCAAAGTCACTGTGTAGACCAGATTGTTACCTTCAACCACTGAGCCACCATTAGGGCCGGCAGTCACTGTATCTACTGTCGCTCTGTCGTTATCCACGATAGTACCGATAGCGGTCACACCACCCACATTGATAGGCAAGGTTTCATTTGGCTCAACAATGGTGTCATCCACTGTTGGTACAGTCACGGTGAAATCTTTAACGCCGGCAGGCACTGTAATCGTGTTGTTGGCTGCGTTGTAAGTCACGCCATTGCTGAATGTTGGAGGTGTTACATAATCAGCAGCTGAAGCAGTACCACCGCCCAGCGTAAAGCTGTAAGTTGTTTCTGCGTTGGTGGTAGCGCTCAAAGTCACTGTGTAAACCAGATTGTTACCTTCAACCACTGAGCCGCCATTCGGGCCGGCAGTCACAGTGTCGACTGTCGCCCTGTCGTTATCAACGATGATACCGGTACCGGTGACACCACCAATGGTCAGTGGCACTGTTTCATTTGGCTCTACAATTGTGTCATCAACGGTAGGTACTGTAACAGTGAAGCTGGTGACACCTGCTGGAACGTTAATCGACCCATCAGCATTACGTGTCACACCATTACTGAATATTGGATTGCCGTAGTCAGCTGAGGAGGCTGTACCGCCACCCAAATTAAATGTATAAGTAGTAGCTGCATTAGTTGGATCACTCAAAGTGACTGTGTAAACCAGATTATTGCCTTCTACCACACTGTCATCATTAGGGTCAGGTGTACCCGGCTCTACGGTAACAACGGTCGCCCTGTCGTTATCGATAATGGTACCTGTGGCTTCTTTTCCCCCAACATTGAGCTTCAAAGTTTCATTTGGCTCAACCAGAGTGTCATCCACTGTAGGAACAGTCACAGTAAAGCTGGTAACGCCCGGGGGCACAGTAATGGTGTTGTTTGCTGCGTTGTATGTCACACCATTGCTGAATGTAGGTGGCGTTACATAATCTGCTGCAGAGGCTGTACCACCGCCAAGCGTAAAGCTGTAGGTAGTGGATGCGTTGGTTTCATCGCTTAAAGTCACTATATAGACCAGGTTGTTGCCTTCAACTACGGAGCCACCATTCGGGCCGGCAGTCACTGTTTCAACAGTTGCACGGTCATTATCAATGATGGTACCTGTGCCCGTAGCACCGCCAATCGTCAATGGCACTGTTTCGTTTTTCTCTACGAAATTGTCATCAACTGTCGGTACAGTTACAGTGAAACTGGTGACACCAGTAGGTACAGTAATTGTACCGTTTGCATTAAGAGTCACACCGTTACTGAAAACTGGTGCACCGAAATCGGCGTTTGAAGCTGAACCGCCACCAAGATTGAAAGTATAAGTAGTAGGCGCGTTGGTTGGATCACTTAAAGTAACCGTATAAACCAGGGACGCACCCTCGACGACGCTATCATCACCAGGGCCAGGCTGACCTGGTTCGACGGTAACTACAGTTGCCCTGTCATTGTCTACAATCGTACCAATTGCTTCTACTCCACCTACACTAATTGGCAAAGTCTCGTTAGGCTCAACATCGGTGTCATCGACAGTTGGTACTGTCACAGTAAAGCTGCTAACACCGGCTGGCACAGTGATTGTGCCTGTTGCAGGGTTGAAAGTAACGCCATTACTAAATACAGGAGTGCCGTAGTCTAAGGGGGAAGCCGTTCCACCACCGATAGTAAAGGTATAGGTTGCTGGTGCTTGCGTAGGCGTGCTCAACCCTACAGTGAACACCATCGAATTACCTTCAATTACCTGATCGCTGTTAGGAAGTGGGTTACTTGGGGTAACGAAATCAATGGTTGGATCTTCAGGAAAGTATTGATAGTTTGGCAAAAGCGATAAAGGAGGCGTCTCTACAGAACCATTTCCACCGTCATAGGTTGCGCCAGTAACGCTTTCAGAAATGCGATCCAGGTTAACAAAACTAGCATTACCATCACTACCAGCCTCACCAGCTGCAGGCGCATCCAATACTTCAGTAATATCACGGCCTTCGTTCAATGCTGTGAGCACGGCATCAAATACAGCTTGATTGACCGCGTTTTCAGTGACATCTGAGACATCCACTTGTGCCAGGTTATCAGTAATCTTAACTGTTTGTGCTTCAGCGAAGTTAACGGTTTCACCGTTTGCGAGTTTTACTGAGACGCTGGCGCCGCTAGCGGTGATTACTTTATCACCCGCATGCAAAACCTCGCCCACTTGTAGCATGTGGCGGTTGCCATTCGCATCCACTACGATTGCCATTCCTTGAACACTTGTAACAGTACCAATCACTGTAGCCATTTTTTTGCCCCACTTAAAGTTGAGAGAAATTTAGATAGTGATGTATTAAACTGCAATACAAAATGAAAATCTATTGTACCGAAGTACAATACTTGCACTTCGACAAGTGAATGTTTAGCCAGAATGGCTGAAGATTATTAACCACTTAAGAATCTAGGCTCAAACAAGATTCAAAATAATAAAAAAGCGAAGCTGATTTCAGCCTCGCTTTTTTTACTTCCTGCAGTTAAGCAGGAAAAATAACTGTGCTAATTACTCTGCTACAGACTGAAAACGAATGACTTCAACACGGCGGTTTGCGTCATTACCATTGACCGGATCATTTTCAGCAATCGGCTGTGAATATCCGTAGCCTTTTACAACCACACGACTTCCATCCAAACCTTTTTTAGTCAGATAGTCAGCTACTGCTTTTGCACGTTTTTCAGAGAGTAAAAGATTATATTTCTCTTTTGAGGTATTGCGTTTATCTGTATGACCAGCGATTTCGATCTTATCGTTGCCCCACTCTTTAACAACATCATAAACAATGTCGAGATCAGCATAAGACTCTGGCAAGATAATGGCGCTATTAGCTTGGAATAGAATGCGCGGTGTGAATTTCATCGTCGCTTTTTCAGGGCCTTTTGGTTTAAAGGCTTCGCCTTCCCAAGGTTTCGCATTCGCCACTAAAGCAGCTTTATCAACTACGAGTTGTGCCGGAGCAATCGCTTTACATACATTCTCGCGGTCTAAATACTCTTCACGCGCATATTCACCAACGTCAGCGCGGCTCACACCTAATTTACGCAGCAACAAACCTTGACCTGCGTATGTTCTGGCATAAGAAGTACTTAAATCCATTTCAGCATTCGTGAAGTTACGGCGTGACTGGAAATATTCGTTTTCCGTATCCAGCAGGTCAAGCAACGTACGCTGACCGATATCGTACTGCTTACGATAGGCTAAACGCGCGTTTTCGATTGAGTCCTGGTGCTGCTTGCGATAAGCAACCTGCTCATTCAATTGTTTGATATTGTTGTACGCAATAGATACTAACTGACGCGTATCGATACACGCTTTATCGCGTAAATCATGCGAACGATTAAGCTCTTCTGAAGCAGAATCCAGGTTGTTTTTATCAGTGAATCCGTTGAAAATATTCCAGCTAGCGGTTACTTCAAGTGTATCTGCAGCCAGTATGCTATTTCTGCTTGCATCATTCACATCAAGGACTTTACGGCCTTGCAAATCCAGACGCGGCATGAAAGGTGCTTTACGTCCGGAAACAGATTTTTCTACCGCAATGATGTTCTCAATAGAAGCAAGAATGTTGGGGTTTTGTTTATAGGCAGCATCAAGAACCTGATCAGCGCTTTCGGACAAGCCCTCACCTGTCATCTGCACTTCAACCACGTTGGCTGGAGGAAGTTCACCTACCAGACGCTGGAATCTTGCAGACACATCATACAGGTTGGTTGTTTCTGTCAAAAGATTCGCTTCAGCAAGCGCCAAACGGCCAGTGGCTTGCTCAAGGTCAACTTTCTTGCCTACACCTGCATCTACACGAGACTTGATTTTTTCGTGTACCTGCTTATGAACAACATAGTTGTCTTCAGCGTAGGAAACCAGACGGCGATAACGCAACAAATCATAGTAAGCAGTCGCGGTATCCAATGCAACACTTTGCATCTGCCCTTGCAAATCATAAAAACGGGACTTGGCTACATGGTCCAGACGGCCTACTTCTGCCGGAGTCGCCAAACCATCAAAAATCATTTGACGTAACGTTAGTGTAGATTGCTGGTTTGGAGAGTTAGTATTATTGATATTTACAGGAACCACACGCTCCTGATTCCTAAATACTTGATCCACTGTTACATTTGGCAAGTATCTACCTTTTGCAGCAGCTTCGTCATATTCAGCGCTTTTATAAGCATGAAAGCGGGCTTGAACCTCAGGGTTCTCAGACACCGCTTTCTCGATTATTTTCTCCAAAGTTTCCGGACTCGCTCCCCAGGACACAGAGGAGTAGGAAAACACTCCTATTATTAGTGCAGAGGCAATTTTTTTTAGTTTCATGTGCAGACTCTTAACAAGTTATAAAGATTTATCCTGAAGTCAGTATAACTACAGTATTGTTAAGGCACAAGAGTATCCCACCCTTTAAAAGTGGTTTTAATTAAGGGTTTTAGGGGAAAAAGTCACAAATCCCAACTTTGGGACTACAGAAGCCAGATAAAAATCCCAAAAACCCTTTATTTTCATAAGATTGATGCAAATTAAAGCATCAATTTTATGAATTCAGATGGGATTTGTTTGAGGAGCCAGTTTTGACAGCTTTATCAAGCTCAAAATGGCCTTGAGGAGATTGACCTTGTAATACCAGCGCCAGATGCAAACGGTCCCTGACTTTTAAAGTATCAAAAACAGAGGTCAAATGCGCTTTAACTGTACGCTCGGATATTGAAAGTGTACGGGCAATTTCCTTGTTACTGTTACCTTTGGCTGCTTCCAACGCCACTTCACGCTCGCGTTTGGTCAGGCCTTCCAGCACCTCATCAAGCACATCTGCGGTCTGGCGCGAGCCACGCGCTGTTAATGTAATCAGGTGTTTCAACAAATCACGCCCCAGCCAGATCCCGCCGTGGGAAACAACGCTGTAAACTTCTTTCATCACTTGATGATGCGCATAAGCATGCAAATAGCCAACTACGCCAAGCTCTAATGCTTGCATGGCTTCAGCCTGCTCGGGATTATTAGATAACACAATCACTTTAGCTGAGGGAATCAGAGACAAAACTTGTTGCACCTGAGTGCGCCACTGGTTGCTGCTTTCCAGTTGCGCATGCACCCAGACTACAGTCGCACCAGCTACATCGGCAGAAACCACTTCTGCACTGGTGACTAATTTAGGAAATGCTTTCAGCCACGCTTCTACAGGCTGCTTTAACGAAGTAATAAAAATATGTTTCATAGATTAGCGCTCGGTTAATGCATACGATTTAGCCTTAAGCACAGGTTTAAGCAAGTAGGACATTACCGTTTTCTTGCCCGTCAAAATATCTACCTGTGCCACCATACCAGGAATAATTGGCAGATGGTCGCCGATATTATTCTTTATTGTTCTTACCTTAACGACATAAAAAGCATTTCCTTTATCGTCAATCGTCGAATCCGCTGCAATATCTTGCACTTCACCATCAAGACTACCGTAAATACTGTAGTCGTAGGCCGTCAGCTTTACAATCGCAGGCTGCTTGGGGCGGATAAATGCAATATCTTTGGTTTGAATTTTAGCCTCAATCACCAGCGCATCATCGGATGGCACCACTTCCATCACTTCCTTACCCGCCTGTATGACACCACCGACAGTGTTGTAATACAGCTTGCTGATTTTGCCGTTTACAGGTGATAACAATGTCGATTGTTTTACCTTATCGGAAAGTGCAAGGCTGGACTGGGTCAAACTATTGATTTTGGCTGTAGTTTCATTTAACTCTGTGCGCACTTTACTCATAAAAGTCTGCTGGGCTTCGGAGACTTTGCGTCGCGCTTCTGAAATGGCAGCCGTCAAACGGCTCATTTGTGCGGATGCCTGATCAATATCGCCTTTTGCACGGTTTGCTTCACGTTCAAGACGGAGGATCTCAATCTCGGAAACGGCACCACTGTTCAGCAATGGCCGGTTCGCAGCTAACTCGCGGCTATTGGAGTCATAAGTCTTGATAGCCACTTCCTTTTTAAATTGCACTTCTGAAAGCTCTCGCTCGCGCTGAGCCAGTTGATCCCTTGCAATATTTATCTGGGAATCAAGCTCGGCACGCGCCGCGTTATAAAGCTGCAACTCTTGTAAATAGGTATCTGGTACTTTTTGCTGTACCTCGCTTGGCGGGTTGTATCCGCTGCCATTAGCGAGTGATTTCAAGCGCGCTTCTTTAGCCCTTAGTGACAAGTACTGGCTTTCGTTTTCCTTAAGGGAGGAAATCGCCCTGGTTTCATCTATCTTGATCAAGGGCTGTCCACGTTTTACGGTATCTCCTAGCCTCACCATGATGTCTGTGACGATACCACCATCCAACGATTGAACAAGCTGAATCTGCCCTGATGGAATAACCCTGCCCTCACCCCGCGTGACTTCATCGACCTCAGCCAGGTTAGCCCACACCAGCAATACCACCAGAATAATCAGGATCGCATACATGATTAATTTGGCATGCAGCATGCTGTCTTCAACCATCACATCGTGTGCCTGCTCAGACCATGAGCGGTTTTCTGCGGTATCTGTTTTAATTATTTTGTCGACCAAGACATGCACCGGTTTGCCCATGCGCACCCAAATGCTGTCATTTTTAGTAACGTCACCAAACTTATCGAATATTTTTTTTGCCATGATGTTACCTTGCCTTACCCACTTTACCCGCACGCAATGCAGCGGTGACATCTTCTTTAGAACCGTCAGCCACAATTTGCCCGGAATCAATCACGATCAGACGTTCTGCCAACTCCAGCATCCCGTTGCGATGACTGATCACAATCAGGGTTTTATTTGCCGATGCCTCAGCAATCCTGTTTTTAACGTTTTCTTCACCCGAGTGATCCATCGCACTGGTAGGTTCATCCAGTAACACAATCTGCGGACTGGTCACAAAAGCGCGTGCAATCCCTACACCCTGCCGCTGACCACCGGACAATGTATCACCCCGCTCGCCCACTTCCAGGTCAAAGCCTTTCGGGTGCGCATTCACAAACTCGGCAATACCACCAACCTGTGCCGCATTCAGTACTGCATGATCATCAGCATGTTGATGACGCAAGGTAATGTTGTCGCGCAAGGTGCCATAAAACAGATGGTTATCCTGCTGCACATAGCCAATACTGCGGCGCAATTCGGCCGGATCAATCTGGCGCGCATCAATGCCATCAATCAGGATCGCACCTTCCGTCGGCTGATACAAACCAAGAATTAACTTGTTAATGGTGGTCTTGCCTGAACCCATGCGGCCGATCAGGCCCACATGCTCGCCTGGCCGGATCTTGAATGAAATCCGGTTCAAGGCTAATTCATCTGAACCCGGATATTTAAAGGAAACACTCTTGAACTCTATTTCACCCTTGAATGCAGGGCGCGACAGGAAACTGGCGCCCTTGCTGCGCTCTTCCGGCTTTTCCATAATGCCTTCAAGTGACTTCAATGAAGTCGCCGCAGTATGGTACTGGGTAAACAAGCTGGCGATTTGCGAAATAGGTGCCAATGCACGGCTGGTTAATTGTGAACAGGCAATCAGTCCGCCCATGGTCAGGTCGCCATTGGAGATCAGGTAAACGCCAAGGATAATAATGGCGACACTGATGATTTGTTGTAGTGCATAGGTACCATTGGTAATCGACGAGGATAGCAATTTCAGCTTGCTACCGACTTCAGACAAGAATAAAGCACTGCGCTCCCACTTGCCCTGCATCTGCCCTTCCACGCCCATGGACTTGACGGTTTCAAGGCCGACCAGGCTTTCGATCAATGTGGCATTGCGTTGCGCACTGGCGCGGTACATCGTTTCAGATAAGTCATGCATCTTGGTCTGCACGCTTAATGAATAGATCAGAACAATGGCGCCGCCAACTAATGCCGGCAACACCATATAGGGACTGATCCAGGCAATCACCACCAGGAAGATGATCCCGAACGGTAAATCAATCAGGGTGACGACCGTGGCAGAGGTAATAAAGTCACGTACGCTCTCAAATGAACGCAGGTTGGAGGCAAACGAGCCAACCGAAGTAGGTTTGGCTTCGTAACGCGTGCCAAGTACCTTCTCCATAATTTGCGCGCTGAGTTTTACATCAATACGCGCGCTGGCCCAATCCAGGAAGTAAGCTCGCATTGAACGCAATAATAAATCGCCCAGTACAATCAGGCCGACACCGATAGCCAATACCCACAGCGTTTCAACGGCTTTGTTAGGTACCACGCGGTCATACACGTTCATGGTGAATAACGGCATCGCCAATGCGAATATATTGATCAGCAAGGCTGCGACCATTACATCACGGTAAATACCCTTGTTTTCAGCGATTGATCCCCAGAACCAGTGCCTGATCTTGACGCGGCCGACTTCAGGTGTGCGGGCGTCAAAAATATAGTTTTGCTTGGTCGCCAGCGCGTAGCCTGTGTACTGTGCAGCCAGGTCGGCCAGGCTCATAGTCACAGGTTCTGGTGAAAGGTCCGGGAAAACGACTTGTGCAAAGTGCTGGCTGTCATCAACCTTCAACAGCTGGCATGCTCGATTATTATTCAGCAGCAAGGTGATATCTGTTTGCGGCTGAATCAAAGAGGTGATGCCGCTCTGCTGAACCGTGACATCGAGTCGCAATCGTTCAGCTGAGCGCTTGAATAATTCAGGATTAAGCTTGCCATCTTCAAGTGGCAAGCCGGTGGTTAACGCATCTCTAGTGGTCGCCAGCCGGTTGTGACGGCAGATGTAAAGCAGACACTCGAGTAAAACGTCTTTGTCAGTTTGATTAAAATATTGCGTCGTTTCCATGGCTTTGGCTTTTTATTGTCCTTATCAACGGCTCATACTTAATATTAAGCAGCTTCGATTATATGTATTGTCAACCCCATTCAATACGCTGAGTATATGGCAAAAATCCCGCGAATTACAAAGATTGACAATGTTTACTTGTCACCAAAATGCAGGGTTTCCTGTACAAAAGGACCTGTCACGGCGCCAATACCCAGCGAGTCGAGGCTATCCAGTTCCAGCTGATCCTGCACACCTTCTGCAACCGGAAGGATACCCATGGTACGCACCATCATACACAGGCCGCGCAACAATGATTGCTGTTGCGGACGCAGATGAATATCACGTATCAATGAAGCATCGAACTTGATGAAGTCCAGCCCCAATTCATGCAGGTCACCCAATTGCGCCAGGCGTGTCGCCACATGCTCCATACCTATGACGCAACCCAGGGATTTCACCAGATGCACAAACTCCCTGAATTCAGAAAAGTCGCTGAATGCTGCCTCTTCTGAAATTTCAAAGCTTAAGCGTTTCGGCTGTCTGACTTTTACCATGAGACTTTGCAGCTTGCTTTTGTATTCGTCACTACGCATGGCGGCAGCCGACACATTGACACTTAGATTAGCCTTGTTTTCGGAAAGCATATCTACAGCATATTCCAGCGCCAGTCCATCCAGTGTCTTGATCATGTCGAGCTGGCTGGCCCAATCAATAAATGCCCCAGCAGCCAACCACTGATCGCCTTCATCGATATGCAGACGTAACGGGCATTCATAGTGGAACAACTTTTTAGATCTTTGCATGACCGGATAGCGCGCCAGCTTGATCTGTTTATGCTCGATGGCATGCAGGAACTGTTCTTTCCACTGGCTGAGATAGTTCTTTCTCGAAGTGACAATGCTGTTCGCATTCATCACGCGTATAGGCAAGGCAGCCTGGTCACCGGCAAGATCCAGGATAAACTGCATGACTTTGTGGATATCAACAAAGTCATCGCCTTTTTTGGTTTTGGTATGCGTCACCACAAACTGGAATTGCACGATCTGTTGTGCTGCATTCAGTTTCTCAAGCACTAATTTGAGTTCTGAGGCGACACCGAAATCATCCAGCGGCTGACGGCTGAAAATACCAAACTCGCTGCCAGACAATCTACCGCAGACTACGTCAGGATAATGCGCCATTTGTTGTTGCAGGGCATCGCCAACTTTTTTGATCAGCTGATTGGTCACACTGTAGCCAAGCTGCTTGTCAATATCAGACAAATTGCGTAACTGTACCAAGGTCAGCATACCCTCAACAAAACTATCGCTTTTCAGCGCGACTGACGCAGTATTGGTGAAGTGCGACTGGTTCATCAAACCGGTGACTTCATCATAATTGATTTGCTGGTTGAGCACATTCAAGCGCTCAGACTCGTCAGTCACCATCGATTTGACACGGTCCGATAGTGTATTCATGGTCCGCACCAGTTTTTTGAATTCCTCTGTTTGCGGTTCCTCAATGGTGATGTATTTACGCTCGCCCAGAGATTCAGCCTGCGCAATCACATCATCCAGAGGTTTGAGGATTTTTTTCAGCCAGAAGCCGGAAACAACATAGCTCATAAAGGCCACGATCAGCGTCCACAACACCGCATGGCGCGAGGTCTCCCACAATTGGTCATAAGCCAGTGAAGGTTCGCTTTCGAGTTCCAGCGTGCCATATTGCTGCCAACCGGACTGGATATTGGCAATACCCGGCTGGATGTTGACCGAAAACAGCGATTGAAACCAGGAAGGTGCCACAGAATGCGGGTTGCGATTGACGCGCTCAATCATGGTTTTGTTATCAGGCGAAATAATCGCAATACGCCGGTAATGGCCCATATCGAACTGGGCGCTGATAATCAGCTCTACCGTGACATTGTCTTTCTGGATATTGGAAAGCGTGATCGCCAGGCCGTTGGCATTATCATTATTCTTCTTTTGCAACTGCTCGGCCATAAAGCGGTGGTCGTCATACACCCCTAAAAACAGGCACCCCGCCGCCACCATCAGGATAATGACGGATATCGCTATGCGTATTTGTTTTATTAATGACATGTTCTAAGCCCTCTTTTTTCTTGGGGTACATTCATCCACAACCCGGCTTTAATGCAGGCTTTAACCATAAGCCTAGCATTAACTTTCCCCGTTAACCATATCTTAGCCAAGGTTTTCAAATATTCCAGCTGGTTCAGTTGTTTTGGTGTGCTCATTATTCCAGCCCGTCCTGCCGCATGCGTGTCAGCACATCGCGCCATTTGGAAATATTATTCGGTGACCCGGCACGCATGCTCGGGTTATTGGCCACAAACAGGCCTTTCTCGTTAAAGCTGAACACAGGGAATAAGTCGCCGCGTTTTGAAGCGGGCAATATCTCGAAATTCAGGTTATCCAGAATCAGCGGGTCGCTGGCTGGCATGGCGTAATAAGCCAGCACCATGTGCGGGCGGATATTGCCGCTCGCCATGCGCGCTCGGACGTAGGTAAGACGTAGCTTGTCCTGTGGAATACCGAGTTTTTTGAGTAAGGTATATTTGGCGATACTGAAGTCTTCACAGTCGCCCGCACCTTTACCAAAGGTTTCCAGCGGGCTGGCCCAGTAATCGTCAACACCCCATAAGTTGATATCGTCGACGAACAGCACATGCTGATTGGTGAAATCATTGACCATGCCGATCTTGGTCATTTCGCTGGCATTTGCCAACTGGCTGTAAAGCTCGTTCAGGCGCATCACATTCTGGTACGCCTCTTCGCCATAGCGCTGGCGGACTTTCTCCAGCATCGCCAGCACATAGTCGTCCGCCAGTATCTGCGACCATAGCAGGCACAGCGACAGGCAAAGGCCTGCCGCAATACTAATAAAAGATGGAGAGTGGCGTCTCATGTGCAATAGATTTCCAGTGAGCGATTATGTCACGGTGCCGCCAGGCATGATCTGCCAAACAAAGCGGTTTTCATCTGTAAATTCGTGCATCTATAACCATACTCTAACGCATGCCAGGGATTAAAAGTCACACAACCGCACAAGAATAGAAAAAGACAAGCGCTGCCGGATTGGGTAAAATGTCGACTTTCAAATCCACCCCGTTTTATAGTCATGTCTCTTACCACCCTCAATGCACTCTCCCCTTTAGACGGCCGTTATCACGCTAAACTTGATCCTTTGCGTCCATTTTTTAGCGAATATGCATTGATAAAGCATAGAGCCCTGGTCGAAGTGGAATGGTTAAAAGCACTGAGTGCAGAACCAACACTGGCAGAAATCGCGCCGTTCTCTGTAGACACTATTGCCGAGCTTGATGCCGCTATCGAAGCTTTCAGTGAAAATGACGCCATGCAGGTCAAAGCGATTGAATCGCGTACCAACCATGATGTGAAAGCGCTTGAGTACTGGCTCAAGGAAAAATTTGACGGTAACCACGACATCAAAAAAGCCAGCGAATTTATCCATTTCGCATGTACTTCTGAAGATATCAATAACCTGTCGCATGCATTGATGCTCAAGTCTGCGCGTGACAGCGTGATCTTGCCTAACCTTTCTTCAGTGGTTGCCCGCTTAACCGAAATTGCGCATGCACTGGCTGACCAACCGATGCTGTCCCGCACACACGGCCAGACAGCCAGCCCGACTACCATGGGTAAAGAACTGGCCAATGTGGTCTATCGCCTGCAACGCCAGCTCAAACAACTGCAAGCCAACGAAATCCTGGGCAAAATCAATGGCGCGGTGGGTAACTTCAATGCGCACCTGTCCGCTTACCCGGATATCGATTGGGAAAACTTTGCCAAGACTTTCGTGGAATCACTGGGCCTGACTTACAACCCGATGACTATCCAGATCGAGCCGCATGATTATATGGCTGAACTGTATGACACATTGTCACGCATCAACACCATTCTGATCGACCTCAACCGAGACATCTGGGGTTACATATCGGTAGGTTATTTCAAGCAAAAGGTCAAAGCCGGCGAAATCGGTTCTTCCACCATGCCGCATAAAGTAAACCCGATTGACTTTGAAAACTCCGAAGGCAACCTCGGCCTGGCGAATGCTATCTTGCGTCACCTCGCAGAAAAACTGCCTATCTCCCGCTGGCAGCGTGACCTGACCGACTCCACCGTATTACGTAATATGGGTGTGGCACTTGGTTATTCACTGCTGGCTTATGATGCCTGCCTGCGCGGCCTGAATAAACTGGAGATCAATCCACAACGTCTGGCTGATGACCTGGATAACAGCTGGGAAGTGTTGGCTGAGCCTATCCAGACCGTCATGCGTCGTTACGGCATTGAAAACCCGTATGAGCAACTGAAAGAACTGACACGCGGCAAAGGCGGCATCAACCAGCAATCACTGCATGCCTTTATTGAAACGCTGCAAATCCCGGCCCAAGCCAAACAGACTTTGCTGGCAATGACACCTGCAACTTATACCGGCAAGGCGAGTCAATTGGTAAAACATATTTAGTGACTTGTTCAGGGATTTTTCTGTTTTCTATTTCTCACACACTGCATTAAGGCAGCCCGCTGTTGGTTTCAATTTTTTAGTTAGTCAGGGCAGATTTTCCAGATTGCCCTGGCTGCAATGCCTCATTGCTCTAAAACGTCATTCTTCTCGGTACTTGATATTTTTTTGCTTATTGCTTACCACAATAATCATTATGACGCCTCCCGCCCTGGCAAAAGACAGCGACTGGTTTCAGGTCAAACAAGGCAAGACTTACCAAACCCGCTTTTCGCTTGATAGCGACTCAGCGCCAGAAAATAAAGAAAAGCTGCGCGAGTTGCTGGAAAAGCACCTGACGTTACATGAAACGATGCAGAACCCGCGCATGAACGAAGGTGAATGGCGGCGGTTGATCCTCAAAACCCCGCAGGAAATCGCCGACCTGCTGGCGACCGAAGGGTATTTCAAGGTAAAAACCGTAGCCTACCAGCGTTCCGCACATATCATTGAATTTTGTATCCACCTGCCCCCGCAAGCCAAAGTCAGCAAAGTCACTGTCTTAGTGACCGGTGAGATACAACAGCCGGCTTATAAAGAGATACTTGAAAACGCCAATAAAAGCTGGCCTTTAAAAGCGAATAATGTGTTTACCCAGCAAGCCTGGGCGGCAGCCAAGCGCGACCTGTTATCTTCATTGCTGCAAGCTGAATTCCCCAATGCCAAAATCACGCAATCGCAAGCAATGGTACAGCCGCAAACTCAGGAAGTTTCTATCAACATTGCCGTGGATTCCGGACCGGCAGTACGCTTTGGCAAGGTGAATATCCAAGGCTTGAAACATTATCCTGAAAGATTGATCCGCCCCTTGAATACCATCAAAACCGGCGACCGTTACCGTCAATCCGATTTACTGTTGTTACAAAACAGTTTTATGAGCACCGGCAAATTCAGCCAGGTGGATGTGGTCGCAAAAACCCAGGCACTCAACCCTGACCAGACCGCGGATGTAGATGTCACGGTGCGTGAGATGGAAGAGAAATCTTTTCGCATAGGCGTTGGCGCCAGCACCAACACTGGCGCGCGCATTGTCTTCAACTATACAGACCGCAATCTGTTCAATCGCGGATTGTTGTGGGATAGCAGCATCCGCCTCGAGCAACGCTTGCAGGCGGCTACTTCCAATATCAACTTCCTGATGGATGACAAAGGTTACCGGGACAGCATACAGAACAGCCTTACCCGTACCGACCTCGAAGGGCAAATCACCACCGCACTGCAAAACGGGGTGCGCCGCTATTGGGGACAACCAAGAAAATTTGAGCAGTTCATTGGCGCCAACCTGCTGTACGAATACCTGCAAGTGGATGACGTTACGTCACAATTCAATAAAGCGCTGACGGTCACTTACGGTTTTAACCTGCGTGATCTCGATCACCAGCAGGCGCCAACCAAAGGCTGGATATTAAATACCCAGTTCCAGCTTTCACCGTTTGAGCAGATTTCCGACGGGCGTTTTTTACAATCCCAGGCCAGGGCGCAGGTGTTTTACCCGTTAACCAGCTCCACCCAGTGGCTGGGCAGGCTGGAAGTCGGTAGCGTCACCGGTTCTGCCAACAGCGTTCCCGCCACGTATTTATTCCGTGCCGGTGGTGACCAGTCTGTACGTGGTTATGCCTTCCAGTCACTGGGTGTAAATGAAGGGGGCGCCACTGTCGGTGGCCGAGTGCTGCTGACCGGTAGTAGCGAGGTGGTGCAGTGGTTGACGCCATCCTGGGGCGCCGCAGTATTCGTCGATTTTGGTAATGCCGCCAACAGCTGGAAAGATTATGACCCTGTGCTGGGCTATGGCGTAGGTGCGCGTTTCCGCAGCCCGATCGGGCCGGTAGGGGTAGATATCGCTTACGGTGAAGAAACCAAGGAATACCGTCTGCACTTTAATCTGGGAGTGAATTTTTAATGTTGTTCATGCATGCACTCTCCAAATTATGCAGGTTATCGCTGGTTGCTGCGCTTAGCCTGAGCCTGGTCATCACGCCACAAATGGTATGGGCAGCCAATGTCATGGTCGTCACCAGCCTGAAAGAATTTGAAACTGATCTGGGGAACGCCACACTTAAAGTAGAAGGTATTGCTTCGGATATGCGTTTAGGTATCACGCCACGCGGTGAACTCACCGTATCGAGTTTTGTGGCCAGGCAGGTAACCTTACAGTTCAAACCACAGGCTGAAAACCCTGCGCCCACAACCAAAACGGCAAGCGGGCCTTTACCTAAACGCATCAATATCCCGTTACCTTTTCATCTGCTGTCCGGCAACATACAACGGCTGACGATTATTCAAGGGCCCAGCACTTACCAGATAGAAAAGATCAAGTTTGACCTCGATGCTGACAACAAAGCCATGCAATTCCGCATCGCGCAGGCGCATAGCCCATGGGGGGAGATCAGCACCCATTTTCAGATGCAGAATGCTGCGCCGTTCCCGCTGAATGGCTGGATGGATATCCAGCAACCACAAGGCACGCTCCCCTACCACCTGCGCACTACATTACAAGGAGACCTGACCAAAGTCGATATTGCCTCCAGCCATCATTACCAGCCTGATGGCAAACCGTATGCGATTGTTCCCGTCACACAGACAGGAAAGGATGCAGTGCAATTGGAAGATGTAGTCCAATTGAAAGCTTCGATAGGTCTGGATGACGCCCGCAACAGCCACTTCCTGTTTCACCTGCAACAATTCCAGGCCAGGCATGTGCATCCGCAACTGGCTGGTCACATGGATTTAAAAGTCACTGCCGATGGCAGCCTGACCGATACCGGCGTCATTCAGGTAAAAGTGGATGCCGGCGACAGCCGCCTGCAGGCACAGCCGCTGATAGTGCGCGGCACGGCGACTTTGCAAGGGCAAAAACTAACCGCCATGGATTTGCTGGCACAACTGGATAGAAACACATTCACGATCCGCAGTACCCAAGCTGCTAAACGTCAAGCCTCTACGTCTGAAGCAACCCAACTTTCCTGGCAGGCCGATTTGCCGAATCTGGCGCAATTCATGCCGGGCTTTTCAGGCCAGGTAAAAGGCGAAGGCACGCTCCAGCATGTGGCAGACGGTTTCCATGCCAGCTACCGGTTATCCGGTCAACAATTGCAGTTACCGCAGGGGCTGACATTAGCCGGGTTTGAGGTGCAGGGACAGGCTTCAGACAATGTGCAGGCGTCTCTGGATCACCAGATCAAGCTGCACGGGTTGTCGCAACAAAATGCCCAGGGCACAGATAGCCCGCCAATCGAGGCCGAACTGAACTTAAAGGGTTCATTGGCCCAGCATCAGCTTACCTTGCAAATCAGGGACTCTGACCCCTCATTGCAACGGAATATTCAACTGGCACTTAACGGCTCCTGGCAGAGTGAACGCTGGCAAGGCCAGCTGACGCAATTACAGGATGCCAGCGGAAAAGTATTCCGCTTAGCCAATCCTGCCACTCTAGCCTGGAGTGGATCGCAAGGTTTCGACCTGCAACAACTGGCATTGAATGTATATGAAGGTCAGATGCAACTGGAGAAACTACATTACCGCCCGGCAAAAGCTGCGAACGCCCTCACCGCACAACCGGCAGAGATGATGCAATTACAGACGCGCGGTGCGCTCAAGGACTTTCCGTTGCAGGCATTAATGGCGTGGCTGGTACCTGAGCAGTCTGCCCCATTACCGGCAGACCATCTGCGATTATCCGCACAGTGGGATATGCAACTGGACCAGCGCCTGAATGGGTTTCTGCAATTACAGCGCAGCCAGGGCGACTGGCAGGTGTATGACATCAATAACGCCAAATGGCAGGGTTTAGGCTTGCAAACGCTGGCTGCCAATATAAAGGCTGACAACAACAAGGTAAGTGTTGAAAGTACCATCAACTCCACTGACGCGATTAACCTGCAATTGTCAGCAAACACCATCGTCACACCAACGCCTACAGGCTTTGTGATCAAAAACTCGGCACCGG
Source organism: Methylophilus sp. (assembly GCA_032153875.1). GTDB lineage: Bacteria > Pseudomonadota > Gammaproteobacteria > Burkholderiales > Methylophilaceae > Methylophilus. The sequence goes on from JALDYP010000025.1 coordinate 26,532, forward strand.
TCTCTGCCAGCCTGAAAGCTGATATCCGGCAGCTAAACTGGTTCTCCAGATTATTCTCGGATATTCAGCCTGCCGGCAGACTGGCGATTGAAGCGCAAGTCAGTGGTGTGATGTCCAAGCCACAGTTAAGAGGTTCGATACTAGGCGAGGCGCTCGCACTGCAAATACCTTCGCAAGGCGTGTGGCTGGAGCAAGGCCGCCTGAATGCGACCATGGCCGGCGACCAGGTCAACTTTAACCAGATCCATTTTGCCGGCAAGAGCGGTGAACTGGATGCCACCGGCGTATTGTCTTTAAAGCAGCCTGACTGGCAACTGGATCTATCTGCCAAACTGAATCAATTGCAGGCACTTTCCCGTGTGGACCGCTGGGTACAGCTGAGTGGTGACACCAAATTGAAACTGACCAGCGCAAACACCCATATCAGCGGCAACCTCAAAATTCATAAAGGGCTGTTTGAATTACCCAAAGGCGATAAACCGCAGCTGGATGGCGACGTGATCATCCAGTCGCCTCAAAATACGGCACCAGCCAAAAAATCCCAAGTCAGCTTCCGTGATTTCGGCCTCGATTTTGGCGACAAACCTGGCCTCCCGTTTAAAGAGTCAGAACAATTCATGCTGCGCGGGCAAGGCCTGAATGGCGCCTTGAGCGGGAAAATGCGCCTTGACGGCATGCTGGATGACCTCGCTGCCAGCGGCACGCTTGAAGTCACAGGCACCTACCTCGCTTACGGCCAATCCCTTAATATCGAAACCGGCCGCCTGATCTTCAGTGGCAAAATCCCCAACATTGGCCTGGATGTGCTTGCGACGCGGCAAGTTGAAAATACCAAGGTCGGCATACAAATCAACGGCAGCCTGCAAACACCGCAACTGAAACTGGTCTCCACCCCGGAAACCAGTAACGAAAACAAAATATCGCTGTTAGTGCTGGGCCAACCGATGTCTGCCGTCGGCAGCAGCGATATGGCGATGCTATCCGTCGCTGCCAGCGCACTGCTCTCGCAAGGCGATTCAGTATCGCTACAAACCAGGATCGCGCAAACCATAGGCCTGGACAGTATTGATGTGCGCGGTTCAGGCTCTACCAATTACGCGGTCAGCGTCGGCAAACGCATCAACAACCGCCTGGTGGTTGGCTACGAAAAAAGCATTGTCGGGCTATTAAATGTTGGTAAACTCACCTACCAGCTGACCAACCGCATTTCCATTGAAACCCGGACTGGTTCAGATAATGCGCTGGATGTGTTTTATGGTTTCAGCTTTGATTAACCTTTGCCAACAATCTCAAAAAAGTATGACTGAAATCCTGATTCTTTATTATTCACAAGGCGGCGCCGTCAAAGACATGGCGCAACTGATTGCGCGTGGTGTGGAAAGTGTTGCTGGCGCCAAGGCAAGAGTGCGCACGGTTCCTAAAGTGTCTGCCAATTCTGAAGCGACTGAACCGGAGATTCCTACCTCTGGCGCACCTTACGCAACCTTAAAGGACTTGGAAGAATGTGCCGGACTGGCATTGGGTAGCCCGACCCGCTTTGGAAATATGGCGGCACCAGTGAAATACTTTCTTGATGGTACCTCTGGCCTCTGGCTAAAAGGTGCCTTGATCGGCAAACCGGCAGCTGTGTTCACTTCCACCGGCTCCATGCATGGTGGTAACGAGATGACATTGATGACCATGATGATTCCGTTAATGCATCACGGCATGCTGATGGTAGGCCTGCCCTATTCCGAGCCGCAGCTTGGCACCACCAAAACCGGCGGTACGCCTTACGGTGCCAGCCATATTGGCGGCGCGATGGATGACCAGCCAATTTCCGACGATGAAAAAAAATTGTGTATGGCGTTAGGGAAACGCCTGGCCGAAACTGCACTCAAATTGCAATAACTGTTATTTAGGAAACCTGTATGTCTGCCGCCCTCACCCGCGAAGCCCGCCAATTTCTGTTTGCCACACGCCACGCCGTGTTATCGACCTACTCCATGAAATACCCTGGCTATCCATTTGGCGCCATTGCGCCATTTATCTGTAGCCAGCAGGCCGAGCCGATTATCCTGGTGAATGCCAATGCCGAACATGCCAAGAATATGCATGAAAACGCCAAAGTATCCCTGCTGGTATTTTCAGAAGCACAAAACCAGCATGCGCACGCACAACTGACCTTGATAGGCGAAGCCTTGCCGTGCGACAAGGATGACCCGGATTTACGCGCACGCTACCTGCGTTACTTTCCTGATGCGGTGACTTATTTTGACCTTGATGAATTTCACCTGTATCGCATTAGCGTTGAGCATGTGCGCTACATCGCCGGGCTGGGCAGATTAGACTGGTTTGAGGGGGATTCACTGAATGAGGATTTAGCGGATAGCATGCTGGCCTCGCAGGAATCCGGCATTGTTTCGCATATGAACGAAGACCACATAGACAGCATGCTGGAATATTGCCAGCACGTGCATGGCGTCACCGCTGACCAGGCAGAAATGATAGGACTGGATGCAGAAGGCTTTGATGTGAAATATATGCACGGTGAAGAAGTGTATGGCCAGTTGCGTTTTAACTTCGACCAGCCGGTACTCAACGCGATGGATGCACGCAAGGCTTTAGTGGCGCTAGCACAAGCTGGCCGCACATGATCCCGGCTATTCTCAAATGGAGCCGGCTGGGCGCGAGTGCCAGCCTGGTTGGCTTGATCGTATTGTGCCTGGGCTGGGAGATTTTCTGGGCACCTTTGCGTAGCGGAGGCAGTTTGCTTTTCCTGAAAGCCTTGCCTTTGCTGGGGCCGCTATTCGGCATTCTGCGCGGCAAACGCTACACCTACCAATGGGCAGGCATGCTGATCCTGTTTTACTTTACCGAAGGCGCAGTCAGGGCCTGGTCTGAGACCGGTGTCACGCGTATGCTGGCATGGGTCGAGATATTATTAAGCGTAGTATTTTTTGCCAGTGTGATCGCTTATGCCAAATACACCGCGAAGCGTTACCAGCTATCACAGCAACAGGATTGAAACTGACTGCGTACTAAAGCCTCAACCAAGTAGAAACGCTTATTAAAGCTCTGTTAAATTCTTTCTGGAATTGGCATAAACAAGGTCAGTAAACCTTATATAATATCCGGCATGAAAATTCTGTTATCCAACGACGATGGCTACCTGGCTCCAGGCCTGGCCGCACTGGCGCAACACCTGAGTAAAGTGGCCGATATCACCGTAGTAGCACCGGAACGCAATCGCAGTGGCGCCAGTAATTCCCTCACGCTGGACAGACCTTTAAGCGTCAAACAGGCCGCAAATGGCTTTTTTTATGTCAACGGCACACCCACCGACTGTGTGCATATCGCATTGACCGGCTTGATGCAGGAAATGCCGGACATGGTCATCAGCGGTATCAATGATGGTGCCAACATGGGTGATGACACCATTTATTCAGGCACAGTCGCTGCTGCTACAGAAGGTTATTTATTAGGCATTCCGTCTATCGCGGTTTCGATGTCACAACACCAGCCTACGCATTTTGATACTGCGGCGAGTGTGATTGTCGATCTGGTCAAGCAATTCAACCACAGCGAAATCCTTGAGCCGACTTTGCTGAACGTCAATGTTCCGGATATTCCCTTAAGTGAAATCAAAGGCCGTCAGGTGACCCGTTTAGGCAAACGCCATAAGGCCGAGCCGGTGATTCAACTGAAAACGCCGCGCGGTGAAACTGTGTACTGGGTAGGTGCGGCCGGCCAGCCTAACGATGGCGGCGAAGGTACTGACTTTTATGCGGTATCCCAGGGATATGTATCGATTTCGCCGATTCAGGTAGACCTGACCAAGCACTCACAAATCAAACACCTGCAACAATGGTTGCAGGATACGAATTAAGCAAGATGGCGATTCCTAGAAACACCAGTAAAACCGGCATTGGTATGACCTCTTCGCGCACCCGCGAGCGTATGCTGACGCGTTTGCGCGAGCAAGGCATACAGGATGAAGTAGTGATCAATGTGATGGCCGAGATTCCCCGCCACATTTTTGTTGATGAAGCTTTATCCATCCGCGCCTATGAAGATGTGTCATTACCGATTGGCTATGGCCAGACCATTTCACAGCCGTATATCGTGGCTAAAATGACGCAGATCCTGCGCAATGGCAAACAACTGAACAAAGTGCTGGAAATCGGTACCGGCTGTGGCTACCAGACAGCTGTGTTGTCGCGCGTAAGTAACGAGGTATTCTCACTGGAACGTATCCGCCCGTTGGTGATGAAAGCCAGGACCCATTTGCGCGCCTTGAAATGCACCAATGTGAAGCTGGATCACGCGGATGGCAGCATAGGCTTGAAAGACTACGGCCCGTTTGATGCCATCATGGTCACGGCTGCTTCCAGCCATGTTCCGCAGGAGTTAGTCGAACAGTTAGCCGTCGGTGGCCGCATGGTGATTCCGGTAGGTACTGCCGATCAAGTATTGCATCTGATTGAAAGGACCGATAAGGGCGTGCAGAAAACCGCTCTGGAGCCGGTCAAGTTTGTGCCATTATTAGGGGGAACTGCTTTATCATGAGATTACGCTCGCTTCTCATTACCGGATTGACTGCAACCACATTGGCAGCGTGTACGCTTAACTCCCCCATGCCGCGTGCACCGGTCAGCAGTAGCACTAAAACACCTGAAAATAAACCTGCAGCCCCGGTATCTGTTGGTCCTAACCAGTATATGGTGCAAAAAGGCGATAACCTGTACAACATCGGCAGGAAATTCGGTATCCCCCACCTGAAACTTGCTGAAATCAACCAGTTACAAACACCCTATGAGATTCATGTCGGCCAGGTATTGAATATTAAAGCGGGTGCTAGTGCGGCGAATACCAAATCCAGCGATACCGCCTCTACAGATGATGCAGAAGTAGTGACTTCTGCGATTACCCGCCCTGAATTAGCGCCTGCCGGTGATGCTGCTAATGCTACTTCTGCCAATCCTGCCGCTGCCACCGATGGTGCAAAAGCGCCTGCAGAAGGACAAGACATTGAAGCGGTTGCCGATGGCGATATTCAATGGCAATGGCCACTGGCTGGAAAAGTCAGTGCCGGATTTGATCCGCAATTGAACAAGGGGTTGAACATCACAGGCAACGCCGGGCAAAATGTGAGCGCGGCTGGCGCCGGCAAAGTGATTTATAGCGGCATGGATGTACGCGGTTATGGCAAGCTGATCATCATCAAACACAATAGCAACCTGCTGTCAGTCTATGCACATCAGGGCAACTCTCTGGTCAAAGAAGGCGTTTTTGTGACGCAGGGTGAAAAACTGGCGACGCTGCCAGCAGCGGCCAACAGCAAACCGCCTATGCTGCATTTTGAGATCAGGCAAAAAGGCAAGCCGGTGGATCCCATCAGCTACCTGCCCGGCAATTCAACCGCAACTAACGGTAATAGCTAACTTAAGCATAGCCCAGCTAAGCTAAGTATTAGCTATGCTAGGCTGGGGATGTATCAAGCAGTCAAATCGCACAATGTGCATGATGTTTGAGAAAGGAAAGCTGTATGGATCCTAAGCAATTCGACAAGAATCGTGACATCCGCCCGGATAGTGGCTGGCAAACATTACAGGCCCTGGTCACTGTTGCGCTGATGATCTGCGGATTAATTGGCATCGCCGTGCATATGTTTGGCTCCGAAGCCACGCCGTTCGACTGGTGGGTCTGGATCACCGCCTCACCCATCAATACCTCCCTTGCAATCCTGGCAGTCGTGGTTGTGATTGCTTTCCACCGCTATAACAGCCATATCAGCAACCAGCAACGACGCAGCGCCAGCAACCTTCCCGTGTATGTAATGATGCTGGTAGGTGTGTATTTTATTTACCGCCTGCTGATTACCGGACACTGGTAAGCGGGCATTGGCAAGCTGAGCCGATATCTTTAAAAGATACCGGCTCAGGGCATTCAAGCAGTTTTAACCCTCGCTTCTGGCACAACCCCGCTGCGGTTGATGCCACTGATAATGGCTTCGATGGAAGCAGTGACAATATCCGGGTTAATCCCCACGCCGTAACATACCTTACCGTCACACACGACTTCCACAAAAGCACATGCCGAAGCTTCACCCGCTGACGCACTTGCGCCGATTGAACGCTCTTCAAAACTGCGCACCTGGGCAAACACGCCTATGCCTTGCAGCGCATGTATCGCCGCATCCACCGGACCATTGCCGTGCCCGCTCAAAATCGTAGCAACGCCATTCACCGCCACCGTCATGCGGATGGCCTGACCACCCTCTTCTGATTGCAGCTGGTAATCCTTAAAGCTGAACGGTACCGCAGGCTCGGTATAAGTACGGTTAAAAAGCTGCCAGATATCTTTGGCCGTCACCTCGCTGCCGTGAGTATCGGTGAACTGCTGCACCACACCAGAAAACTCCACTTGCAGACGTCGCGGCATCACCACGCCATACTGGCTTTCCATCAGGTAAGCAACGCCGCCTTTGCCGGACTGGCTGTTGACGCGAATAATCGAGTCGTAGCCGCGTCCCAGATCTTTGGGATCAATCGGCAGGTAAGGCACATTCCAGCGCGCATCTTCCTGCTGGCTGGCAAAGCCTTTTTTGATCGCATCCTGGTGCGAACCGGAAAACGCAGTAAACACCAGGTCACCGGCATAAGGATGACGCGGATGAATATCAATCTGCGTGCACTCCTCTACCGTGCGCGCCACTGCATTCATATCAGAAAAATCCAGCCCCGGATGCACACCCTGGGTATACATATTCAGCGCCACAGTGACCAGGTCCACATTACCGGTACGCTCGCCGTGCCCGAACAGGCAACCTTCCACCCGGTCAGCGCCCGCCATCATACCCAGCTCTGTCGCCGCCACCGCAGTACCGCGGTCATTATGCGGATGCAGGCTCAGGATCACGCTGTCACGTCGCGCCAGGTTGCGGTGCATCCACTCAATCTGGTCAGCGTAAATATTGGGGGTAGCCACTTCTACGGTCGCCGGGCAATTAATAATCACCTTGCGCTGCGGCGTTGCTTCCCAGGCCTCGGTCACGGCATCACAAACTTCCCGGGCAAACTCAAGCTCGGTCGCGGTGAATGTTTCCGGGCTGTATTGCATAACCACTTCGGTTTCCGGCATTTCCGCAGCCAGTACTTTTACCAGCTTGACTGAGTCCACCGCCATCGCTTTAACTTCGTCTTTGCTCATATTGAACACCACCTCGCGGAAAGTCGGCGAAGTGGCATTATAAATATGCACGATCACACGACGCGCACCGCGCACAGATTCCATAGTGCGGCGGATCAGGTGTTCACGTGCCTGGGTCAGCACCTCTATCGTCACATCCTGCGGTATGTGGTCCTGCTCGATCAATGTACGCACAAAATTAAAATCGGTTTGCGAAGCTGAAGGAAACGCCACTTCAATCTCTTTAAAACCAATCTGGCACAGCATTTTGAACATGCGCATCTTCTTGTCGGCATCCATAGGCTCAAACAAAGACTGGTTACCATCGCGCAAGTCAGTGCTCAGCCAAACAGGTGGCTGGCTAATCACTGTGTTCGGCCACTGGCGGTCTTTTAAATTAACCGGTGGGAACGCCTGATATTTTTGGGATGGTTGTGCGTGCATGTTGTGCTCCGTAAACATTGATTCGATAGAACACATGATAGAGGTTTTGTAAAAAATATTATTGCGAAATTTATAATTTAAAATAAAATATTGAAATTAAATTTCAATTAATAAAAAATAAATGTAATATTATTTCAATTTAAAAAGAATAACTAAAAATATATGAAACTTGACCGCTTTGACAAAGCCATACTCGACATTCTGCAAACCGATGGACACATCAGTAACCAGGAGCTCGCCGAACGGATTGGCCTCTCCCCTGCGCCGTGTTTACGCCGGGTAAAAGCGCTGGAGCAAAGTGGCCTGATCACCGGCTACCAGGCATTGGTAGATGCCAAAAAACTAGGATTGAGCCTGATGGCATTAATAGGTATATCTATGGACCAGCATACGCCGGAACGTTTTGCCAATTTTGAAGCCAGCATCGTCAATGTGCCTGAAGTGCTGGAATGCCTGCTGATCACCGGCCAGCAATCAGATTACCTGTTAAAAGTGGTAGTGAAAGATATGGATGATTACCAGCACCTGCTACTGCATAAAATCACTAAAATTTCCGGTGTCACCGGTGTGCATACCAGTTTTGTTTTACGCAATGTGATTGCGCGCGCAAGATTGCCTGTTGTTTAAAAACAAAAAAACCATGCGATGCATGGCTTTTTAAAGTCTGGTCAGAATTACTTTTTCTTGGCATCTTCTTCTGCGTAGTGTTTGCGTACCGCAGTCATATCGAAGTCACGCGCCCATTTAATGATCTCATCAAAGGCAGGTGCGCCGATTTCGCCCACTTGTGCATGAATACCTGCACGCTCACGGATCACCAGCAACCCTGGAATCTGTTTTACATCGAAATAATCTGAAATTTCCGGGTCAGTTTCAGTATTCACCATGCCAAATACGATATCCGGATTCTTTTCTGCAGCAGCCTCAAAGGTAGGCGTAAATGCGACACATGGATCACACCACGGTGCCCAAAAATCAACGATCACAAATTCGTTGCTCTCAATGGTTTCTTTAAAGTTCGCTTTAGTCAGCGTCAACACTGCCATGATATTTCCTGTTCCGAGATTAATTTTTGTGGCGTTATTGTAGCAGAGTAAGCCACTGCCTATGCCAAACTGAATAAACGATTGCGCCTGGCCAGATGCAAAATCGAGGCGATGCAAATACGCTGATGGCGCACTAGCACTTGAATAAGCGCTTACCTGTTGTATCATGGATGCAGCAAGGAAGTGAGGACGACCCCACCGCTCCATTATTTTCCCTGGGACGACCCTGGACAAAAGTGAGGAACGAAATATGGCCTGGTTTATTCTTGTGATTGCGGGACTATTTGAAGTGGGTTGGGCGATAGGGTTGAAATATACCGAAGGCTTCAGCAAATTATGGCCAACCGTTGGCACTGTGCTGGCGATGATTATCAGCCTGGGCTTACTGGGTGTAGCCATGAAAACCTTGCCGGTAGGTACTGCATATGCAGTCTGGGTTGGCGTGGGTGCGATAGGCACCGCAATACTGGGAATGGTATTGTTTGGCGAGCCAGTCACGATGTTGCGAATCGGCAGCCTGATGCTTATTGTAGCAGGCATTACCGGGCTCAAACTCGCAGCACTTATGTAGCAGTCATGAATTGCAACAAAGCAGGTGTAATTAAAGCAGGTCTCAGCACCTGCTCCCTCCAAGAAAAATAGCAGAGAAGGGACTGATGATGATTCTTTACGTCGATGCCAATTATCTTTCACCTTACGCCATGTCCGCTTATATCGCATTGCGTGAAAAGGGTTTGGCGTTTGAAGTGCGGCTAGTCAATTTGCGCAATAAGGAGCAGGCATTGCCTGAATATGGTGCTGTTTCCAGCACGCAGCGCGTGCCCGCCCTGGTGGATACCAAGCAGCACTTCAACCTGTCTGAATCGTCAGCAATCACTGAATATATCGATGAGCAATATAGCGGCACGCCACTTTATCCTCTGGATATTCAATCCAAAGCCAAAGCCAGGGAATTGCAGGCATGGCTGAGGAGTGATTTGTTACCCATACGCGAAGAACGCTCAACCGAAGTGGTGTTCCTGACGCGTTCGCCACCACCGCTGTCTGCACAGGCGCAAACAGCGGCGAATAAATTATTTCATGCAGCAGCACAATTACTGGAACCCGGCCAGACGAATTTGTTTGGCGACTGGAGTATTGCGGATACGGACCTTGCGGTAATGATCAATCGCCTGGTGTTAGCTGGCGATCCGGTGCCCGAGCATCTGATAGATTACGCAGAGCTACAGTGGCAGCGCCCAAGCGTGCAGGAATGGGTAAATTTACCCAGGGCAATTACTTAAATATTAGTCAGCAATAAAAAAAGCGATTGGTTGTCGCCAATCGCCTTTTTATTTGACCGTTTGAAACTGTTAGACAATTAATTGTTAAACAATCGCGTTATCCCACACACCATCAAAGAACAACTCACCCAATGGTTGGCGGGTACGTGCGGCCAATTCGCGCTCCTTGACGTCATCAGGCAACCCTTCAACCACAGCCTGGTAACCCACCGTCACCATAGGCAATATCTGGAAACGCTCAGGCACTTTGAAAGTCGACCGTGCTTTATCCGCATCGAAGCCACCCATCTGGTGCGCCATTAATCCCATAGCTGTTGCCTGCAGGCACAGGTTTTCTGTCGAAGCACCTGTGTCATACGGCGCCCATTTATTCGGCTTGCCGTTGCTGCGGAATACCGTGTCTGCACAGATAAGTAACAATACAGGTGCATTCACAGCCCAGCCCTGGTTGCCTGGCACCAGGCAATCAAACGCCGCTTGCCATGCCTGCATATTGTCGGCCTTGTTACAGACCACATAGCGCCATGGCTCATCACCAAAGCATGAAGGCGCCCAGCGTGCAGCTTCCAGCAGGCTGACAACCTGTTCCTTAGTCACCTGTTTACTGGCGTCATAAGCACGGCCGCTCCAGCGGTTGGCAATCACTTCATGGATAGGTTGTTGGGTAATGGCTGGCTTTTGTATGGTCATAAATCCTCACAGTTGTTTTTTCAAGGTGTATAGCAGTTCTAAAGCCTGCTTGGGTGTTAAATCATCGGGTTGAATGCGCTCTAATTCTGCGACCACGGGATGCAAAGGTGGTTCTTCCGGCTCGGCATCGACTGCAAACAAGTCATTTTGTGGCGTGGCGGCTATGGTCTGGTTCTCTAACTGCAATAGTTTGCGCTTTGCCAGTTGCACGACTGATTTTGGAATGCCCGCCAGTTGCGCCACCTGTATGCCGTAGCTCATGGTCGCAGCGCCCTCTTCCACCTTATGCAAAAATACTATGCCTTTGCCGTGCTCGACGGCATCCAGGTGCACATTGGCAGCGTGCCTGGCTTCATCAATAATCCGCGTCAGCTCAAAATAGTGCGTGGCAAACAGGGTAAGTGACTTGTTTTTTTCAAGCAATTGCTTGGCGACTGCCCAGGCCAGGCTTAAACCGTCAAACGTACTCGTGCCGCGGCCAATCTCATCCAGCAATACCAGGCTATAGGCACTGGCATTGTTCAGGATATTGGCGGTTTCAGTCATTTCAACCATAAAGGTAGAACGCCCGCCAGCCAGGTCATCCGACGCGCCGATACGGGTAAAGATACGATCGATCTCGCCAATGATTGCCGTTTGCGCCGGCACAAAACTCCCGCAATACGCCAGTAAAACGATCAGCGCCGTCTGACGCATAAAAGTCGACTTACCACCCATATTCGGACCGGTGATTAACAGCAACTGGCGGTACGGGTTAAGCGCGACATCATTTGCCACATAAGGCTGCGCGATACTTTCCACTACCGGATGGCGGCCATACCGGATATCCAGGCCGATTTCGGCACGGAACTGCGGCTGCACGTAATTCAACGCCCGCGCACGTTCAGCAAAACATGCCAGCACGTCCAGTGTAGCGACGGCAGTAGCAATACGTTGCAAGGCCGTAATGTGCGGCAGCATGGCATCCAGCACCTGCTCATACAGCATTTTTTCACGCGCCAGTGCGCGCTCGTTGGCGCTAAGTACCTTATCTTCAAATGTCTTTAGTTCCGGAGTAATGAACCGCTCTACATTTTTCAGGGTCTGGCGGCGGCGATACTCAGCAGGCGCACTTTCGGCCTGCAAACGGCTGATTTCAATATAGAAACCATGCACACTGTTGTATTCCACTTTTAGGTTGCTAATGCCGGTGCGCGCTTTTTCAGCCGCTTCAAACTGCAGCAGAAAATCGCCATGGTCAGTCTGCAAGGCCCGTAATTCATCCAGTTCGGTATCAAAGCCGGAAGCGATCACGCCACCTTCACGCAAAATGGCTGAAGGCTCGGCCTGAATGGTTTGCACCAGTAGATGTAAAGCCTCGGAAGGCACCTGCAACTCTGCCAGCAGACTTTGCAATAACTCAGATTGGGCGCCGGGTAGTGCATTACCCAATGTTGGCAGTTGCAACAGGCTATCGCGCAAACCCGACAAATCACGCGGCCGCGCACTTCTTAGCGCCACCCGCGCCGTCATGCGTTCTATATCGCCGATGGGGTGCAGCGCCTGCTGTAATTCGCTTTCCAGTGACTGCTCGAGTAATTCAGCCACCGCCAGATGGCGTTGCTGGATCAGCAACTGGTTACGCAAGGGGTGATGCAACCAATGCCGCAGCAACCGCGCACCCATGGCGGTTTGTGTGGAATTCAGTAAAGAATATAAAGTCGGGCTGGTTTCACCGCGAATAGTGGTATCAATTTCCAGGTTACGGCGGGTGGCAGCATCCAGTTGCAAATAATGGCTGGTCTGCTCTACCCGTAAGCCGGCGATATGCGGTAACGCGGTGCGCTGTGTATTTTTAACGTAGTCGAGCAAAGCACCTGCGGCGGCGACCGCCACCGGCATTTCGGCACAACCAAACCCTGACAGGTCATGCGTATTAAACTGCTGGCTTAAACTACGTTGCGCTGACTCCAGATCAAATTGCCAAGGTGCCAGTCGTTTTTTGGCACAACGTGCCTGTTGCAAAATGTCTGAGGTGTGGTGATCGCCGGTAATCAGTTCGGCCGGATGAATCCGCTCCAGCTCTTGCGACAAATGGCCGGGTGCAATTTCGCTTAGTACAAACTCACCCGAAGCCAGGTTCAGGCGCGCCAAACCTAGTACACCGTCACCTTTGGCTATACACAGCAAAGTGTTATCACGTGTTTCATCCAGTAAAGCCGCATCGGTCAAAGTGCCGGGTGTCAAAATGCGTGTCACTTCACGCGCCACCGGCCCTTTGGAAGTTGCAGGATCACCTACCTGCTCGCAGATGGCGACCGCTTCGCCCATTTTTGCCAGCTTGGCCAGGTATTGTTCGGCTGCATGATAGGGTAAACCAGCCATTTTGATAGGTTCGCCATTGCTGGCGCCACGGCGGGTAAGTGTGATGCCTAATAGCCGCGAGGCTTTTTCTGCATCTTCAAAAAACAGTTCGTAAAAATCGCCCATACGGTAAAACAGCAGCATATCGGGATACTGTGCTTTTAACGCCAGGTATTGGCGCATCATGGGGGTGTGGTTTTCGAAGGACATGCAGGGAATCGGTATGAGATTGATAGAAATAATGGGCACAAAATAGCTTTTGTATCTTACAACAAAAGTGAAGTTTCTCCCCGAGAGATTATCTTTATTAACTTATGAAGAGATTGATTTAGGAAGATCATTTTTCCGAAGAACGACTGGCTTATTCTAGATATGCTTAGTGCTGCGCGCATCGTCATTCCGGTATAGACGGAAATCCAGGCTAGGGTTAATTTTCAGCTCAGCCACTATAGGCGAAAAAGCATTAAACTTTTTGTAGGTTTTCATAAGTATTTTTTCGGATATTCGGCATTTTCTTTCGCCTCTAGGCGAGTTACTTTTCTTTGCTTGCACAAAGAAAAGCTAACCAAAAGAAATGCACCCTAGCCTCCGCTTGTTTCCTGCGTTGCTCATCAACGTGGGCGTCCAACATAACTCGCCCTGACAAGCCACACACTTCGTGGCTTGTTGCGGAACTCGAACAGATGCTGGCCGAAAACTCCCACGCTGA
>JALDYP010000026.1:0-39791 GCA_032153875.1 Methylophilus sp.
AAATCGCCATTGTTACCGCCAGGAGTGCGCCAGCGCATGAACGTGTCGTCACAACTTTGAAAGAGTGGGGCGTTTCTGCCGATGAATCTTTTTTTCTTGGCGGAATGGAAAAGGCCAGAATCCTCTCGGTGCTGAAGCCACATATGTTCTTTGATGATCAAAGAAGTCATTTGAAATCTTCAGCTGGTGATATCCCAATGGTACATATTCCATTTGGGGTTGCGAATAAGAGCATTAGATAACAATCCTCGCGAACGTTGAATTCATTGAATAAGCGGTGAGTGTGACGCATGTTTTTTCCTGCAATTTCAAATCTACTGTTAGTATGCCTGCATGATAAATCCAGCCCCATCCTCTGTCAGTAACGACCTCGAACTCATTGAAGCAAACCGGAAATTCTATGACCCGCTATGGACAGATGCGCGGCTGGTTAGCCCTGAACGCTTCAATACCTGGCCGTTAGTTTCATCTTTAATCTCCAAATCTCAAACACGTCTTGAAATCGCTCCTGGCTTAAGGCCGCGATTACCTATTGAGGGCACACATTTTGTGGACATCAGCGCACCCGCCGTTGCCAAGCTGCAGGCACATGGTGCAAATGCGATGCAGGGGCTGGTTTCGGCGCTGCCGTTTGAGGATGGCATATTCGGACTGGTATGCGCTTTCGATATCGTCGAGCATGTCGATGACGACGATGGCGCTTTATCCGAGCTTTCGCGTGTGGCTGCGCCCGGTGCGACATTGCTGCTCTCGGTGCCGCTGCACCCATCGCAGTGGACACCGTTTGACGACTTTGTCGGGCACTGTCGCCGCTACGAACCAGAAGACCTCATAGCCAAGCTTGCCAAATATGGTTTTGAAATCGAGCAAAGTGCTATTTACGGTATGCAGCCGAAATCGTCACGCCTGCTTGATCTCGGCATGTGGTTTCTCACCCATAGGCGTGAACGCGCGCTGTGGTGGTATAACAATGTATTCATGCCGATTGGTGTACGTTTCCAGAAAAAACTCGACCTTGTCGCTGGAATGATAGATACCACAGGGGTGGATGAGGTGCTTCTGGTATGCCGCAAGGTAAATAATGGAAATGAAGCTTAATTGCTGATTAAATAGAGAAGCCTGAGTTAGCAGGCTTCTCATTTATAACGTGAAATAGCGATTATTTAATCACGCCTAGTTGTTTAACAGGATTGCAGATAAATGGGCGGTGCTAGTGCTTGGCTTGCTCGAGTCTGAAACCAAGCGGTTTAGTATTTTGCAGCGCGAGATTGGCGGGATATCGCAAAAGATGCTCACGCAAACCTTGCGTGGGTTGGAGCGCGATGGTTTGATTGCGCGGACTATTTATCCGACCGTGCCACCAAAAGTCGAATATACCATTACGCCATTGGGTAAAACCCTGGTGGGTCTGTTGGCGGCGTTGCGTGTTTGGGCAGAAACGCATATTGAAGAGGTACAGCAAGCGCAAGGCAATTATGACAAGGCTGAACAGGCATTTGATGCAGAAACGGTAAATGGTGTCAGGACTGTTCGTTTTTAATGCGTGAACCTTAAAGCTTGATTAAGACAGTAATAAAAATACCGTTGGCTTTTTGTGTACATCCGGTAGTGATGTTTTTTTCCACTCAGCCGCTGTCCTGGTCACGATCAACTCATCCTCAGCTGTGATATTGCAGGCTACGCATAATCTTGTTTGTGGTTGCAGGTTGGCAACCAGGTCTTCCAGCATATGCTGATTGCGGTAGGGCGTTTCAATAAACAGCTGTGTCGCCTGCTGTTTTTTTGAGTCAAATTCAATCCCTTTAATGGCTTTGACACGTTCAGCTTTATCGCTTGGCAAATATCCCAGAAACGTAAAACGCTGACCATTCAGGCCGCTTGCCATTAAGCCTAACAACAAACTGCTTGGGCCAATGAGTGGTGATACACCAATGTTTTTCTGGTGGGCGACGGCTGCGAGTGCCGCACCTGGGTCAGCAATGCCAGGGCAACCGGCTTCACTCATGAGGCCAACATCTATGCCTTTTTGTAATGGTTGCAGCAGTGCTGGCAGGTCTTTTGACTGTGTATCTTTAGTTAGCAGGGAAAAACTTAATTCTCGGATCGGTATCGGGTGCCCACTGGCGGCTAAAAACTGGCGTGCCGTTTTCTCGTTCTCGACAATGAAGTGCTGCAAGCTATGCATGCGACTGATCACTTCTGGTGGGACCACTTGTTGCGGCGTTGTATTTTCTGCAAGAGGGACGGGAATGAAATATAGGGTGCCGGCAGTCATAGTGATATCGAAAAGTGTTAAAACCAAATTATCCCACGGCAGGCATAAAAAAAAGCATTCCGGTGAAAGAATGCTTTTGCTTGAACATCTATTCCATCTTGGTGGAATAATGTTTCACAAGCTAATACTTGACTTGTACACGGTATTTTAAAGTGACATCACTTTCAGCTGGCACAGTGATCTTCCAGGTCGCCTGATGAGCGCTGGTTTTCTTGTGCGGCTGTGATTCATTGAGGATTTTCCAATCGCCATTGATAGGCTCTTGCACATTAACCGTCACTGCCTCTTTTTTAGCGTTATGCAAAGTAATGGCATAGGCGCTTTCATATAGCGGGACCTGGTTATTGGATTTGCTCAGGTTTTTAAAGTCGGTCTGCACGCGGTCAGCGGTCACATCAAACGCGTTACCCAGTTTCAGGCGCACGGTATCGTTTTTAGCAGTATGGTCGATCAAATCTTCACCGACAAACTGCGCAGTGCCATCGTTATCCTTTTTATATACACGCATGGTGCCTTTAGGTAACGGAATGCCCAGCTTGCTGCTTTCCTTGTTTTCAAATTCGACATAGACCTGCACCTTTTGCTTTTTCTCAACGTCGCGGTATTGGCCCTGGTAGTAGTAATCCGCACCAGTCAACACCAGTTCTTTACGCGCAGGGATCTGCTGGGCAGTCAGCAGGGCAACCTGCTTGGTCTGGTTCTCGGCAATGGTCGTTGCGCGTGGCAAGGTGTACAAATGATATTCCAGCAGGCCTTGCTCGGTTGGCATGGGTGCATCAGCAGCCATGACCTCTGAGCGCATCATCATTGTTTTCGGGCGGATAGCTTCACGCACGCGGTTGACATCGCCTGCTACTAATTGAACTTTTGCGTTAGGGTAAGAAGTGCCGCTGGTGTTGTTGAGGGTCACCCAGCCGGAAAGGTCTATGGTGTCTTCCTTGCTGCTCAGTTCGGCAACGTAATCGGCTTTCCAGTTCAGGCCGCCGGTCAGGTAGCTTAGCTCAAGGCTGGATAGCTCAGGCCCCTTGTATTGCACTTGAGTGGTCAAGGTTGGGCGGTCCCTGAGCTGGCCAGGCACATTCGGGTAGGCGATGCGGCCGGGAACGCCGGTTTCAATACGGTTACCTATTTTGAGTACAACGCCATTTTGCGCGGAAAGCACGGTTGCGGTTTCTTCGGTCTCTGCGCCAGTGGTCGGGTTTGTTTTAATGACGCTGACTTGCTGGCCGACAAATTTCTCTAACAAGGTTTGCGGGCTGAGCAGGTCAAAATCAAAATTCTGCTCCAGCACTTGCAGGCTGGTGTTCGGCAGTAAACTACGCAGTAGCGCTGTTTCTGGCTTGATCTGTGCGCTGACATCGCGGAAGGATAAAGCGGATAAACCAGGATTCAATTTGAGTTTGCGGCTATCTTTCACCAGTGCCAGGTCTTCGTTGTAGATGGTAACAGCGACGCCGGTCTGGTCTGATTGCGGGCTGATGATTGCGGTTTCTGCATGTGCTAATGAAAAACTACCCAGTGATAACAGTAGCAGGGAGCTGAGTCGCATGAATATCCTCTCGTTGTTGTGTGTTTGTATTGCTGAGACTCTGTAAACGCAACAGCCGTTCAAAAGTTAACAGCGGTCTCGGTGATGACTAAATATAGGCTAGGTACGTGGCAGGGATAAGACATCTATGCCTGCTTGCTGCAACATATTGACCAGTGCGATAACAGGCAGGCCTATCAAAGCATTGGGGTCATCGCCACGCATATAGTCCAGCAAGGCGATGCCCATGCCTTCGGACTTGGCGCTGCCGGCGCAATCGTAGGGTTGTTCCAGGCGTAAATAGGTTTCGATCTGCAGTGGTGTCAGTGCCTTGAATTTAACGTAATAGGGCACGATAGTGGATTGCATATGCTGGCTGGCGCTGTCATACAGGCAGATGGCACTGTGGAAAACCACCTCTTTGCCACTGAGCATGGTCAGTTGCCTGACTGCATTTTCATGATTGCCGGGTTTGCCAATCTGCAGCCCATCTACTGTAGCGACCTGGTCGCAGCCAATAATTAAAGCATGAGCGTGGCTTTCGGCGACTTTACGCGCTTTGCTTTCGGCCAGTCTTAACGAGGTATGCTCAGGGGTTTCGCTGGCGAATGGCGTTTCGTCAATGTCGGGGGATACACATACAAATGGCAGATGCAGTTTTTCCAGGACTTCACGACGGTAGCGTGAGGAAGAGGCAAGAATGATTGTAGGGTTAGTCATTAGGATAAAAAAATCCCCGAAGGTTATTCGGGGATTTTAGCATTTGATGAAACCGGTTAATTAACCTGCTTATTAATCAGGTTGAATTTCAATTAATGTTTCGTCAGGTGTCACGCTGTCGCCTTTGGCTACGTGAATCGCTAACACGGTACCTGCCTTGCTGGACTGGATCTCGTTTTCCATTTTCATGGCTTCGATGACCAATACGCCATCGCCGGCATTTACTTTGTCACCGACGTTGACTTTCACAGTCACGATAGTGCCAGGCATGGCGGTAGTCACGCAGCCTGGATGGGTCGGGCGAGGGCGGCCACTGGAAGTAACCGCAGCGGCTTTTTTCTTGCCACCATTAGAAGCACCACCATCACTGATCTCCATTTCGTCCAGGGTTTCAACGAAAACTTCTTCAGAGATGCCATCTACTTTTACATAGTAAGGACGGCGCTCTTCACCGGCGTGGCCGCTACCAGTCAGTTTGATATGGTAGGTTTCACCGTGCAGGGTGATGTTAAATTCATTAGGTGCGTAACGTGCAGCGGCAGTTTGCTGGGTCACGGCTTCTTTGCTCAGCAATTGCTCTGGCTGCAATGAACCGGCATTACGTTCTTGCAGAAAGGTCTGGCCAATATCCGGGAACATGGCGTAGGTCAGTACGTCTTGCTCGTTTTTAGCGAAGCGTTCAGCTTCACCTTGCAATTTGGTCATTTCAGGTTGCAGCAAGTCAGCCGGGCGGCAGGTGATCACTTCAGCATCGCCAACTGCTTTCTGGCGCACTTCGGCATTGACCGGCGCCGGTGATTTACCGTATTGGCCTAACAGGTAATTCTTCACTTCGTTGGTGATGGATTTGTAACGGCCACCGGTCAACACGTTCAACACAGCCTGGGTGCCCACGATTTGTGAAGTAGGCGTCACCAATGGAGGGAAACCTAAATCTTCACGCACGCGTGGGATTTCGGCCAGCACTTCATCCATACGGCTAAGCGCACCTTGTTCTTTCAACTGGTTGGACAGGTTTGAAATCATGCCGCCTGGCACCTGGTTGATCAGTACACGTGTATCTACGCCAGTGAACTCGCTCTCGAACTGCCAGTATTTTCTGCGTACTTCTTTAAAGTAGGCAGTGATTTCCTGCAGTTTGCCTAAATCCAGGCCGGTATCGTATTCAGTGCCTTGCAATGCGGCAACCAGGCTCTCTGTCGTCGGGTGGCTGGCACCTTCTGAGAATGAAGAGTTACAGGTATCGATGATATCCACACCGTTTTCAACGCTCTTCAGCATGACCATGCTGGCTAAACCAGAAGTCGCGTGGCTATGCATATGGATAGGCAGGCTAACGGCAGCTTTGAGCTCTTTTACCAGTTCGCCAGCCAGTGTTGGCGTGAGCAAACCAGCCATATCTTTCACGCCTATGCTGTCGCAACCTAATGCTTCCAGCTCTTTCGCCATATTGACGAAATAAGCTACGTCATGCACCGGGCTGGTGGTGAACGACAAGGTACCGATGGCGTGTTTTTTAACCGATTTAACCGCTTCAATCGCGGTTTTCAGGTTGCGGATGTCGTTCATCGCATCAAAAATACGGAACACATCTACACCGGTGTCGGCAGCCTGTTTAACGAACGCGTGTACCACATCATCAGAATAATGACGGTAGCCCAGCAGGTTCTGGCCGCGCAATAGCATATTGATAGGCGTATTAGGGATTGCTTTACGCAGGCTGCGCAGGCGCTCCCATGGATCTTCTTTCAGGAAGCGCACGCAGGCGTCAAAAGTCGCTCCGCCCCAGGCTTCAAGAGACCAGAAACCAATATCATCCAGCTTGCTGGCGATCGGCAGCATATCTTCGGTACGCATGCGCGTCGCGATCAGGGATTGGTGGCCATCTCTTAAAACGAGTTCGGTGATATGTATTTTGCTCATAATCTTGTCGATCTATTAATCTGGGTACGTTTAGTTAAATGCCTTCGTGGGCGGCAATCGCGGCAGCAATCGCTGCGGCCATCAATTCTTTTGGTAGTCCGACGTCGTATTCAGTCAGCTCAGGGTGTTGTTCCACAAAGCTGGTATTGAAGTTAGCGGCACGGAAATCCGGATGTAGCATGATTTGCTGGTAGTAAGGGATCGTGGTTTTCACGCCATAAACAACCATGTCATTCAATGCACGGCGACCGCGCTCGATCACACCTTCCCAGTCCAGTGCCCATACAGTCAGTTTGGCACACATGGAGTCATAATAGGGTGGGATCACATAGCCGCTGTAGATCGCGGCATCCATACGCACACCTGGGCCGCCAGGTGCGTAGTAACGGGTGATTTTGCCAAAGCTGGGCAGGAAGTCCTTTTGTGGGTCTTCTGCGTTGACGCGGTATTCCATCGCGAAACCACGGAAAGCGATTTCACTTTGCTTGTACTGCAATGGCAGACCAGCGGCGACACGGATCTGTTGTTGAACGATATCTACACCGGTAATGGTTTCAGTCACGGTATGTTCCACCTGCAAGCGGGTGTTCATTTCCATGAAGTAAAAGTTATTGTCCGAATCCAGCAGGAATTCGACAGTACCGGCATTCTCGTAGCCTACGGCTTTGGCTGCTTTTACGCCCAGGCCACCGATGTAATCACGCTGCGCTTGGGAAAGCTGTGGCGAAGGTGCGATTTCAATCAGTTTCTGGTTGCGGCGCTGGATAGAGCAGTCGCGTTCAAACAGGTGAATGACGTTGCCGTGTGAGTCAGCCAGGATCTGTACTTCAATATGGCGCGGATGCACGACACACTTTTCGAGGAAAACTTCTGGTTTGCCAAACGCTTTGCTGGCTTCAGAAATCACACGGTCGTAGTTGGTTAACAGGTCTTTTTCACTGTCGCAACGGCGAATACCACGACCACCACCACCGTTAGTGGCTTTCAGCATGATCGGGTAGCCAATTTTTTTCGCTAATGCAACGGCTGCATCCAGGGACTCAAGGTTGCCATCGCTACCTGGTACGCAAGGTATGCCTGCATCAATCATCGCATTACGCGCTTGAATCTTATCGCCCATCTGGCGAATCACGTGCGCTTCAGGACCAATGAATTTAATCCCGCGTCGGTCACAGACTTCTGCCAGTTCCGGATTCTCGGATAAGAACCCATAGCCAGGGTGTAACGCATCACAACCCGCGGCAACGGCAATATTCACAATATTATGTGCATTCAGGTAACCTGCAACCGGGTCAGAGCCGATATTGTAGGCTTCGTCAGCTTTTTTAACATGCAAGGCATGGCGATCGGCGTCGGAATAAATGGCCACGGATTTAATGCCCATTTCCGAACAAGCGCGCACAATGCGCACCGCAATTTCACCGCGATTCGCGACTAAAATTTTCTTAAACACACATTACCCTTAAAGCAAGAAAAAAGGACAGAGTTTTTGTAGCACCATGTTTTTACGCGGTGTTTACACCTTGTATCAACACTGTTTGCGCTAGTCAGGTGATGGTTTTGTATTATCCTGAGCACCATGGAAATGCTCGATAATACAAGCCACACCATAGTTGCGCTCTTGAAAAGAGCACTGCGTGAAGCGACGCCATTATAACAAAAAACCTGCGCCTTAAATAGTCTGAAGTAAACAGGGCGCGGGTGTCTGTATATAAGGATTCGTCAATCCATGCATAGTTTGCTATATTAAATAGCCTGTAAATAAAAGGAGTTTTCTTTGTCGAATGCGCGTTATCTGGAATTGGCCAGACAGCAAAAACAGTTAGAAGGTGTGCTGGAAATAGCATCGCTTAACCGTCTTGAGCAGGCGTTACGCGAGCTGGGCGTAGATGATGCGAAGGCGTTGTCAGCCGTTTCTGTGGCCTATCAATTGCAAGGCTTGCCGCCGCGTTATTTTGGCGACACGCAATTGCCTATGCTGTCTTTAACGTTGCAAACCAGTCTGCCGCTGATTTGCCAGCGCTGCTTTGCGCCCATGCCGCAGTCGCTGGATGTGCAATTTGAGTTTGCGGTGTGTGATGAGCCTCCTGAAGCATTGCTTGAAGATGAGGATGTAGATTGGCTGGAATCAAGCGCTGATTCAACGTTTGAATCGCTGGTAGAAGATGAGTTGCTGATGGCTTTGCCTATCGCCGTGATGCATGGAGAGGAGTGTGCGCCTTTGCAAAAGACTGCCGGTGAAAAGCCGAATCCGTTCGCAGCGCTTAAAAATCTGAAGCTGGATAAGTAAACGTGAGCTTGAAACATAAAATATCCAATGAAAAGCGATGTTTGCACTATTTGTTTGCAGTTGTCTCTGGAATATTTTATAATGCTGGATTAGGTAGCAATTCTGGTTTTTAAACTGCCCATTTTCAAATTGCGGCGGTTAATTTTGGAGTAATTTAAAATGGCAGTTCAGCAAAACAAAAAGACACCGTCCAAGCGTGGTATGCACCGTTCACACGACTTCCTGACAAACCCGCCTTTGGCAATCGAGCCAACGACTGGTGAAGTACATTTGCGTCATCACGTAAGCCCTAACGGTTTCTACCGTGGTCGTAAAGTGATGCCTGCAAAAGGCGAATAAATCGCTATTAAAGTAATAAAGTATTAACTGCGCCGCGCACAAAATGCGCGGCGTTTGTGTATCTGGCGCAAGCCATTGCTTTTCTGCGCTCTTTAAGGCGTGATCACAAAGAAAAGCGTTCAGATACCGATCGGTAAATCAACTGGTTTGCAAATAAACTAGTGTGTCAGTCATACAGCGCATAAACTAAATCGTGTGTTAGTAAACTTGGGAAATAACATGAGTACAAGTCAACACGGGCAATCTCAGGAAGTTGTGATTGCAATTGATGCCATGGGAGGGGATCACGGTCCGCATGTGACAGTGCCTGCGGCAGTTCGTATCCTGAAAGAAAATCCTAATCTCAATATTATTCTGGTTGGCTTGCAAGATGCCATCCAGGCGGAACTGAAAGTCTTACACGTTTCAGCCAGCCCGCGCCTGCGCGTGCATCATGCCACTGAAGTGGTATTGATGAATGAGTCACCTCAAAGTGCAATGAAGAACAAAAAAGACTCTTCGATGCGGGTGGCCATCAATATGGTGAAAACCGGTGAAGCGCAAGCTTGTGTCAGCGCCGGCAATACCGGTGCTTTAATGGCGACCGCACGTTTCGTCCTCAAAACGTTACCTGGCATTGACCGTCCGGCCATTGCATCTACCTTGCCTTCTGAAAAAGGCAGTACCTTTATGCTGGATTTAGGTGCTAATGCGGATTGTACGCCTGAGCATTTGTACCAGTTTGCAATCATGGGTGCCATGGTAGTCAGTTGCGTAAACAATAAGCCTAATCCGACCATCGGTTTGCTTAATATTGGTTCTGAAGATATCAAGGGTAACGAAGTTGCCAAGCAGGCGGCAGAGTTATTGCGCGGTAGCCATCTTAATTTCTATGGCAATGTTGAGGGTGACGATATTTTCAAGGGCACTACTGATGTGGTGGTCTGTGATGGTTTTGTCGGCAACGTTGCACTGAAAACCACTGAAGGTCTGGCGCATATGATGGGCAAATTCCTCACACAGGAATTTAAACGCAACTGGCTGACCAAGCTGATGGCTTTAGGTGCTTTCCCGGTATTAAAAGCGTTCAAGAAACGCCTTGATCCCCGCCTGTACAATGGCGCCAGCTTTCTTGGTTTGCGTGGCATTGTTGTAAAGAGCCATGGTGGCGCCGACAAAGTTGGTTTTTACCATGCTATTCACGTGGCGATGGAGGAAGCGCAAAGCGGTGTGTTGAAGCGCATTCAATCCCAGCTTGAAATAGAACATCTGGCGACGGCAGAAGAACCATAGCGCGCTCATGCCATTGTTCTGTTAGGCGTTTTTATCCATTTAAGGCATAATCGCACCCATGATTTACGCACGAATTGCAGGGACCGGCAGCTATCTGCCACCCAATATATTGACCAATACGGACTTGGAAAAATTGGTTGATACCACAGATGAGTGGATATTTTCCAGAACAGGTATCAAACAGCGTCACAAAGTGACTGATGAGCTCACCAGCGACCTGGCAACCAAAGCGGCGCTGAACGCTATTGAGGCTGCTGGCATCCAGGCGCAAGATATAGACCTGATTATTGTCGCGACGACAACCCCGGATAAAATTTTCCCCAGTGTAGCCACCATGGTCCAGCGCAAGCTGGGGATTGCCGGCTGTCCGGCGTTTGATGTGCAGGCAGTCTGTAGCGGTTTTATCTATGCACTTGCGACTGCCAACCATTTTATGCGCTCAGGCCAGCATAAGAATGTACTGGTGATTGGTGCGGATACCTTTACCCGTATTTGTGATTACACAGATCGTAGCAACTGCATTTTATGGGGTGATGGCGCTGGCGCTGTTATTCTGCAAGCCAGCGATCAGCCTGGCGTGTTGTCTACCCATATTCATGCCGATGGCAGCTACGAAAATCAGTTGCATGTACCGCGTAATCCTGATGGACCGGATACGGTTGTCATGGAAGGTAATGCGGTATTCAAAATAGCCGTCAACACGCTAGACCAGATTGTTGATGAAACGCTCAAAGCGAATCACATGCAGAAATCCGACATTGACTGGCTGGTTCCACACCAGGCGAATATCCGCATTCTGCAAGCTACGGCCAAAAAACTTGATATGTCCATGGATAAAGTGATCGTGACTGTTGATCACCATGGCAATACTTCCGCAGCTTCTATCCCTTTGGCATTAGATACCGCCGTCAGGGATGGCCGCATCCAGCGCGGACACATTCTTTTAATGGAAGCATTTGGTGGTGGATTTACCTGGGGATCCGCGCTTGTTAAATTTTAGGTGAGTGGTTCCACTAAATCTTGCCAACGCTTTTAAAACAATTTAATTACTGATTCCTTATCTTATGTCTACATTTGCTTTTTTCTTTCCGGGCCAAGGTTCACAATCTGTGGGTATGATGCAGGGCCTTGAGTCTCACGCCATTGTTAAACAAACATTTGAAGAAGCTTCTGCCGTATTAGGCGTGGATTTCTGGAAGATGGCGACTGAAGCCAACGATGAAATCAACCTGACCCAAAATACGCAGCCTATTATGCTGACAGCGGGCATTGCAACCTGGCGTGTCTATCAAAGCCTGGGTGGCAAGCTACCGGTGGCGTTGGCTGGACATAGTTTGGGTGAGTACACAGCATTAGTCGCCGCCGGCGCGCTCAGTTTTGCAGATGCATTGCCTTTAGTTAAATTCCGCGCTGAAGTGATGCAGCAAGCCGTGCCTGAAGGACAGGGCGCGATGGCTGCCATTTTAGGCCTGGATGATGACACTGTACGTGCGCTGTGTAGCGAAGCTGCACAGGGCCAAGTGGTGCAGGCAGTAAACTTTAACTCTCCTGGCCAGGTGGTGATTGCGGGCGATAGAGCAGCAGTTGAACGTGGAATGGAGCTGGCTAAAGCCAAAGGGGCCAAACGTGCTCTGCCATTGCCGGTGAGCGTACCGTCACATTGCGAATTGATGAAACCTGCGGCAGAGAAATTACGCGACTATTTACAGAATGTCGTTGTGCAGGCGCCGCAAGTGCCGGTTTTGCATAATGCGGATGTCGCCGCTTACAGCGACCCGGCACAGATTAAGGATGCCTTGGTACGCCAGTTATATAGCCCGGTGCGCTGGGTAGAGACAGTGCAGCAATTGGCTGCGCAACAGGTATTTATCAGTGCTGAAGCTGGTCCTGGCAAAGTGTTGACTGGTCTTGCCAAACGTATCGTGGCTGAAATGAGTTGTGTGGCGTTGGTTAACGAAGAATCCATACAAACCTTTATAAACCAAGAATAAAAACACGCTGTGTGAAGGAGAAATTATGCTGAATCAACAAGTAGTTTTAGTGACCGGCGCCAGCCGTGGCATTGGTGCTGCGATTGCGCAGGAATTAGGTAAGCAGGGTGCTATCGTGGTTGGTACGGCCACGTCCGCCAGTGGTGCTGATGCAATTACCACATCCCTTAAAGCGGCAGGCGTAAACGGTGTCGGTATGGCACTGGATGTGACGCAGCCTGAGCAGATTGATGCTGTGCTGAAGAAAATTGCTGAATTATACGGCGATGTGACTATCCTGGTAAACAATGCCGGCATCACTAAAGATACATTGCTGATGCGTATGAAAGATGATGATTGGGATGCGGTGCTGAACACCAATTTGAAATCAGTATTCCGCATAAGTCAGGCCGTATTGCGCCCGATGATGAAAGCACGGACAGGCCGCATCATCAATATTTCCAGCGTGGTAGGACATATGGGCAATGCCGGTCAAACCAATTATGCCGCAGCCAAAGCTGGCATGACCGGTTTTACCAAGTCATTGGCCCATGAGGTTGGCAGCCGCAATATTACTGTGAACTGTGTAGCGCCAGGTTTTATTGAAACCGATATGACGGCTGAACTGCCAGATGACATCAAGGCAAAAATGCTTGAGCGTATCGCCGCCGGTCGTTTGGGCCAGGTATATGAAATTGCAGCGACGGTGGCTTTCCTGGCGTCGCCAGCGGCTGCGTATATCACCGGCGAAACAATACATGTCAATGGCGGCATGTACTGCGCTTAGTCTGATATGGCAAGTATATTTTCCATATCATTTTGAATAATAGTGTTTTGGTATTCTGGGCAAGATTTGTTAGAATACCGGTTTACTGAACACGACACTTATCAATAAGGGGTATTTTAGATGTCCGACATCGAACAACGCGTAAAGAAAATCGTTTGTGAACAATTAGGTGCAAACGAAGCTGACGTTAAAAACACATCATCTTTCGTGGATGATCTGGGTGCAGATTCTCTGGACACGGTAGAATTGGTAATGGCTTTGGAAGAAGAATTCGATTGCGAAATTCCTGACGAAGAAGCTGAAAAAATCACAACCGTTCAGCAAGCGATTGACTACGTCAGCGCAAACCTTAAGTAATTCTTTGACTTAATTCTTTAATCAGCCCTCGCAAGAGGGCTGATTTCTATTATGACCAAACGCAGAGTAGTAGTAACTGGCTTAGGCGTGGTGTCTCCAGTAGGGATTGGTTACCAGAACGCCTGGAACAATCTTATCGCTGGTCAATCAGGCATTACCCGCATAACCAAATTTGATCCCACACCATTTGCATCGCAAATTGCCGGTGAGGTAAAAGGCTTTAACGCCGAAGACTTTATCCCTGCCAAAGATGCCCGCCGCATGGATACATTTATCCAGTATGGCCTGGCTGCTGGCCTGGAAGCCTTCAAAGATTCCGGTCTGGAAGTGACAGAAGCCAATGCCGAGCGCATCGGCGTCACGATTGGCTCCGGTATCGGCGGCCTGGGTTTGATTGAATCCACCAACGACAATTACGATGACGGTGGCCCGCGCAAGATTTCGCCATTCTTCATCCCTGGCACTATCATCAATATGATTTCGGGTAACCTGTCTATCATGTTGGGCCTTAAGGGGCCGAATATTGCGATCGTGACTGCCTGTACAACCGGTACGCATAGCATCGGTGAAGCCGCGCGTATGATTGAGTACGGTGATGCGGATGTCATGATAGCTGGTGGTTCAGAAGCCGCGATTACCGAATTAAGCGTTGGCGGCTTTGCCTCTGCGCGCGCCTTGTCTGGCCGCAATGATGATCCGGCAACTGCAAGTCGTCCCTGGGATAAAGACCGTGATGGCTTCGTGATCGGTGAAGGTGCCGGTGTGTTGGTGCTGGAAGAATACGAGCACGCTAAAGCACGTGGTGCAAGGATTTATGCCGAAGTTTCAGGTTATGGCTTAAGTGCAGATGCCTACCATATGACCGCACCAAATATGGATGGCCCGCGCCGTTCTATGGTCAATGCATTGAAAAATGCCGGCGTTAGCCCTGACCAGGTGCAGTTCATGAATGCGCACGGCACTTCAACGCCATTGGGTGATGCCAATGAAACCAACGCAATCAAGGCTACCTTTGATGACCATGCTTATAATTTGGTAGTTAACTCTACTAAATCAATGACTGGCCACTTACTGGGTGGTGCTGGTGGCCTGGAATCAGTGTTTACGGTGTTGTCTATCTATCATCAGGTATCACCACCAACCATCAATATATTCAATCAGGATCCTGAATGTGACCTGGATTATTGTGCCAATACAGCACGTGATCTGAAGATTGAATATGCCTTGAAAAACAACTTTGGTTTCGGTGGGACTAACGGCAGCTTGTTGTTTAAGCGCGTTTAAGTGAGCTGAATAGTCGCAAATAAAAAAGCCAGCGTTAGCTGGCTTTTTTATTAACTGAAACTAAGCGAATTTCAATATTTAACAGGCAGCTATCCTAGCCTGCATGATATTTTGCAACTATAAAACTGCTAAAGCAGCTTGATAATTAGGTTCGTTAGCGATTTCGCCAACTAACTCGCTGTGTAGTACTTTATTGTTTTCATCCAGCACAACCACTGCGCGGGCGGTTAAACCAGCCAGGCTACTGTCAGTGATAAAGACACCGTAATCATTGGCAAATTTTGCTGTATCGCGGAAAGTAGACAAAGTCACTACGTTTTCCAGGCCTTCAGCACCGCAGAAACGGCTTTGTGCAAATGGCAAATCGGCAGAGATACACAGCACTGCAGTATTGCTGGCTTTGCTGGCTTCTTTATTAAATGTACGCACTGAAGTCGCACAAGTCGGTGTATCAATGCTTGGGAAAATGTTAAGCACTTTACGTTTGCCGGCATAGGCATCCAGACCTACCAGGGTACGTTTGGCATCCGCCAGTTGAAAGTCAGGTGCGGTATCACCGACTGCCAGAAATTTTCCGCCAACAGCGACCGGGTTACCTTTAAGCGTTACTGCCATAGTGTTCTCCAAAACGGGTTAAGTGGTTAAAGTAGCTACTGTAGCGCTTCATGCCGTGGCAATCAACCTTATAAAAAATAAGGTAATCATTGCGCAAGCAGGCTCAGGGCGGTTTCAAAGTCTGGCTCGGTGGTCAGGTCATTCACCAGTTCCACATGCAAGACCTTGTCATTTTCATCCGCTACCATCAGTGCCCGCGCCGGTAATCCCGCCAGTTTGCTGGACATGATCAGTACGCCATAGTTTTTAAACATATCGCGGCCACGCAGAGTGGAGAGGTTAATGCTATGTGCCAGGTTCTCCGCTTCCGCAAAGCGTGACATGGTGAACGGCAAGTCTGGTGAGATATTCAGGATGACGGTATTAGACAAGTTTTTCCCCAGCTGATCCAGTGTACGCACACTGTGCGCGCTGGTTGGGATATCAATACCCGGGAAAAAGTGCAGAATCTTGCGTTTACTCTGAAAGGATTCCAGCGTAATGTCTTCCAGTAGATGGTTTACCAGCTGGAAGAACGGCAGGATATCACCCACACGCGGTAAATTGTCTTCTACCAGGATAGGCTCATCAAGTAATGAAATAGCGTGCGACATAACCAAACCAGCTTAATTATCAACAAGCCTGACATCATAGTGCATATTCATGGTGGGCTTAAGTCCTTTTTGCAACTGTTAAGACCATGGTTTAGGCCTAGATCGGGCGGCGCTTTGATGGCTGTCAACCAGATTATTTATATTTGGAGTGGGTACAAAAAAGGCGATGGCGGGTAAAATAACCTAATGGAATCGCCACTAACTCCACCTTCGCCACCCGCATTTATTCACCTGCGTTGTCACAGTGAATATTCCATCGTGGATGGCACTGTGCGCATTGGCGACTATGTCAAAGCGGCCAAACAGGATGGCATGCCGGCCCTTGCCTTGACTGATCTTGCCAACCTGTTTGGTGCGGTCAAATTCTATAATTCCGCCCGTGGAAAAGGTCTTAAGCCAATACTCGGGTGCGATGTTTGGGTAGAAAATACCACGCAGCGCGACCAGCCACACCGGATGTTGCTGCTGGTACAAAGCGCGCAAGGCTACCGCAATCTGTGCGAGCTGTTGAGCCAGGCTTATCTTGAGAACCAGTATCGCGAG
Organism: Methylophilus sp.; assembly: GCA_032153875.1. Classification (GTDB taxonomy): domain Bacteria; phylum Pseudomonadota; class Gammaproteobacteria; order Burkholderiales; family Methylophilaceae; genus Methylophilus. Next base: position 16,497 of record JALDYP010000026.1, read on the forward strand.
CGTGCAGAATTAAAACCCGAGTGGCTGGAAGAGAAAAACGCCGGCCTGCTGATGTTGTCAGGTTTCAATGCCGGAGATATCGGCCAGGCTTTACAGGCGGGTAACCAGGCGCTCGCTTTGCAATCCGCCAGGCATTGGGCTCAGCTGTTCCATGGGCGCTATTATCTGGAAGTGCAACGCGTGCATGATGCGGGTAGCCAGGAGTCGCGTGCCCAGGAACAATTGATACAGCAGACAGCCGCCATTGCGCAGCAACTCGATTTGCCTTTGGTGGCGACGCATCCTATCCAGTTTCAAACCCCTGATGATTTCATGGCGCACGAAGCACGTACCTGTATTGCTGAAGGCTATGTGCTGGCGGATAAGCGCAGGCCTAAGCGTTTCGTCGCTTCACAATATGTAAAAAACCAGGCAGAAATGCAGGCATTGTTTGCAGATATGCCGATTGTGCTGCAAAACGCGGTAGAGATCGCCAAGCGCTGCAACCTGGCACTGACGCTTGGTAAGAGTTATTTGCCGGACTTCCCGACACCCAATGGTGAAAGCCTGGATGCCTTTTTAATCGACCAGTCCAAACAGGGATTGGAAAGACGGTTGCTTTACCTCTATCCCGATGAGGCAAAGCGCGAACAGAAACGCGCTGAATATGAGGAACGGCTGCAGTTTGAGTGCGGCATCATTATCCAGATGGGTTTCCCCGGCTACTTCCTGATCGTGGCCGATTTTATCAATTGGTCTAAAAATAACGGCGTGCCGGTCGGGCCTGGCCGGGGTTCTGGTGCAGGCTCCTTAGTTGCCTATAGTCTCGGCATTACCGACCTTGATCCGCTGAAATACAACCTGCTGTTTGAGCGTTTCCTCAATCCTGAGCGGGTTTCCATGCCCGACTTCGATATCGACTTCTGCCAGGAAGGGCGCGATCGCGTCATCGATTACGTTAAAAACAAATATGGCCTTGCATCAGTCTCACAAATCGCTACCTTCGGTACCATGGCGGCCAAAGCGGTGATCCGCGATGTTGGCCGCGTGCTGGATCTGCCATTTAATTTTGTGGATGGCATCGCCAAACTGATTCCGCTGGAGCTCGGTATCACCCTGGAATCTGCACTGGAGAAAGAGCCGCAGTTAAAAGAGCGACGTGAAAAAGAAGAAGAGGTCGCAGAATTACTTTCTTTAGCGCTGCGTCTAGAAGGGTTGGTGCGAAATATCGGTATGCACGCCGGTGGTGTCTTGATTGCGCCAGGCAAAATTTCAGACTTTTCCCCAGTTTACTGCCAGCCTAACGGCGATAGCCTGGTCAGCCAGTATGACAAAGATGACGTTGAAGCGGTGGGCCTGGTCAAGTTCGACTTCTTAGGCTTGCGTACGTTGACCATCCTCAATATGGCTTTAGAAAATGCCAACGCTCAGCGCGCGCAAGAGGAATTGCCACCGCTAAGTTTTGAAACTATCCCGCTGGATGACAAGCGTAGTTACCATTTATTGAAAACGGCGAATACCACGGCAGTATTCCAGCTGGAATCTCGCGGCATGAAAGATATGCTGAAACAGGCCAAGCCTGACCTGTTTGAAGATATTATCGCACTGGTGGCGCTTTACCGTCCTGGTCCTATGGACCTGATTCCCGATTTCTGCCGGCGCAAGCACGGTACGCAGCGTGTGGAATATCCGCATGCTTCTACCGAGTCTATCCTGAAAGAAACCTATGGGATTGCCGTGTATCAGGAACAGGTGATGCAGATTGCGCAGGTGGTGGCCGGGTTTAGCCTGGGTGGCGCTGACTTGCTGCGGCGCGCCATGGGTAAGAAAAAACCTGAAGAGATGGTCAAACAGCGCGAAATCTTTAATGAAGGCGCCCTTAAAAATGGATTGACCCTGCAGCAATCGAACGATCTGTTTGACTTGCTGGAAAAGTTTGCTGGCTATGGCTTTAACAAGTCGCATGCCGCCGCTTATGCATTGGTTGCTTACCATACCGCATACCTGAAAGCGCATTATCCCGCTGCGTTTCTGGCTGCGACCATGTCTGCTGACATGAACAATACCGATAATGTGCATACGTTTTTTGATGACTGTGGCGGCAACCACGTAGATGTGTTGCCACCTGACGTAAACGCCAGTATTTATCAATTCAAGCCTATGAGCGCACAGCAGATTCTATATGGCTTGGGTGCTATCAAAGGTACAGGCGGCGCGGCGATTGATTTGATTGTGGCTGCGCGCGAGACAGATGGACCGTTTAAGGATATTTTTGATTTTTGCCAGCGCCTCGATTTGCGTAAAGTGAACCGGCGGGTGATGGAGTCGCTGATCCGGGCAGGTGCTTTCGACAAGATTGAGCCTAACCGGGCAGCATTGCTGGCTGGTCTGGATGGCGCTATCAGCGCGGCTGAGCAACGCGCTGCGCATGCCGGACAAGATTGCCTGTTTGGTGGTGTGGTAGAGACGCAACATCAACTACCTGAGGTAACCGCCTGGAGCCCTGAGCAGGCTTTGCAGGAAGAAAAATCGGCGTTAGGTTTCTACCTCAGCGGTCATCCTTACTTAAGCTATAAATCACAATTAGGCCCTTTTATTCGAGGTAACCTGAGCGAACTGACCCCACAAAATGAACCCAAGCTGCTCGCGGGTGTGGTGATGGGCGTGCGGGTACGTATGACCCAGCGCGGCAAAATGGCTATCGTCACCCTGGATGATGCAGTTGGTCGTACCGATGTAGTGGTCGGCTCTGAACTGCTGATGCAGCACGCGCAGTGGATCAAGGAAGACCAGCTATTGATCGTTGAAGGGCGTATTTCAAACGACGAGTTTTCCGGCGGTATTCGTGTCAGCGCCAGAAAGTTATATGACCTTGCCGCCGTGCGTAACAGGTTTGCGCAGATGCTGACACTTAGCTGCAATGGCCAATCCGACTTGCAACGATTGATGACGGTACTGACGCCTTATCGTTATGCCAATGAAGAGCAAAAGCGTTGCCCGATCAAAGTGGATTACCATAACCAGTCTGCACAGGTCAGCCTAATGCTGGGCGAAGACTGGCAAGTGGTGCTGCACGATGACCTGCTGTTGAATTTACAGGGCTGGTTGTCAAAAGAAAATGTCAAAATCCTTTATAATGCCTGAACTTTTTAACTAAAGAATTCATAATGAGTGCCAAACGTTTGACGCCTAGTAAACTGACTTATCTTGATTTCGAGCAACCGATTGCCGGACTTGAAAAGCGTATTGAAGCGCTGCAGTCATCTCATGACGAGCATGATTCGCTGGATATTTCCAAAGAACTGGATTTGTTGCAAAAGAAAAATAACAAGTTGCTGCAAGACACCTACCAAAACCTGACTGCCTGGCAGATCTCGCAAGTCGCCCGTCATCCACAGCGTCCTTACACGATGGATTACATCAGTGCCCTGTTTACGGATTTCCAGGAGTTGCACGGTGACCGTGCTTTTTCTGATGACCCTGCTATTGTCGGCGGCACAGCCCGCTTCAAAGGCATCCCGGTGATGGTGATCGGCCATCAAAAAGGCCGCGATATTAAAGAACGCCAATACCGTAATTTTGGTATGCCACGCCCGGAAGGCTACCGCAAAGCCTTGCGCTTGTTCCGCTTAGCCGAAAAATTTCATATGCCTATCATCACGCTGATCGATACTCCGGGAGCTTACCCGGGTATCGGCGCAGAAGAGCGTGGACAATCCGAAGCGATTGCGCGCAACCTGTATGTAATGGCGGAACTGAAAACACCTATTATCGGCATCGTGATCGGCGAGGGTGGTTCTGGTGGTGCCCTGGCACTAGGTGTGGTCGACCATTTGAACATGTTGCAGTATTCGACTTACTCAGTAATTTCACCTGAAGGTTGTGCGTCCATTCTTTGGAAAAGTGCCAGCAAAGCCTCAGATGCAGCCGAAACATTGGGTATTACTGCTGACCGCCTGAAATCACTGGGCCTGATCGATACCATTGTGAGCGAGCCATTAGGCGGCGCGCACCGTAACTATGAGGAAATGATGGAACGTATTGGCCAGACCATCGCCCAGCAGCTCAAAACGCTGCAATCCAAAAAAATACCGCAACTGCTGGAAACCCGTTACCAGCGCTTGATGAGCTACGGTAAATTTAAAGCCGCCACTGACAAATAAACAGTGACAAATAACGCTGCATCCGCTGTCTCTGCAAAGCTGGAAAAGAGCGTTGCCTCTTTTCTGGCTGCACAAAAAAACACAACAACACATCCACATCTGCTACTTGCGCTAAGTGGCGGTGTTGACTCCATTGTTTTACTGCATACCTTGGCGAAGCTTTCTTCGGAGCGATCATTTACGCTTTCTGCTATGCATATTCATCACGGCTTGAGCCCACATGCTGATGACTGGCTAAGCGCATGCGAGCGGGTGTGTAAAGAAATAGGTGTACCATTCTATGCCGAGAAAGTACACGTGGACCCTCGCAGTGGGCATGGTATTGAAGCTACAGCGCGAGAAGCCCGTTATGAAGCGCTGGAGCTTCAACGGCAGCAGCTGAATGCACATGCCATTGTGACTGCGCATCATCTGCAGGATCAAAGCGAAACTCTGCTTTTGCAGCTAGTACGCGGCGCCGGCGTGAAAGGCCTGTCCGCCATGAGTGAGTGGGATGCAGCTCGCTTTCTGCTCAGACCTTTATTGCAGGCAAAAAAGACAGATATTCTAGAACTCGCAAACGAACTGCAGTGCGTGTGGGTGGAAGACGAAAGTAACACAGACATCAGTTATGACCGTAATTTTATGCGTCAGACGGCAATGCCTGTGTTGCGAGAACGTTATCCGCAATTAGATAGTGCTTTGTCACGTAGCGCCAACCACATGGCTGAAGCGCAAGTTTTGCTGGATACGCTAGCCACTCAGGATATCTCTGCATGCGACGTACGGGAGGAGTGGTTAGGGCAGTCTGTCGATATACAAAGACTGAGGCTGCTGGGCGATGTACGCGCAAAAAACATGTTGCGCTACTGGTTTCAGCAGTTTGATCTGCGCATGCCGAACACAGAACAGTTGCAGGATTACTGGCAACAATTATCAACCGTAAAACCGCATCGTTATTTGCATCTGCCTTTACACGGCCAGGCCGGCAAGCGTGTCGCATATTTGCATCACTATCAACAGCGCCTTTATTGTGTTGGCAAGCCAACGGCATTACCTAAAACTCCTTTGGTATGGCAGGGTGGTAAAAGTCAAATTTGGGGTGACTGGCAGGTACATTTTAAAGTCAGTAAGGGGCGAGGCATCGCGCTTGCACTTCTAGGCGTCAATCCTGCCGCGATTACCTTGCACAGACGTTACGGGCAAGTCATGCCTAAACTCGATAGCCTTGAGTTAATGTTACTACCGAGGTCTGGCGGTGAGACCTTACAGCCAGATGCCAAACGTCCACGCAGGGAATTAAAAGTTATTTTTCAGATGCTGGCGATTCCGCCATGGCAGCGTGCTTTTTATCCCGTGGTGCAAGTGACTTCTTCAGATACACAATTCCCAACTCTCGTTTCACTTACTTCACTCGCAGTGGATGCCGTCTGGCAGCCTGGTCGTAATGCTTATGGCTTGGAAATCACATTGCAACCACTACAAACTTCATAAAAAAACTGGTTGCTTGCAACCAATAACAACCATAAAATTGGTTATTTACAGCCAATTTTATGGTTGTTATACACCATTCAATTTTTACCATATTGATTTTAAATGTCTTTTTCTTTACTGCAATTGCGGAACACTAATTGCATTTGGGAATATGCTTTTTATAAAAAGTTAAAATTAATATTCTCGGGAAAAGGATACCTCATATGAATAAAACTACTGTCAAGCCGCTACTGCTTGCCATAGTGTCTGCATACGCAGCACAAACCGCCATGGTGAAGGCTGATGAGACATTAAATCTTCAAAAAGTTGAAGTATTTAGTGCTACACCACTTAAAGGCATTGGTTTACCCCTGCACAAAGTGCCAGCCAATATCCAGATGGCTAACCCGGCGGCTATTAATAATCAGGTTGGTGTTTCGATCGCTGATTACATGAATAACAATATGCAAGGCGTGACAGTGACAGAGCTGGGTGGTAACCCCTGGCAACCGGAAATTAATTTCCGGGGCTATTCTGCTTCTTCGTTGTTAGGCAATCCACAAGGGCTCTCAACTTATATTGATGGTGTACGCATCAACGAGCCGTTCGGCGATGTGACTTCCTGGGACAAGATTCCCAGCTTTGCCATTGGTGATATGCAGCTGATTCCGGGCTCAAACCCTTTATATGGTTTGAATACCTTGGGTGGCGCGATTGCTATCCAGACCAAGAGCGGACGCAATAACCAGGGTGCTGCGCTTGAATACGAAGCAGGCTCCTGGGGCCGTCAACGTGCTCTGGCTGAATACGGCGGTGTTTCCAAAGATGGTTCAGTCGATTACATGATCGGCTTCCAGCATACGACTGAAGATGGCTGGAGAAAATACTCTCCGTCACATGTGAACCAGCTATTCGCCAAAACAGGCTGGCAAAGCGAAACCACCAAGCTGGATCTGACTTATATTGGTGCGGATAACAAATTGATCGGTAATGGTTTGACGCCTGAATACCTGTTGAGCGGGGATCGTGACCAGATCCATACACGTCCGGATGCAACTAACAACTATTCACACTTTCTGGCATTGAATGGTAGTCATTGGTTGAGCAGTGACACTATGTTGTCTGGTAATGTTTACTACAAAAAATCCAACCGCAGAACTAAAAATGGTGACGGTTATGAAGGTGAAGTTGACGAAGGCGGTACTTTAACAGGGTACCCAGGTGTTAGCTGTACACCAGGCGGCGGTGATTGTGAGTTGATTGGCGCTGTCATGAATAACACACATACAAGCCAGAATACATATGGCGCTACAGGGCAGGCCACTTTCAATCAAGATTTTCTTGGTAAGGAAAATCAATTCGTTGTTGGTGCTGGTTATGATTACAGCCTCATTCGTTTTAAACAATCCGAACAGATTAATATCGGCGACACCGAAGGAACTGTTGTTGGCGTTGGAGAGAGTGATCCGGTATTCGACGGTACTAGGGCACCGGTTTTGGATGGTCCCGGCGCTTTGGGTCAGCGTCAAACCGTCGGCCTGACAGGCAAGCAATACACTGCGCGTTTATTTGCTACTGACACACTGTCGCTGAATGAATTCTGGCACCTGAATGCTGGTGCTAGCTGGAATTTCACACGTATTGACAACACCGATACTTTGCGTGGTCCTGCATCAGCCGCCAATAACTTCAATAGCTTGACAGCCAAAGACAGTTACACACGACTGAATCCAACCGTAGGGCTTACTTATACCCCGACTAAGGCACTGACCGTTTATACGTCTTACAGCGAATCCAGTCGCGCACCGACTGCGATTGAGGTTGGCTGCTCAAACCCTGCTTCCCCATGTTTGTTGCCAGCCGCATTGGCCGATGATCCGCCTTTGAACCAAGTGGTTGCAAAAACTTATGAGTTTGGTGGCCGTGGCCAATTGACGGATTACATCAATTGGAATGCAGGTGTCTATCATGCAGTTAACCATGATGATATTCAATTTACAGCAGCCAACTCCCAGACCGGGGCTGGTTATTTCAAGAACGTCGGTAGAACAAAGCGTCAGGGAATCGATATGGGCCTCAATGGTTTTATCGAGAAGTTTAAATGGAGCGCTTCATACAGCTTTGTACATGCGACTTACGATACCGATGTTGAGTTCGTGAATGGATCTAACTCAACTGGTGTGACCACGGATGGTGTTTACACAGCACGTTCTGGCGACAGAATTCCAGCAATCCCACAGCATCAGCTGAAATTACGTGGTCAATATGCTGTTACACCGAACTGGAATGTGGGAACCAATGTGATTGGCTACTCTAACCAATACGTACTGGGTAACGAGAATAACAGCCACCAGACCAATGCGGCCGCTTGTAACGGCGGTGACGATTGCGCTACCGGACGCGGCAAAATCGGTGGGTATTTTATCGTCAACCTGGACAGCCAGTACAATTTCGGTAATGGCTGGAAGCTGTTTGCCAAAGCAACCAACATCTTTGACAAAGACTATTACATTGCGGGTCGTCTTGCAGAGAGCCTGTTTGATGCGAGTGGTACCTTTGGTGAAGAAAGCAAAGTGTTAAGCCTGTTGCCAGGAGCACCACGTGCCGGCTGGATTGGCTTGCGATATGAATTCAAACCTAAGCAATCGTTAGCCAGTTACGATAAAGACTAAAAATACAATAATAAGGAGGATGCGTGCTCTCACAAATTTCATCATCTACGGATAAATCAATTCTGATACCTTTCAAAAAGAAAATTTTGTTGGTGGAAGATGAAGCGCTTTTTGCCCGCGCGGTTGTTAAGCGTTTGCAGAAAGCCGGCTTTGAGTGTGAGCACGCAGAGTCCCTGAATGATGCCAGGTCGCTTGTTAAGCAGTTTGAGCCGGATATCGTCTTACTCGATATGCGTTTACCGGATGGCAATGGCCTGGATTTATTGTCTGACTTCGTAGCAAAAAATATCAATACCATTGTCATGACGGCGTTTGGTGATGTGACTGATGCAGTGAATGCCATTAAGTTAGGCGCGATTGATTACCTGAAAAAACCAATTGATCTTGAAGAACTGTTGCTGATTATTCAAAAGAATGAAAAAACAACAGACTTGCAGACCAGCCTCGATTACTCACGGCAACGTGACACGGTTGCCAATGAATCTGTGCAATTGATAGGCGAGAGCGCCGCCATGCAAAGTGTGCGCCAGCAAATCACACGTATTGCCCAATTGAGTGCACTCAGCGATGCAGCACAACCTACCGTGTTAATCACAGGGGAAACCGGTACCGGTAAAGATGTGGTTGCACGTTATCTGCATGCCAGTTGCGTTAATCATGACAAGCCTTTCGTGCATGTGGATTGTGCTTCGTTACCTGCAGAACTGATCGAAAGCGAGTTGTTCGGCAATGAGAAGGGTGCTTTCACTAATGCAGTCACCTCCAGGCCAGGCCTGATTGAGTCAGCCGAAGACGGCACCTTGTTTCTGGATGAAATCGGCGAGTTACCACTTGGTTTACAGGCCAAACTGCTGAATGTACTTGAAAGACGTATGGTCCGCCGTTTGGGTTCAACCAAAGAACGCCCGGTGCATGCACGTATTATCGCAGCGACTAATCGCGATTTGTACCAGATGTCTAATGAAGGCCGTTTCCGTTCAGACCTTTACTACCGCCTGAACGTGATTACCATGCAGATGCCGCCATTGCGCGACCGAGGTCAGGACGTGATGTTACTAGCCAACTACTTCAGGCAAATGACGGAAAAGCGTTATGCATTACCCTTCCATGAGTTCAGTTCGACCGCACTGATCGCCATCCAGCAATACCGCTGGCCGGGGAATGTGCGCGAAATGCGCCACCAGATCAGCCGTGCGGTGCTGATGTGCACGCAAGCAGTCATTTCAGAGCATGATCTGGGGCTGCCCCAGATCGGCCATCAATCAGTGAGTTCATCTGCCAGCAATGAAGCGCAATTAACACTGGATGATGCTGAAAAAGCCATGCTGTTAAATGCATTGGAACAAGCGCGTAATAATGTTTCAAAAGCAGCGCGTATATTAGGAATCACGCGTATGACCATGCGTTACCGCATGGATAAACACGGAATTTCGGTCTGATCTGATATAAGATTTACTTCAAATGACTTTTCTACAAGACCTTGCGATGCAAGGTCTTTTTTTATGCAGTACCTCTTAAAATTCCATCTGGCATTTGCTTTAAATGAATACTAACAAGCTGCCATATAAATCGCACATGGTAGAATTGCACTTTTACATCGGAGTGTAACAATGATCGGGACCCCATTAAGCGCAAACGCGACCAAAGTCATGCTGTTAGGCAGCGGTGAGCTTGGCAAAGAGGTGATTATTGCCTTGCAGCGTTTAGGGGTAGAGGTGATTGCTGTAGACCGTTATGAGAACGCGCCTGGTCATCAGGTAGCGCATCATACTTATACCATCGACATGACCGATGCCGATGCGTTAAACGCGTTGGTGAACCAGGTGAAGCCACACTTTATCGTGCCCGAGATTGAAGCACTGAACACAGAAGCGCTGGCGGAAATTGAAGCTTCTGGCGTGACCGTCGTGCCTACAGTACGCGCAGTACAGCTGACCATGAACCGCGAAGGCATCCGCCGCCTGGCTGCTGAAGAGTTAGGTTTGCCGACTTCTCCCTATGCATTTGCGCGCTCCGAAGCAGAATTGCAAGCCGCAATTGATGCAGGTATTGGCTACCCTTGTTTTATCAAACCTACCATGTCCTCTTCTGGTAAAGGGCAATCACGCATTACCCAGGTCAGCGAGGTGAAAACTGCCTGGGAGTACGCAGCCAGCGGTGGACGTGTGAACCAGGGAGTAGTGATTGTAGAGGGCCAGATTAATTTTGATTACGAAATCACTTTGCTGACAGTACGCGCAAAAGATGCCACAGGGCAGGTTAAAACCTATTTCTGTGCGCCAATCGGGCATGTGCAGAAGCAGGGGGATTACGTTGAAAGCTGGCAGCCCCAAGCCATGCATCCCAAAGCGCTGGAAAATGCGCAGGAAGTCGCCAGGAAAGTTACCGATGCTTTGGGCGGCCAGGGCTTGTTTGGAGTTGAGCTATTTGTCAAAGGCGAGCAGGTGTGGTTCTCTGAAGTCAGCCCGCGCCCGCATGATACCGGCATGGTCACCATGTGCACCCAGCGCTTGAACGAGTTTGAACTGCACGCCAGAGCCATTCTTGGTTTGCCGGTTGATGTGGCACAACGTGAAGCCGGTGCCAGTGCTGTGATTTATGGTGGTGCAGATGCTACTGCCCTTGAGTTTCATGGCCTGGAAGCAGCCATGTCAGTGCCTGATAGCGAAATTCGTTTATTCGGTAAGCCAGAATCCTTTATCCGCAGACGCATGGGTGTGGCATTGGCGACTGCAGAAAATACCGAGTTGGCACGGGAGCATGCCAAACAGGCAGCAGCCCTGGTAACACCAAAAGTAGCCGGCTAACAAACCATGGTATTAACTGATATTCAAGAGCCAAATGCAGCAAAGCAATCTTTGTATGAGTGGCTGGGCGGCGCTCAGAGGGGCACAGAAAATATTCGCCTGCTGGTTGAGACTTTTTATGACATTATGGAAACCGATTCTAAAGCAGTAGGATTACTCGCTTTGCATCCGCAGGATCTGACCGAAACCCGTGAGAAGTTATTCATGTTTTTTATGGGCTGGACAGGTGGGCCACAGCTTTATATCGAGCGATACGGTCATCCTCGTCTACGCGCGCGTCATATGCCGTTCACCATTGGTGAGTCAGAGCGGGATCAATGGATGTATTGCATGATTAAAGCCATGCACCAGTGCCAGTTTGAAGAGAGCCTAATCCGGCACATGGCTAACCAGCTATATGGTGTAGCTGACTTTATGCGGAATCGCGAAGGTTAAAGTGCACACGTTTTAAAAAGACAAAAAAGCCCCGTTTTCACGGGGCTTTTTATTATGACTGGGAACTTTCGACTTCTGGTGAGGCCGCTTGCTCTGAACCCTCTTTGTGACGGGCTTTGCCAGTATTCTGCCGTTTATTTTCAACAGGACGTGCTTTAGCTTTTGGCGTTGCCTTGAAACCGAAGCCACCTAGCAGCGCAGCAACCACTTTGCGCTTGGCTGATGATGGCTTGGTGGTTGGGGCAACCGTTGGTTTGGTCGATTCAACATAACCAGTCGATTCGTAAGGCTGGTAAAACCAGGCGTCATCAGCATTTTTGGATTTTGATGAACGTTGACCAGCAGCGCGTGAACCAGATGTACGCTGACTGGATGATTGACCAGATTTGTAATCAGATGTGCTGCTGGTAACCGCTTTCTCTTTCGGAATCTGCTTTTTAATCAGCTTTTCGATCTCATCGAAGTACTTGGTTTCTTCCTCATCTATCAGCGAGATCGCGATCCCTTTAGCGCCAGCGCGGCCTGTACGGCCAATCCTGTGCACATAGTCTTCAGGTGAAGTAGAGATTTCATAATTGATCACCAATGGCAAGTCACTGATATCCAGGCCACGCGCAGCCACGTCGGTGGCGACCAGGGCATGAATACTACCAGCCTTGAATGCATCCAGTGCCTCAATACGTTCTTTTTGTGACTTGTCGCCGTGAATGGCGCTGCACGGGATCTCATCACGTTCCAAAGCGCGTGCCAACTTGCTGGCTGACAACTTGGTCTTGGTGAAAATAATCACTTGCTGGCTGGCATATTGTTTCAGTAGCTGCACCAGGAAACGCTGTTTTTTATCTGTGTTAACCAGAAAGGCTTTTTGCTCCACATTGTCATTGGTGGCATTGCTGCGCGCCACTTCTATCAATGTCGGTTTATTCAGAAAAGCATCGGCTAAACGCTTAATATCATCCGAAAACGTGGCTGAGAACATCAGGTTCTGGCGCTGTTTCGGCAACAAAGCCAATATACGCTTGAGGTCAGGCATAAAGCCCATATCCAGCATACGGTCGGCTTCATCCAGAACCAGAAATTGCACCTGGCTCAAAGACAGTGTTTTTTGTTCAACGTGGTCAAGCAAACGACCAGGCGTGGCGACCAGGATTTCAACACCGGTTTTCAGAATCGGCGTTTGTGTCTTGATATCTACGCCACCGTATACCACCAGGCTGCGCAGGGAGGTATGTTTGGCGTAAGTTTTAATATTGTCATACACCTGGATTGCCAGCTCTCGCGTTGGTGCCAGCACCAGTGCCCGGATCGGATGTTTTGCCGGGGAGGTGCTGGTACTCGCGTGAGGCAGCAATGTATGCAAAATCGGGAGCGAAAACGCTGCCGTTTTTCCTGTGCCAGTTTGTGCACCTGCCATCAGGTCTTTGCGCTCAAGCGCTAAAGGAATAGCCTGGGCCTGGATTGGCGTTGGCGTCGTGTAGCCTGATTCTTCAATGGCTTTTAACAACGGCTCGGCCAAACCCAAAGACCTGAAATCTACGGATGGTAGAGAGTCGGCCAGCGGAGAATCTACAGGTGCACTCATATCAACAGTATTTTGCTCTGACATATGTCTGCTTATGCAAATGAACGTGGACGTTTGATACCACCAGCTTCACCAAATGGCTTGCCGCCACCTGCGCGTGGCTTGTTTGCGCCACGGTTACCACCATTGCCGCCGTTAGGATTGCCAAAGCGCTCCTGAGGTTTGGCAGACGGGTTGCCGGAACTTGAACGCGGGCGGCGCTGACCAAATTCTTCGGTCAATGCGCGGGCAAATTGAAAGTCCGTGTCTTTGGTGTAGCTTTTGCTATTACCATTGACTTCCCTGTCATTTCTTTGCTCGCTTGAGCGTTGTTCGCCAGTGCGTGAATTACGGCCCGCATTGTTTTGGCCTTCACGCATGACGCGGTCACCAAAAGAACTGTTTTCGCGGTTGCCACGGAATTCGCGGTTGTCGCGACCATCTCTGCTATCGCGGCCACCATCACGGCTGTTGCCGCGGAAGCCACCTTTGCTTTGTGGACGGCCATTGCTGCTGCCATGGCGTTTGCCACCATTGCCACGTTTGCCATCACCGTCATCCATACGCACAGCACGTTTAGGTTCAAAACCGGCGATCACAGCAGGCTGGAATTTATGGCCAGTGTATTGCTCAATCTTGCGCAACAGGTGACGGTCAGTGTTTGAAGCAAAGGAGATCGCAATGCCTGAGTTATTTGCACGGCCGGTACGGCCGATGCGGTGCACGTAGTCTTCAGCAAATTTTGGCAGATCGTAATTGATTACGTGGGTAATGCCATGTACGTCAATGCCACGCGCAGCGACATCGGTAGCAACCAGCACTTTAACATCGCCATGACGCAGTTTGGTCAGGGTACGGTTGCGTGCACCTTGGGTCATGTCACCGTGCAAGGCAGCGGTGCTGTGACCGGCTGCATACAAGTCTTCAGCCAGTAAATCGGCATGACGTTTGGTGCTGGTGAAAATAATTGCCTGGTTAACATCTGGTGCAATCAGCAGATGCTCCAGCAGTTTGTTTTTGTGGTTCATGTCATCTACAAAATGCAGACGCTGTTCGATGTTGGCATGTTGCTCTTTTTGACCAGCGACTTGAATTGTCAGTGGGTTGTTCAGGAAGCGTTTGCCGATATCCATGATGCCATCTAACGTTGCTGAGAACAGCAATGTTTGACGCTCAGCTGGCAATGCAGCACAAATTTTCTCAACATCAGGCATAAAACCCATGTCCAGCATGCGGTCGGCTTCGTCCAGTACCAGCATTTGCAAACGGCTCAAATCAATACGGCCACGCTCAAGGTGGTCAATGAAACGGCCTGGGGTTGCCACCAGGATATCCAACGGTTGTGACAGCAATTTGTTTTGCAGTGGGTAAGGCATGCCACCGACAATGCTCACACAACGTGCGCGCAGGAATTTACCGTATTTACGGGCTGCTTCGTTCACTTGTGCAGCTAATTCACGGGTAGGGGTCAATACCAGGATGCGCGGGCCACGGCTGCGTACTGGATGCTGGGTTGCCAATAAGTTTAATGCTGGCAGTGTAAATGCTGCTGTTTTACCGGTGCCGGTCTGGGCAGAGGCCATAATGTCACGGCCTTGCAGGGCTTCAGGAATAGATTGAGCCTGGATGGGTGTAGGGTTCTCATAGCCTGCATCGGTCAATGCACGCAAAATGGATGGGTCTAGATTTAAATCTGCAAAAGACAAGGAATGTCCCTTTCGTAAACAATTAAAAAGGGCGCAAGTAAAGCAAATTAAAGCAAAGCAAAAAAGCAAAGCTAACCAATGTCAGCACTAATAAATAAATAGTGTGCTAAATCAATTAAAGTAAGCCAAAGCAAATATGGAGATGAATCGCTTTTACCGGCGCTAGGCATAGCCACTAACCGATAAAAGAAGAGTTGTCATAAAAACAACTTCTATAGATGATAGCCTCAAAATTTCACGAGCTATCGACGGGTCAGGGCGATGAATTTAAAACAGTCAGGCATTGATTTCAGCCCAGTGCGTTTTAAGTTGAGCGCAGTATAGCCATTTTATTTTAAAAGTCAAATATTTAACGTGATTTATGCTAAAATCGCGCCCTTTCCAAACAGATGGCAGTTCACATGGCACGCAACCTTAGAAATATCGCAATTATCGCCCACGTTGACCACGGTAAAACCACCATGGTTGATAAGCTACTTCAACAGTCAGGTACTTTTGCCTCACACCAGGCAGTGACTGAACGTGTGATGGATAGTAACGATCTGGAAAAAGAACGTGGCATTACTATTCTTGCAAAAAACACCGCCTTAACCTATGAAGGCACACATATTAATATTGTCGACACACCGGGTCATGCTGACTTTGGTGGTGAGGTAGAGCGCGTATTGGGTATGGTAGATGGCGTTTTGCTGTTAGTAGATGCTGTTGATGGCCCAATGCCGCAAACACGCTTCGTGACCAAGAAGGCTTTGGCATTAGGTTTAAAACCAATCGTAGTCATCAACAAAGTTGACCGCCCGAGCGCGCGTCCTGACTGGGTGATCAACCATACATTTGACTTGTTCGCTAACCTGGGCGCTACTGACGAGCAACTGGATTTCCCAGTAGTTTACGCATCAGCACTGAATGGTTTTGCCACGTTAGACATGAGCAAACCTTCAGACAATATGCGTGCCTTGTTTGACACGATTTTGAGCCATGTTGAGCCGCCTAAAGGTGACAGTGATGCGCCATTGCAATTACAGATTTCAGCATTGGATTATTCTACATACACTGGCCGCCTGGGCGTTGGCCGTGTGACCAATGGCCGCATCAAACCTGGCCAGGTGGTGGCAGTGATGCGTGAAGATGAACAAATCGCACAGGGCCGTATCAACCAGGTATTAGGTTTCAAAGGACTGGAGCGCGTGCCGGTTGAAGAAGCGGAAGCCGGTGATATCGTCATTATTTCCGGTATCGAAGAAATCGGTATCGGCTTCACTATCTGTGACCGTGACAAACCTGTTGGTCTGCCGCATCTGGGAGTAGATGAACCAACCCTGACCATGGACTTTATGGTAAACACCTCACCTTTGGCTGGTACTGAAGGTAAATTCATCACTTCACGCCAGATCCGTGATCGTTTGACTAAAGAATTACTGGTTAATGTAGCCTTGCGCGTTGAAGATACCGAAGACACCGATGTGTTCCGTGTATCTGGCCGTGGTGAGTTGCACCTGACTATTTTGCTGGAAAACATGCGCCGTGAAGGCTTTGAAATCGCAGTGGGTAAACCTCGTGTGGTTTTCCGGGAGATCAATGGCGAAAAATGTGAGCCATATGAAATCCTGACTGTCGACCTGGAAGACGAAAACCAGGGTGCAGTGATGGAGGAGTTAGGTCGCCGCCGTGGTGAGATGTCAAATATGGAATCTGACGGTAATGGCCGTACACGTTTGGAATACCGCATTCCAGCCCGCGGCCTGATTGGTTTCCAGGGAGAGTTCTTAACCCTGACGCGTGGTACTGGCTTGATGGCACATATTTTTGACGAATACGCGCCGGTGAAAGCTGATATGCCAGGCCGTCGTAACGGCGTGCTGATTTCAGCTGAACAGGGCGAAGCAGTGGCTTATGCGCTGTGGAAACTGCAAGACCGCGGCAAAATGTTCTCCAGCCCGGGCGACAGGTTGTATGAAGGCATGATCATCGGTATCCATAGCCGTGATAATGACCTGGTAGTCAACCCGATCAAAGGCAAACAATTGACCAACGTGCGTGCTTCAGGTACCGATGAAGCTGTGCGCCTGGTGCCGCCTATTTCTATCAGCCTGGAAAGCGCTGTAGAGTTTATTGACGACGACGAGTTGGTCGAAATCACGCCAAAAACGATACGTCTGCGTAAGCGCTTCTTGCTGGAGCATGAGCGTAAACGCGCCGGTAAAGCTTAAGTAGGTAAAAATAGTGCAATAAACAAAAAGCCAGCGGAAGCTGGCTTTTTGTTGCCTGTAAGAAATTTACTAATAAGGTTTGGTCAGTTTTTACACTGTTGATCGCATCTTGTTCCCCAGACATTTTTAAACGCATGCTCGTCTACCCAAAATAACTGGGTTACACTTGCCAGTATTGCAATTACTTGTAGAGCGCCATGGCCTTGCTTGAACAATACCGCGTTAACCCGAAAAAATTCTCCCTTAAAAAAATCAAGCCGGATGATAAAACGGCTCGCACCGGCAGCAAGGAGAGCGATACCAGTTTCCTGTTCGAATTAGCCCATCAGATCAATGTCAGGCAGGATATTTTGCATGCGCAAGGCGAGCATAAAGTGCTCTTGATCCTGCAAGGTATGGATACCAGTGGTAAAGATGGCACTGTCAAGCAGGTGTTCAGCGCCTGTGACCCCCTAGGCATCAGGCTGGCTAGCTTTAAAGCGCCAAGTGAAGAAGATCTGGCACATGATTATCTATGGCGGGTGCATGCACAGGTGCCACGCAAGGGCGAGGTGGTGATTTTTAACCGCAGCCATTATGAAGATGTGCTGATTGTGAAAGTGCATGACTGGATAGATGAGGCTGAAGCGGAACGACGTTACCAGCAGATCAATGATTTCGAGCGCATGCTGAGTGAAACCGGCACCACCATCATCAAGTGTTTTTTACATATCTCTAAAGAAGAACAAAAAGAGCGTTTGCAGGAACGCCTGGATGATCCGACAAAAAACTGGAAATTCAATCCCAGGGATCTTGATGAACGGGCGCTATGGGATAAGTATATGCAGGCTTACGAGCAGGCTCTAAAGCAAACATCCACAGATCATGCGCCCTGGTATGTGATTCCCGCAGATTCAAAAACTAATCGTAATCTATTGATTTCCCAGATTTTGCTGGAAACTCTGGAGAACCTGGCGCTTGAATATCCTGAAAAACCAAAAGAGTGGAATAAACTGACTATAAAAGACTGATTGATTTGAGTCAGGACTAACCGGGATTATTTAATGATTTTACGCTGTCACAAACCAGGCTATCACGGTTAAATAGCGCGATATCCGAGTGCTTGATAAAAATGAGTTTACGTTTTCGACTAAACCTGTTGGTAACCATGCTTTCGCTGGCCTTCCTCGTGGCTGCCGGCGTAGTGTTGGTGCGGGATACGCGCGACAGTATACGCGAGCGTGTGGAAGCAGCCATGCGGGTGACGGTGCAGTTGCTTGATACCGTTATTGTCAGTTCTGCCATGAACCCCAGCCTGGGCCCTACGCATTATGTATTACAGGACTTTCTCAAATCTTTGGGCTATGTGCGCAGTAGCCGTATCGAGCTTTACGACTATTCAAATACGCCATTGTATATTTCTCCAGGTTCCACTTTCAAAACCGAAATCGATCCGCCGCAGTGGTTTGTAAAACTGGTTTCACCTAAAGTGGAAACGGTCACGCGCCGCGTGCGTTATGGCATCCTTATCATCACTTCCAGCGCTGAAGGCTCTATCCGTGAGGCCTGGTCAGGTTTTCTGCAGCTGATCGTCATGGGAACCGGTTTTTTTGTGCTGCTGAACCTGCTGGTGTACGGATTGTTAAGCCATGCCTTACGGCCCGTGCACCATATTTTGCGCGGAATCAACCAGATAGAGCAGGGTGACTTAACCACCAGGTTGCCGAGATTTTCATTGCCTGAGTTTGACCGCATAGGCGCTAGCCTTAACCAGATGGCGGTTTCACTGGATGCCGAGCGGCAACTGGAGCAGAACCGACAATTGACGCAACTGATCCAGCAACATATTGAAGATGAACGCCGCAGCCTGGCGCGTGAACTGCATGATGAGCTGGGGCAGTACGTCACCGCAATCAAGACCTTTGCAGTTGCGATTGTAAATAAAACCAAGGATAAAACGCCGGATATCGCTGCCAGCGCGCAAACCATAGTCGCCGCCGCCAATCATATTTACGACGGCATGCACAATATCATCCGCCAGTTGCGTCCGGCGGCGATGGATAACATGGGGCTGATAGAAACCTTGCGCGATATGGTGGCTGGCTATCAGGCTCAGCATACGGACTTGAGCATACAGTTACATGTTTCCGGCCGGTTCCAGCCTATGGGTGAAAATGTGAATATCAATATTTACCGTATCGTGCAAGAGGCGGTCAATAATGCGATCAAACACGCGGATGCGCAAGCGATTAACGTGCATATAGTTTCAAGTGAAGATAGCTTGCTGCTGACGATTAATGATGATGGCGTCGGCATGCCGCTGGAGGACATCGATCAAACCCGGCATTTTGGCTTGTTAGGCATGCGCGAGCGCGTGCAAGCCTTGCATGGCCAGTTTAGAATCGTTTCCGAACCTGAAGCGGGTGGTGGAACAGCATTGGAAATCCGGTTGCCTGTACAATCGGTTTAAAACAAGAAGGAAGACTGAGTATGATTAGCGTGATGCTGGTAGATGACCATGCAGTGGTGAGGATGGGCTTTAAAATGCTGCTTGAGTCCGATCAGGATATCAAGGTCATTGCCGAGGCCGAGAGTGGTGAAGCGGCCATTCGTGCTTATGTCGAGCACCATCCGCAAGTGGTGGTGATGGATATCACCATGCCGGGCATTGGCGGCATGGAAGCGATAGAGCGTATCCTTGCGAAGGATAACCACGCGCGTATCCTGGTGCTGTCAGCACATGAGGATTCTGTGCATCCCAAACGCGTATTGAATGCAGGCGCGATGGGCTATGTCACCAAGCGTAGTGCGGCAGAAGAGTTGATCAAGGCGATCCGCAGTGTGGCGAATGGTAAAAAGTATATTGAAGCCAGCGTGGCGCAACAGATGGCTATCCAGCAACTATCCGGCGAACAGAACCCGGTGGATGTATTGAGTGAGCGTGAGTTTGAGGTGTTTATGTCGCTGGCGCGCGGAAAATCTACCAATGAAATTGCAGAGACTTTGTTTTTAAGCCCTCGTACCGTAGGCACGCATTTATACAATATCAAGCAAAAATTAAACGCGCAGAATTCAGCAGAAATTGCGCTGATCGCTATGCGCTGTGGCCTGCTTGAGCCTTAAGCTGCTAACTTAGGCTGAGCGCGTGCTGCTGGCGCGGGAGCTGATAATCCCGCTCAGCATGATCAGCAGCATGCCACAGTATTCCAGCCTGGATAAATGCTCCCCCCACCAGAATACGCCGATCAGTGTCGCAAATACAACAGTACTGTACGCCAGACTAGCCACAGTCAATGTATGACCAGTACGGTAAGCGCGTGTCAGGGCGAGCTGGCTGATAGTTGCCGAGATACCTAACCCGAGTAATAGCGGCAAATCCTGCCAGCGTAACGGCGTGATCTCGGTATTTAGCATCAGGGCGCCGCTTGCAACACTGCATACCAGCGTGAAATAGAATACCGTGCGCCAGTCCGGCTCGCCACTGACTCCCAATTGTTTGACATGCACATACGCAAGCGCGGCGCCCATGCCTGAAAGCAAACCTACACCTGCAGTCAGCCACAGATCTGGTTCCCATCTTGGCTGTAGCAATAATGTCACACCAATAAATCCGATAATCACACATGCATTCAGGGTGTTTTGCTGCCAGCGCGACAAAGGTTGTTCAGCAGTAAGCAGCCACGGTGAAAACAATGCCAGAAACAGGGGGGAAGTGTAGTTAAGGGTAATTGCCGTTGCCAGCGGCAAGTGCGCAATGGCATAAAAGAACAGCAGCAGGGCGGTGAAACCTATCAAAGCGCGGCTCATTTGCTTGCGAAGCATAGGACTTTTCAGCGGTTTGCCTTGCCAGTAAACCATGGCAGCGATAGTGATAAAGCCAAATAAAGATCGGTAAAACACTAATTCTGTACTGCTGAAGCGAGCCGCACCGGTTTTAACGAATGCGCCCATGATGGCAAAGCCCAGTCCGGCGACCAGCATCCAGAGGCTACCTAGTTTCCAGTGTCGTGGGTGTGACCAATGCCTGGGGTGTGAAAAAGACGGCAAGATTAGGCTAGCGCACTGCTGACGCAGATAGATGCGGTTCTATTTGCGTGCGATACCACTGATGAAAATGTTCCAGACCGGTTTCCATCGGGTGCTGGTAAGGTCCGCGCTCGTCCTTACCCGTTAAATACAACGCTTTGCGGCCATCTTGCATGCGCTGGCAGATTTCGTTGTCTTCAATCGCGGTTTCAAAATAGGCTGCTTGTTGAGCGTTGATATACTCACGCTCAAACAGGGCGATATCTTCCGGATAGTAAAACTCAACCACGTTTTTGCATGAATCGACACCGGTCGGGATGATATGCGATACCACCAGTACATTCGGGTACCACTCGATCATCAGGAACGGGTAAAGCACAAACCAGATTGCGCCGTATTTTGGTTCCTGGCCTGCCTGGTAGTCTGTGACCGCCTGTTGCCAGGCTTTGTAGGTTGGAGAAAGGCTGTATTCAGGCAATGGCTTGTAGCCAACGGTTTGAACACTGTAATGTTCGCCAAACTCCCAGTTCAATTCACCGCAATCAACAAACTGGTTAAGGCCAGGATGGAACGGGCCGACGTGGTAGTCTTCAAGGTAGACTTCAATAAAGGTTTTCCAGTTAAAATCATAGTGATCAACTATGGCCTGGTCAAAATAATAACCGGTGAAATCAAAGTCCTGCTTGCAACCTAATTGTTTGAGCGTGTCGGCAATCTGCAATGGCTTGCTTTTAAAAGAAGGCTGAGTAGCTTTAAACAACAAGCCTTGCCAGTCACTCAGTGGCTGGTTCTCCAGGTGCAAGCAAGGATTTTTCTCAAAGTGGGGTGCACCAAGTAGCTGGCCGTTCAAGTCATAAGTCCAGCGATGGAGCGGGCATACGATATGCTGCGTATTGCCCTGACCGGAAAGCATGACGGCCTGACGATGGCGGCAGATATTGCTGACCAGTTGCTGCTCGCCTCGGTTATTCACCAGTGCCATCGCATTATGCATCCATTCCAGCGTACGGTAATCACCAGCTTTAGGTGTCATGCACGCATGACCAACGTATTGGGGATGTAGCGAGAACAAGTGTGCTTGCTCTAATGCATAAATTTCCGGATTGAGGTACCAGTCAACAGGTAATTGTGCGAAGCGAGTCTTGTTTTGTTCTTTATTTAAAGAGGTGACAGAACCCATATTCCAAACTGATCGAACACTTGTGTAAAAGAATAATTGTGCCCGAAAACAGCTTCGATGAAAAGCCAAAATGGTAATCAAGCCAGTAGGTTACAAGCGGCAATCAATGATCTGAATCAAATAAATGCCCCTTGCCTGAGCATATTTTCGGCGTCACACATTCAATCGCTTATTGAAACAGCCCTTAACTAACTCGATTAAATTCAGTTATAATATTAGAGGTTTCTATGTATAACTATACGTAACGATAATTGCATTTTAGGAGCAAACGAATGGCAAATTTATTAGATCAGTTGAAAGCGATCACCACTATTGTGGCTGACACAGGTGATGTTGAAGCGATTAAAAGCGTTAAACCGGTAGACGCGACTACCAATCCATCTCTGGTATTGAAGGCCAGCCAGATTCCTGAATACGCACCTCTGATCGAGACAGCGATTGCTTACGCAAAAGCACAAGGCGGTTCCAAAGAGCAACAAATTGAAAATGCAGCCGACAAACTGGCAGTGCTGATTGGTGCTGAAATCACTAAAGTGGTTCCAGGCCGTATTTCTACAGAAGTTGATGCACGTTTGTCTTTCAACATCGATGCGATGATTGCTAAAGGCCGCAAACTGATCAAATTGTACGAAGATTCAGGTATCTCTAAAGATCGTGTACTGATCAAGCTGGCTTCCACATGGGAAGGCATCAAAGCCGGTGAGCAACTGGAAAAAGAAGGCATCCAGTGTAACCTGACATTGTTATTCGGTTTCGGTCAGGCACGTGCATGTGCTGAAGCTGGCGTATTTCTGATTTCCCCATTCGTTGGCCGTATCCTTGACTGGTACAAAGCTAAAAACCCGGGTACTGAGTACACACAGGAAACTGACCCAGGTGTGGTTTCCGTACGTGCTATCTACCAATATTATAAAGAGCATGGTTATAAAACTGTTGTGATGGGTGCTTCTTTCCGTAACACTGGCGAACTGATTGCCCTGGCTGGTTGCGACCGCCTGACTGTTTCTCCTAACCTGTTGCAAGACTTGGCAGCCACTGAAGGTAATTTGGTACAAGTGTTGAAAGACACAGGCAAAACCAAAGAAGCGCCAGCTAAATTGACAGAAGAAGAGTTCCGCTTCGAAT